>CASICO010000028.1 GCA_949373165.1 uncultured Flavobacteriales bacterium | reverse complement strand
CTCGAAGTCACACCCCGGAGGATTGCGGGTTCGTAAAATTCCTTGAGTCACTCACGAGCCTTAGGTTAACCAATTGAGGGAATTCATAGCAGAACACTACATCGTTGACCGCTACCTTGCGCTTATATGACGCAAGCTCCTATAGAATTGCCCACAGTCCGTTTCGGACGAGACACTTCCGGTTTTGCCAAAACCCTTCGCCAAAGGGTGGACGCCCATTTCAAGGAAAAGGGAATTGACAAAAAAAGGCGATGGCCGCATGTTGTTCAAGACCTTGTTCTTGGTCGGCCTCTATTTTGGTTGCCTTGCCATCATTACCGCCGGAGTGACGGGAGGTGGTGCGGCCCTTTTGGATCACGCAAGTGCTCATGGGTCTCGCTCTTGCCGGAATTGGAATGGCGGTGATGCACGATGGCAACCATGGCGCATCGAGCAAAAGCAAGCTGCTGAATCGATGGACAGGAGGTGTTCTCGAAATGGTGGGGGGGCAACAGTGAAATGTGGCAAATCCAGCACAATGTGCTTCACCACACCTTCACCAACATTGACGGTTTAGATGAAGACATCACCCCTGGTCCACTGTTGCGCTTCTCACCCACTCAAGCCACTCAAGCCGTGGCACAGATTTCAGCACTTCTATGCTTGGTTCTTTTACGGTTTGATGACCTTGATTTGGGTCACCTTCAAGGATTATGTTGCTTTGAACCGATATAGAAAATTCGGGTTGCTCGAGAAAATGGGCAAGTCCTACAACCAGCTGTTCTTCAGAATCACCTTGGCCAAGGTGCTTTACTACCCTGTGATGGTCGGGCTTCCCCTCGCTTTCAGCGGCCTCGGCGCAGGTCAAGCTCATCTTAGGTTGGCTGTTGATGCACTTCATCGGGGGCCTCACTTTGGCTCTCGTGTTCCAACCTGCTCACGTGATGGAAGATCACAACTACCCCTTGGCTGAAAAAGGAGGCGTTATCGAAGATGACCCGCTCAGTCACCAGCTCAAAACAACGTGCAATTTCGGAACCAAAAGCCGTTTCCTGACTTGGTACAGCGGTGGACTCAACCACCAAATTGAGCACCACCTTTTCCCCAACATATGTCACGTGCACTATCGCGACATTGCTCCAATCGTGCGCAAAACTGCAGAAGAGTTCGGGCTCCCGTACCGGTCTAGCACGACATTCCTAGATGCTGTTCGTCTTCACACACAGCAACTCAGGCAATTGGGGCGTTCTGAAGGCGCCATTGCCTAAGCGAGCAAGAAAACATTGAATGAGAATCGGACCCTTCGGGGTCCGATTTTGTTTTACAACCAGAATAGGAGCTCCAACCCGAGCATCCGGGTCATGCCCGGAGAATTCTCCACGGCTTCGAAAAGGTCTTCATCAAAGCCTTCACCGCCCTGAACAACAGACCGCCCAAGGCCCAAGTGAGCACTGACCGAAAAGTTCTGGTGAATCCGACATTCAGCGCCAACAATCACGCGAGCGTCCGTCCTGTTCCAAGCCATGGTTCCACTGCGCCCCATCCATTCGACAGGGGACTTCTTAAAGCACTCACCCGCCAGCTCAATGCCAAAAAGCTCCGACCAACGCTGGCCACTATTGGCTCTCGGAATCACCCGGAGCCCCAAGCTGTATTGCATGGCTGAATTGAAGTGCTGTGGCCGAGGGCGAAAATGAATGCCCTGCTCGGCCGTTGCTTCGGAGAGCAAACCCAATCCTCCGTGAAGGCGAACTTCATCCTGGAGGACGACCGCTACGTGCACATTCTTCCATCCAGACGCCCACAACGAAGCGTCTGCACCAATACCCACTGTCCTTTCTTGGGACAGAGCGGAAGACATCCAAACCAGACATCCGAACAACACACACAAACGAGATTTTAACACACCCGTAAGTTACGGCAATGTTAACACAACGTCAAGTGAAACCTTGATTTTTACAAATTACCGAATATTATAAGGGTTTCAATGACTATATTAACCATTGCGTCGATGACAAAGCCCATTCAACCCTCATTCAAAAACATTGATTTTCCCAAGCAGTGGATTGCAGGAGGAGTCATGGATGCTGAATACAAGGAATACGTTCTTCTCGCTTGGCTACAAAAGCTGAAAAACGAGTTTAAAAACACCCGCCTTTATCCCGCACTTGGGGACATCATCCAAAAGCACCATGAACTCAAACAGATTCAATCAGAGTTGACCTCATCTCATGAAGCCGGGCCATTGAAAAGCCTCGACTTGCGAAATCTTCGTTTGCTTCGGCAATCCAATCCACACCAAGACCAGTTAGAATCCTATTTGGATGCGCTCATCCAGCGGGCACTGCCCCACTTGAGTTCCGCCATGGACGAAGGGAAGGCCCTTTATGATCTGGTGGCGTCTCAATTGCAATTCGTTTCCGTTGGGGTCCAGCCCATTCGCGTGGCAGAGGGATACTTATTGGTGACTCAGGGACGACCAAACAAACGACAACTCAAAGCTTACCGTTACACGAAGTCAAGGGTTATTCAAAACGATGACGCCTTTCTTGAGCTTCGACTCCAATGCGTGGAATCGCGACCGATATCCCGCTTAGAACAAGCGGAAAACGTGAAGTGGTCCCTGATTAAAAGACACAAGGATCTCCCTCAACCGGCCACATACCATGTCCACTTAGACTGGAACATACCCATAAACCAGACTTTGCTGCCCATTGCCAGGCGCAAACTCCTTCAAGAAATTTCCAAAGACGGGGTTACTTGACAATGGTCACCTTGATGGCAGATGGGCCTTTGTGACTCATCTCCACTTCAAAAGTGACTTTGTTGCCCTGCTCTACTTCTTCCTTCATGTTCGTCACGTGGGCAAAAATGCTCTCGCCACTGTTGATGTCACGAATGAATCCGAAGCCTTTGTCTGGATTGAACATGGTCACTTTGCCATGGCGGGTTTTGTCCACCGGCTCCATATCCTCATCCTTCGGGACGCTGATTTGAATGTCCTCAAGGTTGATCTCTTCCCGCTCCGTTGGGTCCGGGGGGGTGTCCACGATTCTACCGAACTCGTCGACATAGGCAATCATATCGGGACTGTCCAAGGTGAGCTTGTTGCCTTTGGCCTCGAGCTTCTTGGCGTCCTTTTCCTTCTTTTTCTTGGCGCGTTTGGCTTCTCGCTCGCGCTTCCCGAAAGTTTCTTGTGATCGTCCCAAATCAGTATATTTTGCGCAAATGTAGCTGTTTCCGGGCGCTTAGATGAGGTCAATTGCAGAGTTTGTGCACGAATCCGTTCGGCACGCCCAGAAGATGAGTCGAGCCTACACGACTTGGACAATCCGCCAAGACCGCTCACGAAACACCACTTCGGAGCCCGCACCATGGCCCATCATGGCCAGGGCAAGAGGAGCATCGGAGGAAATCGCTTGGAGTTTGCCCCATTCCGGAACATCGAAGCCACCAAACGGAACCCCAAGGAAAAACCCTCCCCCTTCCACCAGAACCAAAGCTCCCGGGCCGATTGTCGTCCTTTCAGAATTCAACTCGAGCCTTTGGAAGGCCGACATCATCGCCTCCATTCGGGCCAAACGCTGCCCTGCCTGTTCCATTTCAAGGTGGACCATGGCCCTCCCCGTTTCATGCTTGTCACCTGCAGTGCTTTTCGTTTCCTTGGTCAAACTGCTGGCCAATTCATCCCATTCGGACTTCGCACTCAAGTGAGCTGCAACCAATGCGTTCTTGAGGGCATTGACCACCTGTTTTTTTTGCACGCCTCATCTGAGCAGGATCCTCCAAGACTCATCGACCCTCAAGAGTTCGCAGGACATGGGTTCTGCAGAAGGAAACTCCATGTGGACTTCCAACATGTCCTCCGTCAACTGCTCTGCCCTCATTTGGCCCTCTCCCCATTCTGCGACCCGCAATTCAGCCTGCTCTTTTCTCCCATTGGTCAACCACTCACTCGAGCTCAAAAAACATCTCCACTTCCGCCCGATAACCCGCAAATCGAGACCGCGAAGATTGAGCCACCCAAGCCTCGGCTTCCTCCCACCTTCGGGCATCTGAAGCTTGCATATACGCTTTCACCATCTCGGTAGACTCCAAATCCAATTCCACCATTCTTGTGACAACATGCCAGACGCTGGTCTCCAAACGCATGGTCAAGAATTGATAAGACCGCCCATCGGGATCTATCCTAATCCGGAAATCCCCATTGGCGACGGGGTCACAAGTGCAATTGGAGACTTCAAGCCGGGCTCGATCTCTTTCGACCTCTTTGTGGTGCCTCGACTGTATGTCCTGTGGCAATGCCGCCAAGGTCACTTCGAGTTTGTTCTCTGACCACTTCTGCCAATCCAACCAACTCTGCTGCTCACCTGGCACCACACACAACGCCGCTTCCTCCCAATTTGATTCTAAGCGCGAACCCAAAAACTCTCGGGCCACACCCTCCCAACCAGGAGGACAGACTCCCGTGTCTTGCGCAAACTTCGGGGTCAAAAAAGAAGACATCACCACCATCGCGCAGCAGAGGTGTTTCGTGGATAAGCACATCTTCCAAAAATGCAGGAAAAAGACGATTCCGCCCAGCCTCAATTCACAACAAGGGGCAATGTCCTCCAAGACAAGGCCACACAAACTTGGCTGTGACGGCATCCCTGGCAGATTCCGTGGTCATGCTCGCCATGTGCGCCCGAGGTGGATGCTGTTGAAATCTGGCAACGGAAGTCCATGTTCAGTTTCTCGCCAATTGGTGACCTCAGGAGTCACGTTCAAGCCCTTTCCATTCCGCACCCTGCATCTTTGCTTTGAGCTCAAAGCAGGGCATGTTTCTTTTTTCTAGAGATTCTAGCTCTATTCACAATTGTGGATAACCACTGTTCCTTCATTGTGAAGTAGAAGCACTCCCCAAGTCCAACCAATTCCAAAAAAAGGCCTCACAATTGTCTTGTCAGCGACGGCACTGCGGCGAAAGCCAAAGACCTCTTCGGAGGGTTGGGCAACCAGCATCGTCAACACCAAACGGGGTTCGCCCCCAAAGTGCGGCTCTTGCCACTGACCAGAATCGCGAAGGCGAATCTGATGCCGACCTTGAATCGGAAAGCGCCCTGAAAATGGGCGGGACTTCGGTCCTGCGGAGTTCGCTCCGCACCGAAAGTGAAAAGGCGCTGCAACCCGGCCCGCGAAAGCAGGCGATCTTCAGTGAAACGGGCGTGAGACATGCGAGTGTCCGCAATTCCTCCGGGAAAACAGCAGCGAGAGAGAACGGGTTTACCCGTCCGATCTGAGGAAGGCCCAAATTGACTGGCGTCATTGGGCCGACACACACAAGGTTGAAAGGCCTTCATGTGTGCACCGAAGGGTCTAGGGACAAACCGCCGCAAGGCAATGTGCCCCTGATGGCTAGGACCGATGTAGGCAACTTCATCGTGTCGACTCAACTGACCCGTTCAGTTGAACCGAGATGACCCCGGTCGTCCGGGTGCCTTCAGGACAAGCTCAGGTCATCGACCAAGGTTTGCCCCGACACCACAAGGTCCGGAGCGCCCCTTAAAAGGCGCAGCACAGGAACCCCCGTTTCCCTGTGAGCCGAACACCTCCGGGTGGTTCGTGCCCGGAAGAATCCGCATCAGAAATGAAGGACTTCGGTCTGGATTGGACGGTGCGGATTTCTTTTTTCCACCCCCAAGCTTCAACCAACCTGACACACGGCATGGCGTCGCGAAACGGCTGTTTCTCTTAAAAAGCAATCAATCCAATGCGTCGGGAAGTCGTCGTTTGGCAATCCGTTCTAACGGACCAGGACACGCTTTTTGGTGGCAGGACACACAACCACCCACAACAGCCATGTAGGTTTCTTTGCTGGGGGTACGATTGAAATTGGAAACGTGGGAGGAAAATGCAATGGAAAGCGCCTGAAAGCCAACGACCAACATCGTCGAGTCCGTAGGCTGAAGTTTGGAGAAGTCATGCTCCGTTAACCGGAAATCCGTGGCCTCCTCTCCCGCCGACAAAACGGCCAGCACTGATTGCAACTCCAGATCAATGTCCCTCATGGCCTGAGCCAATTCCGAGGTGCGATTGGGCTGAGCTGGCGCCAAACGAGGATTTTGGTTCTGGCTAGACTCAGAAGAACTCGAGCACGACGGGCCAAAAACAAACACCATGAATGACGCGATCAACGTCCAGTGAAGGGGGCGAATCATTCTTCTTCAATCATGACACCCGTTGCCATAAAAGCCAACTTCAATTCCGGCTCGATGATGGCGGCAATCTCCTCTTCCGAAGCACCTGCGTCCTGCGCATAATGCCGGCGCATGTCCACGGTCAACGTGTCGTAAAACGCTTCGCCTTCAATGATGGTTCTTTTTCCTTCTGCACCTTCTGTCGGCACAAAAAAGGCGTAGTCCAGGAAACGAACGAAAACCGTGTCTTCTCCGGATACCACGTCCATCCAACACCCTTTCTTCGGACAAGTGCTTGAAATCTCTCCCTCGAATCGGACATTAGACCTCCCCTCATCGGCCAAAACCCCTCTCATGGTCTGGGCATCTAAGGCGCCATCGAGGTCGATGACTGAGCCATAAAACATCTGACCCTCAGCGTCCCCATCTGGAGAAGAAACCGGAGCACTCTCGCCTCCAGCACAAGACGGTAACGCCAGAGCAGCAGCCAAAGTCATGGCACAGAAAAGAACAATGGAAGTCCGTTGGATCATTCAGTAAAGGTAGTGGGTGTCGTCCCATTCGACTGCCCACACGCACCCGGCTTTTGCCACGCTCTTTGAACCTGAAATCAACCACTTGACTTTAGAGGACGAGTTCAAAAATACTCTAAGTGTAGTTCGTACACTTGCAGGGTAAACTTGATCGATGAAGTACCCAGCTTTTTCTCTGTCCTTGGCTTTTTCAGCTCTTACCGTCGGACTGTTCTCTTGCAGTCCACAGGTACATCCTTCACCGCAAGACAGCAAAGAAGCATTTGTAGACAGCATACTCTCCACCATGTCCATTGAAGACAAAGCTGGCGAGATGACACAGCTGACCCTTGATATGGTCTGCGTGGGTGCTCCGTATGCATTAGAAGAGCCCCACCGTCTTGACACCAGCAAGCTCCAGAATGTACTTGTGGACCTAAAAGTGGGCAGCATCCTCAATTGCGGTGGCCACGCATACGGTCCTGAACAATGGCATGAATTGATCGGTGGCATACAAGAAGCCGCAGCCCGGAAGGAAACCGGGATTCCCGTTTTGTATGGAATCGACGCCATACACGGAGCAACCTATACTTCAGGGTCGGTCCTTGGACCGCAACAAATTGGACTTGCCGCCACTTGGGACACAGCCCTGGTTCGAAAGTTTGCTGAAAATGCAGCCATGGAAGTGACCGCCTCTGGCATCCCCTGGAACTTCTCGCCTGTTCTCGATGTGGCACGTGACGCCCGTTGGCCGAGGTTTTGGGAAACGTTCGGCGAAGCACCCAAACTGGTCAGCGACATGGGTGTTGCCATGGTCAAGGGCTATCAAGAGGGCCCTTCGCCCATTGCGGCTACATTGAAGCATTATGTGGGCTACAGCCGACCTCTTACAGGAAAAGACCGCACACCCGCTTGGATTCCTGAGCGTCAGTTGCGTCAAATCTTCCTGCCGCCGTTCGCTGCCGCAATCGATGCAGGAGCAGCCAGCATTATGGTAAACAGTGGCGAAATCAATGGCATACCTGTGCACGTTGACCACCACATCCTCACGGACATTTTGCGTGAGGATCTCGAATTTGATGGCATGGTTGTCACGGATTGGGAAGACATCAAGTATCTCTTTAGCCGGCATAAAGTGGCGTCCGACTACAAAGATGCCATTGCGATGGCCATCAATGCCGGAATCGACATGAGCATGGTCCCAACCGATACTGAATTCCCCGTCTTGCTTGCGGAATTGGTCCGCGATGGCCGAATCCCCATGGCGCGCATGGATGAAAGTGTCCGCCGGATTTTGAACATGAAGTACGACCTCGGCCTCTTCCAAACTGGTGGTTTTCCGCCTTCTTTGGCAGACTACCCCAAGAAAGAGTCCATCGAAGGTGGTGCAATCAAAGCGGCTTTGGAAAGCATTACGCTGCTCAAAAATGACGGCCAACACGCGGCCATCGCAGGCGCGCCCATTCTGCCTCTCGGAGGCTCAGGAAGAATTCTCGTTACCGGTCCAACAGCCAATAGCCTCAATGCCCTCAACGGCGGTTGGTCCGGCACATGGCAAGGGACAGACCCGACTTACAACACGCCCGGACGCCCCACTGCTGTGGAGGCCATGCAAGAAGCCTTGGGTGAAAACCGTGTCTCCTTTGCCGAATTGGACATGGCGTTTACGAGTCAAGATGTCGCTGACATTGCCCGCAATTTGAATTCGAAGAATACCCAGTGTGCAGTGGTCTTTCTTGGGGAGATGCCTTACACCGAAGGTGTTGGCAGCGTGGAAGACATTGAACTTTTCGAAAACCAACAAGAATTGGTCGAGGCCATTCACGCCACTGGCACACCCGTCATCGGCGTTTATATCGGTGGTCGTCCTCGCACTCTATCGGACATCGAGCCCTTACTCGACGCTTTTGTAATGGCCTATTTGCCGGGCGACTATGGCGCCCAAGCCATTGCCGACGTGCTGGTGGGAAGCTTCAACCCCTCTGGACGATTGCCCTTTACTTGGCCACGTCACGCTTCGGCACACTTGACATACGATCGGAAGCACACAGAGAACGTCCACTCCGATTTCTCGCTTAGCGCATTTAATCCGCTCTACACCTTTGGCAGTGGCCTCTCCTACTCCAACGTCGAGACGACCTCTATTGAATTGATTGGAGACAGCATCGTGAACATGGGCGACGAAGTAAATGTCAAGGTGACCTTGGTCAACTCAGGTGAGCGTTCCTCCACCGAGACGGTCATTTTGTATTCTCAAGATCGCGTGGCCAGCATCACACCCGCTGTGGATGAACTCAAGGCCTTCAAACAAGTCGTGGTGCCTGCCGGTGCCACCATAGAAGTAGAAATTGGCGTTTCCAGCAATGAACTCGGATTCATTGGAATGGACAACACATATATCGTAGAACCTGGTGTGTTTGGATTGAGGGTGAAAGAACAGGTGGTTGAATTCAATTTGGCTCAATAATCAAACCATACACATATAAAGCATGAAACACCTTACCTCCTTTATTGCCCTCTGTTTGGTGGCAACGGGCCTCAATGCCCAAACCGTGTCCGTGACATGGAACCTGAACATGACCAACGAAACGGTGGCCGCTGATGGACCATTCGTCGCTGGTGGTGCTGATTTCGGCACCCCCGGAACCAATCCAATGTCCGACGACGACGGAGACGGAATTTGGACCTTAACCCTCGACGTGGCCGTCGGATATACTGGCTATTACACTTTCACCAATGGTGCATGTGGAGACTGGTCCTGCAAGGAAAACATCGCCGGACAGGACTGTGCTAATCCGGACAACTACAATGACCGTTCTCTGGACAACATCACCGAAGACACGGTGATCAACACTTGCTTCGGACAATGTTCCACTGATGGAAGCTGCACCGCATCCAGCTCCGTAGACGTCACCTTCCAAGTGGACATGTCAACGTCAAATACAGACGGTGGTGTCTTCATGTTTGGTGCATTCAACGGCTGGAACGCCGGTGCCAATCCCATGGATGACTCCGATGGCGACGGCATCTACACCCTGACAGTCAACGCTCAACCCGGAGGATTCGAATGGAAGTACTTTGGCGGAAACGGCGAAGAGACCTTTGACCCCGCAGTTTCTGGTGCGTGCACCTTGACCTCTGGTGATTTCACAAATCGCTTCATTATGGTTGAAGGCTCAGATGCCATTACCCTCGACGCGGTGTGTTTCAACAGCTGCGACGCCTGCGTTTCAACGCCATGTGTCGACCCCGCATTGATTGACTCCACGGCGGTATGTCCTGGCATTTTCGCGCCAGTTTGCGGTTGCAACGGAGTAACGTACAATAACGATTGTGAGGCTCAAAACTTAGGCGGTGTGACCTCTTGGACAGAAGGTGCGTGCAGCACTTCTTCCATGGTGACGTTCCAAGTAGACATGAGCAACGAAGACATTGCTGGCGGCATGTTTGTGACTGGATACACCATTGACAACTGGTGCGGCACATGTGTTGAAATGACCGATGCCGATGCCGATGGCATCTATGAAGCTACTGTCGAACTCGAATCTGGCGACCACGAGTACAAATTCAACAATGGCGGTTGGGATGGCACTGAAAATCTCGACACCGACGAGGATGCAGCTTGCACCTTGACCACTGTGGAAGACAACGGAACCTTTGTTAACCGCCTTTACACGCTCGTTCCCGGCACAGGTGACATCACCCTCGATGTGGTTTGTTTCAACAGCTGCGATGCTTGTGAGACAACAGAGGTGCCCAACACATCCGTGACGTTCAACGTCGACATGAGTGAGCAAGAGGTGAGCGGTACCGTTTACATCTCAGGCGAAACCATTGACGGTTGGGCGGGCACTCAGGTGGCCTTGGACGATGCCGATGGAGACAACGTGTATTCAGTGACCCTCGAGCTTGCTCAAGGCCAGCACGAGTACAAGTACATGATCGGAAGTTGGGACATCAACGAAGCCCTTGACGCTGTCCTGGATTCTGCTTGCACCCTCACCACCGGTGGTTTTACCAACCGTTTGCTCGTGATCAGCTCAGAAGACGCCATGGACCTCGCGACGGTCTGTTACGAGTCTTGTGACGCTTGCTTGGTAGACAACGTTGCAGAAATCAAAGGTCTCCAGTTCAACGTTTATCCAAGCGTGACCGACGGTCAAGTGACTGTGGCTTTCCCAGCGCCTTTGGCTGAAGCTGCTCAAATCGAAGTTCGCGACCTCTCCGGTCGCCTCGTCCAAAACACGAACCTGTCTGCTGGAATGACCCAAACCCGTTTGGATCTCCAGAGCGAAACCGACGGATTCTACGTTGTCCGCGTCACCACTGGAGCGAAAGTCGCGACGGAAGTGATTGTGAAGCAGCACTAATTAAAGACCCCTAACATCATCATGAGAATCTTGCTCCTCTTGGCCTGGCTCCTTCCTGTAACAGGAATGTTCGCTCAGTCCTTGGCCGTCACAGGAACCGTGACGGATGCTGACGATGGCACTCCTCTTCCTGGAGTGACCGTTGTGGAAAAAGGCACCTATAGCGGTGGCGTTACTGACCTCGACGGTCAGTACACCATCATGGTGTCCTCTTCTAAAGCCGTTCTGACTTTCACCTACATCGGTTATAAAACCACCGACGTCGCCACTGGCGGAAAGTCCACACTTGACCTCCCCCTTTCGGCCGATGTGGCCGGGCTAGAGGAGGCCATTGTGATCGGATACGGCAATCAGCAAAGGAGCAAGATCTCAGGTGCTGTGGGCACCATTGACCTCAAGGATGCCACTTCGGTTCCTGTCCTTCGCACCGAGCAAGCCCTGCAAGGGCGCGCTGCAGGTGTGCAAGTCACCCAGAATTCAGGACAACCGGGATCCACCCAGTCCATTCGAATCCGGGGTACAGGGTCTCTGAACAATGCAGAACCCCTCTGGGTCGTGGATGGCATTCCCACAGGTGGAATTGACTTCCTCAACCCTTCTGACATCGAATCCATTTCCTTGCTCAAAGACGCTGCTTCGGCTGCGATCTATGGCGCACGTGGTGGCAACGGTGTGATTTTGGTGACCACCAAAAAAGGCGCCAAGGGCCAACCGGCCCAAGTGACTTACGATACCTATTACGGCATCCAAGAGCCGTGGAAGAAGATGGGACTTCTCAATGCCGAGGAGTACGCCATTCTCATGAATGAAAGCCGCGCATCTGCCGGGCTTGTGCCATATGCTCAGCTTGCAGATCCCGCAGCACTCGGCGAAGGCACAGACTGGCAAGACGCCTTGTTCCAGCGCGCGCCCATGGTGAGTCACAGTTTCAACTTCACCAAAGGAACCGCCACCAGCTCGACTGCGATTGGGGGAAGCCATTTTGCCCAAGACGGCATCATCGGTGGAGAAAAAGGCCGATTTGAACGCACCACTTTCCGCATCAGCACGCAGCAAGATGCCGGTGATCGATTCCGCATTGGCCAAACCGTCAACTTTACCCACATCGAGCGCAATGCGCTTGCAGAAAACAATGAGTTTGCAACGCCTGTGGTTCGCGCACTCAACATGGACCCTGTGACCTTGGTCTCACGTCCCGATGGCTCTTACGCGTATTCCGAATTGATTGGAAGCGACATCGCCAACCCCATTAACCAAGTGGCCACTTCCTATGACAATTGGATGACCAACCGCTTTGTCGGCAATCTCTTTGGAGAGTATGACCTGAGCCAAGCGCTGAAGTTTCGGTCTTCTGTCAATGTGGACCTGTCTCTGGGCTCTCAAAAGATTTTCCTGCCCAGCTATGACTTGGGCATCGGCGAGAACGACCCAAACCGTCCAGCTTACGAGTGGCGTGAAGTGAATGGATTGATTCGCAATGAAAACAAATGGTCAAACTGGCAGTGGGAAAACACGCTTCAGTACGACAAAGACCTCAAAAATGGCGACCGCATTCAAGGCATTTTTGGTTATTCCGCTCTGTACGGGAACTACCAAAATATTGGCACCTATCGTGACAGCCTGAACTCCAACGACCCCGAGTTGGCCTTCCTCGACAACAGCCTCAACTTCAACGAGCAAGCTCCCAATGCCAGTGGCGGATTTGGCGAGAGCTCCTACCTCTCCTCTTTTGCGCGCATTCAATACGAAATCGGCGACCGATACTCCATGAGCGGAACGGTTCGTCGCGATGGATCATCCAAGTTTGGAGCGAACAATCGCTATGGCATATTCCCCTCCCTCTCTGCCGCATGGAACCTCACCGAACTTCCGTGGGTGATCGAGAAAGACTGGATTGAATTTGCCAAGGTCCGCGCCTCGTGGGGAAGAAATGGAAACGCCGATGGCATCGGCAACTTTGACTTCACCTCTGTGGTGTTCAATGGCCAGAACTACACCTTCGGTCCCGAACAGCAGCAAGTCAACGGCGCAGGCCCTGTGACCACTTCTAACCCCGACTTGAAATGGGAAACTGTGGACCAGTTTAATGCCGGTCTCGACGTAGACCTCTATCGCGGTCGATTCAACATTGTATTGGACTATTTCGTAAAGAACACCAATGACATGTTGGCTGTGGTTCCCGTTCCCGGGGTGGTCGGCTTTCTCCCTGCGGCAACCAATGTGGCTTCCGCTCGAAACAAAGGCCTTGAACTCTCCCTCACATACAGGGGCGAGAAAGGCGATTGGGATTATGATTTCACCGGTAACCTGAGCGTCATTCGCAATGAAGTGACGGGACTCGGAGAAGGCGGCACTCCAATCAACACCGGTGGCGTCTTCGGCGCTGGCAATGACTTCTCTGCTTACACCGACATCGGTCTCCCCATGGCGGTCTTTTACGGCTTCGAAACTGCAGGCATCTTCCAAACAGACGAAGCCGCCTCGGCCAATGCGGCTCAACCAGACGCCGTGGCCGGTGACGTGATTTTCGTGGATCAAAACGAAGATGGAATCTTGGATGAAAACGACAAGACCGTCATCGGAAACCCCCACCCTGACTTCACCTATGGGGTGACCACCAACCTGAAGTGGAAGAACTTTGACATGAGCCTCTTCATCCAAGGGTCTCATGGAAATGACCTCTTCAACGGCATCTTCCGCTATGACTTGAACACGACCAACCTTCCCGTTTCTGCATTGGAGCGCTGGACTGGAGAAGGTTCGACCAACGAGCATCCCCGCATTACGCATACCGATGCCAACCAAAACAACCGCGTCTCCGATCGTTTCGTCGAAGACGGTTCTTTCCTCCGGGTAAAGAATTTACAAATCGGATACACCCTGCCTGACCGCATCATCGACAAGATGGACATCGGCAAATTCAGGTTCTACGTCTCTGCCACCAATCTCCTCACCTTCACCAACTACTCCGGTCTAGATCCAGAAATTGGGTCCAGAGGAACCTTGGAAATCGGCATCGATCGCGGCTTCTATCCTGTGGCGCGCAACTTCATCGCTGGCCTTAACGTCACCTTCTAATCCTGCATACACATGATTCGGAAATTCCTCCCCCTTTTAATGGTCCCGGTTCTTCTTGTTTCCTGCAAGCAGGATTTCTTGGAGCGCACACCGGTGGTTGGCGCCACTGAAGCCAACTTTTACCAGACCCCTGAAGACGCCCTGAGTGCGACCATCGCTTGCTACAACACTTTGCAGCAAGAGGTCACCAACATTCAAGGTTCTTCTGGCCTCAAACCTCACTTCCGCTGGTACTTTGGCGACGTCATCTCTGATGACACCGACAAAGGCGGATCTGGTGACGGAGACGACCCTCAGCTCTATGATTACGAGCGATTCCAGGGCAACAGCAGTGGTCAAATGCTGCTCGTGGAATGGCAAGTGGCCTATCGCGGCATTGCGTATTGCAACCTCGCGCTCCAAAAACTACCCGAAATCGAAATGGACGAAGACGTTCGCGATGCATACATCGGCGAAGCCAAGTTCATTCGGGCACATTGGTACTTCAACTTGGTGACCACCTTTGGCGGTGTTCCTTTGGTTACAGAACCCTTGGCTTCTTCCGAATACCAGCAACCCCGTGCCACTGCAGCGGAAATCTGGTCGCTCATCAAGGACGACCTCGACGATGCTGTGACCTTCTTACCACAGCGCAGCGAATACAGTTTAAATGAGCTTGGACGCGCCACACGTGGTTCTGCCCAAGCCCTCTTGACAAAAACCTACGCGTATCTCCAAGAGTGGGAAAGCTGCTATCAGGTGTCTGCTGATTTGGTAAACGAAGGCGAGTACAGCCTCGACCCAGATTTCGGCAATGTCTTCACCGAACAAGGCGAAAATGGTTCTGGGTCCATTTGGGAAATCCAGTACATGAATGCCTCTGGCGGCAACTGGGGACAGCAGTTAGAAGGCACCTTCTCCAATGTCTTCCAGCGGGCTCGCGGTCAATTCAACGGATATGGATTCAACTTGCCTACACAGGATTTGGTGAATGCCTTTGAAGACGGTGATCCGCGTTTGGCCTTTACCGTATTCCAAGAAGGAGACTTCATGGGCGACCGCGGTGAATTCACACTTGAGTCCACTGGAATGCCTCACCTTTTCTACTCTCGGAAGTACTTCAACAACGCATCGGATGAAGCCTCCTTCGGAGACCCCAACCCCAATGGCCACACCAATGACCGTGTTATGCGCTATTCGGAGGTCCTCCTGTTCCATGCAGAAGCCTGCCTGAACACTGCCCGTGCTTCAGAAGCGTCTGACGCACTGGAGGCCGTTCGCCGTCGCGCCCGTGGTGGTGTCACATACAACCCCATGGATCCGACAGCTGTTCTCCCCTTCATTTCGGTTGGCGAACTCACGATGGACCACATCTGGCATGAACGCCGGGTAGAATTGGCACTCGAAGGACACCGCTTCTTTGACCTTGTGCGTCAAGGACGTGCCGGATCTGTTATGCAAGCCCACCTCGACGACAACTTTACCGGAGACAACTACACCTTTACAGAAGGCGTCAACGAGCTTTTCCCCATCCCCAGCAATGAGATCACCCTCAGCGGTGGCCTCATTACTCAAAACCCCGGATACTGATGCGCATTCATCATTTCCTTCCCTTCGCCATCCTGCTTCTCGCCGTCGGCTGCAAGCCCACTGTTCAAGAAGGCATTGATTTGCCCACAGCTCCAACAGCCGCATTTGATTGGGAGTACCTCTACGTGGACACAGCCGCTACTCCATACACAGACTCTAACCGAGTTGTCTTCACCTCTCTAGCAGATGAGGGGTTCTTGCACTTTTGGGACTTCAGCAATGGGTTCACCAGCAACGCTTTTACCGACACCACATTTTACCCTCAATCCGGGGACTATGAAGTGACCTATTCGGTCTACAGTGCAGGTGGTTCGGGTGTAGCCTCTACAATCGTCCCCATTGCGAACACCGTAGAGCTTCCATGCGAAGGAACCCTGGCCTTGCTCACGGGGTGCGACAACCAAAAGACATGGATCCTTTCAGGCGAGGAAGGTGCTGTGGCCGTGGGACCGCAGCCAGGAAGCACAGAATGGTTCAGCAGTCCCGCTGCAGGGTTGGTTCCAGAGCAGTATGACGACAGCTACCAGTTCACGGTCAACGGAGAGTACTTCTACAACAACAACGGTGGCACCGTGAACCCTTTCGAGGGTTATGTGGTCTCAGAACTTGTTGTTCCAGACACCCTCAACTACCTCTTAACAGATGGTGCTGGCCTCAATGGTGAACCACAGATTTACCTGCCCGCTGACGACGCCGGTTTCTGCTGGTTCATGGGCGTATGGGATTCTGGTCCCACGTTTGACATTGTCGACATCACCGAAGACCGAATGGTCGTGGTTTCTCCTCAACAAAACGGCGACTGCTCTGCAGGAGAAGGGTTCTTTACCTTGATTTTCACTGCACAATGAACCTGAAGTCTTTGCTTTTCCCCCTCTGCAGCATCTTGTTGTTTTCCGCGTGTGGCGAAGAGGAACCGGCTACCCCTGCTGAATTTCGCTTCTCGAATGACCGCACTGCATTTGAAAACGCCTCCAATGAGGTGTTCACTTTCGACGTGCGCATTGACGAAGCCAAGACAGAGGAAGTTCGGGTGCGCTATTCCACAGAGGACATCACTGCGGTGGCCGGCGAGGACTACATCGCCACCTCGGGCACTGTGACCTTCGCTCCCGGTGTAACCACTCAAACGATTGAGGTGACCATCCTCATTGATGAATATCTCGAAGGAGACGAGCAGTTTGTCGTGCGGCTGAGCGATCCAGAAGGTGGATACCTCCGCGACAACCTCCAAGAAGCCATTGGCACGATTCGGAACGACGACGACATCATCTTCCTATCCGACGCTGGATACACCACGCCCGAGTCCTACCCGGGCATGACTCTGGTTTGGGGCGATGAGTTCAATACCAACGGAGCACCGGACCCATCCAAGTGGACCTATGACTTGGGCAATGGCAATTGGGGCTGGGGCAACAATGAGCTCCAGAGCTACACCAACAGCCCCGACAATGTGGACGTCACCGATGGGCGCTTGTTCATCTTTGCCCGCAACGAAGGGAGCTACACATCGGGACGCATCAAGACCCAAGGGATCTACGACTTTCAATATGGACGCGTGGACATCCGTGCAGCCCTGCCCATTGGCCAGGGCATCTGGCCTGCCCTCTGGATGTTGGGGTCTGACATTGACACCGAAAGCTGGCCCGCTTGCGGAGAAATCGACATCGTTGAAATGGTGGGACACCAACCACGCTTGGTGCATGGCACCGTGCACTGGGGGACCGACAATAGCGTTCATCAGCAGAACGGATCTACGGCTCCGGCCTTGTCCTTCCCTGCCACCTTTGCCACAGAGTTCCACGTGTTCTCCATCGACTGGCAAGAAGACGAAATCAAGTTCTACTTGGATGATGTGCACTACCACACCATTACCCCAAGCAACATGAATGGATTTGACTACCCGTTCAACGATGAGTTCTTCTTCATCTTCAACGTAGCCGTTGGCGGAAACTGGCCAGGAGACCCGAACGAAACGACCCCCTTCCCTGGATTTATGGCCGTGGACTACGTGCGAGTCTTTCAATGAGCACTGTCCCATTGCTCCTCATTTGACGAGATTGGAAAAAGGCCCCTTGCACCGCGCAAGGGGCCTTTTTCCTTCAAACCGCCCCTCTCTTCATTGCACAGACGCAAAATCGATTCGGGATGCGATTCACTGTCGCTTACATTGTCTGTATGAATGCCACCTACACTTGTAATCAATGCGACATGGCTGTCAAGGCCGAATGCGCAAAGTGCGATGTCCCTCTTGAAAACGGACACCTTGACCTTCCCGACGGCTCCTCTGTTCAGGTTTCGCGGTGCCCTTCTTGCGAAGGCAAAATCAAGTCGCCTCAGTGCTGTGGAAGCGACATGACATGCAGCATGTAACCCAGCAATGTGCCCCGCTGCTTTGCAGTTTGGGCGCCCTGCTCTTGATGCTGTCTTTCGCCTCTTGCGGCGGCACATCCTCTGACGCTTCCGCAATGGGCCATCACGCCGTCACCTTGTGGAACGCTGACACCCTCAACTTTGTCCCAGGTCGTGTGGCAGACTCCACACTGAATGCGACAGGCGATTACCGCTTAGACGCCGGCCGCATCCGCCTCAAGCCCATTGCACTGCCCCGCAATGACCGACGGTGCGACATCACATTAGAGGTCAGCTTGCGCTCGGCAGGTGATCCTTGGGACAAAAGCGGCACCCTTTTCGCCTTTGCCGATGCCGCCGGACGAGACTTCCTCAACCGCATGCAACAGGGCGGCGATGCGGATACAACACGTTTCGCAGGCATCGTAGCCGAAGGTGACCGGTCGCCTGCACAAGAACTCCTCCGGTTCATCACGCCGTTCGGCGTTGGCCACTTTAGCCACTCGGAGCGCGCGCTGGACTACAAGCCTGAATCTGTGGGCGCCTGGGCCGACAGCGTGCATTGGTCGACAGACCTTTCGGTCATGCAACATTGGCTCACCCACGCCGACACCCTTTGGGTGGGTGTTTACATCGACACCTGGACCGACGAAGGCTACATTTTGAGCGCCCAAATTCAGATGAAGGAAAGCCATCTTCCTTGCGATAAAGCACTTGATCGGAATACACTTTCCTTGCTGAATACCACCAAGTTAGCGCATGATCAAAGGCCCTACACCGCCTTTGCTCACGGCCCCTTAACCGTGCCCTTTAACCTGGAAGGACCGGCACAAAATACCACACTGGATTTCCTAACCACTGGACACGGAGGACACGCCGGTGGCGATGAGTTTACAGAGCAAGCGCATTGCCTCATCCTCGATGGCGACACCCTGAAGCGCTGGACCCCTTGGCGCAACGACTGTGGTGCCTACCGCCGATTCAACCCCACCAGCGGGTTCTGGCCCTCCACCTACGTGCTCAATGGCGACACCCTCGAAGAACGTGTGGCTTCCTCAGATCTCAGCCGCTCCAACTGGTGTCCTGGCGATGCGGTCCATCCGCTTACCCTCGACCTGGGAGACCTTGCTGCAGGAAACCACACCCTAGAAATCGCCGTTCCCAGCGCACAAGCGTGGACCGACAGCACCTTCAATTTTTGGAATACCGCAGCCACACTGCATTGGCAATGAACCTGACCTGCTTTCGCGTACACGCTTTTACTCAAGACCCTTTTGGCGGGAACCCCGCCTGCGTCATTCCGCTCACCACTTGGCCGGATGACCGCTGGATGCTTCAAATGGCGAAGGAGATGGCCGTCGCTGAGACCGCGTACATCGGCCCATCAGACAACTCCGAAGACGGAGTGGACTTCCATTTGCGCTGGTTTACCCCAGACCTTGAAATGGACCTCTGCGGGCATGCCACCCTCGCCAGTGCCCACGTGGTCTTGCGCCACCTCACTCCAGACGCCACCACGGTCCGCTTCTCCTCTGCCAGCGGCCCACTTACCGTGAGAGAGCAGGCTGATGGCCGCCTTGAAATGGACCTTCCCTCTCGCCCGCCTGCCCCTGCAAAATTGCCCGAGGCCATTGCAAATGCCCTCAACCACGCGCCCATCGAAGTGCTCAAATCCCGCGACTACGTCTTGGTTTACCCCGATCAAAAAACGGTGGATGACATCTGCATCGACCGCGCAGAATTCGACCAAATCAACTTGGGCCACGGCGGCGTCATTGTGACCGCACCCGGCAACGAAGTCGACTTTGTCTCGCGCTTCTTCACCCCACAAGCCACCATCCTAGAGGACCCCGTTACCGGCTCGGCCCATTGCTCGCTGGTCCCCTACTGGAGCACCCGCACCGGTGCGACTGAGTTCAAAGCAGAGCAACGCTCCGCCCGCCGAGGCCAACTCCAATGCACCCTCTCCGGCGACCGTGTCCTCGTCCGCGGACATGCCCTCACCTTCAGCGCGGCCCAACTCTCCTCGGCCCTCTGCGCAAGGGCCTGAGCTCAATGCAAATCCAGCATCGCCCAAATCAATCCCGTTTTCTCTCAATGCACACCCTCTTCAGTGAGAGGACCACATCATGGCACGCACACCCACCACCTCCATTCCCCTCGGGTTTCAGGCCCCTGCCTTTGACCTGCCCGATGCCATTAGCGGCACCTTGAAAAGAAGCACCGACTTGATGGCCAGTGGGCCGAGCGTGGTGGTGTTCATGTGCAACCATTGCCCATTTGTGGTGCGCATCCTCGCGGGATTTGTGCAGTTCGCCCATGAATACATGGACAAAGGCGTCAACGTGATCGCCATCTCCAGCAACGATGTTGTGGCGTACCCTATGGATGGTCCAAAGCACATGGCCAAACTGGCCCAAGAGCATGGTTTTCGCTTCCCCTATCTCTATGATGAGAGCCAATCCGTGGCCAAGGACTATGAAGCCGCCTGCACACCAGACTTTGCTTTATTTGATGCCAATCGAAGGTGTGTCTATCGCGGGCAGTTCGATGGGGCTCGACCAGGCAACGACGTGGAGGTAACAGGTGTGGACATGCGGTGCGCACTGGACGCCTTGATTGCGGGAGAAACTGTGCCCGCAGAAGGTCAAATTCCATCCTTGGGGTGCAACATCAAGTGGAAACCGGAATAAAACCTCAGCTTGTCCGGGCTTTTCACGAAATTGACCGCATGAGCAACGGCTACATCCTCGCACTCGATCAAGGAACCACAAGCAGCCGGAGCCTGGTTTTCGATCAAACGGGCAACATCCTTGCGATGGCGCAGCAGGAATTCCAGCAGCATTACCCCAACCCAGGATGGGTAGAGCACAACCCTGAAGAGATTCTGCACACCCAAATCCAAACGGCACATCAAGCCTTGAAAGAGGCGGGACTCAGCATGTCCGACGTGACCGCCATTGGCATCACCAACCAGCGGGAGACCACCGTGGTCTGGGACCGTGCCACAGGAAAAGCCATCCACAACGCCATTGTTTGGCAAGACCGGCGAACCGCCGACTACTGCGATGGACTGCGCAGCGACGGCCATGCCGACGACATCCGCCAACGAACCGGATTGGAGATTGATGCCTATTTCTCGGGCACCAAAGTCCGCTGGATTTTGGATCACGTGGAAGGGGCACGTTTACGCGCCGAGCAAGGCGAGCTCGCCTTTGGCACCATCGACAGCTGGCTCATTTGGCATTTGACTGGAGGGGCAGTGCACGCCACAGACCCCTCGAATGCGTCGCGTACCCTTCTGTTCAACCTGCACGAACTCGATTGGGACAACCAGATGCTGGCCCTCTTCGACATTCCTTCCTCCATGCTACCCGAGGTGAGGGAAAGCAGTGGTCATTTTGGACTCGCCACAAGATTGGACGCTGCAGCGCCGCCCATTTGCGGTGTGGCTGGTGACCAACAGGCCGCCCTGTTTGGTCAGCAATGCACCCGGCCAGGAATGGTCAAAAACACATACGGAACAGGCTGCTTTATGCTCATGAATACAGGGCACCACCCCGTGAGCAGTGCCAACCGATTGTTGACCACCGTGGGCTGGACCATACAAGGCCAAACCACCTACGCCCTGGAAGGTAGCATTTTTATGGGCGGTGCCACGGTACAGTGGCTCCGAGATGAACTGGGTTTGATCGACCAATCCAGCGAAATCGAGACACTCGCGGCCTCCGTGACCGATTCCAATGGCGCGGTTCTGGTTCCCGCCTTTGCAGGACTTGGTGCACCCTACTGGAATGGACATGCCCGCGGCGCGCTGTTTGGCATGACCCGCGGAACCAACAAAGCCCACCTTGCCCGTGCCGCTTTGGACAGCATTGCCCACCAAACAGTGGATATCGTCAGCGCCATGGAAGCGGACTCCGACGTCCCCATCGCTGAATTGCGGGTGGACGGTGGCGCCACAGTCAACAACCTGCTCATGCAATATCAGAGTGACCTGATCGGCAAATCCGTTGTTCGCCCAGCGATCACAGAGACCACCGCGTTGGGTGCAGCCTTCTTGGCTGGACTTGGTGTGGGCTTGTGGCCCAGTCTTGACGCGCTGGAAAGTCAATGGAAGGCAGAGAAAACCTTTTCTTCCACCATGACCGATGGGGACAGAACGTCTTTGAACAACCGCTGGCAACGCGCCGTCCGGGCCACATTGTCTTGGGCAGAAGATCGCTGAGCCATGGAACTCTACCGACCCCATATGAAGTCACAACTTCAGGATTCAAAAACCTGGGATGTGTGCATCATTGGCGGAGGCGCTACCGGCCTCGGAATCGCAGTGGAAGCTGCCAACAGCGGGCTGTCCACCCTGCTGATCGAACGCGGAGACTTTGCACAAGGCACTTCTTCTCGAAGCACCAAATTGGTCCACGGCGGTGTTCGCTATTTGGAGCAACGAAAAATTTCTTTGGTTCGAGAAGCCCTCCAAGAGCGGGACCGGATGCTGCACAACGCACCGCACGAAGTCACCGATCAAGCCTTCATTATTCCGGCAACAACCTACTGGAAACTTGCCTATTACGGCTTGGGATTGCTCCTTTACGACTTGCTCGCCGGTCGACGTAGATGGGGCCGAACCACCATCCTTTCAAAGTCAAAAGTGCACACCCTTCTCCCCCGCCTTAAAGGCAAAGGCATCGTCGGCGGTCTTCAATACTTGGATGGCAAATTTGACGATGTTGGCTTGGCGCTGGCCTTGGCCAAAACTGCTGCCAAAAAAGGCGCCGTTTTGCTGAATCATGCCAAGGTCACTGGGTTTCAGAAGAAAAAAGGGCGAATTCAGTCGGCTTCCATCCAAGATGGACTTCATGGAGATGCCATTACCATCAGAGCCAAGGCCTTTGTGAACGCCACCGGTCCGTTCAGCGACGCCCTTTGCCGACTGGACAATCCAAGGCACAAGAACCGACTCAAGCCGAGTCAAGGCGTCCACCTCACCTTTGATGCCGATGTCCTGCCAGGAGACAAAGCGGTTTTGATTCCCAAAACCAGCGATGGTCGGGTGGTTTTCGCTGTGCCGTGGCACGGCAAGGTCTTGATTGGGACCACGGACACCGCGGTCGATCAGCCCGAAGAAGAACCGCGTCCCTTGGCGCAAGAAGTGGATTTTGTCCTCGACCACGCCAACCGTCATCTGGGACTCAACTTGGGTCGAAAAGACATCCGAAGCATGTTTGCTGGGCTGCGTCCCTTGATCAAGGGACGAATCGACAAAACCGCAGCGCTGTCGAGAAGCCACCAAATCAAAACCTCTAAATCTGGACTGACCAGCGTTCGGGGTGGCAAGTGGACGACGTACAGAAAGATGGCCGAGGACACACTGAAACACCTGAAGAAAAAGACCAAACTTCGATTTGAGCCCGCATCCACTCAAGACATGGTGCTGGAGGCGCAAAACGAATTTGATCGAGCGGTTCTTCCCGAAAACGAGTCGGAATTGACGCAAGCGGTGCTCCAAGCCCACCGCAAGGAAATGTGCATTACCGTCGAGGACTTCTTGTCTCGCCGCCGCCGCATTCTTTATCTCGACGCCCGCAAAGCCATGGCCGCAGCGCCCATTGTGGCCCGTGCATTGGCCTCGGCACAAGGGCGTGGAGAAGAATGGATAGAAAATCAAATCAACCTGTTTACCAAGAAGGCCCTGAGCCATCTGCCTTAACCTATTCCAATGGAAGCCTACATCGCTGAATTTATCGGGACCGCCATGCTCATGCTCTTTGGCAGCGGTGTGGTCGCCAATGTTGTTCTCGACAAAACCAAAGGCCACAATTCTGGATGGGTGGTCATCAGTTGGGCATGGGCCATTGCCGTCTTCGTAGGGGTATACACCTCCACTGCACTCGGCGGCAGCGGACACCTCAATCCCGCCGTCACCCTCGCTTTTGCAGCGTTTTCCGACTTTGACTCTGCCCTTGTTCCCGGATACATCGCTGCCCAAGTTCTGGGTGCCCTGACGGGGTCCACCATCGCTTGGCTCACATACAAGTTGCACTTTGACGCCACGTCCGATCCCGACCTGAAGCTGGCAACATTCTGCACAGCCCCTGCCATTCAACATTCGGCATGGAACCTGGTGACCGAAGCCATTGGCACGTTTGCCTTGGTGTTTGGTGCCCTCTGCATCGCTTCTCCAGCAGATAGCATGGGGGCTTTGGATGCTCTTCCCGTGGCATTGCTGGTCCTGGGCATTGGCATGGCTTTGGGTGGACCCACAGGCTATGCCATCAATCCTGCTCGGGACCTCGGTCCACGCATTGCCCACGCACTTCTGCCCATTGCAGGAAAGCGCGACAGCAATTGGTCCTATGCCTGGATTCCAGTGGTCGGCCCCATCGTAGGCGGCCTACTGGGGGCTTTTGTTTTTGGCTGTCTTTAAGCGGGAGTTACCGACTCATTTCTCGGCCATTGTGGTACATCCCGAGGTGTTTGACCTCCACGTCTGATGGCACGGTCCTGTCACCCGATGAGGGCAACCACTCTACCCACTTTCGCTCACCGGGCAGGAGGGTAAATCCATTGTCCTCAAAACGTCCCTTGGCCGCCGTGGTGAGTCGAATGCCACACGCCACAGCATCCGCCGTGAGCCACACGCCACCCGAATCAGGGCTGCACTGCACCTTCGTCGGAATCCAAGACATGCTTGCGGGCCGGCTCAAAGCCACCACACCAGTGTCCAGCGACGCTCCTTCGTAAGACGTCCAGGACCAAGCCAAGACCGCAGGTTGTTTTGGAAGGGACTCCACCGACACCTCCAACTCCCCCAAAAGCGGCCCGACTTTGAGGTCCACCTTCCCCGAAGACAGGGTGTCCCCGCTCAAGTCCAACATGGCCCATGAAGCCTCTCCCGATACGGACTTGCCGGACAAATTCTGCGCCACCATTCGGACCCGGTCCTCTTGGCTACGATCCCACAGGATACGCACCGGCTGATTGGCATGGCGAACCGCATGGTGGGCCAGCTTCCAACGACCCGCATGATCGACAGTGGACCAGGACACCGTGGGCCAAACATCATCCAACTGCCAATACAACGAACCCGAAGTCCGGCCTTTGGAACACCGATGTCGTTCGATGGCTTGACGCAAGCCCTCGGCCTGGGTCAACTGGGTCAGGTGGATCCAATCGTCAAGTTCGTCTTGCCCTTCTGCCGTCACTTCGGTCGGGTCTGCGAAATACTCGCCAGCGTAGTACTGCATCATGTCCCAGCCGTCAAAACCCGGCTCTAGCCAATCCATGGTGCAGCGCTGTCGAAATTGAAGCACCGTGTCTTGAAAATCCGCCGCCCCCACTTCGGACAACGTCCTGCGGTCTGGCACACTTTGAAGTCCAAACTCACTGGCAAAACGCCCGGCTTCGTCTGTGAAATATTCAAAACCCGCTTTCCCAAACCACACCCCCCAATCATGCTGGTCCCCAGATTTCCGTGGAGATGAGGGGTCAAAAGAGTGCGGTGAAGATGGCCAGTATTGCCCTCCCTTCCATTCATCCACTAGAGAAGGTAAATCAGACTCAAACAACTGACGATACGCCTGGTCCACTTGGGCCGAATCCACTCCATGAAGTCCATAGAGGTCTTGCCAACCCCAGTCTCGCCATGCCTTCTCGGACTCGTTGTTTCCACACCACAAGGCCAAGCTCGTTCGGTTTCGAAGCCGAAGTCACTTGCTGTTTCGCCTCTGCCAAGAAATTTTCACGCCAATCGGCGTCCCCGGGCACCATAGCACAGGCCGACATGAAGTCTTGCCAAACCAAAATGCCATGCTCGTCGCACAAGTCGTAAAACGCCTCCTCCCCATAATGGGCACCTCCCCAAACCCTGAGCATGTTCATGTGGGCATCCTTGGCGTCGGCCACAACCCGTCCCCACTCTCTCTTTGCGCGAACCGGAAAAAAGTCGGGCGGAATCACATTCGCACCCCGCACCTGAACCGGCACACCATTGACCCGGCATTGCATGGCCTGCCCCTGTTGGTCGGCGTCCATGTTCCATTGAAGAGAGCGCACGCCCAGATTTAAACTCAATCTCTTTCGGGCACCCTGATCAAAAGTCAACGAATACAAGGGTTGCGCCCCCATGCCATTGGGCCACCACAACTCGGGTTGCTGGATCCCCAACTGATATCGTCCGTCCCCCATGCTCTGCCAATCCACTGGCACCGGGTCTCCGTCTAGTTCCAATCGGACATTCACCCCATCGCCCCCACCTTCAAACTGGACCTCATAAATGGCCGAATCCTGCGTCAACATGGTTAAGCTCAACTGATGGTTTGGCCACTCCACATCGGTTCTCACCCATTGGACGGGCTTCCAAATGCCACTGGTGGCCAAACGGGGGGCCCAATCCCACCCATAATGATACATGGCTTTTCGGGTCACCGCACTGGTTTGCCGCCCCATGGGACGGGCCTCATTGCTCACCGGAATCGGCCATGGCGCATCATCCAAGATCCGCTGCCCCTCGGTGATGGGACTCATGAACCGAACTTCAAGCGTATCGGACATCTGCCTGTTGATTCTCTCCAGTGGAATCCGCCAAAAACGGTGCATGTTGTCTGCAACCAACAAAGTATCCCCCCCCAACATGACCAAGGCGTATGTATCCAAGCCTTGAAATTCCAAGGCCCATTCGCCGGGGCCTTCGGGCCTTATGATCGTGGTGCGGTAATGCCAGTCTTCATTTTCTATCCACTGCACGGTGCCTTCATTGACGCCCTGAAACACATCCTCGATGCGCCCCAAACGCATGAGGTCTGTGTGGATGCAGCCGGGCACCTCCGCTGGAAGCCACTCCCCCGACACCTTCACCTCCCAACGGTCCAGCACCGGATCCTGGGCCAACTGCTGATCCAATCCTTCACACCCCATGAAGCCCAAAAAGGTCAAGAAAACTCCACCCAAAACTCCGCTAAAACCGACTTGAACACCCTGGGTTTCCAACATGAGCTCTAAGCTAACACCAAAGGGAATGTGCTCATTCACAGGATGTTGGTTAAGAAGATTTTTTCGCACTCCATCTGAATACATTCAAATTCAACAACTTGGAGCAAACAAATCCATGAAACATCTTCTTCCCTTTGTCGCAGGTTTTATCGCCTTTTTCATCCTGAGTGGTGTGTACTACATGGGCATCATGGACATGCCTTCTGGCCCTTGCTTTCAGGCAGAACCAGACATGACATTCGGCATTCTTGCCAATGCACTTTTCGTGGCTTTGACAGCCTATGTCATTCAAGTATCCGGTGACTTTTCCGCCAGCAGTGGAGCCAAACATGGCGCCATCGTAGCCTTGACGGCCAATGGGTTTCTGAATTTGGGGCTTGTCGGCATGACCACCCTGTTTACTGCCAGTGAAGCCATTCAAGACATCGTGGTCAACATCCCCCTCATGGCTGCTGCTGGCGCAGTCATGGCCATTCTTTACAACCGAGGCGAAGCCAAGAAAGAGGCTTAATCCAAATTCAGCGGCTTGATGGCGCTCGGTCTACCAATTGCATTGGACTGAAGAAACCAAGCTTCGAATCTTTCACTCAAAGAAAGGCCCTTCAAACTCAGGTTTGAAGGGCCTTTCGCTTGTGACGCGATTCCATCGCGGCCGCGCAAGACCGGCTCATTCTCCGTCTTCAGGCCAAACGATTTCTGCCGGACAAGGCATGGACGTGCCATCTGGTGCAAAACACACCGATTTGAGCGCCTCACCCACCCCTATGAAGGCACCGGCCGGCCCATCAAATTGAAACGTCTTGCGAAAGAATACCGCACCACTGGGATACCAACCATTCCAATGGTAATGACGCCCATCCAAGCTTTCTTGGCTCCGCAGCTGTCCGTTTTGATGCCACTCCATGCAATCCATGGTCCATTGCCCTTCCATGACTCCACACTCCAATTTGAGCGCTCCGTTCGGCCATTGATCAAAGAGAACGCCTTCAAAAGGCATCCAGATTGGTTCTCCTCCAGCGGTTGTGTCCACACATTCAGACAAGAACCGCCCCTCAATCTGCACCTCATCGATGTGCAACCTTCGCACTTCCTGAGCCCAAACATCTGTGGTGGCATGCCCTGCCAACAAAAACAGGTGCAAAATTGCAAATCTCCACCGCATGGAATCCTCAATGCCGGTGAAGAAAATGCGCCGAATCGAACCGCATGCGCTCCCCATATATGCCCCCATCCGCGCGCTTACCCGCAGAGATGACCATGGTCACCACCGCTTGCTTGGGTAAATTCAGTAGACGCTTGACCCGCGCGCTGTCCATGCCTTCCATGGGACAGGTGTCAAATCCATGTGCACGCATGGCCAACATGAAATGGGCACAGGCCAAAGCGGTGGTTTTGTGCGCCCATATTCGCATGCCCCACTTGCCAATGGGTTCACGTGGATATGGCTTTTTCCTCCCGCGCCATCGCGTGATGGCCCATTTGAAGGGCGTCCGCCATCCCATCCACCCTTGGTCATAGGCCAAGGGTGTGATCTTCTTGTAATACTGAAGCGCACTCCTGGGCACGTTCTCTCTCTCTTCTAAAGCTTTCACCATCCATTCATTGTTCCGCTTCCACAGGTCAGGCCTGCCCACGAAAACCAACAACTCCGAAGCGGTTCCTGCAGCGGGCTGAGACAAGCATGCCTCGACCAATGCCGCTTTCTTCTTTGAATCCACCACATGGTGAATCTCCCAGGTCTGCAAGTTGGACGAGGTCGGCGCTTTGAGCGCGGCGTCCATACAGGCCTTCATGACCGAGTCTGGAATGAGATCGTCCGCATACACTCGGACACTTCTGCGCGAGTCTACAACGGCGTGAAACGCCTTTGCATCGGTGACTGGCGCCGCAACCGCTTCGCGCTTCTTCTGCTCAACAGGTTGAAAAATCTTGACCTTAGACATGACACAAAGATGCCCCATCCGAAAGCAGATATGGCGGTGGAATTAGCCTTTGATCAACCGGAAGGTTCGCACCGAGCCATCCTCAGATTCTACCCGAAGTAAAAATGCGCCCACCGGCCATTGCTGCGCCACTACCCGCAATGGACTCGCTCCTTTTCCATCGGCGATTTCACGTCCTGTCAAATCCAATGCGGACCAATGACAGGTGGTCCCTTGAGCCCCTGCACTGATCCGGAATTCATCGCGTACCGGATTGGGCCAGACTTGAATCATCGGCATCACCCCTGTCGATACACTTGGCGCAGATTGAATGCCCAAAGCGTGCATCACCGCCTGAATGGCATTGACCTTTCCCCAACCCCAAATTGGACTGCCCTCCTCCGAAATTTCACCCGTGTGGTTGTCTTGCCTCGCCGTGGCCTTGAGTGTCTCCCTCACTTCCAATGGACTAAGCGTTGGATTTGCCTCCAGCAAGAGCGCCGCAATGCCCGCCACAGCGGGGCCACTCATGCTGGTCCCGGACAAGCGCGCAAAGGGGTAGGTTGTCCCTTCAAATTCAACCGATTCGGTCATGTTGAAGTTGGCATCCGTAAAAGAACTGATGGCGGACTCCACAGATACCCCAGGTGCTGAAATGTCTGGCTTGGTGCGCCCGTCAATCGTGGGACCCAATGTAGAGAAGTTGGCCAGCGTGCCCCCGCGCCTCATTTCCTACAGGGTTCAAATACTCCGAGTAATACGCCCCAACCGCAATCACACTTTCTGTGTTGGCGGGAATGGACACCCCGTATTCAGGATCACCTGCCGTCCAATCAGACCCTGTCGATTGAAAATCTTGGCCCCAGTTTCCAACGCCATTGGAGAGGTGGGTCACATTCCAGGCATGCACACGGCCTTGCCCTGCACTCACTTGAAGGCCCACGCCGAGATTGGACAACCCTTTGCGGATTCGGAACCGCAAGTATGGACGTCCATTGTCTGGGTGCGCGTCTTCCAACACCAAATCAAATGGAATGGTATCGCCATCTTGAATCAACATGGAATCCAACATCAAAGGCCCAGATTCCGTGCTGTACCACGGGCCCTCTTGGGCCACTTGACTGCCCATTTCGGTTAACATAAATCCAGCCTCAAACGCTTCCCCCGGTTCACCCCACATGGTCAAATTTTGCCCCCACATGGAAGGGTTGGCTGACTCTGGATAAAACTGCACCCGTGTCCGCATGGTGTCCCCCTCAAAGTCATGGGCAATGTGAAAGTCACTGTCTCCATTGTTCCCGCCAGACCCCACAAAAACCACTCCCTCCTCGGACATCGCATTGATGAATTGGTTGATCATTCCCAACCCATCTCGGGTCCCAAACTGAGGCAAACTCCAGCTCATGTTGATCACCAGCCGCTTGCCATCGGCTGCGGCCACATCTTGCATCCAAGCAAACGCATCCATGGCTGCTGACTCATCCACCAAAAACGTGGCAAACAACAACTCCGCCGAGGGCGCCATTCCCATCAGCTCTGTCCCCGCGCCTCCGCCGGCAGCGATGCCCCCGACGTGCGTTCCATGATAGCTGTAGCTGTATACGTTCGCAGTATCCGAAGCCATCTCCGCCAATTGCTCTGGTGTCTCTCCGACGCGCCCGTAATCAAATCCCTCTGGTGCCGGACCTTCCAGCCGAAACTGATCCCAAACCCCGCGAATTCGAGAGGCCGTGAGCGCCGTATCATAGAACATGGGATGGGTATAGTCAAAGCCCCAATCCACAATGCCCACCAAAACGTCATTCCCTGTAAAAGACTGGGGCAACCCCAAGCCAGCATGGACACTGTCGGTCCGGGTTCCGTAGCGTGCCTTTTCCAAGTCAGGAACAGCTTTCGACGCCATCTGCCATCCACTCAAATCCACATCGTCCAGCCTGTCCAAATGGTGAATGTCCACACGAAAAGACACGACACCTCCGCGTTGCGCCCCCATTTTCACCTCCTCTCCGAGGCCGGCGAAAGCTCCTGTTACAGTTCCTCCATCATGCAGTCGCCCAACAAAGCCCACCATCAATCGGCCATTCATACGTGCCACTGGAAACTGCCCAGATGTCCCGGCATACAGCTTGTTTAGGTCCAAGGAAGATTCAACAATGGCCTTCAGTTCCGACAGCGCCATCCGCGTCGACATGGGAACATCTGCCTTCGCCCCTTGAGCGAGCCCAAGCGAATGAAAAAAGGTCAACAGGAAAAACAGGGAGGGCAATCGAAAGGTCATGGGAGACAAAGATGTTCAGGGATTGGCCCAAACCACGAATCCATTCAAGGATGTCGCCACAAAGAGCCAAATCAAGTATGGGAGGATGCCCCAACGGGCAGAGCCGGAATGTGACCATCCTTGACGGGCCAGTGCCACAATCACTGTAAATAAAGTCAAGATCTCCACCAAGGCCCACCCCGCTTCATGCGCACCGAAAAACAAGGGGTTCCACGCCACATTCAAAACCCAAGCCAAAGCAAAGCCTTGGCGCACTTTTGATTCTGTGCCCTGCGATTTTGCATGGGTCCACCAACGGGCCATGAAGCCACTAAACCCGACCATCACCAAAGTCCACGCCGCACCAAAAACCCAGCCTGGAGGGGGTCCAAGGTGCTTTCTCAAGGGACGCATACCAATCCGAGACGACACCTGGCCCAGTGGCCATGCCTCCGATGGCCAATCCGATGAAGTTGAGTGTCCCAAATGCCAAACATGAAAAAAGAAAGCTGCGGTTCATGCTCTGAAGAAACGCTTTCTGGTGAACATCCCCAACACCACCATCACCGCCACAATTCCACAATAATGAAAGTTGGAGGCTGGCGCCCCCGGGAATTCCCCCTTGATGCGGGCCACAAAGGTGAAAGCCATGACAAATCCCACGAAATAAACGTACCAGATGTGGACACCGTCACGCCACCCTCGGGTCATCAGCATGCGCGGGTGAACCACCAGAGTCACATAGGCCAAAGCCCCTCCAATGGCCTTGGGCACCTCAGGGTCAATTTCGTTCCAAGCGAGATTGGTGGCCAAGTAACCAAAATGCAATACGTGGACCCAGGCAAAAAACAACGAGGACAAGAAAGCCCGCCGCCATTTCTGGAGATCTCCTCCCCATTGAATCAAACAGAAGACAGAGAACAGAAATGCCAAAAACGAAAAACGGCCACTGTACCGGGCCGCATAACGGATGGCTTCCAAGTGGCCCTGACCTTGCATTTCTCCCCATACCCACATGGAGCCTTGAATCAATAATCCAACAGCCAACCAAGGCAAGGCCTGTCGAAGGGGCACACCCGGGAAGGACACTGAATCGTTGGAGGTCATTCCATTCATTTCCTCGAATTACCCTTTGGTCAAATCGCCACGTAGCGCCTCGATGGACGCATGGATCTCTTTGAGAACCTCTACAACGCCGTCTCCAGCTTCAAGGGGCGCAATAACTGGTTGGAGCCTCCCTTCTTGAAATCGGTCCCTGGCCAGCATCACTTCTTCCTTGAATCCTTCTGCATCCACAATGCCAACCAGTTTCATGTCGGCTCCTGTTTGGTCGCTGTTTCCCGCTGTTTCCACCTTCAAAATGCGCAAATCAAACCACTTCAGAACGGGGTTGTCGATGAACGTGAGATCTTGAATGTTTTCCAATGGAATCGTCTTCTCCTTTTTGAAATAATGGCCTTTGGAGAACCGCAAATGCCGCGATGTCAGGGAACATTTCAAGGCATTGAAATGAATTCTGGCCACCCATTTCCCCCATCCCAGTACCCAAAGAAGTAAAAGTGGAATCGTAACGATGCACAAGGTGAACACCAAGGCCACAGACGAAAAAATGTACTGCTTGATTCTCGGGTTGAATTCCGCTTGACGAATGAGGTCTTCTTGTCGCATGCCCCCAATGTAAAACCCGGACGTCACTCCCTCTCCATTCTCACCCGTAGGCCAGATAAAATCTGGTCATTCAAACCACTTTAACTCCGCGCCTTTTTCAAAAGGCGAGAGGCACTTGCGAAACAGTGCATTGATCAATATCAAATGAACGAGTAAAGCCACATGCAACGGCAACAAATACCAAGGCCACCCCCAATCCAAGATCAACGGATTGTCTGCAGTAGGGGCTTCCCAAACGTACATGTAGTTGGCGGTCAATCCTTGGGCATGTGGAAACCAGGTATTCAGCACCCCATTCACCCCCATCATCACCGTCGAAGCCAACACCGCAAGCCCGTATGCGCGCAGCCAATCCCATCGCCGAAATCGAAAGCCATAAGACCGAGCTAAGATGATCGGCACCACCACCAATGCCGCGTGTTTGGTGTAATACAGTAAGAAAAAAGGCCACGCATCTCCAGATGGCAATTGCGGTGTGATGAGCGAATGGAATCCCCCGATCATCCCCATGAATCCAGCAAAAGCAAAGACCACGGGAGACCGCCGAAAACACAAGATGCCTAGCAAAATTGTGTTGAGCCCACAAAAATGAAGTGGCAAAGACCTGTGAATGGAGAATGAGAGATCGGGATTCCCCAAGGCCAAGGTCAAATCCAAGACTTGCATCCCCAGCATCGCAAAGCCGATGTACCTCAAGTGTCGCTCTCTCTGCGCTGTATTCCTGTGCACCCCCCAAATCAAGACCAAGGCAATCGACACACAGCATCCAATCGCCAACCAAAATCGAGGTTCTTCTGGGCCAATGACCACATCCAATTCACTCATGGCCACAAACTACACTTGAAGGGCAACATTTCCGCTATGACGTCGGCTTGTGTCGTTCGTGGGTGCGGCGCCGATGATGGGTCATTCGATGAAGCTCTTCCCCCCATTCATTCAATGCCTCGGGGTCGTCTTCCAACATGGATGGTGGCCGCTTGGGGTGTACGTTTTTCAAATCGCGCTTCCGTCCCATGACAGAATAACCCGACATCCTCTCCATTCGTTCACTGTTCACTGCAACCACCCACCACAAAAAACAAAAAGTCGGTTAACCTAGATTGCCCTTGACTCGTTTGGCGAGCAAGACCAGAAGTAAGGTGAATCCTCCCACAATGCTCGACAGCATCACATCCACTGCCAAACCAGGCCAACTTTCAAACGCATGGTGCAATGCAGGAATGTGGTGATGAAATATCCCGCCCGAGACCAAGAACAAGGCCACCGTTCCGACGACACTGAGCAGTCGAATGACCCAGGGCAAACCCGCGATCAAGGCACTTCCCAGTCGCTTTGCAAAGGCACCTTCACGCCGCGTTAAGGTCATGCCCAAATCGTCCATGCGCACAATCAAGGCCACCAAACCATAGACTCCGACCGTGGCCAATAAGGCAATGATGGAGACAGTGACCATTTGCACCAAGGGCGCGGCTTCCACAACAGAACCCAAGGCGATGATCACAATCTCCACGGACAAAATGAAGTCCACCAAAACAGCAGACCGGATCCGGGTGCGCTCGTCGGGACGTTCGGTCGGTTTGTGGCCCTTGGGATGCGGACGCCATATGTGCACCACTTTCTCGACCCCTTCAAAAGCGAGGTACACTCCGCCCAAAATCAGCACAGGTTCAATCGCCCAAGGCGCCAAGCTCTCCAGCAAAAATGCCAATGGCAGAATGATCACCTTGTTCAGGAAAGACCCCTTGGTGATCGACCACAACACCGGCAACTCCCGGGAAGCCTCAAACCCACTGGCTTTTTCGGCATTGACCGCGAGGTCATCTCCCAGCAGGCCCGCCGTTTTCTTGCCCGCCACTTTGGTCATGACCGCCACCTCATCCATGATCATGGCCAGGTCATCCAAGAAGGCAAAAAACATCGAAGGCATGGCGCGAACTTAATTCAGTTGAACAACCCATGGCGCACGAAGCCGCGCCTTCTGATGGCCAAAGGACAACCCACAGCGTTCCTCATATTGAAGTTGATTTGCACAAGACGCTCATTCGACGGGCAGCATCTGCTGCTCGACCACAAAATCAAAGGCGAGCGCAAACAAACTTTGACCTTGCAATGAAGCTTCCCAAGGGCCATGCCCTTCCCCAACAAGGGCATTCAGCGCGTAATCCAAGCCCAAATCTTGAAAGATGGTTTCAAGGGCCAATGCTTCGGAAAACAAGACTGAGAGATCTTCGGTCCCATGTGCAATGAAGAGCGAAGGATCAGAAGCGTCGAACGTTTGTGACCCAAAAATCCCTTCCACTAAATCCGCGGAGACTTTGGAGCCCCAAAAATCCAAAATGGTCTGTACTTCATAGGTTACGCCCAAGTTCGCCGAAGCCAGTGTCGGGTCTTCTTCGAGGCTCAATTCAAATTGATAGTCCTCGGGCTCGGTCACTGAACAACCAATGGCTGTTATGGCACCTGCCGATCCACCACCAACGGTCAAGTAATCCAAATCGAGGTCATAGGCATCCGCATTGGCCACAACCCAGCGCAAGGCCGCCTTGGCATCTCGGTGGGCAGGATAAATGGCCATGGCTTGGGCCACGTTTCCTGCATCGGCAAGCGGATTGGAGTTCACAGAATCTACCCACGCCTCCGGTACCGTCCCCAAATCTCCAGCCAACCTGTAGTCTATCGAAAACACAACCCAACCACGGCTGGCGAAATCCTGAGCCAAATTGACGATGGCCGGCTGTTGACGCCCCCCCCCTATAAAGCCACCTCCATGAATGAGCACCATGGCTGGACGAGCGCCGCCTGCACCCTGTGGCACGTATGCATCCAAAAGCAAAGCCATGACTTCTGCTTCTGGACTGTTGAGCGACGTGTGGGACAGTCCCTCGGCGTACACCAGCCCCGCTTGTACCTCCACACCAAACGTGGGCACCTCGTACACTGTGGGCAATGAAGGCGCTTCAGGACACGGAAACCCAAACACATTCAACATGGCCAAGACATCGGCGACGCCCACCCATCCATCCACATTCAAATCCGCGGGTCCACAGTTCACCATGCAACCAAACTCACCGAGCAAAATCAACACATCGTCCACTGCAACCAGCCCGTCCAAGCTCAGGTCTTCTGGACACTCAGCCTCGTCTGAATTTTCCGGTTCTTCGTCTACAGCCAAGAGGCCCGCCACTTGAACCAACTGTTCATCGTCCGTCCCATGTTGGGCATTTCCTCGGATCAGCACCACTTGATCATCCAGATATCGAAAGAGGGTCAAATTGCCCAATGCTTCGCCGGAAACAGTCGGTCCATTGTGGCCTTGTTGCAGCGCTACTCCATAGATGGACACCTCAGCCGGCGGAAAGAAAGTCCCCACAGCCGGACCACCTGCATACGGCACCACCGAATCGTTGTGGTTGCAAATGGAGATGTATTTGCGCCCCAGTAAAGGCTCTACAGCCACATCGTACCCGCAGAAATCAAGGGGGGCATTGGTCGCTCCGGATGGCCGGTAAAACGCACCTTGGTGAAATTGCGGCGCGTTCATTTGAGACACAAACGCCACAAACGCATCCACACCCGGCTCATCCAATTCAATGAACGCTTGGTTGACCAAGCCTGCTCCATTCGAGAAGCCAACCAGTCGAATTCGGTTGGCATTCACATTGTCAAAACCCGACAACTGAACCAGCAAATCCGACAACATGGCGATGTCCGGTGCCTCGCTGTTTTCACCGCATAAATTCCAAGAATTCAGGTAGCCTGTGGGGGCCACCAAAATGTGGCCTTCCGTGATGTTGTTTCCAAGTCCAAACATCCCGGGCCCATTGCCCCCATTTCCATGCAACAGAATGCACACTGGAAAACCTGCATCCGGCATGTCTCCGGAAGGAAGCGAAACCGCCACGGGATAAGTCCACCCATTGGGCTCCTGACTCCAAATCTGGGTAAGCTCCAAATCAGCAGAACCCAGAAATGCGGATTGAGCCTGTAAAGCCCCCATGCACGAAGTAAAAGCGAAGAGCAGCAACCCTCCACTTTTCAAGGGCCGGATCCACCGCTTGGCTGCAAAACGGAAATGGGACAGAATCCCTTGACACAGTCCTTTATTCACAGTTTCATGGGCTTTGCTTGATCACCCGTTTCGTGGCAGAGGTCCGGCCCTGGGCATCAACCAAGGAAACCAAATAAACCCCTGCGGGCCATGCGTCCATGCTCACCTGCACGGCTTCTCCAAAAATGGACTGAGCGAACAAGACCTGCCCTGTGAACGACATCACCAAAGCTTGTCCCCCTTGGTGAGCTTCGTTCACCTCCAACCGGAACGTCGACACAAAGGGATTGGGCATCACCTGAAACTCAGCCGCTGCCCTTTCTTCCATTCCCACAACGGTCCAAGGCGCGCTGGCCACAGCTGGACAATCTGCCATGTCAGCCACATAAACAGCGTATTCACCTTCGCCTGGGCTCACCAAAGTGGATCCAGCTTCTCCCTCTATGGGCGCGCCATTCAACCACCATTGATAAAGCGCAAAATCTCCATCTACAACCAAATCACCCTCTCCGTTTTGGCTCAGTTCCGGCGAAACAAGAGGCCAACAAACCAACATTGAATCACTGGCCGTTGGGCATCCTAAATCCGTCTCAGAATCGACCCAGTACCATCCACTTTCTAAGGGAAACCATGTTTCCCCATCGACATACATGGTGTCCATGACCACGCCGTTGACGTGCCAAACCCACCAAGGCCGATTGGACGCGGTCACCAGGGCCATCGGAGATCCGTTGGCCTCCACCAATTCGATGTCCATTTGCGCATTGGGCATGCAAAACAGCAAGGCTTCAGATTCGGCTGAACAACCGGCAGAGTCCAATCCTAAAACCGAATAAAACCCACTGATTTCCGGCGAAAAAACGGGGTCCCCCCCACTGACCACCAAGCTATCGCCCCACCACCATTGGTACTGAATCAAACTGTCGTTGGTGCACATCAAATTGCTTGGACTGGACTGCACCAATTCCACTTCAGGCAGGGCATTCACCCACACCTCGGCAGAGTCCACCACCACCACAATCGGCGCCATGCCAATTGTGGCCACTCCGCTGCTTGGGTTGGCATTGAGCGAAATCGTACCGGGCCCGTTGGGCGTGATGGACGTCCATCCGAGCCAATCGTCACCATCCAACAAGTCTTCGTCGTAGAAATCGATGGAATAAGGGGGATTGTTCAAGACAATGCCCAAACCCGACCACGTTGCGGAAGTGGAGGCATCCACGGTACTCGACGTGTAAACCACAGATTCATTGGCGTCCTTTAATGTGAAATACGGATCCGGATTTTGCCAAAAATCATCCCATCCACCATTGGTGGTGGAGGTCAATTGCACCTGCTCGAGTGTCTGGTTCAAAATCGTGGTCTCCAGCACAACAACGTGAGCTCCCGGCTCATTGAACTCTATGGCTGTCAATGTGGCCCCTTCCACCGCTGCGCCCGAGGGCAAAACCCAAGTGTGATCCGTGATTTGATTGCCCTCTCCAAATACCGTGGCTTCAAAGTCTGCCGACACTGTCCCACAGCCGGAAGCCGGAGAAAAACTAAACGAAGAAGTTCCCCCTGAACCCGGTGCAATGATCAATGGCAAAGCAAATCCCTGCGGTACGTCTTGCTCAAAGCCAAGAGCCGTCACAACAGCCATGATGCTGATTTGAATTTCGAATGCTCCTGAAAAGGTGGGGTCACCGCACAGGGTTGCGCAACCACTGTTCTGGCCTGAAGCCGGCTCATAAAACGCATCTTCATCATCCAATTCCAAGGTCAATCCAGGAGGAATGCCCGTGATGCTGGCTACCTGCACACTGTTTAGCGTCGCCACCAAACCCGATCCTGGATCGGTGATTTCTGCAGGGAGAAAAAAAGTGATGACGGACTCATAGTACTCACCCGCAGTTCCTCCCGGCAATTCTAAAGGACATAAGGTGGGAAAACCATCACCCGACGTGCACCCCGGATCGGCTTCACAAGCCTCACATTGACCTTGAACGGTTCCAAAGAGGAATCCGCAAAAAACGAGCAAGGCAGCAGCCCGAGAAACAATCGCATTCACACCGGAAAGATGGTTCATTCCATCGAATCTAAAACATCCTGATGACGATGCACCACTCCCCTTCACAACTTAGACTCAACAAAATCAAGACAATGAATCCTCCTGTAGATGTGCTGGTTCAAAATAACCCGAGACCCAAGAAGGACTGAACAGCGGATAACTGAGCCGGTCAAGTTTCGATCCAAGAACACTGGCACCCTCCACCCTGCCCGAGGACAAGGCCATCAAACACCGCAACCAAACCACCTCAATCAGCTCTCGATAACCCTGTCGGATTTGACTAAGGTCAAACTTGGAAACGGTTAACGCGGCCTCTTTGCCTTGGCCTTCATGAATGGCCAATGCCAAGTTGAGTAGCAAGAACAATTGGTGATGGTGGCGCTCAAAATGGACCATGGACTTCTTCTCGAACTGAACCTCGTCACGGATCCACCTCATGAGTGCAAAGTCTCCCACAATTAAGGCGTATGTGACCATTTCATGCACCCACGTAATGGGCACAATCATCCCCTCATGGCTCTGACCAAACAACCGCCGCCAGAGAGAAGGTGCATCTCGCTCCCCGCACATCCAACACACAGAGAACACCCTACTCAGCAAAATGGGGTGTAGGTCTGCAAAGACCAAATTCGACGTATCCAAGGGTTCGATCGGCTCCTCATTTAGTAGACTCCTAAAACGCACAAGACAGGCACTAAAGGTGTCCACCTCAGGACCCAAACTCAGTCGACACACCTGGTCAAGCCAATCTCCATAAAACCCATTTAGGCTGAGGTAATCGACAAAAGTCAAAAACACACTCTGAAGAAAGTTGACGTTCTGAAAAATCTGCGGGTTTTCAAATGCCCGGCTCCTGAAGAGAAGACCCACAGATGTCGAAAAATGCAACTGATGAGAATACTCCCACTTCTGAACATCAAAGGATGGAGCTTCAAACAGTGACGAGAACTCTTCCATTCGGTTCGTCAAGAGAAGTTCCCGGCTCAATTGAATCAAAAGGTCCATGCGTTCTGCATGGTCTGAAGCCGTTTCCAACACACTCAAAATGCCCCCTAAATCGCCGTCATCAATCAAGGAAAACATGTGCTCTGCCACCTTCCATCTGGCCAGTCGAAAAGACGAGTTGCAGAAATCAGGATAGTCTTGGAATCCGCAGTAAACGGAGAGTATGTTCAGGGTCTGTCGCCGGGGCTTCACTGGTTTCGCTAGCCCGTATAACCTGCGCAGCGTGTTGTAATTGACCAACTCATCTGTCGCTTCCAAAATCAAATCTGAAAGCACCTCACAATCGCCCCTATTCAATACGGGAATGCCTGATTTGTCCCGAACAGCCATGAGCAAACGCCTCTCCATTCACTAATGTATCAATTGTGTACCAATTTAGGAGTCAAAAGAAAAGACATTTGAAGAGACGTGACGGAATGATGACTCGCTCATCGTTTCAGCTTCGGTCCTTCCTTCCGAACAAACTACTTCTACTTTACCGGCACAAACCGGTAGCAACACCGCTGATACCGAGTCCGGTACTCAGCGGTGTTTGTGTTTCAAACAGGGTCAAATCTCTTTTTTGGTGCCCTCCCCTCCATTTCGCTTTTTGAGCCCAGCACTCGGCCACAATTGAAACGCATGCACAGGCCAATCCACTGGCACCCGTGTACTTTTTACACGCCTGCTTTTCAGAAGATTAGGCTGAATTCAGCCCTATCATTGCGCTCGAATCTTACCCCGAATGCCCAACGCCATCATCCTTGGAACTGGTTCTTGTGTCCCCGACAAAATCCTGACCAACCATCACTTTGAAAAAGTCGGGTCCAATGACGCTTGGATTCAGGAACGTCTTGGCATCAAAGAAAGGCGGGTTGTCGACGGTCAAACCACGAGCGACCTGGCCTCTGGCGCTGCCTTAAACGCACTAAAGTCTGCAGGTTTAGATGCCAAGGACATTGACTTGATTGTCCTCGCTACTGCGACTCCTGATCGTCCTGCCCCGGCCACCGCCTGTGCTGTGCAGGATAAAATTGGCGCCTCTAATGCGGTGGCTTTTGACATCTCAGCCGTCTGTTCTGGTGCACTGTTTGCCCTCTCCACAGGTTGTCAGTACATCCAATCGGGCATGTACCGAAATGTGATGGTGATTGGTGCCGACACTTTCTCCAACATCACCGATTGGGAGCGACGAGACTCTGTTTTCTTCGGCGACGGCGCCGGAGCCATTGTGTTGACATCCACCGATGAGGAACGCGGCTTTATCAAATTTGAGTTGCACAGCGATGGTGCGGGAAAAGACGGCTTTACTGTTCCCGCTGGCGGGTGTGAAACCCCCACCACAGAAGAGACCATGAAACAGGGGTTACACTGTTTTCAGATGGATGGCAAGGCCGTGTTCGAAACCGCAGTCAGCAAGGTGCCTGGAACCATTCAATCGGTCTTAGACCATTGCGGACTTCACATCGACGACATCTGCTGCATGCTGCCCCACCAACCGAGCATCCGCATCCTCGAAGAAATCGCCAGCCGCATCGGCCTGCCATGGGACAAAGTCCGAACCAACATGGACCGCTATGCCAATACTTCTGGTGGCACCATTCCCATCGTCTTGGATGAGACTTGGAGGTCCGAAAAATTTCATGCCGGCGACCACCTGCTCTTTGCCGCCGTTGGAGCAGGCTGGACATGGGGTGCCGCACTCTATAAGTGCTGAACATGCTTGACAACAAACGCTTTCTCATTACCGGAATTTCCGATGCCGGCTCTCTTGCCATGCATGCTGCAAAGGCCATCCTGGCCCGAGGCGGACGTGTGGTCTGCGCCGGTCTAGGTGTGACCCCGCATCATGGCGACATCTCAGACAAGGCCAAGTCCTATTTGACCGCCAATGAACAGGCCTTTCGCGAAGCTGTCAAGCAAGAGCTTGGAGAGGACACTCCAATTTGCATTCTCGACGCAACCCAAGAAGACAGCATGGTGGACTTGGCGGCAACGTTGGGGGCGCGCGGCCTCAAACTCGATGGCTTTTTGCACTCCATTGCCATGGACAGAACCATTCGGAATAAGCAAGTCAAACCGCTTCTCGAAGTCACGCAAGAAGAATTCTGCGACACCTTAGGGGTATCCGCCTTCTCGCTGGTTCGCATCACCCACCATTTGCTTCACTCGGGTGTGTTGCAGCGGGGAGCCTCCATTTGCTCCTTGAGTTACATCGCTGCCGAAAAGGTGACCTTTCACCCTTACCGCAACATGAGTGTGGCCAAAGCGGCTTTGGAAAGAATCACCATTGAACTCGCCGATGAACTTGGCCGCAGTCATGGCATCCGGGTCAATGCACTGCGCTTCTCACCCTACCTCGGCAGCAAAGCCGGCACAGCAACGCTGGAGCCAAAAGATGTAGACCGGGCGGAGGAAATGAGTCCTTTGGGCAACGCGCTCCCAGAAGACCTCGCTTTGGAAATCGCACACTTGATGCAACCTGGGCTTCGGATCACCGGTGAAATCCGACACATTGACGGCGGTTACCACATCACAGGGTAAAGCCTGAGGTCTTGGACGTCATTGCGGATATTGCAAGTTGAACCACGGTCATGTCCGAATTGCCTCCCTGCCCCCTGTGCCAATCGATCTACACCTATGAAGATCGGTCCGTTTTAACATGCCCAGAATGCGGACACAGCTGGAGCGCTTCCGCAGAAGAGGAGGAAGACACAGCCGCCGAAGTGAAGGACGCCAATGGGAATCCGCTTCAGGATGGAGATGATGTGATTGTGATCAAGGACCTCAAAGTGAAAGGCGCATCAAAGCCTGTGAAGGCTGGCACCAAAGTGAGGAACATTCGCCTCGTTGAGGGAGACCACGACATTTCTTGCAAAATCGATGGCTTCGGTGCCATGGGACTCAAATCCCAGTTTGTGCGCAAAGCCTGACGCAACTTCACTTTTTTAAGAGCGGCAAGCGGCGGGTTTCAACGAAGGCCCGCTTCGACCCAGATCCGCTCTGTGTGGTTGACCCCTTCGCCTTGAATATGGAGGAAGTACAGTCCCTGCCGAAGTGAAGAAACATCCCAAACCAAGTGGTTCATCAAGGTTTGTGGAACCGCCACAATTCGGCCCATGGCATCGCGCAGAACAAATGCCAATTCAGACCTGGAGACTGAAGTGGGGCATTCCAATTTGAACCAATCGCTGCTGGGGTTAGGATGAACACCAAAGCCCCCGGTTGAATGTTGTGCCATTCCCACTGGCGTGCCAGAAAAACGGGTGACCCCTGTGCTGGTCGCCACCCAAACATCGCCATTCTCAGCCACCGTCAATTGACGAACATTGGGGCCAGCCAAGCCATCTTCGACGTCGAAATCCACCCATTCTAAACCGTTGAAGTACGCCACACCCCCAACAGAAACGAGATAGTCGACATAAACACCCACCCATGTGCGGCCCGTCAAGTCAATGACCACATCTTCCACAGGATTGATTACGTGAGGGGGCGGCAAGGTGATGAGCGACAGGTGGGTCTCCTCTGTGGTGTTGTCGTCCCCGAAGACGGCAATGCCTTCATTGGTGCCAATCCACTTGCGGCCATCCTCGTCCACCGCAATCGAACGCACAGAGTTGTTTGGCAGACCCTGGGCTGAAGTGTATCCCGTCATTGCATCCCCAATGAGCTGAAATGCGCCGCCCAAACCCGTTCCGAACCACATGTGACCCAAGGCATCCTGAGCAATGTGGTTTACCCCACCAAAAGGCAGTCCATTGGCGGTGGTGTAATTGACAAAGTCAGCTCCGTCGAAGGAGGAGACTCCATCGTTGTGGGCCACCCAAATTCCGCCTGAAGCATCCTCAAACAGGTGCTTGATTCGGTTGTCTTCGAGACCGTCATCCGTCGTGTACGTCACACAGGAAGCACCATCAAAACGGCTCAACCCAAAGTCAGTGCCCATCCATATTTCACCATTGGAGTCGCACAACACTGCAAAAACGGTCTCGTGAATCAAGCCATCTGCCACGGTAATTGGCGCCAAAAATGCAGTGCCATCAAAGTGAGCCACGCCCGATTGTGTGCCCAACCAAAGGTCACCGTCCAACCCATTGCACACGCTGTGCACATTGTTGTCCAGCAAGCCGTTTTCCGAAGTGAAGGAAGTGAGAACTTGGGCTCCCAAAGCACCAGGAAAGATCGAAAGGGCCAGTAAACCAACGGAAAATCGTTGCATCATATCAGGGGTGTTGAATCAAATGAGTGGTCGTCCATCCGTCTTGCTCAAGCTGCAGAACGTACGTGCCCGATGGGAAGTCAGAAATGCGAAGCGAACCTCCTTTTCCGATGCCTGAGGACTGGCTCAATTGCTCTCCACGAAGGCTCAGGAAACGTGCTGTCCATGGCGCAGAAGATGGACAAACAAAATGCACCTGATCCATGGACGGATTGGGGTAGACCAAAGGCTCCAAAGACGGCAGCGCTGGCAACGTTACCACCCCATTTTCCCAACCGGGTGTAGGGTCTAAAAATCCAAACGGCCCCGTTCCATTTGGAAACCTGGCCCACGCCTCGTCCAATGGACTCTCCGGAAGGGTGGTTTCGTCCCAAATGTTGCCAGAAGAGTCACTCAACAATACGGTTTCGCCCATAGAAGACAGACGGAAATTGGCGTGCATTTTCCCCTCGCTCCCTTCTTCATCTGCCCACACCATAACATGGCCATGAGGCGAGATTGCTGCATCCGGCAACGCCCATTTGAATGGCCACTCCAAACTGTCGGACAAATACAACCCCCCCAAACATATGGGTGTGGCCGTGAGGTTATGCAACTCTATCCAATCCTCAACATCCCCGTCTCCATCCGTCGCAGCCGACAGGCTATTGGACATGCATTCGTTGATGGCCACAGTACCCATGGGCAAGGACGTCTCTTCCCGATAAAAAACATAAGCCGCGCGGTCAGGCGAAAACCGGCCAGCAGTCTCACTCTCTGCGTAGATATAGTATTCGAACACATTGCCTGCATTCTCCACCACCGCAATGTGCTGGCCAGAAAATGCCCAATTCATCGGCACCCACTCAAATTGGGCGTCCTCGCCGAAGCGGTAATAAAGGCGAACCTCATCCGCCCCGTCGACCATGGCCCCCACAATCGCCTCCCCTCCAAACTCGAGAGGAATCAACAAATCCACTTCGCTAATCGTTGGCACCTCTGCCATTCCCGTGAGTCCCATCAGGTGGTTGGCGCGGTCGGTCATCAAATCCACAATCCCCGGATAATCCACCAAGTCCGACACAGTGCTGTCGAGATTGTCTTGAAAATCATCAAACCCGTAGAACTTATTGGTATCCAGTTCTACCCAAGGCTCAATCAACGTCCGCAAGGCATTGGCCTCTTCTATGTATGCTCCACTCACAAAATCTTCAACGACAATGGCGCGCAAATGCGCCATGTACATCCGTCGGTGTGTCTCGTTTTCCAAGACGTTCCGAATCAACGGGCGCGGAAAAACGGAGACGTTGTTCAAATGGGTCAATGGATCCAGTGTTTTCGCCTCTTCAATGCTGAAGCCATCGAAATACTCTGAAGCATCGGTCAAGCGAAAACTGGCAAAGGACATGTTCATGTCCCATGGAATGGGCTGAAACCGCCCATGGTGGTCAGCATAGAGGTAATAATTCTGAGCGTAACCCACATAGCTGTCAAAATTGACCAACGCGTAATTCAACGCATGCATCCAAAGGGTTCTGTCTACATCCAACACCAATTCGATCTGCTCGGGCGCATTGTTCAAAGACTGAATAAACCCAAACAACTCCACCCATCCGGTCTCGGATTTGAGGTCGTACAAATCGAGATATGGCGCCAAGATTTCTCCTGGCGAATCGCTCAGGTTGGCATTTTCGCCAAACAAGTCCAAGTTCTCTGGAGCCGCCTTAAAAAATGGCCCCGTCGTGGTCCAATGATGCCGTTCAAGAAATTGCTTATCGACCGCTTCAGTATTGGTGTAAAGCCCCCAATATTGGCCATTGATGAAGACTTTGGCAAAGTTCGCACGCCCGCTTGCCATGCATCGTCTTGCCGATTGATAAGACAGCACTTCTCGAACAAACGAAGGGTCTTGGATGACATTGGCCAATTTGACCTTGTCTACCCCTTGGTAATTCAAGGAGTCGTGGGTGTAATTGAGCTTGATGTTGAACGGATTCTTGTCTCGATCTACACTGACCGAGCTGAATCCCTTGTACCGAACACCGACCCCTCCCAAAAGTGTGCCATCAATTTCAACATCCGCCACCATCCTCCCCTCATCACCAGCCAGAAACAGTGAATCCAAAGTCTCATCCCAATTCGGATCCTCAAACAAAAGGTTGATTTCCGGGAGGTGGTCCAGCTCAAAAAAGTCCGCCTGAGCGAAGGCCGCATTTGCGGCACAACAAAAGAGCCAAAGCCAACCAAACCTGAGAAAGGTCCTCATTGAATGACCAACCGCCGCATTTGAGCCAAACCAGCATGACGGGCTTCAACCCAATACACCCCAGAGGAATGCTGACTCAAATCCATCCGATTGACCTGTTTGCTGTGAACAATAAGGCGGCCCATGGCATCCCGAACCAAGACCTCATCGAGCCCCTTTAAACCAAATTCTCCAACAAATTCCACACCTCCTGTTGTCGGGTTTGGAAACATCGTCCAATTCAAAACCGGCAGTGCATCAATGCCCACTACAGGCTCGCAGGGATTGGACAGCAAAGCCTGGATGCCCGGATGATCGCAGGGATAACGAAAAGCTTTTTGAGATTGCGAATTGTATTGGAACAACAAGTTCCCCTCCATGTCCACCTCGTACATGTATCCCGCTCCACCCTGACCGCTAGAAAGGTTCACAAAAATGTTGCCGTCTGCCATTCGATCTGCAGCGGATTGACCGGGAGCATCGGCTATGCATTCGTGACGCCACGAATAACTCGTGGGCTCAAACGCCGCACCAGGAGTATGAGCATAGGTGTATCCTTCGTGCGGTGCATCAATGGCATCTACTGATGAACCGCCGCCATTTCCAGAGTTGTTGAACACTTGAATGAATCCTCCATTCGGCCGGCCATCGTCCAAGATCCAACGCGCATCGTGACAAGCAGAGGTGATGACTTGAGGTGAATTCGCCCCATAGTTACTCGGTTTGCCCCAACGGTAAAGAAAATCCCCGCCCATGCCGCTGTTTCCACCTGAGTGGCCCGCAGCCTCCTCGGTGGTTGTGCTGTGGTCGATTACAAAAATCTCACTTAAGAAGCGGGAACTGAAGACAATCTGATCCAAGTCCGGATTGTAGTCGATTCCATTGACGTGAAACCAATCTGAAGCACCGCCGCCACCGCCGCCGCCGCCGCCTGTCGAAATGTTGGCATTGAGCAATTCTGGATGGTCTAGAATTTGCCCGAAGTTCTCCAAGGCTTCATTTTCGGTTTGAACCAGGTGGTCTTTGATGTGCCATTCCCAAACCACCTCGCCGCCGGAGCCATCTTGTGCCACTTCAATAAAATGCGTCGCGAGTTTGCTGCCATTCCCTGTGTAGCCCAAGTTGTCGAGCTCATCCCCTTCGACCACCTCCCAAGCCGTCAGCAAAACATGTCCATTGGGCATCAAGGCCAAATCGTGGTGAGTCACAACTTCTGAATTGGAATAAATGAACTCCCAAACCACATTCCCTTCCGGGTCCAATTCTTGGACCTTTCCCCCAACAGCTGCGCCGTTCAATTCGTTGTTTTGATTGACACACCCTCTCACAATGTTCCCATTGTCTCGAAGGGCCAGCGCGTAATTGGCTTGAGTTGGACAACTCCACGTGTGGGCGATGTCTCCTTCGGCATCAATCAAATATGCTGTGCTCGAGTTGTTGCTGTTGTACAGCGCAAATCCATCCATTTGCTGGGCATTCACAGCAAACAACACCCCCCACAAAAAGAAGCAGCTCGTCGCAATGTGACGAGAAAAAGAAGTTGGAATCATCGCAGACAGCGGATTTAGATTCAGGAAACGTCTCCTAAAAAAGCCCACTGCAAAGTAGACGCTCAATGGACATCAAGGTTTAACCCGTTCGGCCCCAAAATGTCCGTCTGCGATCACAGAACGCCCCAAGTCAATGCTGGCTCAGCAGCGCAGCAAACGCCTCCCGGTGCGAAAAAAGCAGAAAGACGTTCATGCCCAACACCAATGCAGCCCCTCCGATGCCCGCGGGATCCAAGAACAAGTGAAAAAGAAAGGCATTCAACATGACCGGAAAAAGGACAACCAGGGCCAAAGGCTGATACCGGTTCGCAAAACACAGAATTCCGACAAGGATTTCCACGACGGCCACAATCGGAAGGACATATCCACTGGCAGCAAGCGCCCCCATAAAAATGCCCGCTGGCTCGGCCATGGCGGGCAAGGGCATGAAGCCAACGAACTTATTGAGTCCAAAAATCACGAGCATCAAGCCCAAAAGAATACGCACTGCGGTTTGTGTCTTTTTCATGTCTTCAAAACAAGCGCGTCTCCAACCGATGGGCCTTAATCAAGAACAAGAAGTCCGAGGCCCAGCCCCTCCGCGATTGTCCCTCATGCTGTTGTGCGCAGAACACGCTGCATGCGGATGTCCGCGCGTTCATACACACAATCCGAAGGGACAGGAACCACCTCAAAACCGAATTTGCGATAGAGGTGCAACGCACTTTGCAATTTGGTGTGGGTATACAGCTCCAACACCTCCAACTCCAGCGCCTGGCAATGCGCCAGAGCAAAAGACATGAGCCGATGTCCAATCCCTTTTGAGCGCCAGTCTTCCCGAACTGCCATCTTGTTGAGCTCCATGGAAGCGGGCCCCGAAGGCGTGAGCGCAAACGTGGCGACCACCTCTTCGCTTATGGTGCCAAAAAAGATGTACCCCCCTTTTTCGAGCACCATCTCTCTGGGGTTCTGTAGCACCTTGAAATCATAGGGCTCAATTAAAAAATGCGCCTCCAACCAAGCCTTGTTTAGCTCAAAAAATGACGAAGCATAACGCGTCTCAAAAGCCACAATTTCGAGTTCAGACACATCCATTTGACCCATGTAAAATAGTGGGGGTTGCTGGCCCGTTTAATGGCGAGGTCCTCCCATCTCCTGACGTGAGGTTCCGTCGCTGTACCGACAAATAAACAACCGCATTGGCGCCCCTTCGAAAACAACCATGGGGACCTCTTTCCCCGACAAGTCCAGGACCTCTATCAACACACGGTCCAAATGGCCTTCAAACCGCACATCCAACTGTGCTGGGCAATACTGCCCATCGGGGGCCTGCAAGGGGAGCTGGTATTGAGGGTCTGCAATCAAAGCGTGCACCAGCACGTCTGTGGACTCCAGCAGTGCGGGCGAATACAGCGCCCATTCATCGGCAATGCCGTCGGCGGTCTCCGAATCATTCAAGATGCCCATCTCTGTGACCGTGGCCCAATAGAGGTACTCAATGGCCATGCATCCATAGTCGCATGTTTGGTCATCGTAATGGTACCAACGCCGCCTCTGGGTAAGCCTCGGGCACCGTCAAAAATTGACCTGACCGCGCCACATCCATGGCTTCCGACAACAGGGAGCTGCTAGGGTCCAAGCCAAAAGCTGCCGGATACATCTCTACGTGTCCAACATGATGAAGGGCATGCAACACCTCTTCCACTGTCGCATCTGCACCCCAATGCCCCGGCTGAGAAGGGTCGATTTCATCGGCATAGAGCACCGCGGAAATCCCGTCGCCCTCGTACTCGTTCCAGAGGTCCTCTTCTGCGGGAGACCCTTCGTAAGCCAAAACAGGCATCAGCGCCCCGCCATTGGCCAAGACCGACTGCAGCTGGGGATCATCGGCCACACCGTCTTCATCTTGATCGAGCAAATCCGCGACCACACTCGCCACATGCAACAACTGGGCTTCGGAAATGACCGGCTCGGCCAAAACATAAAAGCAATCCAATACGTGCACCGATTGGGTAAACTGAGCAAAAGCCGGTTCGTTGGAGAACGGATTGTCCTCCACAGGCAAGCACACGTTGTTCTGCGCGGAACAACCAAGCCACATGGATGACACCAGTAAAACAAGGGCCAAAGGGTTCTTCATTGTGGCTGAAGATGGGGGACATCTTAGAAAAAAATCACCGCTGCCCGAAATGAACATTGGTTTCATGTCACAGGTTCTCTTTTCAAGTTGTACTGCAACTAGAAATAATGAAGCTCTCCACCCGCACTTTGGTCATGCTGAGCATGGCTTTTTGTTCCGTCCAAGGTCAATCTCAATGTGAAGCCGATCACATCATCGCGATGGCCGACTTCTATTTTGCCCCCGCTGAACTGACCATCCTGCCCGGCGAAACAGTGGCGTTTGTCAACGTCCAAGGCACACACGACGTGAACGGCATCTCCAACACCCTCACTGGCGAGTCTTGGAACAATCCGGCCGAGTTCTACCTCGAACAAACTGAAGGCACGGAAGAAGGCACCTGCATGGGCGTCGTGACATTCGACATTCCCGGGATCTACAACTTCGATTCCAGCATTGGCCTTCAGGCCCAGCTCGGCATGGTGGGCTCCATCACCGTCGACGCCTTCACGCTCCTCGATCTGGTGAACGAATTATGGGCAGGCAATTTTGAGGACATGCCCGACGTCTTCGCCTCCTTCTGGGCCATGCAGTACAACTGTCCCAACTGTTTGGCCGCCATGGAAGGCATCGAAGATTACACCCTCTTTCTCCCTGATGTCAACGCCATCAATGCATTGCAAGACATGATGAACCTCAATCAGTTCGACATGCTCAACATCCCAGACATGGAGGACATCTTGGAATACCACATCATCGAGGGATCCTATTTGGCAGAAGACCTTGAGCCGGGGATGGTCCTGTCCACCCTCAACGGGGAGGACGCCTTGGTTGGTGAAAACGCAAGCGGGCTCACCATCGACGGGGTCAACATCATCGCCACCGACTTCGTTGCCGACAACGGCGTCTTCCACGTCATCAATTACGGGATGGCCCCCTCCACCTCCCCCGAGGCGACCGTCTACCAAATCGTGGTCGACAGCCCGAATCACACCCTGTTCGAACAGGAGATCAACGCCAACCTGCTCAACGACGACCTCATCGGTCAACCGGTCATCAACGACAACGAAGACGCGCCCGGCCACTTCACCGTCTTTGCACCCACCGATGACGCCATCTTCGCCTTTGCTGAGGAAAACGGGTTCGACGACGTGGACGACCTCTTCGGCTCCCCATACTGGGATGAGATCTTGCGCAGGCACATCATAGAGGTCCCGCTGACCAGCGACGAACTAGGCAACAATGGGCTTCACATCAGTTACGGCGGAGACCCCATCTTCACCTTCGTGAACGATGACGGCATTTTCGTCGAAAATGCACCCATCATCACACCCGACCTGCTGGCCTACAACGGTGTCGTTCACGTGATCAACGAGGTCATCGACTTCGAATTCCCGAATCCAGTGGGCACTTGTGGCACCTGGACTCTGAACATGTATGCCCCTGGCGGGGAGGGCTGGAGCGGTGTCATGCAAGTATTGGTGGACAATGTGCTCGTGGGAGAACCGACAGTGCAGGACGGTTTTTCCAACAGCTATGCCTTCGCTGTGAACGAAGGGGCCAGCGTAGACATGAACTACATCTCCGAGTTCAACGGATGGCCCGGCAACTTCGAGGTCGAGGACGCCGAGGGCACCATCCTCTTCGACTCGGATTCTCCAACCAACTCAAGCTCTCAATACGGATCTGCAGCCGGCGTGTACGGCCTCAAGGCATGTGAGGATGCCCCCGAATGCAGCGAAATCAAGGTGACCCTCTATTCTGATTTCGGGGGCTGGGATTTGGCGAGGCTGTTCGTTTATGATGGTCCCGTCCTTGCAGACATCATCGGGGGATACTGGTTTAACGGAGACGCGCTTGTTGGGTACGTGGACATCCAAGATGGAGACAACGTGAACTTCGAGGTCAATGGTGGCTACTACTCTGAATATTACAGCTACCAAGTGGAGGATGAAGAGGGCAACATCCTTGTCGACCAAGTCGAGCAATATGTGCCCGCAGAGAATGTATCCGGTGTGGTGATTTGTTCTGCGACGAGCATCGCAGAAGCGTCGGGACCGGTGGCGCTCTGTTTCGTTCCGAATCCAGCTGAAGGATCCGTGATGCTCACCGGCATCGAGGCAGAGGTCAACTGGGCACTGACCGTTCGGACACTCCTTGGGCAAGAGGTGCTGTTTCAGACTGGGCAGGGACAAACCACCTTGAATTTGGGCCGATTGCCAGCGGGCACTTATCTCGGACAAATGCAGACCGAAGGAGGCGCCAGCCAAACCCTTCGCCTCATCGTGAGGTAACCGCATCATCCCCTGGCCTTGCAGTACCTTGAGCACCTGCGAATCGCGCCATGAAAAATGTCCTCAAAGCGCTCGGCCTGTTGTTGGTCTTGCTGATCCTGTGCACCCTCGGCTTTGTTCAATCCAGCGGAACCGATTACAGTTTTACGCTGAAATCAGATGCAGTGTCGGCGCCCGTGAACATCGTCTTTGACGACATGGCCGTGCCGCACATCTATGCAGACTCCGAGAACGACGCCATGTATGCACTGGGTTATGTCCACGCCGCTGAACGGCTTTGGCAGATGGACCTTCTCCGCCGAGCTGGTGGCGGTGAACTCTCTGCATTGCTTGGTCCCGATATGATCGAAAACGACCAATACCTGCGCACGCTGGGCATGAACGAAGCCGCCAAAAGGGTCACCGAGGATTTCCTTGCCCAAGCTCCAGTGCGCATTCAATCGGCCATGGCAGCCTACCTCGAGGGCATCAATCGGTTCATCACAGAAGGCGACACCCCTTTGGAGTACCGATTGCTTGGCACGAAGCCCCAACCCTTCGACACGCACGACGTCTATTGCGCCACTGGATTCATGGCCTACAGCTTTGCCATCCACTTAAAGACAGAGCCCATCCTCGATTGGATGAAGCAAAACTTAGGTCCGGACTACATGGCCGACCTCGCCCTCGGCCCCGATGGGTTTACACGCATTCCCGTTTTCGGCAAACCGCAAGACACCCTCATCGCGCCCCAAACCCCCGACGAGACAGCGCACATGTCCGGTCCGGTTCCAAGACAAGACCTGACTTCGATTGCTTCCACGGCCCACCGACTGGACGCCTTGCGCCCTGTTCCTCAATGGCTTGGGTCCAATGCTTGGGTGATTGGTGGCGACAAAACAGCCAGCGGAGAGGTCATCTTCTGCAACGACGCCCACATGGGCTATGCCCAGCCTTCGGTCTGGTATGAGGCCCACATTGTGACCCCAGAAGTGGAGTACTATGGCAACCATCTCGCAGGGCTTCCCTTTCCCGCCATCGGACACACCCGACACCATTCATGGGGCATTACCATGTTCGTCAACGACGACATTGACCTGTACCGAGAGACCATAGAAGGTGACCGCTACCTGCACGGGGACGAATGGCGCGACATCGAAACCCACACTGAAACCATTGAAGTGTCCGGCGGAGAAGCGGTAACGTTTGAATTGCGCAGCACCCACCACGGCCCGCTCATTGAAGACGACGTGGCCATGTGGTGGACCTTTACGCAGTATCCGGAAAACCGCCTGCACGAGGCCTTCTTCGGATTTTCCCGCGCCGAGAGCTTGGAAGAAGTTGCGCAGTCCGCGTCCATGATGCACGCGCCGGGAATCAACCTCATGTACGGCGATGACCAAGGCAACATCGCGTGGTGGGCGAGCGCCAAGCTGCCCATTCGCCCGGCCCATGTGGACACCAAAACCGCCATCGACGGCTCCGATCCTCGCAACGAGCCCCAAGGATGGTACCCCTTTTCGCTCAATCCTCAGTCCGTCAATCCCAGCTGTGGTTATGTGTACTCCGCCAACAATGCGCCAGACAGCGTCGCCGGGGTTCACTATCCCGGTCATTACTACGCCGGTAACACCCGTGGAGCCGGCATCATCGCTGCCATGGAAGCCAAAAGCGATTGGACCCTTGGACAAGCGCAAACCTTACAATTGGACCACCACTCGCCCGTTTACCGGGACAACGCTGCCAGGATGGTGGCCTTGGTGAATGCAGAAGATTTGGACCCCCAAACGGCCTCTGTCCTCTCTGCTTTCAAAGGATGGGATGGCAGCCACCTTGGTGAAGACACCGCGCCCACGTTGTATTACCGTTGGATGTACCGCACGATTCAAGGGGCCATGGAAGATGAATTTGAACGCGCATCGGACAGCACCGATGTGAATCCATTTGAATCCTGGCACAAGACCATCGTGAGCGAAAATTCCTTCCCGCGACTCTTGGCCAATGTAGACGCTCCTTGGTGGGATGACGTGTCCACCGATGTCACAGAAACAGCACAAGACATTGTTGGTTTGGCTCTGACTCGGGCCACTGCAGACCTCACCGACGCACTGGGCAACAACCCCAATCACTGGCAATACAACAAACTCCACACCGTCACCCACAAACACGCGATGTCCGACGTCCCCGTGCTTGGAGACTGGCTAAACGTAGGCCCCTTTGGTTTGGGCGCTGCAAAAGATGCCCTGTGCAAATACGAGTTCAAACTCAAGGAAGCGGTGGACTACAGCGTCTTTTCGGGGCCCTCCATGCGCATTGGCATGGACTTTACCGACATCGACGCCGCGGAAAGCATCCTGCCCACTGGGCAATCCGGAAATCCATTCAGTGACTTCTACGACAACCAAGCGCCCTTGTATCACACCGGCCAATTCCGGAAAATGCGCATGAATCCGTCCGACATCGCAGCACACGCCACCTCAACGGCTACCATTGCACCATGAAAACGAGCGCGTTCCCAAAGGCACACCTTGCGCTTCTTTGCGTGCTCACATTGGTGGCGCTCTCCGCCCGTGCTCAAGAACAAGTAAAAGAGCGTTACATCGAGTCCAATTGGGGCGTCGCCGCCATCGATGGTGAATTCATTTTTCCCGGCACGTCCTTTTTAATCGGCAAACGGACCTTCTTCAACGACGCGGGCTTTGTCGATGCTCAAATTGGGCTGGCCTTTCCCACCCTCGCTACAGCCAAAGTCGGAGTCGGAAAACGATGGAGTTCTGGATGGAGTCTCTCCACAGGCGTTCGCGTCTGGCCACTCCACGCCTATGTCCAAACCGGGATTCCGACCCAACGCTGCAACCGCGACATCAGCAAAGCCAAATTGCGCCGACTCGAACGGCGGGGAAAGGGTGCAAGCGACATCAAATGCACGGAATGGGCGTTCTCTTTTGAACTGTCCCCTTACGGCGTGTTGTACAGCACCGAATCAGACAATCTCTACGATTGGGACGGCGTATCGGCCTTGTCCCTCGGGATGATCACCATAGGTCGAAGGTGGCTTTTCTGAGCCTGAAAAATGGCCTGAACAAGGGGACCATCGCATTGACCCCAAATGATCCGGACCTGCTCCACTTTTGAATTCAAGGCCGAATTCGACAGGGCAGAATGCGATTCTCAATTCAAACGCCTAAGGAGTCGATTCAGGCGTCATTTTTCAACTTTAATGCCACAATCAACCTTTCAATCTGGAGGCTATGTGTACATTGTACACCATCAATGGAAGGCGAAGGATGAAGACCCCTCAAAAGGGTTCAAGACACGCCTTTTATTGCTTGCCAAGCATTGCCATGAACACGAACCACCGCTGTCTTCTCCATTGGAGTAAGCCTCTTTTCTTCTTGCTGTTTGCCCTGAGTTGGTCAACCATTTCAGCCCAAACCCTCTCCTTGACTGGAACCGTTTTAGACGGAGAAACCGGAGACGCCTTAATCGGTGCAACCGTCCTTGCCGAAGGCACCTCACAAGGCGCCAGTGCAGGCATCGACGGCACCTTTACCTTGAAAGTGGAACGCCTGCCCGTCAACTTGACGTTCAGCTTTATTGGATACGAAAGCCAAACCCTGAATGTCACGTCGGGAACGCCTTTGACCGTGACCCTCAACATGGATGCCGAACTCGTTGGCGAAGTGGTTGTGGTGGGATACGGACGACAAAAAAAGAAGGTCTCAACCGGTTCCATTTCCAAAGTCACCGCAAAAGACATTGAAGGCATCGTCGTGCCCGATGTCACGTCGAGCCTCGAAGGCCTAACCTCTGGCTTGATTGTGAACGAATCCAGTGGCCAACCTGGTTCTGGGAAAAGCATCCTGATTCGTGGAATCAGCACCAACGGTGACAACTCCCCCCTTTATGTGGTGGACGGACTCCAAGTGGGCAACATCGACAACTTGAATCCCAGTGACGTGGAATCTGTGGACGTTCTGAAAGACGCCGCATCCAGCGCCATTTATGGTGCCCGTGCCGCCAATGGCGTGATCATCATCACCACCAAAAGTGGCAGCAAAGACGAAGGCAGCATCACCTACTCCAACAGTTACCTGAATTCCAACCCTTGGAAGTTGCCCGAGATGTTGGGTTCGGAAGACTACGTGGTGCTGATGCGTGAAAAGTTTGCCAACAGCAATCAAACCTCAGCCTTGGACATCCTCGGTTTTCCTGACTTCGGGGACGCCTTGACGGGGAACACGAATTGGATGGAGGCCATTTTCAATTCTGCTCAAGTGGTGAACCACCGGGTCACCGCTTCTGGCAAGAACTCCTATATGTCCATGGACTATTGGGATCAGAACGGCGTCATTGGGGGCGAAAAGTCCAACTACACACGGTACGCTCTTCGCTACAACTCCACCAAGAAGGTCAAAGACTTCTTGACCATTGGTCAAAATTTCTACTTGAACCGAACGCAGAACAACAACATCGGCACCAACAACGCCTTTGGCGGCGTTCAGTCCGATGCCTTCGCCTACGACCCCTTGACCCCCATCTACGACGAAGACGGTCAATTTGGGTTTGCTCAATCTCCGTGGGTTCAGAAAGAATACATCAATCCCCTGAGCCGTCTTTACCTGGCTGGTGGCGACAACAAGTCCGACCAAATCTTGGGGAACGTCTTCCTCGAAGCCCAGCCCATCAAAGGCTTGCGAATCAAAACCGATATCGGCTTCGACCTCAACTGGTATGATTACCGGTACTTCACTCCCCGCTACGAATTCCACCCTGCCGCACAAAACCTGACCAACGATGTGGGACAAGGTTCCGGCAACTTCCAAGGCATTCAATGGGAGAACACCGCCAACTACACCACCACTGTTCAAGACAAGCACAACTTCGACGTACTCGTAGGCACCTCATACAGAGCCAATGAGTTCCGCCAAGTTGGCGGCTCCACCTCGAACATCCCTGCAGATGCTGAGTTCAACCCCAACTTCCATTACATCGACTCTGGGCAAGACACACTAGACTTGGCATTTGGTGGCGCTTCTGTCAATTATGCTTTGATCAGTTCCTTTTCTCGCTTGCTCTACAACTTTGACGAGAAGTACCTGTTTTCTGCCACCATTCGCCGGGATGGTTCCTCGAATTTTGGAGAGAACAACCGCTACGGTGTGTTCCCATCAGCATCTGTTGGATGGGTCGCCTCGAAGGAGGACTTCCTCAAGGATTCGGACAAGATTAGCTTCATGAAAGTACGTGCCTCATGGGGCGTCAACGGGTCGGATCGCATTTCGCCACTGAGCTATGTGGCCCGAATCCAAAATGCCTTTACCTACTCCTTTGGAAGCGAAGAGCAATCCTTGAGCACGGGAACAGCTTTGGCCGCCCCACCCAACCCCAACGTAAAATGGGAGGAGAGCGAGCAACTCGACTTGGGCATCGAGCTGGGCCTTTTCGACAACAAGGTGAACATCGAAGCGGACGTTTACAGCAAGCGAACCAAAGACTTGCTCATGACACAGCAAATTCCAGGCTACATCGGTGCCACCAACAACCCCACCTCTAACCTCGGAGAAATCTTGAACCGCGGCATCGAGTTGGGCATTGGATACAAAATGAGCAAAGGAGATTGGGACCTCAATGCCCAATTGAACTACACACATTTCAAAAACGAAGTGGTCAGCGTCGCTGGCGAAACTGGATATTTGAACGGTTGGGGTTGGCCTGTCCGGAACACCGCCATTACCCGCATGACCGAAGGGTATGCCGTTGGACACTTTGTGGGCTACCAAGCCGACGGTATTTTCCAAAGCCAAGCGGACATCTTCGGTCACATCAACCAAGAAGGAGACCTGCTCCAACCCAATGCCGAACCCGGAGACATCCGCTTTTTGGACACCAATGGCGACGGCATCATCAACTCCGATGACATTGGCGACATCGGCAGCCCTTGGCCAAATCACATCATCGGTTTCAGTACCAATTTGACCTACAAGAACTTCTACATGAACGCCATTTTCAATGGCCAAATTGGACACGACATCTACCGGACCTATGAGCGTTCTGATGTGACGTTCTCCAACATGCAGACCTTTTGGTTGGACCGCTGGACGCCTGAGGCGCCGAGTGCAGAATTGCCAAGGTTGACGTCGACGGACCCCAACAACAACCAACGCCCCTCGAGCTTCTACGTCGAAAAGGGCAATTTCCTTCGACTGCGCAACCTCCAACTCGGATGGACCCTCCCCAAGGAATGGACGCACCGCGCCAAAATGAAAGAAGTCAAGGTTTACTTGACCGGAAACAACCTGTTCACGGTCACCAACTACCGCGGATTCGACCCGGACATCGGCACCAGTGGATGGATTCTTGACACAGGAATCGACAAAGGATTCTACCCCAACAATCGCTCCTTCGGAGCTGGCCTCAACGTCTCATTCTAATCGCGCACGACAATGAACACCCTCTCTCGCAACCTCACTGTCATTGCCGGCCTCGCACTTCTGTTGGCCGCTTGCAGCAAAGACCGCTTGGTCGTGGATCCGGTCAACGAATTCCTTTCAAGCAATTACTATCAGACCGAAGACCAAGTGGCCTCGGCCTTGATTGGGGTCTATGACCCCATCGGTTGGTCCATGGCCTACGGACAGTGGATCTCTCCCACCATGATGGGCGAAATCCGATCGGACAACGCCAATGCGGGTGGAGACCCCTCCAACAACGACCAGCCCGGCTGGCAGGAGTTGGACGACTTCACCAACACCAATTCCAATGTGGTGATTCACCCCATCTATCGCAAAAGCTACATCGGCATCAGCCGGGCCAATGCATTGTTGGACTTGACCGAAATCGAATCCGAAACCGTAACCGAATACAAGGCGCAAGCCCAGTGGCTGCGCGGGTATTACCACTTTGAGCTCTTCCGTCACTTTGGCCCCATTCCCGTGGTGAACCAAAGCTTGACGCCAGACGACATGAACCTCGAGCGCAACACCTTGTCGGAGGTCATGCAGCAAATCGTAACGGATTGTGAACAGGCCCTTCCCCACTTGCCTTTGGTTGCACCGAGCGGACAAGAAGGACGCGTCACCAAAGGGGCTGCATACGCCCTCATGGGCAAGGCCTATTTGTACTGGGCAGACTTGAAAGGTGACGACCCCGTGCTGTTCCAATCTGCTGCAGACGCCTTCCAATCCGTCGTGGACTTGGGCGCCTACCAACTGCAAGACGACATGCAGTCGCTCTTTGTTTTTGACAACAGAAACACCACGGAATCGGTTTTTGAAATCCAACACAATCCACTTTGGTCCAGCGATTGGAGCTGGATGGAAGGCGTGGATGGAAACGGCATGATTCAGTTGTGCGGTGTGCGCGGATTGTGCGCTGATCACCCCGATTACGAAGCCGGCTGGGGGTTCATGTCCGTTACGGAGGGACTCTGGGATCACTTCCTCGAAGACGACACCTATCGACGCGACGTGGCCATCTTGTCCGAAGCTGAACTTGCACAGGACTTGGCCGATGCCGGCGCCAGCTGCGACCCCATCATCGACATGACCCAAAACAACCCTGTGGACTACACGGGATACTGGCAGGAAAAATACCCCAACCTCAAGGCCTTTGCAGGCACCAACGTCAATGGTGGAAATGAGCACCTCACGAAGGCACAGAACACCCACGTGTTCCGCTACGCCGACGTGCTTTTGATGCTCGCCGAGGCCTTGCACCGTGGCTCTGGAGACGACGGTACTGCGCAGATGTACATCGACATCGTGCGGGAGCGCGCTGCCGGACCTGGCGACAACGCCGGAAGTTTCCGCACGGCAGCCACCGTGATGGCCGAAGAAGGTTGGAGCCTCCTCGACTTGATTTGGTATGAACGCCGCGCTGAATTGGCCTGCGAAGGAGACCGTTGGTACGATCTGGTCCGCTCAGGACGTGCTGAAGGGAGCCTGTTTACCGGAGATGGGGACAAGGAAGCCAACTTTAGCAACGAAGACCTCTGGTTGCCCATTGCACTCGAAGAAACACAAGTTGCCACAGGGCTGACCACTTATCCCGACGACGCTCTCTTCAATTGAGCCCGGCGCGTTGACCCCCATTCAAACAACACCACACCACACAAATCAAACGACCATGAACAAAACGATTCAAGGACTTGGCCTCGTGATTTTTGCGAGCTTAGTAATGTTCGGCTGCAGAAAGGACCCCGTACCAGAGCCTTCAGCCGTCATTGCCAGCTTCCAATACGAAGTCAGCGAAACCAACTGGAACGAAGTCACGTTCACCAATTATTCCGCCAATGCCACATCCCACGCATGGGACTTCGGCGACGGCAACACAAGTACAGAAACCAGCCCAGTTCATACGTTCGATGGCGGCGGCACATATGAAGTCACCTTGACGGCGACGGGCCTCGATGGTTCTGCATCCAAAACCGAATCCATCATCATCACAGACCCCAACACCGCCAGCTTGTTCCTTTCCGGGGCAGACGGCAAGACGTGGTATTTGGACCGTGAAGAAGTGGCATTGGGCATTGGGCCTGCAGCCGGCGACAACAGCTGGTGGTCTTTCGGTGGGGTAACCCCTCTCGGAGATCGTCCTTGCATCCTCGACGACAGCTACACGTTTAACGCCGACGGAACATGGGAGAAAAGCACGAACGGCACACTGTTTGTGGACTCGGACGCCAACGGCGGATGGTTGGGCATCGACGAAAACTGCATGGACGAGAGCGCCCCTGGCGTGTTCACTGGACCCAACGGTGAAGACCTGAGTGCTTTTGCCGACGGCGGCAATTACACCTTCGACTACAACACCAACACCAACACCATTTCCATCGACGGCTTTGGCGCCTATATCGGGCTCTGCAACAAGACGGAGAACGGAGACAGCTATGTCCCCGCTTCCACCAAATTGTTCACCATCATCAGCACCGAAGAAGGAGACATCGCTGACCGCATGGGCCTCGCCCTTGTGCGCGCCGATGGCAGCGCTTGGAATTTCTACCTCGTGCACTACCACGATGAGGCCAACTTGCCGCCCATCCCTTCTTCTGCGCCCACAGCCAACTTCTCTTACGTGAAGGATGGCATGAACGTGACGTTCACCAACTCTTCGTCCAACGCCACTTCCTACAGCTGGGACTTCGGTGATGGTGCCACAAGTGTGGAGACCAATCCTGTGCACGCCTATGCCATGGACGGTGATTACACGGTAACACTGACCGCAAGCGACGATGCAGGCCAGATGAACGACAACAGTCAAGTCGTCTCCATCAGCTCTGCGGTGTTCACCATGGACATGATTTCCAGCGCTGAAGGAAAGACCTGGCGTTTGGATGGCGAAGCCAGTTACTACGTTGGGCCTTGCCAAGGCTGCGGCGACTGGTGGGGCGGAATCGACGCCAACGGCGTTGTAGAACGCTCCTGCCAAATGGACGACGAGTGGATCTTCTACAACGATGGAACACTGGACTACGTCACAGACGGTGTGATTTGGGCAGAGGGCTATCTCGGTGGTGGCAACGAGTGCCTCGATGAGACCTTGCTTGCCGCGCCACTCGATGCGTTTGCTGCAGGGACCCACGCCTTTACCGCATCCGACACCGAAATCACGGTGAATGGCGTTGGTGCCTTCCTTGGATTCAACAAGGCCTTCAATGGCGGTGAGCTTCCCGATGACGGCACAGGCACACCCGCAAGCAGCATCACCTACGAGGTCTACGAATACAGCAACAACAACGGAGTCGAGCGACTGTCTATCACGGTGGACTATGGCGAAGAGTCCGGCGGTTCATACTGGACCATGCGTTTGGTCGCACAGTAATTCACGCATTTTTTGAGAAAAGGGAATCGGTCAAAAGACCGGTTCCCTTTTTTTTTGCGCCATTGATGTGACCGGAAAATGGGCGGCGTACGCGGAGAATGTCACTGATGCACCTGGCGGCTGCACCTGCAGATTCAAAGACATCCCAAAACGCACGTCCACGACGATCCAGTCGTCAACCTTGAGCAAGGAAAGAATCACACTGCGCCTTTCCCCTTCCTAGCCCCTTGCCATCGGGCCAAACCGAAGGCCGACAAAATCAGCGGAGCGACTTCAAGAATCGTCCCGCATTCACCGTTCCGTCCTCTTCGTGAATGAACACCTCGTAAACCCCTGCAGCGAGGCCATTTAAAGACAACGTCTCTTGGATGGTCGTGACGTCCTGAAAGGTCTTGCCATAGACCGGCCGACCGCTGGCATCGTACACAGACAAGGTCAAATCCTGCGGAAAGAAAACCGAAAAGCCCACCGTCACTTCCCCGGTCTGAACGGGGTTCGGATACACCAGTACAGACTGATAAGAGGTGATGCCTCCTTCATCGATCTCGTCCTCGTATTCGAATTCGAGCCAGTTGAAATTGAACGGTGCTTCTGTGATTTGAATCCGCAGAAGGTAGACTCCTGCTTCCATGAAGACCTCTTTGCTCGACGTGACCCACGTCTGCCATGCGCCAGAAGCCGGGAATTGTGCTTCACCCAAGCCTGTGCTTTGTCCTTGGACGTCTATCAACTCCAAGGAAGCCGCGCCATCCTGCTCAGATGCCGTCCTGAAATTCAAGGTGTAATCCCCTGTATAGCGCACGTTCACCGGGTACTCCATATAGTCGCCGACATCAAGAAAGCCCACATTTTGCCCCCCACCGTTGTCATTTGTGGCCTCCACCTCTACCCCCATTTGGGTACTGAAACCTTCGGCCTCAATCCAGCCCGGAATGGCATAGCGGAAATCCAGATCATTGTAGACCTCCTCCTCCGTAAAAGCAACCAAAGCGCCACCGTCTGGTCCCATGACTGAATTTCCAGAGTAGGTCAGGGTCAGGTCCATGGTCGCATCCATGGCTTCCTCCACTTCAAATTGAACGACCCTTTCACTGCCAGACACCGTTTCCATGGAGAGCAAAGTCAATGGGCTTCCGTCGGCGTAGAGTGCAAAGGCACCGAGGTCGGGCATCAAGGGCAGTTGAAGCGTTTTGTTCAAGGTCAACGCCACATGCTGTGCATCTTCGGTTTTGGCATTGACCACATCCATCGCGACTTGAGATGCCGGCGTTCCTGTGAAGGAGAAGTCGAGGTAAGACATCTCAAACCCGCCTTGATCCGCCCACAGGCTCAATCCCACAGGACCTTCTTCGAGGTAGACATCCTCGATGGTCACCGTTTGCCATCCTCCCGGAATGCCCGTTAACGGCAATTCCACATAGGATGTGACATCCGTCCCTTCCGTTTCAAGGTGGACCAACCCCGCTGTTTCTGAGACCGAAACGCGAAGGTCAATGTCGTAAAGCCCACCGGTGATCACCTCCACGGTGTACTTCATCCACTCGTCTGTGGCAATCCATCCCACCTTGTATCCGTTGCTGTGCACCGGGTCTGTCGCAAACGTGATGTCCACTCCATCATTTCGGTATTGCCAGCCCGTGTTCCATTCTGTGTAATTGCCTGTACTCACATGGTAGTTTGCCACTTGGATGTCTCCATACGCGGAGCCCACCATTCCCATGTCAAAGTCTGTGGCGTGAATCAAGCCCGGCACCTCTTGATCGGCGTTAAAAGGCACGGAGGCATCGGACTGCACTTGGCGGAACATGGCGTCCACCACATTTTGCTGTTGGACACAGTTCCCAAATTTTAGTTTTTCTGCCAAGTCCATGAGGGCCGCCGTGGCGAATTCCGCACTCGGTTGGGCAGCATCTCCGCTCCAATAGTCCAACAGGGTTTGGTACTCTGCGCTTTTCTCAATGGACAACGGTGCCGAAATACTCGCCACCTTCTTCAGCGGCCACCAAGCCCATCCAATGCCCAAATCCTCGAGAAGATGGATGGCGTCTCGGAACCAAACATTGGAGTTTTCTCCGCTCTCCCCCAAATAGAGAGGAACATTGTACGCATCACGAATGCCGGTGGCAAAATTCATGGACCCCACATCGTTGATGCTCCAATACTTGTGCGGAGAGTAAACCAGCTGTTCATCCCATGGCGGCGTCAAACCTGAAAAATCATTGGCCCACCAGTTTCCTTCAATGAAAATGATGTGGTCCGCATCCACCGAACGGATGCTGTCTGTGCATTGCACATAAAGGTTGCGCAACGCCGTGCCTCCAGGCAAATCCCAGTTTGGCTCATTCAATAGGTCATAGCCCGCCACCCAATCTTCGTCCACATAATGCGCGGCCAGTCGCTTCCAAAGCGACGCCATTTTATTGCGGTTTTCTGTGCTTTCCCAAAGGGAAGGTTTGGTGGGGTCGTAATCCGAGATTGCCGCATCGTAGCCCTGTCCTCCAGGTGCGCCATGCAGGTCCAAAATCACATACATCTCGTTTTGCTTACACCACGACACCAAGCTGTCACTCAACTCAAACCCAAGCTCCAACCATGTGTTCTCCCCTGCCACGGGCTCATCCTCAATTGGCAACGTAAAGAGGTTATAGTGCATGGGCAAGCGCACAGAATTGAAGCCCCATGACTTCATGGCATCGATGTCGGCTCGGGTCACATGATTCTGCAACCACGCTGCATAGAATTGGTCTGTCGCCTCTTCTCCAATCAGCAGTTCAATTTTGTTGCGGATCTCAAACTGCGCATTGGCAAACCCCGCTGTTTGGAGCATGTAGCCCTCTTGCAGCATCCATCCACCGAGCCCCATCCCCCTGAGCAATACGGTCTCTCCGGACTCGTTCACAATGGCCGGCCCCTCTGTGGACAGTCGATGCTGAGCCCAAGACGATGTCGAGAGAAGCATGGAACAAAGCAAACCTAGAGGCGCCGCAAAACGGAAAAAAGGAAGACGAGCAAACATGTGTTGAAAATAGCACATGACACGTCCATTGGTGTGTTTTGTACACCTTAGGTTGAACTCCAATGCCCGAAGCTGCCATTTGCGGGAACAAAGCCTTGTGCATCAGCCTGTGAGACGCTTTTTCCATTTTATCTTCACCGCGCCCTCTAGACAGAACCATGAGCAATCCTGCGCTTTTCCTGATTTTACCCCTGCTCCTTTTGTGCGCGGGTTGCCGGCCGGAAGAAGGGCCTGTGGTGGTGCCTGAAATTCAATTCCCAATCGACATCAATGGGCTTGAAAACGAAGAGAACCGGTTCTTCGAATTCCCTTTGGTTCTCAATCAAGCCACCACACGAGACATTAAAGTCCACTTCGAAACCCGGTCACTCTCAGCCGAGGAGGGGCTCGACTTTATTGCCGTTCAAGATTCTTTGATCGTTCCCTGCGGGACAGCATCGGCCACCATTACAGTGGAAATTGTGATCGATGAGATTGCAGAAGAAGACGAGACATTTCGGGTGGTCATCACCGGAACCAGTGGTGCACTTTTGGCCGGAGGTGTCCAAGAGGCCATTGGCACCATCAAAAACGACGACACCCTGATCGGCGTGGACAATGCCGGTTACGTCTCATCCGACAACTACCCCGGAAAAACCTTGGTGTGGTCTGATGAGTTTGATGGCGAAGCCATTGACCTTCAGAACTGGACGTATGATCTCGGAGCGAGCGGATGGGGCAACGCCGAACTACAGAACTACACCTCCAACAGTGAGAACGCCTATGTATCCGATGGCCACTTGCTGATTGTCGCCAAGCAGGAAGGCGTTCATTATTCCTCCGCCCGCCTCAAAAGCATTGGGCTGCAGGAGTTCGAACATGGGCGCATCGACGTTCGGGCCATTCTCCCCTATGGCCAAGGCATTTGGCCCGCCATCTGGATGTTGGGAGCAAACTTCCCCACTTCGGGCTGGCCCGCTTGTGGCGAGATTGACATCATGGAGCTCATTGGTTCGTCGCCCAGTACGGTTCACGGCACGCTTCACTTCGGAGCGGACTGGACACAGCACAACTACATCGGCCAAGGCACCAGCCTTCCCATGGACCAAACCTTTGCCGACGAATTCCACGTTTTTTCCATCGACTGGAGCGAAGAAGGCATCACTTGGCTCATCGATGATCAGCCCTTTTACTCGGTGACTTCAGGGGTAACGGGCAGCCAGCCTTATCCTTTCGACAACCCCTTCTTCTTTATCCTGAATGTGGCCGTTGGTGGACAATGGCCGGGCTACCCCGACGCCACCACCACCTTTCCCCAGTTCATGGCGGTGGACTATGTAAGGGTCTTTCAATAAGCAAAGGCCACCGTCGAAAACAGCGGCTATGGGCCGCAAGAATTTGCATGCATGAGGTCGTGCAGATGGCCAATCGCGTCGATGGGAGACCGCTACCTTCCTCAATCGCCGCGCAAACAGCGCACCGACCTGCCGAAGTTCAACAGGTGACTTTGCCGAACCACCACCGAGTCTAAGTGAAGCAATCGGCGGTACCCGAGGCCGAGGCCATTGAGCGTCGAAGACCACCATTGGCCCTCGGACCCAAACATTCCTCCTGCTCGGCACACCCCACCCCAAGCAAAGGGAACATGAAAAGAAGCTTCAATCTGCGCATGCTTGAATTGGCCAGCCGATACTCTCAAATGGAGAATCAACAGCGAAGCGCAGTATACCGTGGTTCATTGCCCCTTTCCCCAAGGCCTCTCCTGACGAAAAACCCACGGGGGTTCGAGGTACATTCGCCGAATGGGAGGCACTGCAGGAAAGAGAACAGCCGTCATTGGTGGTGGCGCGGCAGGCTTTTTTGCGGCCTTGTCTGTTTCCGCCCACCATCCTGAGCACACCGTTGTCCTTTTCGAAAAATCCAACAAACTCCTGTCCAAGGTCAAGGTCTCAGGTGGCGGCCGATGCAACGTGACCCACGCCTGCTTTTCCCCTGCTTTGCTGGCGAAAAACTACCCTCGTGGTGGAAAAGCACTCAAAAAGACCTTCTCGCATTTTCACGCCGAGCATACCGTAGACTGGTTCACCTCCCGGAATGTCCCGCTGAAAACCGAAGAGGATGGCCGCATGTTTCCTGCAGCCAACACCTCACAAGCCATCATCGACTGCCTCATGAGGGAGGCCCAAAATGCGGGGATCGACATCCGCATGCAATCGCCAGTCTCCGACATCACACCCCTGGGAGAAGACAGCCCTGGCTTTGATCTTCACAGAGAACGCTTCGACCACGTGATTGTCGCTACGGGCGGAAGCCCCAAGGCAACCGGGTTCGATTGGCTGCGAGAATTGGGACACAACATCAGCGAACCTGTCCCCTCACTTTTTACGTTCAACATGCCCGGCGAAACCGTCACCGCGCGCATGGGCTTGGTTGTCAAAAATGCCATCGTTCGGATTCAAGGCACCAAGCTCACCCACCAAGGACCTGTGCTCATTACCCATTGGGGCATGAGCGGTCCTGCGGTTCTTAAGTTGTCGGCTTGGGGCGCACGCGAATTGGAACAGCGCGGATACAGCTTCACCATCCAAGTCAATTGGGTGGGACATGCCCATGAAGCCGAAGTGATCGCAGAAGTCGAACGCATCTTAAGAGAAGCCCGACAAAAGAAGATGGCCAACGCCTGCCCCTTTGATCTTCCCAAAAACTTCTGGATTTACCTGCTCGAAAAGTCAGGAATCAATCCGGAATCCCCATGGCTAGAATTGGGAAAAAAAGGACGCAACAAACTGGTGAACACTCTGCTCAATGATGTCTATCCTGTACGAGGCAAAACCACCTTTAAGGAGGAGTTTGTGACCTGTGGTGGCGTGACCACGGGGGACGTCGACTTCAAGACCATGCAAAGCCGTATTGTACCCGGGCTCTACTTCGCCGGTGAAGTCCTCGATGTCGATGGCATTACAGGAGGATTCAACTTCCAAGCCGCTTGGTCCACGGGCTTCGTCGCTGGAAAATTAAGTGGTGTCTAAACTCAAGCTGTCCATTCGGTTTTCAATGCCCGCCGACAGAATCCGAAACCCCCTCCAAGCGGTCATGGAAAGTCCGGTTTGACTTTCCCGAGTCAACGCACCCATTGCTGCCGAATTTCAGGCTGAAGTCCATCTTCGTGAACCATGATTCCGATGGTGTGGTGGCGGAAATAAGCTGTCGAAACAAACTGCTTCCCCCCGAAACCATTTCCCTGGCCCCACGAGTTTTTGATCACGAAGTATTGCCGTCCCTTAGCATCCGTGGCGCGGCCAATGATGTGCATCAAATGGTCGTCGGTGTTTTCTTGAGAATCAAATGCTGCCTGCCGCATCGCTTGATCTACCGAAGGCTCCAACGGCATGGCGCCAAGCGAGCCCCACTCTTCCTTGGTCTCCGCTGCTTCAGGCATGACGGCCCAGCCATCGTTAAAGGAGAAACCTGCATTGCTCACATCCGCATCCCATGCCACAGTGAACCCCCTTTCCAAAGCGCTGTGGACAGCATCTTCTAGCTCGTCCAATGGCACATTGAAGAATTCCCCTTGCGCATGGTTGTCTGGCACTTCCAGAACAAAAGATTGCCCAAAGGGATGGTGGGTGAAGGAAGACAACGACGCATATTCCATGGGGTCGATGCCCATCGCGTCTCGGAAAGACTCGGGAGAATATTTCACACCTCGGTAATCAAACGTGTTTGGCAAAGCGCCCAAAACAGCGTCAAGGGTGGCCTCCACTTCCGCAAAATCTGCAGGTGCCATCCCCTTTGATTTTTTGACCAACTTCTTGGCCATGGATGTCAGCCTTCTGTCCAATGCGCCATGGTCATGCCCTTCAAGTGTTGACCCGCCATCATAAACGGATGCAGGAAGAATTCCGAATACCGCCGCCGCGTGGGTCACGTCATGTGACAACCCACCTGGACCAAATTGATGGTGGCCGTGATGGCGCACGTAGCGCTCCACCTTCTCCGAATAAATCACTCGCACACTGGCCATTTCGCTGAAGTCATGCAACTCACCCGTTACCCGATGAGCCTCAGACTCCAAAAAACTGGTGGTACAGAAGCTCCAACATGTTCCTGTTTGACCTTGACTGATCACTTCCGTTGCAACCAAGTCAATGTCCATCACCGGCGCTTGGGCAAATGCCCACGACCCAAAAAAAAGCAGCCCACCCAAGATGGTGTTTTTGAGCCACGGCACAATCGAGAGCGTGAGATTATCCATGCCTAAAAGATACAAGTACTGCGCATGTGTGGCACTTCAATTCCACTCTGCCAACAAAATTTTGACCGCCAATTTCCAGAGTTCATTGGATTCCTTCGGGCTCTCGCCCGTGAGGAAATCTCCGTCTCTTTGAACCGCATCGCCACCTTGGTTATTGCCGATATAGACACCCATGCTCTTGAGCCTCTCACTCAATCCAGGGAGGCTATGCCCCGGAAAATCAGCCGTCATGGGCGTCATTTGTCGACCGAGCCCGGGAATACCGCCATAGGGTAGCCTTTGTCAATGAAGTCCCCACTCCTTCTGAAACAAGGGTCAACAAAGCCCCCTATCCATGACAAAGTGTGATGATGAAACCCCCTTTAGGTAAGCCCACTTTAAGACCCTTCCTACACTTTGCGTCTTCGGGAATGTCCAACATCGCGCCGTCGTCACCCGGCGCAAATACAACAGCATAAGCGAAGGTTTTGGTCAATTCAGACCCCGCTATGCCATTGGATTTTGGCGGTTGTCAAATTCAACTTTGCATCGTTGATTTCGCAAATTGTCCCATCACTCGCCCCATGATTCGAGCCCTCATTTTCTTCAGCTTGATTTTTTCTGCATGCGGAGGAGCAGGCACCTCGGCTCCATTTCAAATGACGAACAGGGACCGTTTGTCCAACCTTGATCCCCCCGGACAAGAATTGGCGTTTGGCGCCTTGAATGAAATTCAGGTCAACACCCCGAGAAACCATTTTTACTCTGGTTTTCTTGGGTCAGCAAGGCCAAAGGAATTCGCAGACACCTGCTTTCTTATTGCCGCTTCGGAATGGCGCGGAGCCATCGGCCACTTTCTAGATCAGCATTGCCCTCATCTTCCCACAGAACTTCAGACAGAATGGGCGCATGACGCTGCACTCGCACAACAGGAATACACCATTTGCCAATTTGATCGCCAACAACATGAAGACAACGGCCGATTGCCCATGACCGGAACCTGGGTGCTGCACAACGTGGGATCTCAACGCGACATCACTGTCGTTTGGTGAAATCTGAGCCGGCTGAAAAGAAACCGCACGGTTGGCCTTCTGGCCCTGCATGCGGGTGAAGGCGAATTACTCGCGTCCTTGGATATACGCATCAAGCTCCTCTCCGCTACTGCTGAAAGAAAACACACCGTAGACCTGATAGTAGTTCTCCAGATCATAAATGTGCTCATAAGCGAATTTGGCCAAGTCGAGCTGCCCTTCGTCGAAGGTGATTTCCTCCAGAATCTCGACGAGCTGCTCAATCACAAGGCAATTGCTCCTCATGATTTGCTTGGCAATGCGAACCTTGTCATCGCTGAATGCCGCATCACTGATGGTCCCCATCATTCCAGAAAAACGATCCGCCCCAACTGGACGTTCACACCCGATGCGTCCCGTGTAACCCTCCACATACACCACTTGAACAGGGGCGGCGGGTGCTGGGGGCTGCTGGGGTGCAGCGGGCACTGGAGCGGGGGCTGCAGCGGTTTGCTCTGGCTGATCTTGGATGCCCAAGCTCAAGTTGCCGTCACTCATGTTCATGTTCACGTTCATGCCCAACTGATCGACATTGACGTTCATGGAAATTTGATCCATGCCGGACATGCCTCCGCCTGAGGTCGACATGTAGCCGTCCAAGCGCAGTCCATCTTGGAAGAAAGAAGGAATGGTGAAGTTGTAAATCCCCGAACCCTGTCCACCTGAAGCAGAAAGGGCGAGTTTGGTTTGGATGTCCGAATATTCAGGTGCCACGTAATCGATGAAAAGATTGTAGACACCGCCTTCTTGTAAGCCCGTGATTTCTTGGTGGATTGAAGCTTCAGAAGCCAACCTCATTCCGTTCACACTGATGGTAAAAAAAGCCATGTTCTCTGATGTGAGCTGGACCACCGAATTCTGGGCGCACGCATGGCTCGTCAACAAAATGACGGATGCAAAAAGTAAGAGGTTCTTCATTTCAATCAGCAGGTTCTGAATTAGTACAAGTTCTATGCAGCAAATGTGACATCAACTCCCAATAATTTTCGAAGAAGAAAATAAAAGGATGCACACCCAAGTGTGATGTTCACTCTCCCGAGCCCCAAGTCGTTTTTTTCGCGAGAGGTCACGTGTAGTTTTGCCCCATGTTCCAAAAAGTACACTTCGTCACTTTCGTTGCGCTTTTGAGCCTTTCCGCATCGTTCGGTCAAACGCCTTGTGTGAATGGCATGGCCGGCGAATACCCCTGCAACAACATCGAACTCATGGGGTTCATGGGACTTGACGAATTGGGGGGAGGCGAGATGAACGACGTTTGGGGGTGGGTCGACCCCAGTGACGGAACGGAGTATGTCTTGCAGGGGCGAACCAACGGCACTGCTTTCGTCGACATTTCCGACCCCCTGAATCCAGTTTTGGTGGCCAACCTTCCCACCGAAACGTCCAGCTCGCTGTGGCGCGACATTAAAGTTCACGACAACCATGCTTTTGTCGTTTCTGAAGCCTCCGGACATGGCATGCAGGTGGTCGACTTGACCCAACTCGGGTCCATCACCAATCCGCCCCAAACGATTGTTGCCGATGCCCTTTACACGGGATGGGGAAGTGCGCACAACGTGGTGATCAACGAAAGTACCGGCCGCGCTTATGGCGTCGGGACAGGTTCTTTTGACGGGGGATTGAACATTGTAGACATCAACAACCCCACCGATCCTGTCTTGATTGGTGGTTTCGCAGGAGACGGATACACCCACGACGCCCAAGTGGTCTCTTACATCGGCCCCGATGCTGCCTATGCGGGAAAAGAAATCGCATTCTGCTGCAATGAAAACACCGTGACCATCGTCGATGTCACCGATGCCGGAGACGCCACGCTCATCAGTTCCACGGGCTACTCCAATTCGAGCTACACTCACCAAGGTTGGCTGACCGAGGACCACCGCTACTTCATTAGCAACGATGAGCTAGACGAACAAGACTTCGGAACCAACACGACCTCCTTCATTTGGGACGTGACCAGTCTCGATTCACCTCAGCTTATCGGCACGTTTGTCTCTGAATCCCGCGCCATCGACCACAACATGTATGTGCTGGGTTCTTTGATTTATCAATCCAACTACCGTGCGGGGTTGCGGGTATTGGATGCCACCGGCATCGCCAGCGGACAACTCGAGGAGGTGGGTTACTTCGACCTCTACCCCGCCAGTGATGCTGCCCAATTCAATGGCACTTGGTCCAACTACCCCTACTTCCCGTCCGGCATCATCGCGGTCTCTCACATCGAGGAGGGGCTGTTTTTGCTGCGTCTTTCCAACGAACTCAGTGACTTGGGCTGCACAGATCCCCAAGCGTGCAATTTTGATCCAACCGCATTGGAAGACAACGGCATGTGTCTCGGCTTTAACGAATGTGGTGGGTGTGAAGGCGAGGCGTTGTTCTGCATCGGATGCACCGACTCCGATGCCTGCAACTACTCCGGAGTGGCCACCATCGATGACGGCACCTGCTTTGAGATCGAAGCCCCAGACGCCCAATCTGCAGTGCAAACCACCGAGCCCATCACCTTCACTGAAGGGGACGGCACACATTGGTTTGCGTCTCAAACCGATCTTGAGCCGCTTTCTATTGGGGCCTCCTACACCCTTCCATTGGCCTCGAATGACCAATCCATTTGGGTCGCCAATTCCAATGGCGAATACAATTTGAGTGGTGGAAAGGCAGCGCCCGACTTCGCCAATGGGCAACACCACACCAACAATGCGAACTGGTTGCGCTTCGACGTTCATCAAGACGCCTTACTGGAGTCCGTTGACGTCTATTCCGAAGGAGGAGGCACCGAAACAATCGAGATTGTAAATGCCAACGACGATGTGATTTGGACGGCCTCTCAAGAGCTCACAACTGGACTGAATGTCTTTGTGCTGAACGCGGAACTTCCCGCTGGAGAGGAATACCAAATCCGATCCGCCAATCCGGAGCCACTCCTATGGCGAGACGACAATGGCGCAGACGTAAACTACCCCTATGACATCGGAGGTCTGGCCAGCATCTTCAGCACAACCATCACTGGACAAAATCAATACACATACTACTATTTCTACTACAACTGGAAGATGTCATCCTTCGAGCCCTGTCTGTCAGAACGGGTTGAATTTAACGTCACTGTTGAAGACATTTCTTCCATCGGCACGATGCACAACGGAAGCCCGCGAACTCTGGTCAAAACCATGGACCTTTTGGGACGTGACGTGCAACAACCGAGAAACCAAATCATCTTTCGCCTCTATTCCGACGGAACGGTTGAAAAGCAGTGGATTGGTGACCGCTGGCGCTGAGCACGCTCCTTGAGCGACCAAGGGTCATTTAAAAAAATCGGATTTTTATCCGCTCAGCCCCTCAATCTTGGATGCAGCGCACAGAGTGTCCGTGCTTCCTGCTGGTGTAAGACGAGGAAACGCTGTTGGTTGTCCATTTGAGCTCCCGGTAATAAGCAAGAGAACTGTAAGGTGTGGACGTCCACCATTTGCCTCGCTCTCCGGCCAAACTGAAGTAACCGCCACTGGAGGAATTGCGAAAGCCACCGGGGAAACCATTGAATCCACTGGTGTTGAGTCCGTTGCCGCTTCCTCTCCACCCTGTTGACGACTTCAGTGCCTCCCCTGATGTGCTCGTACCTCCGAGGTGACTGGTCAACGCTGACCATTCTGAATGCGTGGGAACATGCCAACCTGCCGGACATAAACTCCGGTCGTCGTTGACCGCATACCAATTGTAAAGGCGCCCGTATTCCTCCAGAGACTCCTCGGGATCACAAGCGTCAAAGTCAGGCGATTCTGAGTTGCAGCCTGTGTCCTCACCATAAACGGCCGTCGCACCAAAAGAGGCTGAATTCCATTGGCTGTCGTTGAGGCCAGCGGAAAGGGCATCGCCATTGGCGTAATGCAAAGCGCGCAGGTTCTCGGCGAACCAGCATTGGCCCCCAATCTGCACGGTAGCATAGTCATAACCATCAAAAGCCATCAACTCCCCACAAGGCAGTGGTGGCGGAGGACAGGTATAACTGAAAGTGGTGTCCATCCCCACCTCATACACGAACCACGTGTCCACTTGAGCAGCATAAACACTGTCGTACAGGACCGTGATCTCGAAAATGCTGACCTCGGTGGGCCCGGGTCCATTGCACACCCCGCATTCGTCAAATACGCCAATGCAAGTGTCGATGTTGTCGCAGATTCCGTCGCCATCGCTGTCTCCTGTGCAACCGCCATTGCAAACCCCCAAGAAATCGAGGTATGCGCATGTCTCGGAAGGGCTGGCGTCATAATTGCAAGCCTCCGGGTCGGTGCAGAGGTCCTCGCTGTCCCAAGTCCCGTCGCCATCTGCATCGATGTCTCCAAACAAGCCAAGCAAATCCAGCAAATCCCCGATACCCACGACACCATCAGCATTGCCATCGAAGGAGTTGGGACAGGAAATCTGGGCTTGAACCACCCCTAAGGACATCATCAAGAATACCGACAAAAACCTCTCAAAAGTAGCCATATATCCCATAATATAAGACCAAAACATCAAACCTTGGTGGCCATCAGCCAAATGAAAACAGGGACAACAGCCTGCCGCCGGTGGCCTGTCAAAAATGGGTGGCCGCATCCAATAAGAACAGACTCAATCCTCTGCTTTGCGCCGTTTCCAAAAGCTTGGGCACAAGCCGAGTCGAAGACCTCCTGAGAAACGCAAGCCGCTTGGCGGTGGAAACAACACCGTAGACTCGAAATATGGTCCAGGGTAAACGTCCTTCGCCCATGTGCATCCGGCATATCCGTCCAATACCACACTGCCCAGCCGCAGTTGGTGTCCGATGTGAAGCGATGCGCCAACAGAAGACCAATCGTCATTGTCAATGAACCCTGTTTCCGTGGTGTATTCGGCAAAGCCAAAGACACCCGATAGCGAGGCATAGGTCCCGCTCAGGACATCGCCCCGGTACAACCTCACTTGCGGCTCGAAAACATAACCCTCTTTTCTCACCGTCAAGGGCTCATACCAAGGGTGGTCCGATTCTAAGAACACTTCTCTGCTTAGGCAATCCATCTCGACGGCCACGCTCAGCCCCTTAGCGATGCGCTTCTCCAAGCCCAAACCATAACGTCCTGAGATTGGGTCAGATAAACTGAATTTCAAAATCGACCCTCTTTGCGCTGCGGCATTTGAACCGAACATACAGAGGGCCAATACCAGGGCCAACGTCAATTGGTTAAGGATGATTTTCATGTGCCCAGAACGAGCCAAATGTGTCCTTGTTGCCAAAGCCATTGAGTTTAACAAGGAGCCTTGATTATGGTCGCTGAAGATTGAAGCTGAGGAAAATGGCGAGGGGAAGCGATAGCCAGCCCAAAAATGCCAAACTAAAAAGTGAATACCCCCATGCCACCCCAAGCCCCATAACGGGATCGATGGGGTCAAAATCCAGTGCTTTTCCGAAAAACTTCCACTGCACATAATTGACCAGCAAGAAGCCATACCAGCTCAGCCAATGGCTCAATACCGCGATGAGTGACCCGACCAAAACCAGCCTCGAGTTCGCACACTCTGTCTTTCGCTCCACAAGCCAATAAGACAACGAGTAGCCCACGATAAAAGAGGCAGAACCTATGCACACCCAAAGGCCGCCCCAACCCTCATCAACAAGAGCAAGCGAGGTCATCAAGTAGGCCGAAAAAGCAGATACTGCCCCAAAAGAGACAGCAAATTTGATGGCATATCCCCCTAAGAACGGCATGAGTACAATGTATGAAAATGCTTAGAGGAGGCGCCAAAAGCGCTGAAATCGACCTCTACACAACTTACTGACGGGCCTTTCGAGCGGCAATAAAGCTCCTCACAAACCCCACCATAGACAACAAAGACGTGGCGATCATGACGGCGACACGGAACAGGCCCATTCCTCCTGACTCCAACGATTTAGGCAAGCGCATTCCAACCAAGGCCAGAAGCAAAATCAAAGTGAGCAGAACCGCGATGTGGGCCACAATTTTGTTCTCCTTCTTTACCCCTCTTTGACACAGGACCAGCACGATTCCAAAGGCAACCGGGATAAAAGCTGTGAAAGACTCTGTTTCGACATAACCCCACAACCCAAAGAGAATCAGAGTAATAGAATTCAGTAAGTTGAATTGAGCTGCAGACATCTGTTCTTTTTTTTTCTAAAGTACGGCTTGGCCACAGCCCTGACCCTGTTCTACAAATTTCAGCCCCCTTAAAATTGGCAAAAAGCTGCGGGCCATTAAGCACACTCTGCACAAATCCCCTTCAAGAATATGCGCGCTTCCGTGACTTTGAACTTTCCCGAAAGAGGCAAAACCACCTCCTCTTCCATGCACAGCACTTTGTCGCACGAAACACAGTTAAAGTGCGGATGATTGTGATCGTGAGAAACGCCCTTACACGCGTGGCAACGGGCATAAAATGTGACACTGTCTTCGCCCGAAAAAGAATGCACCATGCCATCCTCCTCCAAACGGTCCAGCAACCGATAAACCGTGGTTTTGTTGACGCTTTCACCCAATCGATCACGGATCATTTTCACAGAAAGCGCCTCATTTGAGTCACCAAACGCCTCATAAACGGCCTGCAAAGACTTGGTTTTTCGCTGAATCCCCATGGCAGAAATTTAATGCAACTTAGTTGCGTTAAAGGAGTGAACGCCTAATTTAGCCCCTCAAATCGAACCCACTTTGTCTACTCTCTCGATTAAGGCCGACACCATCGGCGCAGCAGCCAGTTTTCTCTGCATGATTCACTGTGTAGCTACGCCCTTCCTCTTTGTGGCGCAAGCTTGTGCCCACACCTGTTGCAGTGGTGCGCCCACATGGTGGCGCTCCATCGACTTTGCTTTTCTGTTCATTTCGGGGGTGGCCGTAGTGCGTGCGACCAAATCCAGTGCTTCAAAGCCGGTTCAATTTGGGTTGTGGCTCGCCTGGGGCACCCTGACCCTGTCCATTCTTTTCGAGACTTTCCACCCCGCTTTGTTTTCCGAATGGGTGAAATATTCAGCCGCCACCGCGCTGATCGTTTCTCATTTCTACAACTTGAAATTCGGACGGTGCCATTCTGACTCGTGTGCCATCCACCAAGGGTAACAACACCCAACAGTGCCAAGGCGACAGTTCCCGGCCATTGAACAGCTTGTGTTGCAATCTTACCTGTAGAGCATGCAAGGCAGAAGTTCAGCACCGTGAATCCCCCATCCAACATGACCCCTTTGCAAAGAACCCCCATCCTGATTCTCAACGGGTTTTTGGGGTCGGGAAAAACAACGTTGTTCCGGAGCCTGCTCGCCCAAGCACGTAAGCTCAGCCTGGATGTTAGCGCCATCGTGAACGACATGAGCGAACTGGATGTGGACGGGGAACTGCTCGGCATTACGGAGGCAGTAGAAGAAAACAAAAGCATGCTCGTGTCGATTCACTCGTGTGTATTGAGCAGCACCAAGGGCATTGAAAAACTGGATGAGGCCATTCGAACATTGAGGTCAGAGAAAACCCCCAAGCTGATCATTGTAGAAACATCAGGAAGCTGCCACCCCATGCCGCTCATCGCGTTCTTTAAGGAGCAGAAATCACTCAAGCTCACTGGGGTCTTCGCCCTGGTAGACAGCCTGATGATCAGCCAAGATTTTGACAATGGGGCAAACTTGATCCCCAGAATGCAACACAATGTGACCCATGGCAAACGAGACACCGTGAACTTGCTCGTCGAACAAATCATGTTCAGCAGCCACGTTTTCTTGACCAAAGCCGACCGCATCGCATCGCACCAATTGAACCCCATTGCTTCCGTCGTTCGCAACATCAATCCATACGCTTCGACCCATTCGTTGCAATTTGGAAAGCTGGACATCGACTCCTTAATGGACCTGGACGAGTATGACTACCTCAACGTGACGCAATTGATGGAGGAGTTGAAACCCGCCCTAGAAGCCGAAACACAAAATGACAGGCCCTACGATCTGGCCACAAGGGTCATCAGGGACGACCGCCCCTTTCACCCTCAACGCCTCTGGACAATCTGTCACGAACACCTGGACGAGAAAATCTCCCGCAGCAAAGGGTTCTTCTGGCTCGCGAGCCGAGATAAGCATGCCATGCTTTGGAACCAAGCCGCAGGTGGCATTAGCCTAGAGATCATCGGATCCTGGAGGGCCGGCATTGTCGCGGACGAAGACCACGGCATCTCAGAAATGGAGATTGCCCAACTCAAGGAAATGCTGGCCGAGGAAAAAGGCCGATTTGGCGACCGGAATTGCGATGTCACCGTGATCGGAGATGAATCCAGAGTCGATCGTTTCACAGAGGCCTTGAAATCGTGCTTTTTGTCGGATGAAGAAATTGAGTTGTGGCGCGGGGGGCATGCATTTCAAGACCCCTGGCCACAAAACATGGCCAGAATCACCAACTGAACAGGAGGAACGTACCTCCCAAATGTGCGCTCAATGGGCGAGACGAACGTTGCAATGGCCCTTAATACGGAACGTCTTCGGGAGAAAGCCCACCCGCACGCTTGAAAAGGCCAATCATCATGTCTTCGGCCTTGAGGTCTGGGGGGCCGCCTTGTGCCCGTTCAAACCCATACGTCTGGTCGGGACCGCGGTCAATCAGATTGAACCGAAAAATGTAGTCATCGGCATTCTCACCGCGGCCCGAAAAGGTGCCGAAGCGGAGATCATTGAGCTGCAGGCTACCATCCTCGCGCCGCACGGCATTGAGATATCCTGCACTGAACCACCGAAGCTCCTTCAGCGTCTCGTCAGTATCGAAATTGTGAAGCAATTCACGGCCCTTGGCCACAGGATGGAAGGTGATCGGGATTTCGTCGAGAATGGAGTACTGGGCAAGGAGGTAATCGTCGCCCGCATCCACCACCACATTCCACAAGAGGTTATTGAAGATGGTGGGCGTAATGTGGAACTGCTCGTAGCTCATCCCCTTCTGCGCTAGCGCCTCCTCAAAGGTGCGGTGAACCTGGCTGTAGTTCAACGCCGTCAGCGCGAGATAAAAGCAGCACCAGCCCAACCCAATGCCGTTCCACAATGGGCGCCGCCTGTCTTCACGGGCGAAACGCGCCGCCACCAAAAGGCACGCCAGAAAGGGAAACGTCCACAACGGATCGGCCACAGCGATGGTGCCCCACGCCACACGTATGTTCGAAAACGGTGCAAACAACTGCGTGCCATACGTGGTGCAGCAGTCGAGCAAGGTGTGGGTTAAAAAGCCCCAGAAAAACAGGAGCACCCAGCCTTTGAGGTCTGCATTTGGCGCTTCCCAATCCCCTTTGAAATAGCGGTAAAAACTGTGCCTACCAAGCCAAGCACCCACCAAGGGGATGTACAAGGCCACTGGCCACCAGCCCCCCGGAGAGGCGATCTGCGTGATGAAGTTGACCACAAATCCAATCAGTACAGCTGCGGCGGCTTTGGTCGCGATGGCCATCCAAGCATGATGACGGCTGCGGTAAAGCCAGTGGGTTACCCATCCAAAAACCAAGGCACCCAGCACACAGAACAGAAGGCTGTGGCTGATGCCACGGTGGAAACCGAGGTTGTCCAATTCGCTCAAGAAAAACTTGCCCAGAACATCCATGTCGGGAATCGTTCCGGCCACAGCGCCCCCACACCATGGCCCGGTTGCCAATGCGGCGGCCCAAAACCACCTCTCCAACAGCCGCCCCCAACACAATCTGTGACAGTGAATCCATGGCTCAAAGGTCGTGCTCTCGCACTTTCATCACCCCCCCCCTTTGTCGCAAACAAACCGAAAAAGTGAACCCAACCTTCCGATCACTGCACCCAAAGACAGGACCTGACCAAAAAGTCAAATTGATGCGAGCCTCACAAATTCGCTTGAACCAGTGAGTCCAAAAAAGCCCCGGAGTCACCAAAACCAATGTCTCTGGCGAGGACTGAACCGTCTCGGGCAACAAGACACCACGTGGGGTAAGCCATGACCGCATAGTCTGCGGGCAAATCGCCAAGAATGGCCTGCGGGATGTCCAGTTCCCGCCGGTCTAGATAGCGTTGGACCGTGGACGCACTTTGGTGGTGATTCACCCCCAACACCCGAAAACCATCCGCACTGAATTCCCGATGCGCCTTTTCCAAATGTGGCAACGCACTCATGCAAGGTCCGCACCCGATGTACCAAAAATCCAAGTAAACCAGGTCTCCTTTCATTTGAGCCAATGAAATGGAGTCTCCACTGAGGTTGACGCCCTGAATGTCCGGCGCAAGAGAGCCAACAGCTGGCAAGGCCGCCAGAGCCTCCGCATAGTAATCGCGCACCTTCTCCTCCTCCACGCTTTCAATGGCCATCTCCCGGGTCCAATCCGGAGCGACCCACTCGCGAACCGCAGTCTCCACGCTGCCCTCATTGACCGCGTGCCATTCCCATTCAATGGAAATGTTGCTGCCAAAGGCAATCTCCCCCTCGTACCAAGACTGCTCATAGAGGACTGGCAAGCCCAGTGGAGCCTCAAAAGTCCAACGCTCAAATGATTGGTTTCCCAGATGAAAATCGGCACTCGCTGAGTCTTGAATCACGGTCCGGGTCAAAACAAAGCGCTCCTCCTGTTGGGGCTCGGCCTGCAGATGTTTCCAGCGTACCTCAACCAGCGAATCCCCAACCTGCTTCGACCACCAAGTGGTGTCCACCAACATCTCTGGCAAGGTCATGGCCGCATAATAATTGCCCATGCCATTCCCATTCGGAAGGCCATTGGGATCCACCTCTGTGGTTTCACGAAGGCTGTCCGGTCGGATGTAGGTCTTTTCGTTGTCCAGCAGATGTCCCAGGTAAACACTCGAGTCCCCGTCCTGGATAAAGGTGTCTGCATACACCCAAGCCAACCCAGCCTGAGGGTCCCCCGCTCCACGGCCCGAAACCCAATCCATTTCAACCTGTCTTCCAAATGCGGTTCCCGAGGCTTCGGTCTGGCTGGTCATGACCGCTGTAAAGTGGGCATTGTTCACCGCGGACAGAGCGGCCTTTACATCGGCCTCATGGTCAAACACCCTCTCCTGTTGAGTGCATGATTCACAGAAAAAAGCCAATGACAAAACCAACAATATTGAGCGCATGGTTGGTGAATATAGATCTCAATTCCATCCCAATTTTGCCCCTTACTTTCCCCTCCCCAATCGACCGCTCAACATGCCAGCGCAGGACATACAAACTTGCTTGACCCACTACTGGGGATACCCTGGTTTACGCCCTTCGCAAAAGCCCGTCATCGCAGAGGTCATGGCAGGAAAAAGCGCCCTGGTGATCATGCCCACGGGAGGCGGTAAATCCATGTGCTACCAGCTTCCGGCCGTTCT
>CASICO010000027.1 GCA_949373165.1 uncultured Flavobacteriales bacterium | reverse complement strand
AAGACTTCTTTGCACACATGGAAGAGATTGACTTGTGCTGGAGAATGAAGAACCGAGGCATGAGCGTGGGGGCGACAAGTCGGTCCTTGGTTTTCCATTTGGGTGGTGGAACGCTGCAGCATGAGAACCCCCAAAAGGCCTACCTCAACTTCAGGAACAACTTGTACTTGCTGTTGAAAAATGACCACAGGTCGGGCATCACCAGTCGCATATTCATGCGCCAGTGTTTGGACGGCCTGGCTGCCCTTCGCTTTTTAATGGAGGGCAAGGGGCCCTTTTTCAAAGCGGTCTGGCGGGCTCACATGGATTTTTATGCGAACCGAAGGGCGATGGTGTCCAAACGCCGAAGCGAAATCGAAGCTTGTCAAGGTGTCACCAGGTCAGAGGCGTCATTGGCTGGTCAATACCGGGGCAGTGTGGTTTGGGACTTCTTTGTGCGCAAAAGAAAGACGTTTTCTAGCTTGCCTTTGAACAGGTTTCGCTAACGGGAGCAAAGCATTGCTTTTTGCGGGCAAGTTGCAGCGGGGCTTTCGACCTCTTGTCCAGCGCATCTCGTTTCCTTTCGCCAATGCGAGGTCCATCGGTGCTGGCTTTTTTCTTTTTGGGGGTTTGGTTTCGCTTGTCTTTGGTAGACGTTGCGTGCTTGAATTTCGCGTCTTGTGGATGGCCGACGATCTTCGGCTTGGTGCCCATCGCGACCCTTCTTCTTTTGTGGTCCAATCAAGCGGCATGGCAATGGACAGGCGCTTGGCTTTGGGGCAGTGTTCTGGGAGGAATGCTGTCCTTTTTTCTTCTGGAGACGCCTGAGAAGGCAGAATTTCATTGGAACCGTTTCGAGGTGGTCACGTCCCGGAAACTGGGGGCTCAATTTTATTCAGCAACCGTTGAATTGTCGGGCAATGGAAAAGCGTTGATGATGTCAAAGGTGCCCTTGATGGTAGGACACAGTGGGCTGGCACTGTGTATTCCGGAGCGGTTCAAGCGCAGTCATTTTCCAGGAGACTTTGATGAGCGTGAGTTCTATTTCGGAAGGGGCATAGTGTCCAAATTTCGAGCGTCACAGGTGCTCCAATGGCCCTCGGATCAGGCCCTGTCGGTTTTGCGCTTCCGGCTCAATGAATGGAGAAGTTGGGTAAAATCGAGGTTGATGCGCCATGCGGGTCACAGAGCCGCCGGTTGGATGGTTGGATTGACGACAGGCGACAAGACGGGGATGCCGGATGAGGACAAACGGGCATTTTCGTCTTTGGGTTTGGCGCACCTCACCGCTGTTTCCGGTTTTCATGTCGGGATGGTGATGGCGGTTGTGCTCCTTTTGATGTCGAGAGCAGCCATTCCTTTGCGGTGGCGAAATGCGGTAGCACTTCCTGTGGTTTGGGCCTATGTGCTGTTGTGTGGTGCTCCGGCATCGGCTGTTCGGGCGGTGGCCATGGTCTCTTTTGTGGCCCTGGCCGATGTGTTTTCGCGAAGGGCAGATGGATGGACAATGATGTCATTGGCCGGCACGGTCATGCTCACCTCCTCCCCTTACTTGGCTTTTGACGTGGGAACAAAGCTGAGTTTTTTGGCCACTGGGGGCATTCTGATGTGGTTTCGATGCCGTGCACAAAAAGATGGGCGACACGGAATTTCTGTTTTGGTGATTCCTGTGGTGGCCACTTTATTCACTGCACCTGTGGCTTGGTCCGTTTTTGGTCGATTTCCTGTGGCCTTTTTGCCTGCCAATGTATTGGCCACGCCTGTGGTTTTGGTTACCATGATTGGGTCTGCCTTGCACGGCTTTTTACCAGATCCTGGTTCCGAATGGTTTGGTCCACATCTCACCACATGGACGGATGGGGTTCTCTGGGCTGTGCGCGCCCTTGCGCGGACTTTACCTGCGGTGTCATTGCCAATGCATTCAGGTGTTGTGTCTTTGGCTGGCTGGGTCATGGTGGCCATGGCCGTGGCTGGAATGGTTCTGCGGTCTCCTTTTCGATACGCACTCGCAGGGGTGGTTTTGGCGGTTGGTCTGTTGCGCTTCCAGCAGGGGATGGAATGGTCGCCGACGGTCATTCCGCTTGGCTCTGGTGCAGTGGGTGTCACCTCGAGCGGTCGGGTTGCGGTTTTTGCGCCCAGCTTTGTGCGGCATGAAAATCTCGTGCATAGAAAAACCCGCTCCTTTCTGAAGCGGGTTTCAACACAATCCTCTGAGACCGTTGTGGCCGTAGGTAAACAATTGAGTTTAGCCTCCTTTGCAGTGCACATCTGCACGGCCAAGGATACCCTCACAGTGTTTACTCTACCTCCGTCACATTCCGGATTACCTTCTCAACGTAGGTCTCCCACGCTTCCATCCCCATGATGGGAAGGATGGCATTGACCCGGTTGTTCTGCTTGCTGTAAATGGCCTCCACGTAAAACCCATGTATTTCGAAAATGCAGAGGATATAGCGGTTTTCGACCATCCTCTGCGAAATGCAGTTTCCGTGGTCCCACATGTAGTTCGTCTTCTCGTCGAGGGGCAGTCGGTTGAAGGTTCGGAGATCCATGATGTTGTGTAACGTTGTGAATGATTGTCCCAGAGAATGAGGGAGATGTCGGGTATTACGGGTCGGACCTCAAAAGGGTTTCAGTTTTGTTCAATCTTTGTTGAATGACCATGAATCAAACCAAGAACGATTGGAGCTTGACAGATTGTCCACGCGATGCGATGCAAGGGTTGTCTGGATGGGTGTCGACAGAACGGAAAGTGGCATATTTGTCGGCTTTGCTCAAGGTTGGCTTTGATGTGCTGGATGCAGGGAGTTTTGTTTCCCCTAAGGCCATGCCTCAGATGGCGGATACCGCTGAGGTGCTGTCTTTAATTCCAGAGTCGGCCACGCGAATCTTGACCATAGTGGCCAATTTGAGAGGAGCCACAGAGGCCATTGACCATGGTCGTCCCGACATCTTGGGCTTCCCGTTTTCGATCTCCGAGACCTTCCAACAACGGAACACGGGTGGCGGAATTGACGAGGCTTGGAAACGGCTGGAGGCCATTCAAAATGCGGCTAAACGCAGCGGTCGAGAGGTGGTTGTGTACTTGAGTATGGGGTTTGGAAACCCTTATGGAGATGCTTGGTCCGCTGAATTGGTGGGCAAATGGAGCCGTCGCTTACACGAGGATTTGGGCGTCAAGACATTGGCCTTGAGCGACACAGTCGGTCGGGCTACACCTGATTTGGTGCAAAAGGTGTTTCAAGCGGTCTGTTCTGAGCTGCCCGATTTGAATGTGGGGGCGCACTTGCACGGCAGGATGGACCACGCAAAGCCGCTGATGAAGGCGGCTTGGCTAGGTGGATGTCGGTCTTTCGATGGTGCACTCGGGGGCCATGGAGGATGTCCGATGGCCGAGGATGAGCTGGTGGGGAATTTGCCCACGGAAATACTGATGGTTGCGCCCGTCCTCTGGGGTGGCAATCGCCGGGACTGGAATGAGTCGGCCTTGGAAAAGGCCCAGTCCATCCGGGCCAGCATCTTTGATCAAGTCAAGTAAAGATCGGGCCAGAGCTCGGGGCTGCTCTCAGTTGAGGCAGTGCTCGAACAAGTCAAATCCATAGCGATCGAGATTCAGTTCGATGCGTTCGAATTTCTTGATGGTAATGCGGATGCGGAAACGCTTCATGATACAAGCTTTGGCCCCTCCTACGCCAATGCTTGCAGAAAGGTTACGGCAGCATCAATGAAGGTGTGTGGTCAGCAGAGACAGGACCAATCCCATGATTATGGTAAGGAACTTGCGGCCATTGAAATGGTGTCCATCAGAAGTCTCGAATAAGATGGTCGTGGCAATGTGAAGGAGGATGCCAACGAGCAGGCCGTTTAATGCTCCTGTCGTGGCCGCATCTTGAGGGAGGCTGCCGGCCAATGCGATGCCGGCCAGCGGCGTAACGGCAAAGACGGCGACCCATATCCATCGGGTCGTCTGCGATGTAACAGTGGCCCGCAGTATCGTCATCAGGGCAATGGCCACCGGCAATTTGTGAAGGCCTATGCCAATCAAGAGTGGCCAACCAGCCGCTGGATGGTGGTGGTGGTGACCGTGTAAATCAGTGTGTTCATGCGCCGCGACCGGAACATCTTCGAGACCAAAGGGCATGGACTCAATAAATGCATGCATACAAAGGCTCATAAAGGCCAAGAGCCCAAATCGGTTCCCGTGCACATGTCCGTGCTCCATGCCCTTGCTGAGGTATTCGAGTGCGATTTGAATCAAGAAACCGCCAATCACCCAAAATCCAGCTTGGCCATTGGAGACAAAGGCTTCGGGTAGAAGGTGAAGAAAACAAAGGCCAAGAAGAAAAGCGCCACCAAAAGACAGCAGCAATGGCATGTTGTTTTTGAGCAGTTTCCCCATGGTCTCTCCCATGAACGCGCCCAAAAATGTAACAATCAGAAGGAGGAGTCCGGAAATCATGAAGCGATGGCATTGAGAATCAAGCGGGGCGATTCCACGGGATGCCAAGGCGACAAATCATAGTCTCCAAAGCACGATTGAACAGAAAACCCAGCTTCTTTGAGCATGGAATAAAGTTGGCTTTTGTCGAGGCCTGCGACGCGTTCTGAATGTCGGTGCTGTTGCCCGTCGGCCTCGAAAGAAATGGTTTTCACGAACCCCTCCATGTTCGGATTCAAAGGGCCATAGTACCGTTCGATGTGGTATTTCGTGCTGCCACGTTCTATGGTTTCGAGGGCCACCATTTTTGCGCGGGCATGCCCGAGGTTGAGAAAGTCCAAAATGAAAAACCCGCCGGGTTGAAGGTGGGCTTTGACTTGCTTCAAAACTTGGAGTTGATCCTTCGGCTGCTCAAAGTACCCGAAGCTTGTAAACAGATTGAGGACGCCGTCGAATCTGGTGTTCAATGTGAAATCGCGCATGTCCCCTTGCAGAAAGGACAGGCCCTCCCCTTCTTCATGATCGGTGCGGGCTTGATGAATGCTGTTCGGAGAAAGGTCGATGCCCACAACTTTGTGCCCCAGCTTTGAGGCGGCTGCGGCGTGTCTTCCCTTGCCACAGGCCAAGTCCAAGAGTTCCAACGTGTCCCATTGAAGCACATCGTGCAACGTTTGGATGAAGTTACTGGCCTCACCTTGACTTCGGTGCCCATAGAGGGTGTGGTAATGAGGGCTGTCAAACCAGGTTTCATACCAGGGTGCAGCGTTTGAATTCGACATGTGGTTGCTTGACGCGCCGAAGATAATCCGGTCAAAGGGCAACTTCTACTCTGTCCTCCACGTAAAGGCCATACGATTTACGGTTATGTCATACTCTCGAATTGCCCAATACGTTCTTTCATCGGTTCAAGACTCTTGGTCTTCTTTGATTCATTTCTCTGGCGTCCCCAGTGACCGAGATTATGACCGACTGTTAGAGAGCTCAGAGTCACTGGTCGTGCAGCGCACAGCGGACAGGCGTCCGTTTCGAGCTGTGATTGAATGTCTTCAAAACCTCCAACGCCATGCAGATCGCGATGCGGCCATTGATTTCCGGTTGGATGCCCGATGTGTATCAGGAGAACCACAGTTTTACATCAGCACTGTGAATGTGGTTCGAGCCGAGGAGGAAGCCCACGTGAAAAACTGGCTCGCCCTTCATCAAGAGTGGCAAGATCAGTTTTCTTCCACAGATGAAATGGAAGAGGTTTGGCGTGGAGCCCATCGCAATGCATTGAACAACAGTACTGGTACACCCAGAGGTGGTGCTGGATTGGGATGGTTGTCCTTGGCTCGCTTCTCTGTGCGGCCGCCGTTGATTCGGCTACTCAAAGAAGAGGGTGGACAACGCTTGTTCTTTTCTGTTGAAGTGGCTTGCTGCAGTTGATTACTTTGCAGGATGGGACAACTTCACATTGCACCGACCGTCAAGACGCCTGAGATTCGATTTGAATCTGAAGCCAATCGGCTGATTCTCCAAGGTCGCTCCATCCCGGAGAATGCGGTTGAGTTCTATCGTCCTGTGTTGGACTGGGCCGCATCCTTGACTTCTGATCAAGAGATGGTGATTCAAGTTCAGTTAGAATACTTCAATACCAGCAGCAGCAAATGCCTGTTGGACCTGTTTAAGAAATTGGAGGCCCTGGAGTCTTTGGCGGTTCACTGGTACTTTGACTCAGACGACGAGGACATGCTGGAGGCTGGAGAAGATTACGACCACATTGTGAGCCTTCCCTTCAAGTTTGTGGAGGTCGAACCCGAGTAAGCCAAGCTTTTCCCCAGGCCAGAAGCACCATCATGAAAAATGTGCTGGCCCACAAAACCGCCCAATTCCCGTAGCGTTTGGGCAGCTCCCCTCCCATTTTGCTGCGTGCAGAATGAAAGGTTCCAGCCCCAGGCCACGTGGCCTTCGCGTACAGGGCATCTTTGGTGCTGACAATGCGGTTTTCTTCCAGAGCGGTTCCCGTTGTCATTTCGTTTTTGCTGGTGGTCCACTCGTGAAGAAGGCCATTGAACTCCCTGCTTTTCACTTTGGCCAAGGCGTCAGGTTGGTCCCAACCCAAACGGGTCAAGGTGCTGTCTTTCTTTCTTTTTGCGGCGAGCCAACGTTCCCTTTGCCGCAATTTTTCTTGGCTCAGTGCCAAGGCGACGGTGCTCCATTGTGTCGGGTCCAGAATCCCATCAAACAATTCAGGAGTGGCATTTAGTCCATATTCTTTGAATCCCTTTGCAAGAACTTTGAAAGACGCTTGATGTCCTGATTGCGCCAGCTGGAGGTGCGATTCCATTTCTGGAACCCAACGGTCTCTCAAGAACTGGGCCTGAGCCAACTCTTGATCGGCTTCATACAGGGCTTTGCTGTATTGGTTGTCGGCTGCATAAAGGGTGGTTAAAGCCTCGAAGCCCCAGCGGCTAATGATGGCTTGGGCTGGCCATGGCACGCTGACTGAGTGTGCAATTGAGGGGGACATGGACCTGAATGGAACAATGGCCCCGCCCATCATCAATTGAGGAATGATAAACAGTGGAATGGCCAAGTAGATGACCCTTACGCTGTTGAACATCAGGGAGAAGATCAGCCCAAATAGATTGGCACAAGCGGCAACACTAAACAGGGTGAATGTGTAATCGAAAAAATGTCCTGGGAGTTCCAAGATGAAATATGAAAACAGAGCAAACAACAGGGTTTGCACAGCAGAAATCCCAAATAGGACAGCACATTTGGCGGTCAAATAAGCGGCCCAATTCAGTTGAAGATGGGCTTCTCTTTTGCGCATCAGCTTGTCGCGAAACAGCTCTTCTGCACTGACTGTCAACCCCATAAATACAGCAACTATGACCGCTACAAAAAGGAAATGAGGAATGTTGATGGCTTCGCCATAGGTGTACGCTCCTCCGTCTTCAGTTGCCCGAAGCAAGACAGAAAGCAAAAGGGCAAGGATGGGCGCCTCGAGGACATTGATGAGCAGGTACTGACGGTTCTTCCATTTCCGCGTCACATCGCGCGCAGCTTGGATTCTCCATTGATTGCCCCAACTGGGAATGAGGGGTTCTCTTTTTGCGGCGTTTTCGCTGATTTGGGGGTCAGATTGTGTGGCCAAACCAGGCACCACCAAAACATTGTAAAAGTCATTCCACTCTTTTGGGCTGATTCTTCGATGTCCAGTTGACTTGCCCCTGTCATCCAAAACGGGCACCTCAATGATGTCGAAGATCTGTTCTGGATTTACATGTCCACAGAGATTGCATGCCACTTGGTCTGCATCGAAATGATTGACAATGCTTCTGAAGTGGGTAAGCGCATCCAACGGCCTGCCTGTAAACACAGGATGCCCGCCTTGGTCCATGACCCAAAGGGCGTCAAAACTCCTGAAGATGTCACCGCTTGGTTGGTGAATCACGGCAATCACAAGGGTGCCGGAGTAGGTCATTTGCTTGAGCAGGTCCATGAGCAGCTCAGAGTCCTTGCTGCTCAAGCCGCTTGTTGGCTCGTCGACCAAGAGCACTTTGGGCTCCCGAATCAGTTCCATGGCCATGTTGAGCCTCTTCCTTTGGCCGCCACTGATGGTTTTTTTAAGGGCGTCTCCAACGGGCAAATCACGCGCTTCCCATAGCCCCAGCTTTTTAAGGCAGGATTCTGCACGAAGCGCAGATTGACTGGCGTCATCTTCACCAAAAGCCAAACGGGCCGCGTAAAAGAGGTTTTCTTTCACTGTAAGCTCGGGAAGCAAGTGGTCTTCTTGTGGGACCAATCCAATTCGGGCCCTTGTTTCTGGGTCGGTGACCTCTTTTCCATCCAATCGGATGTGTCCAAACGTAGCCTGAGAAGTTCCGGCCAGAAGGTGGAGCAATGTTGACTTTCCCGATCCACTGGCTCCCATGACGCCAACAAGCATGCCCGATTGAACAGTGGTGCTAAAGGGATGAAGAGCTTGCTGCTTCGGGTACTGAAACCAATGGCTGACTTCGTCTATGCTCAACGTCAATTCGGGAATGTTCTCCTCCTCCATAAAGGAGCGTTGAATGTCCACAAAGTGAAGCGGTGCTGCTCCCGGGTGACGCAAGGTTGACCCGGGTGTAAAAGGCTGAGTCCGATTGGTTTCTAGAAGCTCGCCATTGAGCAACACTGCACTTTGTCCCATGGGCCTCAGGAACACCACTTGTGACTCGGGGTGTCTAAAGCACGCCATTTGCGTGGACCAACCGGCCTTGATGACGCCGCCCAATTGCGGTTGATCGCCTATCAAGAAAGCTTCGTGGTAACGCTGTGTCATCTTGGGCCACTCGTGGGTCTCAAAGACGAGGGTCTCATAACAACGTTGCTCTCCTTCGCGAATGCCGAAACCGTCGGCCACCAAATCAATCAGCTCTCGACTGAGCGCATCTCGCTCTTCTTTTTCAGGTCGAATGGCGTTCTCGAATTCTAAAACGCGCAAATAGACCAGGGCTTTTTCGCTGGCTTGCAGGTCTCTATTGATGTCTGCACAGGCCCGGAGCACCTTGGTGGACCTGAGCGCTGTTCGCTTGAGCCCGGCGATTTCCCTAGACTCAATGGCACCGCCATAGGCGACCAAGTAGCCTTCAAAGGCCTTGAGCCAAGTGTCGACTTGGTCCCTGCTCAGTCGGCTCCTTAAGAAGCTGGCCACCACTTCGCGGCCACGGTCTAGTCCTTCTTCCCTCAATGTGATGAGGGCGAACAGCTGCATGAGGGCATCGAGAATGTTCCTGCTCATCCTCTGGGTGTTGTTTCGCGGTTGGCCGTTACGGTGTCATTGCCTTTCGTAGCATCCCACATCGGGTGCGGAACCAACGACCCGCGGAAGACCGTCGAGATCGGTGGCCAAAAAAGGGAGTCCGGCAGGTACCCCAACGCCATTCCACTGACTGTTGGCCGAATTGAGATGGAAATCTCGAGCGAACACATCGGCGAAAGGAGGCGCCGCATCGATGGTGCTTTCTTCGATCCAGTCTGCTGCTTCCGCAGCATCAAGGTCGACGGCACATCCGCGAATAAGCAGGTCATTGACATCGCCTTGAAGATCGACGACGAGTTCATCGAATTCATCGAGCTGTGCATTGTTTCCCCACATGATGCAGTTCAGGAATTCAGTTTCTTGCAATGGGCGGATTTGAAGTTGCCCGAAGGCGTCTTCGTAGTAATCATTGAGGAGCACAGTAGGTGTGCTCCGTGTTCCGTCGGCCCAATAGTTGGCGAACGTGCTGTGGGTAAAACGGTATCGCCCACCAAGGGTGAGGGCGGCGCACGCTTGTCCACAATCGTAAATGAGGGTGTTGGTCCCGTCGATGTTGGCACCTTGGCCGAGGAGTCCAATGGCACTCATGTTCTGAATGATGCAATTCTCCATCGACAATGCAGCACCAGTGTCTGTGCCTGTGGTGTCCACTTGGATGCCAATGGTGCCATTTTTAAGAATGGCATGCCGCATGACGCTTCCTGGAGACCCGTACAGCCAGATTCCACCTCCGAGTATACTGGCCTGAGCCACCCCGATTTCGGTTTGAATCAGGGTGTCAACCTGAATGCCCCATTGTCCAGGAAGGTCGGCGTATTCAGGCTCCAGTCTGTCGCCTTCAAATACCACAGGGTTGCCGAGTTCTCCATTGACTTCAAGTGTGCCTCCAGAAACATAAATCCCACCTCCTGCGTGAACGTGGACAGCAGCACCGGCTTCAATGGAGAGGCTGCAGTCTTGCGCAACGCCAACCACACCGTAAATCACGTGAGGCTTTTGTGCGGTCCAAATGGCATTGCATTCGAGCGTGCTGATGTTTCCTGGTGAACCATGGAAAAACGCGTCTTGACCGTAGGCAATGAGATCCACATATTGCGTGAATCCATTGACGGTGACGCGGATGCGGTCTTTCACGATGAAAGGCAGGTCATAGTCGTTTTCTGGATCGATGGTCACCTCCACGAACACGTACAACGAATCTCCCTGGTCCAATTCCATTCCGCCAACACTGGGGCCGGGGATGCCGTCAACATTGATGCGAAAGGGGCTGTCCGAAAAATCTTCGAGGGTAATGTCTTCCAGTCTGATTTTACCAGGCGATGCATTGACGATTCGAAAGGCTTCGCTGGCACTTCCAATCGAGGTGAATACGGTGTCGAACAGAACGGTGTCTTGACTAAAGGTTACGCGGGCATCCGCTCCTAGGTAGAGCTTGTCTCCTTGGCACCCTCCCAACACGAGGGACATTGTCAAAAGCCAAAAGGCGAACAGGAAGAAGAAAAGTTGACGAGGCATGCACAGTCGAATGGTGTAGGGTGAACCAACAGGTTGCGAAGCTAAGGCCTCCATATCGGTGGGCAGTGTGGCGCCATGTATTGTAAGCACAAACGAAGGAGGAGGTGGCAAGTTGTCCCAAAATCAGCACAAAACAGAAAGCGGGCCCATTTGGGCCCGCTTTCTGTTGGCTTGAAGCCGCTGAATTCGCACGTTGAATTATCCCAAGTAGGACTTCAAAATGCGGCTGCGGCTTGTATGCTTGAGCCGGCGAATGGCCTTCTCTTTGATCTGGCGCACGCGTTCGCGGGTCAGGTCAAATCGCTCGCCGATTTCTTCAAGGGTCAGCGGATGCTCTCCACCAAGCCCGAAATAAAGACGAATGACGTCGGCTTCTCGGCTGGTTAGGGTTTGCAGGCTTCGCTCAATTTCTTTCCGCAAAGACTCTGTAATCAGAACCGTGTCAGGGGAAGGCGTGTCGTTGGTTTGAAGCACGTCGTACATCGTGCTTGAGCTGTCGTCACCATCTTTCAATGGGGCGTCCATGGACACGTGACGACCTGCGTTTTTCAAACTCTGTTTGACTTCGTCCAACGTCATGTCCAAAACCTCGGCCAATTCAGCGGGGGTTGGAGGGCGTTCAAATTCTTGTTCGAGACGAGCGAAGGCCTTGTTGATTTTGTTGATCGACCCAATCTTGTTGAGAGGGAGACGAACAATTCGGCTTTGCTCAGCCAAGGCTTGGAGGATGCTCTGACGAATCCACCAAACGGCGTAAGAGATGAACTTAAAACCACGGGTCTCATCAAAACGTTGAGCCGCCTTGATGAGTCCCAAATTGCCTTCATTGATCAAGTCAGGCAAAGACAGACCCTGGTTCTGATATTGCTTAGACACAGACACCACAAAACGAAGGTTGGCCTTGGTCATTTTTTCAAGGGCAACTTGGTCCCCTTGCTTAATTCTCCGGGCCAGCTCCACTTCTTCCTCGGCAGTGATCAAGTCAACACGACCGATTTCCTGCAAGTACTTGTCGAGCGAGGCGGTCTCCCTATTGGTGACCTGTTTTGTGATTTTTAGCTGTCTCATGGGCGATGCAAATCAGTTTGAGGGAGGCCGCTGAAGCCAGTGGCCTCCCTTATAACGTGTTTTATCCGGTTTCGTTTCACTCAGGCTTCGGAAGAAGCACTTTTCTGCTCAACTTCAATTTGCCAGAGCGAGGATCGCGACCAGTGACTTTGAACTTGACGATGTCACCTTCGTTGATGACGTCGGTGACTTCGTTCACTCGGCCATGATCCAATTCAGAGATGTGCAAGAGTCCATCTTGTCCTGGAATGATCTCCACGAACGCGCCGTAAGGCATGACGGTCTTCACAAGTCCCTCATAGACCTCACCAACTTCAACAGTCGGTGGGAATGCGATGGCGCGGATACGGGCAACTGCCGTGTCAATGGCTTGCTTATTGTCTCCTGAAACTTCAACGAGGCCTTTTCCATCGGCATCGCCAATGGACACATTGGCACCTGTGGTGTCCTGAATCTCATTGATGATTTTACCGCCTGGGCCGATGATGGGACCGATGGCTTCAGCAGGGACTTCAAAGGAGATGATGCGGGGCGCATGGTCCTTGTAATCCTCACGGTGGCTGTCCATGGTCTTGAGCATTTCACCCAAGATGTGAGCACGGCCTTCTTTGGCTTGGAGCAAGGCTTCGGTCAACTGAGCAAAGGACAAGCCCTTGATCTTGATGTCCATTTGGCATGCAGTGATGCCTTCAGACGTTCCCGTCACTTTAAAGTCCATGTCTCCGAGGTGATCCTCGTCTCCGAGAATGTCGCTCAGAACGGCATACTTGCCAGACTCCGGATCGGTAATCAATCCCATGGCGATTCCACTCACTGGACGTGTCATGGGGATGCCGCCATCCATCAAGGCAAGTGTTCCAGCGCAGACAGTCGCCATTGAGCTCGAGCCGTTGGACTCGAGAATCTCACTCACCAAACGAATGGTGTAAGGGCAGTCTTCCACTGGAGGAAGCATGGGCTTGAGCGCACGCAAGGCCAAGTTTCCGTGGCCAATCTCACGACGGCTGGTTCCGCGAATTGGACGGGCCTCGCCTGTGGAGAATGGGGGGAAGTTGTAATGCAACAAGAACTTCTCGGTCTTGCGAACGAGTGCGTTGTCGATGAGTTGCTCATCGTCCTTGGTACCCAAGGTCAGCGTAGTCAAGCTTTGCGTCTCCCCACGTGTGAAGATGGCAGAACCATGAGGTCCGGGGAGATAGTCGACCTCGCACCAAATGGGGCGAATGTCCTTGGTGCCACGTCCGTCCAAACGGATGCCCTCGTTGAGGAGCAGGTCGCGAATGGCCTTTTTCTGCGTGGCCTTCAAGTAGTCCCGGAGCATGTACTGCTTTGCAGACTTGTCTTCATCACTCAAAGTGTCAAGGAAACCTTGCTTGATGGCTTTGAAAGTGGAGCCTCTCTCTTCTTTCGACTTCGCGTTTTTCGCTGAATCGTAGTACTTCTGATAGAGCTCGTCGTGAATGCGCTGCTTCAGGGCACCATCGGTCTTTTCGTGCTCGTATGTGCGTTTGGGTGAAGAAGAAGGCACTTCAGCGGCCATGTCAAGTTGCGCTTGACATTGCTTTTGAATGGCCACGTGAGCGGCCTCAATGGCGCCCACCATCTCTTCTTCTGAAACCTCGTTCATCTCCCCTTCGACCATGACAATGCTGTCCATGGATCCGGCGATCATCATGTCGATGTCCGCCTCTTCGAGTTGAGCGTAGGTAGGATTGATCACAAACTTTCCCCCGATGCGGGCGACGCGTACCTCTGAAATGGGGCCGTCGAAAGGAATGTCACTCACGGCCAGTGCAGCAGAAGCAGCCAAGCCAGCGAGGCTGTCGGGCATGTTCTCCTTGTCGGCTGACATGAGCTGAATCATGACCTGGGTGTCAGAGTGGTAGTCCTCCGGGAATGTGGGGCGCAGAGCACGGTCCACAAGGCGCATCACCAAGATCTCGGTGTCACTTGGACGGGCTTCTCTTTTGAAGAACCCACCTGGGAAGCGGCCAGTAGCGGCGTACTTCTCACGGTAATCCACTGTGAGTGGAAGGAAGTCAACGCCTTCAGAGGCGTCGCGATTGCTCACTGCAGCAGCGAGAAGCATGGTGTCGCCTTGGCGCACAACCACACTTCCGTGGGCTTGCTTGGCGAGTTTTCCGGTTTCAATGGTTACCGGACGACCATCACCGAGGTCGATGGTCTTGGTTACTACGTTCATTTCCATGAAGGAATTGTCATTTCGGGCACCCGTAAGTTCCTCGAGGCATTTCCTCGAGGGAGAATTGCGTCCTCGCCAGCGACCGGGGGCCCGTGCCGCGACGACTTCGTAAAGCGTTTTGAGAAAGGGGAATCAACGGCGGAGGCCGAGTTCCTTTACAATCGCGCGATAACGCTCGATGTCCTTTGCCTTGAGGTAATCCAACAAACGCCGGCGCTTGCCGACCAATGTGATCAAGGAGCGCTGTGTGTTGGCGTCCTTTCTGTTCAATTTCAAGTGCTCAGTCAGGTGAGCAATGCGGAAGGAGAACATGGCGACTTGGCCTTCTGCGCTTCCGGTATCTTGAGCGTTCTTGCCATACTTGGCGAAGAACTCTTGTTTTTTCTCTGGAGTGAGGTACATGTGGAAATCTCTTGGATGTTCTTGATGTGTCCTGAAAATTCAGGAGTGCAAAAGTAGGTGGACTCCCCGAGCTAGGCAAGGGGTTGACTGACTCATTTTCAGTCGACGAGCATCCCAATCAGGGAGGACAGTTCTTCTTGCAATTGACTGCGGTGGACAATGCGGTCGACGAAGCCATGCTCTTGTAAGAATTCAGATTTCTGAAAACCGGAAGGGAGGTCTTTGCCGATGGTCTCTTTGACGACCCTCGGGCCGGCAAATCCAATGAGGGCGTTGGGCTCTGCAAGGTGCACGTCACCCAACATGGCAAAGGACGCGGTCACCCCACCGGTAGTGGGGTCTGTGAGAATGCAGATGTACGGCAGGCCTGCCTTGGCCAAAAGGCTCAATCGGGCGCTTGTTTTCGCCATTTGCATCAGAGACAACCCGGCCTCCATCATGCGAGCGCCGCCACTTTTGGTCACGCAGACAAAGGGAAGTCCGTTTTTGATGGAGTAATCAATGGCACGGGCGATTTTTTCTCCCACGACCGACCCCATGGACCCGCCGATGAAGCCAAAGTCCATGCAGCTGATGACCATCTGTCGGCCAGACACCTCTCCTACTCCTGTGCGAATGGCGTCTTTAAGACCGGTTTTGGCCATGGAGGCCTTCAATCGGTCATCGTAGTTTTTGGTGTCCTTGAAACTGAGGGGATTTGCGGACGACATTTTCGCCTGAAGCTCCCGGTATTTGCCGTCATCAAACAAAAAACTGAAGTATTGGTTGGAACCAATGCGCTCATGGTGGTCGCAATGCGAACAAACCCACAGGTTGCTTTCATGCTCTTGGCTGGCGGTGACCGTCTTGCAGGAAGGACACTTGTACCAATTGCCTTCGGGGATCTCCTTTTTTTCCGCAGTCTTGGTGGTGATGCCCTCCTTCATGCGACGGAACCAACCCAGTCCCGCTTCGTTTTGAGATTCCGCTTCTCGATTGGAGCGGGGTGAATCTTGCTCTGCCATTTCAGTAGGTCAAAGTTAGTGGCGTTCAGAATGGAAGTGATACTGCTGGATGAATCCGCCAACTCTCGGATGTTGGATTCGGCTCGTTTGGCCATCTGACGGGACGTCCAGCGTCACAACGGAGCAAGAAATAGCCAAAATCGAGTCGAATTCCGCAACCCACGCTTACGCCGAGTTCTTGGTGGAATCGAGACCATTGAAAGTGCGCCTTGGGACGTTCCGCCTCATATCTCGTCATCCAAACGTTTCCGATGTCCATGAAGGCGGCGATTTGAATCCAATCATTCAGGAACTGTCTGGCTTCGATGTTGAACTCCATTCTCATGTCCCCCCGCACGTTGAGCTCGTCTTCCTCCTCCCCTCCTAGCCCAAGGCCCAAGGCACGCCAGCCGCGCATGCTGTTGGCTCCACCCACATAAAACTGTTTTTCCAAGGGCGCAGCAGAGGAATCGATGGAAGACGCGGCGACACCCAGATAACCGCGCATGTGTATCCCGCTTCTTGGTCGCCATTGCCAATCGCCGCGCACATCCAGAACCCACCGTGTGTATCTCGCCACGTCCACCTTTTGTCCCAAACCAAAAGCACTGGGCAGTTGAATGTTCGTTTCTCTAGGTTGCCGCGGGTCTATCCAGTGGAACAGGGCCCCTGCGGATTCCACCTCTAGGTGACAACGGAATCCCGGGCGGCCCTTTTTTCTTTTCGGACTGATCCACCAGCTTATTCCGGAGGCGAAAAGGGCCCTAGAAGAGAAAGAAGACACCAAAATGGCCGATCCTGATTCAATCAAACTCGTTTCGAAATCGGACGTCAGTTGACTGGAAGTCATGGCGACCTCAAACGGCCTGACTTCGAGCTTTGAGCCTGTTCTTTCGTTTTCGGTGAATTGTTCGACCAATCCCAGCTGCACATAAGTTCGGCTGAACCGAGGCCTTTTTTCATCGTGAAAGGTCATGGAAAGCCGACTTTCAGGGCGGTTGGAACGGGGGAACCGATCGACTCCAAACGGAATCAGTCGACGAGATTGGTACTGCAGGGCTGCAGAAAGTATGCGGGAGTTCAAAAAGTCACCTTCGGCATTTGACGGATCAGAACTGTCATTCAAAGAATTGGAGACCGTCTCACGGCCCGCTTGTAAATCCAGCGTGAGTTGCTCGGCACGTTCTCTGAAGTCCAAATTGCCGAGCGCAAGGGTCACCTCACCCCCAATCCGCTGACGAGAAGTGAGTGCGCCGTTGACGCGCATCAAACGCTTTTCGTTGGGTTGCAGGCCAAAGGTGACGGCCAAAGGGCGCTCTAGGTAAGATGTGGAGTCCACTGTGGGCTCAATCTCAAGTGCAACCTGATCGACGATGGCCAAGCTCCGAAAGCCTTGTCGGGATGCAGAGAGTTTGCTCGGGTCAAAGAGGTCGCCAGGCGCCACCTGAAGCAGGTGCTGTAGCGTGCGGATGTCGCGCCCTTGTGGAACATGCCAAGCCACTCCGTTGACGGTTCGATTTTCCATGGCCTCCATGTTCTGGGGCTGCCAATCGACGTTCACCGAGGAAATTCTTCCTCTTCTGTGGGGGGACATGGTGCCCCCCAAATTTCTTGGGGCGATATGAACGACCAAGTCGGCCGTTCCCGTGCTTCGAATGTTCGTGGTGTCGATGTCCAGTGTAAAGTGTTCGGCCATCAAACCAAACCAGCCCTCTGCCTGCAATCTTGTCGCAGATTCGCTTCGGGCCCTGTCCAGTGCATCCAAGTCGAGCCACTTTCCTGCCCAAGACTGCCAATGGCTGTCTATTCGGCTCAGTTCCTTTGGCGTGATGCCACTGCCATCTCCTAAAATGACAACGGCTCCACACTTTGCACGAACACCTGGGGTCAACTCAATCAGAAGGGTCACGCGCTCTTGATCAAAACGGGTACTCATGTTGACCTCGGCCTCGAGACAACCCATCCTGATCATGCGCGATCGAAAAAGGACCCTCGCCTGCTCAAGTGCCAATGGGTCAAAGGGGCCAGCTGACCCCGAGGGTACAGGCTGTCCTGTGTCGAGGGCCTTTTTCCATCGGCCAGTGAGCGAGGCCAAAATGTGTCGGGCAGGAATGCCCAAAACCCGCTCTGGGGGACGGTTGACCAAGGCTGAATTCAAGGCGCGCTGCCAATCGGTCAGGGTCATGCCGGTTGGATGCGAGTCAATCAGGGACCAATCCGTGCCCCAAACAATTTCCGTCTTGGACGCCGTTCCCGCTTGATCTTGAGCTTGTATTTCGCCCTTGAGGAAGAACAAGTGCGCCAGAAAGAGGAGGATGACCCATCTTGCACGCCAAGCGTTAATCCCTGCGATGCCTACAAGGAACGAGATCATGGCCATTCGAGGCCTTCGGGAGAAGAGTGTGCGCCACACGGAGCGGAAGTTCGTGGTCGAGGGGCACAAATGCGTTGCCGAAGCATTGCAAAGTGGTTGGACCATTGATTCTTTGTTCGCAACAGCGCATTCAGACTGCCCTGAATCTTGGGGAGCAGCCCCTGCTTCATCAAAGGAAATGGAACGTATGAGTTCCTTCAAATCTCCACCTGGAGTTCTGGCCGTCGTGGAGATGCCCGATGTCGCTTCCCCCTCTGCAGAATCCTGGTCTTCTCAGGAAGATGCGGCCTTTGGACTTGCTGTTGACGGTCTTTCCGACCCAGGCAATTTAGGGACGTTAATGCGGACGGCGGATTGGTTTGGCCTTTCTGGAATTTGGGTGTCAGAGGACGTGGTAGACCCCTATAACCCCAAGGTGGTTCAGGCCTCTATGGGGGCCATATTCAGAGTGAAGGTTTGGGAAGCCAGCATGCTTTCCTTGATGAAGGACATGTCCTCATGCGGCGTTCGCACTTTTGGTCTGGCCATGGATGGTGAAGATGTTTGGTCCATGAAGGGCGTTCCTGGAGCGCCCCAGAAGTGGTTGGCGGTGCTTGGAAGTGAGAGTCATGGCTTAACCGAAGCCGTTTCTTCTGAGTGCCAATCCAAAGTCCACATTCCTGGGGCTGGAAAGACCGAGTCTTTGAATGCGACCATGGCGGCGGGGATGGTGATGGGAGAATGGTTCGCCCGCAGCCGAAGTGGCGGACGTTGAGATTCAGCTGCCCTCTCTGTACACTTCCAATGTAGCACGTCTAATCAAGGATGTGTCCTCCAACTGCATCCAGGCCCTGATTTTTTGCTCGACTTCTTCCATCCGTTGAGTTAAGCTCTCTGGGAGTGGGGCATCGTCCACAAGTGCTGCTTTGGCGGCCTCAGACCACTGCCCGGAGATGTCGCATTGATCCAGCGCATCATCCACCCGTTTGGCGGCTTCACCCCAACTCGTGCGGTCAGTCAATCCTTCGAGCGACACTGAAGGGGCTTCCGCAATTCTGACCTTGCCCTTCCACCCCTCCATTCCTTGTAGCATGCTCAACTCGTCGTCGCCTTGGGGTTTTTCTCCCCGAACCCGTTCAGCGACCAATCGCGCATCGCACGGGTTGACATCATATCGAATGGCCACAGGCCGGATGTAGTTCTTCAAGGCAGAGGCACCTTTCTTTTCCCCGCCAAAGGCCAGCCCCAGCATCCGCAGAAGGCCCGGATGGGTGCGGTCGACGCCATCCTTTGCCCTCCCGGGTGCTTGTGCGATCCAAACATGGCCTCCACCTTGAACGATGTCCGAAATGTTTTGACTCAAGGCCAATTGCTGCTGAAGGGCAGCCCTCCCCGAAAGATTCCGGTCGATAAAAAGGGCTTTGTTCAATGACATCAACTCCTTGACCCATTCCTTCTTTGCCAAGTTGCTCCCAAGGACAATGTGGGTTGTGGGCCTGCCTGCTTCGACCCTGGTCAAGTTGTAAAGTGCGGGATCACAAACGATATCGCGGTGTGTGCTGATCAATACACCGGGCGGATCCTCTGGCTGCAAAAAAGCATCGACGCCATTTGTGGTCTCACTCACAATCCAGCGCATGAAGGGCAAGCTCCAATCTTTCTGGACATCCTGGGGATTAGAGGGCAGTGTAAGCCCCCGTGTTTGGAGCCAGTCCAACAATATTTTGACCTCTGGTCGACGTAAAAAATCTTCTGCCATCACAGCCTTAGCAGTTTCAAAGGAACGGAGTCCAGCCGGGTTGCGGTTACTTTGCCACATGACGTTCTCGGAGCTCAAGGTAACTCGGCAGTATTTGGATGTCTTGGAAGACATGGGGATTTCCTCTCCCACCGAGATTCAAGAGAAGGCCATACCGAGAATAAGAGCCGGTCAGGACGTGATCGGTATTGCCCAAACAGGGACAGGGAAAACCCTCGCCTTTTTGCTTCCTGTGATGGCCATGTTGTCTCATGCCCAAGGAAAGGGGCCGCGCTGCGTCGTCCTGACACCGGCAAAGGAGCTCGCCCTTCAAATCGCAGAAGTGGCCAAGCAACTCGCAGCAAAAACAGACTTGCGCGTGGAAGTGGTCTTTGGTGGTGTGGGGCACCGCGCTCAGCAAGAGCGTTTGGAATTGGGATGTGATTTGGTTGTGGCGACGCCGGGTAGATTCATGGAGCTGTATATGAGGCACGCCTTTTCGACCGGGCACATTTCCCATCTGATTTTGGACGAAGCTGACCGGATGATGGATTTCGGCTTCATGCCACAACTGAGAAAATTGCTTGAAATCCTCCCTCAAAAGAGACAGAATTTGTTGTTCTCTGCCACGTACCCTGAAAAAACAGAAGCCATGGCGGAGGAGTTCCTGCTTTGGCCAACCCGTGTGGAGGCTTCTCCTGAAAGCACAGCCGTGCAAACTGTGGATCAGTCTGGTTACCGCGCGGACAACTTCGAGACAAAACTGAACCTGCTTACGGCCTTGCTCAACGAGGAAGATGTCGACACGCAAGTGCTTCTTTTTGTCCGAGAGAAGGACCAGGCCGAGAGAATCGGTGCGCGGCTTTTTGAGTGTGTATCTCGATCGGTCAAAACCTTGCATGCGAACAAAGGGCAAAACAGCCGAATTCATGCGATGGATGCCTTTAAGGCGGGGGAGATCCGTTTTTTAGTGGCCACAGACGTGGCAAGCCGTGGAATCGATGTCCCAAAGCTCGACTTGGTGGTGAACGTGACGGTTCCCCGTGACCCTCATGACTACATCCACAGGATTGGAAGAACGGGGCGAGCCATGCGAGAAGGGCGCGCCCTGACCCTGGTTGACCCAAGTGAGAACGCTGCATTGAGACGGATCGATACTTTACTCGGGAAAGCGCTCCCCTTGCTTCCGTTGCCCGCGGAGGTCAAAGTCGAGCCTACACCGCGCTGGGAAGCGCAGGCCATGGCCCGTTCAATCGACCGCGAAAAGCGAAAGGCGGACCCCACCTTTAAAGGGGCTTTCCATGAGAAGAAACGGAAGCCATTTGCCCAAGGAAAGCGAAAGTCCAAAGGGAAAAAGCGCTAGTCAAAGAGGCTCAATTCTTCCTTGTGCGTCAATGCGGTATCCTTTGTCATAGCACCACACTTCCGTCCTTCCGTCGGCTTGGGCAACCATGTGGGTGTGGTAGTCAAAATCATAGCCTTGACTTTTGAGCCAATGCAAGCCCCCAACATCTGAAAAAGCGCGCCTTTGTTCGGGCACTGCAAAAGACAGCAGAATGTCGTGGTTCTTTTTGAGGATCCTTTGAATTTGCCCCTTTACCCCAAGCGGCTCTGTTCGCTTCCAACTCGGTTTCGAGCGACCTATATGGACAGGGCCTTGAGCAAAACAATATTCTGAGCAGAAACCCCGAGAATGGCTTGAATTGGAGCGGAGACTCAGCTTCTGTTTGCAGGAAAGACAGCGGTTCTTCATGCGCTATGGTGTTGTTGTTGGATGAATGAACAACGGATTCCGTTCAATTCTTCATTCAGGAGATGTAGGGTTCACCACTGTCCTGCTTTCCTTTGTCTTCGATGACCACGACCACACTCATCGGCGTTGTAGGCGCCGGCACCATGGGACGCGGGATTGCGCAAATTGCGGCAACCGCTGGGCACCCCGTTCTTCTTTTAGACCAAGACGAGGCGGCCTTGTCCCATGCCAAAGAGGGTTTGAATCGAATCTTCGCCAGGCTGATTGAGAAGGGGCGAATGGACACCCGGACTGCCGAAGCCATTCTTTCGAGGATCACCACCTCGACCAGAATCGAAGACTTGAGCGATGCGGGAATGGTCTTGGAAGCCATTGTTGAAAAGGCAGAGGTCAAGGCGGCACTGTTCCAATCCCTCGAAAAGATTGTGGCCCCTGATGCCGTGCTGGCCACAAACACTTCATCACTGTCTGTGACAGGTTTGGCGGCCTCGCTTCAGCACCCTGAACGCTTTATAGGCCTTCATTTTTTCAATCCAGCCCCCCTCCTTCCCTTGGTAGAAGTGGTGCCTGCTTTGCAATCCGATAAGGCCTTGGCCGATGAGATGTGCACCACCATGCGGAATTGGGGGAAACAGCCAGCCTTGGCCAAGGACACCCCCGGTTTTATTGTGAACCGAGTGGCGCGGCCATTTTATGGGGAGGCCATCCGCATTTTAGAAGAAGGGGCGGCCGATGTGGCCACCATTGACTGGGCGATGACCAGTTTGGGTGGATTTAAGATGGGCCCTTTCGAGTTGATGGACTTGATTGGCAACGACATCAATTATGCGGTGACCGAATCGGTTTGGACCGCTTTTCACTTTGATCCTCGCTACCAACCGTCTTTTTCCCAAAAGCGGAATGTAGAAGCGGGTTGGTATGGTCGGAAATCTGGCCGAGGGTGGCATTCTTATGGGGAAGATGCCGTTGCGTCAAGCCCGATTCAAGACAAGGATTTGGGGCAGGCCATCTTGTGGCGGATTCTGGTGATGTTGGTCAATGAAGCCGCAGACGCCGTATTCTGGGGCGTGGCCTCTGCAGAGGATGTGGATGCCGCCATGAAAGGCGGTGTCAATTACCCCAAAGGTTTGCTTTCCTGGGCCGAGGAAATGGGCTTGGACCGTTGCGTGGCCAAATTGGATGAACTCCAACAGCACTATGGGGAGGCCCGCTATCGCTGTAGCCCATTGTTGAGACAACGGGCCAGTGAGGGACGGGGCTTCTTTGGTCAATCAGCAGGCAGTCCCGAATCCACTTAAAAGCGTCAATACGTCAGATACCGTGACCGCGCCATCACCAGTGATGTCCGCCTCACAAGATTCAGTGCAGCCGAATTCCGCCAATACGATGAGCACATCGGAAACAGCAACGAGGCCGTCTGAGGTCAAATCCAGCGGGCAGCCTTGTTCTGTATCGGTGATGATGCCATCACAGTTGTTGTCTATTCCATCCCCGGTTCCCGGGGCGCCTGTATAGACATCGGCGTTGTCGTCGTCGCAATCGCAAACTGAATCTTCCCCGTCCCCATCGACGTCGGTGATTCCCGCACAGCTTCCGAAGTCCGCTTGACAATTCGCAGCCACACAAGCCTCGCAATCGGCTTCACTGCCAAAAGCACATTGCAAAAAGCAATTGTTGGACACACAGGTGCTTTGGTTCGCGAAGCACCCAACACACCCCGCACTCATTTCAGGAATGGCGTCAGAAATGCAAGACGCAAAGCATGCGGTTAAATCACTGGCGAAAGCACAACTAAAACCGCATGAGAATACCGCGTCGTTGACCGCGTCTCCATCGTTGCAAAGCAAGGCAAAATCTGCGGGGTCACATTGCCCGTTTGCCGCTGTAAAGGTGCCCCAAAGGAGCGCCAGAAGGACACCGGCTTTTCGGATTTTGATGTGGAGTGTCATGTGAAGATGACAACCCGATGCCCACTGAGGTTCAATCCAATACCGAATTGATGCCGCGTTTGATGGCGCGGTCAGCCTTGTCGATGTCTTCAGGATGTGTGAGGTCTAAAAACGCACCCGACATGGGAATGGCTTGAAGCAACCTAGTGCGCTGTGCCCACAAAGCCACTGCGGTGGGCAACTCCTTTTCTTTTCGAAGCGGGTGCTCTGGAACATCGATGACCGACTGAAGTAAGGCCGAGTAGGGCATTCGAAACGCATTCATGCTCACCCTAATGGTCCCGTCAGGCCATCGGTTATCCTCGACCGTTTTTGTGCTCGGCTTCTCGATGATGTCGATGGGGTTCAAGTTTTCGTCCACCGCAATGACCGCAAAAGCTTCAACGCGTTCAGGTGGCAGCCCAAGGTGGTCGCGGTCCATGGCTGGTAGTGCCGATTGGGCCTGAAACAGCCTGGAAAACAAGCCGGACGGTGGCAAATTGTCTCCGTTGGCCACGGTCACCGATTGCCCTTGCCATTCTGGGTGGGCTTCCAAACCGAGTTGGACGGCTTGTGCTGTGCCCATCGGCTTGACCCTGCCAAGGGGGATGGCTTGACGAACAAAGGAAAGGGTGAGCCCCGTGATCGGGTGATCTTGGAAATGATGCGGCGTCAATTCATCTGATTCGGAGATGATGATGCAAGCCGTTTGACACCCCTCATTTGCGAGCAGTGTGAGAAGCACCTCAAGGAGAGGTGTTCTGTCGTGGCCAATGCGAATCATGGATTTGGGGCGAGAACGGGCCTCTTTCAATGTGGCATCCTGCGCCCCTGATGTGGCCCTCATTCGGCTGCCGTTTCCAGCCGCCATGATGATGGTGGGGTTCTTTGCGTTCATGAGACTCCTTTGTCAAGGTGGACAGCCCATGCGCCCCGCGCCCCTGCCATCTGCATGGCCTCGATGACATCGGTCACGGCGGAATCCGGGCACAACACAAAGGCGCATCCCCCGCCGCCAGACCCGTTGATTTTCCCACCCCAAGCCCCTGCATTTGAAGCGGCTTGTAGCATGGATTCAATGCGCGGTGTGGACAAGCCCAGGACATCCCTCAATACAGCATGGTGCTCAGTCAACGCCAGCCCCATGGAGGCGCCATCTACTTGGGTTCTCGACATGAGCGCTGACCAATGGGATTCAAGATCCCGGTTGATTCGTGTGCCGTCGATCAACGCTTGGCTTTCCTTGTCAAAGCCATTTGAAGTGTCCAGGTGTGGCATCAGAGGTAAACGTGCATCTCGACACCGCTTCAAGTGAACTTGCGTGTCCTTTGGTTGGCCGGAATCTGCCAATACAAAGGTGCCGCTGGGCAGGTGCAGTGGCTGAGGTGAGCCTACACCAAACCGATGTAAACCACCATGGCCGCAAGCAAATTGATCCATGTCACCTCCTGCCCCATTGAACTTGAGGACTTCGTATTGATGACATCGAGACACCACTTCTTTGACTTCGCAATGCCCCCCCAAGATGCGCAACCAGCTGGCCACCCAAGCCGTCAAGAGCGCAGTAGAAGAACTGCAGCCCGCTTGAATGGGGATGTCGCTTTTGATGTCCACGTTCCATCCGTGGAGGGATTGATGACCAAATTCATGAATCAGCTCCCGAAGGGCCATTCCCAGAGGTTGTCGAGCATCCATCTCATCGGACGATTGGAGGTCAAATTCCGCAACGTGCCCCAGTGCCTCACTTTTCACACTCACCTTTTGGTCCTCCCTTGGAGAAAAAGTCAACTTACACCGGCGGTCAATCGCCATGGCCACCACAGGCAGGCCTAAGTAATCTTGATGTTCTCCGAAGAGGCACAATCGACCTGGCGCAGAACTGGTAAAAGTGGTGTTCATGTCTTCCGCTGAAGCCTGAGAATCCACAAAACAGCCGCTGCGCAAAGCACCAACATGATGGCTGCTGTGGCCCCTTGCTTAAACAACCCGGCTCCAACACCCAACAATGCGCCATATACGGCGACACAACCTAAGAATGCTTGCAACAAGGACCTCGGCACATTCCATTGCGCTGTCTTTTGGCCACCCTTGGGAGGAAACCTTTTCCACCCAGGCCCCCCAGGCTGAACCTTGTCTACAAAGGATTGAAGAACTTCTGGAGACTCTGGCTTCAGGACCATGGCTGCGGTCACCCAACCTGCAGTGGTCAAGAGGCTTCCTGCGACCAACTTGGCCCAAGCGGCCATGGGCCACCATTCAAGTGCGTCGTGTCCCCATGTGAAGTAAGCGGCCACGGCGAGGGACATGACCATGGCGACGATTTCTGTGCTCGCCGAAATTCGCCACCAAAACCAGCGGAGTATGAACAGCCCACCCGTTCCAGCCCCGAGCAGCAATAGCAAGTTGAATGCTTGTGATGCTGAAGTCAGGGTGAGGCTCAACAGGGCTCCGGCCAAGAGCGAGAGGAGGCTGGCCCAGCGACCTGCTGTGACCTTTTGGGCCTCTGTGGCATCGGGGCGGATAAAGCGCGCCCAGCCATCGTGAACGAGATAACTCGCACCCAGATTCACCTGTGTACTCATGGTCGAGATGAAAGCTGCGAGCAAGGAGGCCGCTACCCAGCCGAGTAGCCCGGCGGGGAGCAAGCTCAGCATTGCAGGATAGGCCACGTCATGTCCCACCTTGTCTGCGGCGAGTTGGGGAAAAGCCGTCGAAATGGACTGGAGGTCTGGAAAAACAATGAGAGAGGCCAAAGCCACCAGAATCCAAGGCCATGGACGCAGTGCATAATGGGCCGCATTGAACAGCAGTGTGGCCCCAACGGCGTCATCTTCGCTTCTCGCGCTGAACATCCGCTGGGCAATGTATCCTCCTCCTCCAGGCTCGGCTCCAGGATAATAGCTGGCCCACCATTGAACGGCCAAAGGGACCAGCATCACGGGCACCCAAACCGCGGGATCTTCAAAGTCAGGCCAAACCGAAAGTTTACCCACAACGTTGGGATGGGTCATGAGGCCTTGAATCCCACCGACCTCCGGCAGTCCGAGCACATAAACACTTGCGGCAATGGCTCCGCCCATGGCCAAGAAGAACTGGAACAAGTCCGTCCAAAGAATGGCACGAAGACCTCCGTATACGCTAAATAGCAAGGTAACGGAGCAGGTAACGAGCAGGGTCATCCAACCCGGCCAACCCAGCAGAATGCTTCCCAATTTTATGGCAGCCAAGCTGACCGTGGCCATCACGAGTACATTGAATACAAGTCCCAGATAGACGGCTCGGAAACCGCGAAGAAAGGCCCCGGCTTTGCCTCCGTAGCGAAGCTCGTAAAACGCAATGTCTGTGAGCACGCCTGAGCGTCTCCAGAGTCGGGCGTAAACGAATACCGTCACCATGCCTGTGAGCAGGAAGGCCCACCATGCCCAGTTGCCAGAAACGCCTTGTTGCCTCACAAGGTCCGTGACCAAGTTGGGTGTGTCTGCGCTGAATGTCGTGGCCACCATAGAGGTTCCCAAAAGCCACCAGGGCATGTTTCTGCCGCCTAGAAAAAAATCGTCAGCACTGTTATTGCCCTTTCGACCCGCGGCGAGGCCAATGAAAAGAATGGTCAACAACACCCCTCCAATGACGAGGAAATCCAACAAAGCCAATTGCATGGCACCCAATGTAGCGACTCACGCCATCACTCAGTGATTTAAACGACCCCCACTTGGATTCGTTATTATTACATGATGACGATGGACAAGTTGTGCTTTGTAGTTCTGGTGTCCTTTCCCATTCTAGGACAGGCACAAACCGTGACTTTCCATGCCGATATAGCGCCCATTGTCTATGGCCATTGCGCCTCCTGTCACCGGGAAGGAGAGATCGGCCCTATGCCATTTACGACCTATTCCGAAGTGGCCGCTTATGGAGAGTTTATTGAGTACGTCACCTCCATTGGCTACATGCCACCTTGGTCACCCGATGCCGATTATTCTCACTTTGTGGGAGAGAACGTATTGACTCAAAATGAGAGGGAAACGTTGAGTACTTGGGTGTCCAATGGGAAGCCCGAAGGAGACGCCGCAGACAATCCAGGCTTGCCAGATTTCTTGACGGGCAGCAGATTGGCGAGCCAGACCATGTGTTGAGTATGTCACAAGCTTACGCACACAGTGGCGACATGACCGAGCAATACCAAGTGTTTGTGCTGCCAACAGATTGGGGTGGTGATGTGTCCATCCGTGCCTTGGAAGTCCAACCAGAGAATCGCAATGTGGCCCATCATGCCATCATTGGATTGGACATTTCGGGCACTGCGGCTCTCTTGGATGCGCAAGACCCCGCGCTGGGCTACGAAAGTTTTGGGGGGTTTGGATTCGCTGCAGAGAGCTCCTTTTTTGGGGCTTGGGTCCCCGGGGCTCTTCCGTCGATTACCCGCCGGGAATTGGCAGGGTCATTCCTCAGGACGCGGATGTCTTGTTGCAAATGCATTACGGTCCGAGCGCGATTCCAGAGTCGGATTTAACCGAGGTCAATGTGTTCCTTTCTGAAACGCCCATTGAGCGGGAGGTGTTTACCGCCATTATGGGGCCGCAACATCTTGATGCGGCATTTGTCATTCCTCCCAATCAAGTCGTTTCCTTTCACGGAACAATGCCGGTCACCAGTGACGTTAGCTTGCTGAACATAGCGCCTCACAGCCACCTGATTGGCTCCTCGTGGCTGGTTTATGCCACGTCGCCAAGCAATCAAGACACAATCCCCTTGATTTCGATTCCTTCTTGGGACTTCAATTGGCAGGGTTTTTTCACTTTCCCAACCCTGACGAAAATCCCCCAAGGCTACACGTTGCATGGTGAGGCGAGTTATGACAACACCGCCGGGAACCCTTCCAACCCCAACGACCCGCCGGATTGGGTTTATTTTGGAGAGGAGACTTCAGACGAGATGTTTTTTGTGTTCGTCGATTTGGTCTTGTACGAGGAAGGTGACGAGGACATTTCCTTGGCACCTGACGAAACCCCTTGCGTTGGAGATTTCTCCGGAGACAACTTGATCGGTGTCAGACGCCTTGATTTTACTCGGCGATTTTGGCTGTCAAGCGGCTTGTTCTGCAGACTTGAATGGCGACGGCTCGGTGACTGTATCTGATGTTTTGTCCTTATTGGGCATTTACGGCTCAACTTGCAATTGATGCTCACCTCCCCTGTTTTACGTGTGATCTTGTTCCTGGCTCCACTCTGTCCGATTTGTCAAAACATGAGTTATGACCTGCGGCAACTTGAGGCTGAATTTTCTGGGGATTCGATTGAGTTTTTAGGGGTGTTCCCCAATGCCTCGACACGACAAGATCAAATGGACGTTTTTCAGGACACTTACGGGCTAGAGATGGCGTTTGTGAAGGATGATCAAGGCTGGGTAAATCAACTGGATGCGCGTTGGACCCCAGAGGCATTCGTTTTGGATCAGAACGACTCCATTTTATACCGGGGTCGCATCAATGACCGCTACTTTGCGCCGGGTCGGCGCAGAAACAAGACCCGAAACCGGGACCTGCGGGATGCCATCTCGGACGCGTTGTTGGGGAACGCTGTGCGTGTCCCGTTAACAGAAGCAATTGGCTGTCCCTTAGAGGGGCTCAAATTGAACACAGTCCAGCATTGAACAAACTTGACCTTTTGGCTTTGTTGATCTAAAACCTGAATTATTTTTCTGACCATGAAGACGCCTTTGTTCCTCTCTTTTTTCTTGGTGCTTTCCGGGACTGCAGCAATCGGTCAAGTCACTTACCATGCGGATGTTGCGCCCATCATTCACAATGCGTGCATGGAGTGTCACCGGACGGGAGAAATTGGCCCCATGCCGTTCACCAACTTCGAAGAGGTGTCGGCATATGGCCCTTTCATTGAATACGTTACCTCGATTGGGTATATGCCGCCGTGGTCCCCAGACGATG
>CASICO010000026.1 GCA_949373165.1 uncultured Flavobacteriales bacterium | reverse complement strand
TCGAAAAGAAGTGATTCCTGGAGCCGTAGGCGGGGGTTGGCCCTTGGTTTTGCCACAGGAAGTGATTGGCTTGCTCATTGACTCACTGCCTTCTGTATTGGACTGGGAACCCCAAAGGACGCCAGATGTGTCCTTCGAGCCAGAAGTGGTGGTGTACCGTGTCCGCGATGGAGACGTGCTGGGCACCATTGCCAACCGTCACCGCGTCAGTGTAAGGGAGTTGAAACAATGGAATGGCTTGCGCGGCGATGTGATTCGCGTAGGTCAAAAACTGTATATCCATGCGGACCCTCGGTAAACCAGTCAAGTCTCGTTTGATTTTGGTCGCTTTGTCTGCGGCCCTGATGTTGTTCGTTGGGTGCATTGGCAGCGGAGAAGAAGCGACGTCTGCGCAAGGACGTTCGGCTTTGCTCCCAGGAAAAGTGGGTCCGAGTGGGGAAATTGTGATGGTGGTTTCCGAGTCAGACTGGAACCAAGGAATTGGTGCTGCAGTGGACAGTGTCTTTCGGGCACCTGTCCGGGTCCTCCCTCAGTATGAGCCGCGTTTTGATGTGATCCGACTGGACCCCGATGAATTCGATCGGTTTTGGAAGCCCCACCGCAACTTGTTTGTGTTCGACATTGCCGACAGGGTAGACACTCAAACGCCAGACATGCGCGTGGCACGGGCTCAGTATGCCAAAGGACAGATTTACGCCGAGATCAAGGCAAGAAGTGCCCGCGACGCAGCACAGATGCTGTTGCAGCCTCACAGGGGCGAAATGTTGGCGGACCTTCTTGAGCAAGAAGAGGCCAAGCGTTATGCAGAGGTGTGTGGCTTAAATCGCAATGTGGCTTTGGAGCAGGAGGTCCAACGGGATCATGGGCTCACGTCGGTGTTACCGAAAGATGCACGCCTGCTGACTTCAAGTGGAGGCTTTGCTTGGATTGAGCGGTCCCTTACGCGCATGAAAGGAGGGCGAAACCATGATGTTCAAATGGGCATTGTGTTGCACCGCACCCCTTATTCTGGACCGCAGGATTTTTCCATGGACCGCATGTTGCATCGCAGGGATTCGTTGCTTGAAAACCGGTTGGCTGGGCCTACGCCAGGCAGCTACATGACCACAGAGTACCGTCTTCTTCCGCGCTATGAAGAGGTGTCCTTTCGCAACGAGTTCGCTGCGAAAATGAGGGGCCTTTGGAAGATGGAGGGTGATTTTATGGGGGGACCTTGGACTTCGATTGCTTGGGTGGATGAAGCCCGGGGACAACTCGTCACTGTCGACGGTTACGTTTATGCCCCTTATTTCGGAAAGAGAGAATACCTCCGGGAGATTGAGTCGATTGTCTTTTCTTTTGCCCCTGACTCCGGAGTGTTGAATACCGAAGAAACAGAACCATGAAATACACCATTCATTACACGTTGCGCGCCGACGGACCCGAAGGAGAAGTCATTGAAGCGACCGTTCCAGAGGAGCCGTTCAATTTTGAAGCGGGCGGGGAGGACATTCTTGAGGATTTGGAGGCGGCAGTGCTTCAGGCGAAAGTCGGTGAAAGCTTTGAACTCACGATTCCATCGGACCGCGCTTACGGCCCAGAAATGGAAGGTGCTTTTGCCGTTTTACCGAAAACGCAATTCGTCGACGAAGAGGGATTGGACGACACGGTGATGGAAGAGGGCGAAGTGGTGGTCATGCGCGACGACACTGGAGAGGAGCTCCATGGTGTGGTCATGGGGGTCACAGAGGAGGAAGTGGAAGTGGACTTCAACCATCCTTTGGCTGGCATCGACCTTCATTTTTCGGTGCAATTGATGTCCGTGGAAAACGACGAGCGCTAATCGCTCAAGCATCATGAGTTCCAAGACGTCTCCCCGGGGCAAAGCCCATGGCTTTTCGGCATTGTCCACTTCTTTTGGAGTGGCTCTAACGCTGGGGCTTTTGGGGGCGTTGGTGGCCATGGCTTTGATCATCAGAGACCTTCGTTCTGACTGGATGTCTGCCGTTTCGGTAGAAGTGGTTCTGGAAAGGGGGTGGGATGGAGATGTTCAAAAAATGGAGGCAGAATGGACCGCGTTGCCCCAAGTGACCCAAGCTCAATTTTTCAGTGCGGATTCTGCCTCTGCTGAGTTGGAGAGGGAGTTGGGAGAGCCGTTTATGGATTTTCTCGGGGCGGCGCCTTTGCCCGCTGTGCTGGAATTGAAATTGGATGCGGATTGGCTAAGCTCTACTGGCGTTGCTGGTCTTTCTGAATTGGCACTGGGTTGGGAGTCCCTTCCTGATGTAGCCAGGGTGGACTTCCCAAAGCGCGTTTTGGAACGGTTGGAATCTGGTTTTTCAAACTGGACTTTACCCTTGTCCGTGGTGGTTTTTTTGCTGGTGGCTTTGGTTGTGGCTCAAATCTTGAATGTGGTTCGACTCAGTGTTTTTGGCCGTCGGTATTTGATCCGGAGCATGGAACTCGTGGGTGCTCCACCAAACCGGATTCGCCGGCCATTCATTGGTGAAGCCATGGGGTACGGAGCGGTAGGCGCTTTTCTCGCCTATGCGATTTTGGTGGCCTTATTGGCTTGGCTCAAACCCTTTCTTTCGGTGTTGTCCTCTTGGGGCATGTCGGAGTTGGCTTTGGTTCTGGGGGCGCAGCTTTTGATGGGCCTGTTGATTACGGGTTTGAGTGCACGTTGGGCAGTGGGTCGCTACTTGGGAGCGAGCCTTGATAAACTCCTGTGAGCCGCAAGGGTCAAGTAGCGCTTATTTTCGCAGGCATGAGCATCAAATCTTCCCGCCAAGAAGGCCGAAACGCATTTCCCTTTGAACGCAAGAACTACATGTTCTTCCTGGTGGGCCTTGGCCTTCTGGCGTTGGGGTATGTCCTCATGAGTGGAGGGGGTGTTGAAGACCCCAACGACTTTTCAGAAGAGATTTTCAGTCCACGCCGCATCACCATTGCGCCCTTGACTGTTCTGCTTGGGTATGGAATCATTTTTTATAGCATTTTGAAACGCTTTCCTGCTGAGGAAACCCCGGTTTAATGGGTGCCTTCGAGGCTTTTTTACTGGGACTTGTTCAAGGCCTGACGGAGTTTCTCCCCGTGAGCAGCTCTGGACACCTTGAATTGGGAAAGGCCTTGCTCGGGGTAAAAGAAGGGGGACTGGCTTTTAGCATTGTGGTTCACGGGGCCACGTCACTGAGTACGATTGTTGTGTTCCGAAAGGACATTCAGCACCTTCTTTTGGGCTTGGTTGCCTCAGGAGAATTTTGGAACCCTGCTCGGCGATTTGCTGGTTTTGTTTTGCTCTCCATGTTGCCTTTGGCGGTGGTGTACTTTTCTTTTTCTGATTGGATTGAGGCGCGTTTGGATGGCCATTTGGCCTCCGTTGGCTGGGCGCTGATGTTCACCTCTGCGCTGCTGTTTTGGGCTCAGAGACGCGGAAAGACTGGAGGGAAAGTGGGCATTGTGGAAGCCGTAATCATTGGCTGTGCGCAGGCCGTGGCTGTGTTGCCAGGCGTGAGTCGAAGTGGGGCCACCTTGTCTGCCGCCTTGCTTTTGGGTGTGGACCGAGAGGAGGCGGCGAGGTTTAGCTTTCTGATGGTGCTTCCCCCGATTTTGGGCGCCACAGCGTTGGAGATTCGCGATTGGATGGACCCTTTGCACCAGGTTGCAGGCTCGGTGTCTACGGGTGCCTTGGTTGTGGGAGCTGCGGCTGCTTTTGTTAGTGGTTGCTGGGCGTGCAAGACCATGATTTCGCTGGTCAAGCGAAATGGGTTCAATGGCTTCGCTGCATATTGTTTTTTGGCAGGGCTGACTGCGGTTTTGTTCACGTACGCTTAGTACTTGCGGCCATGAGACCTTTTGCCTTTGCCCTTTTTAGTTTGGTTTTGGTTGGCTGCGTTCCCGCGGTTCAGTTTGATGAACCGATGCCACCGAACCGGTTGAATTTGCCCAACATACCAAGGGTGTTTCGCGGGACGATTCAAGACGGCACAGCGCTGTGGCACATTGGAAAAGACACCCTCCAAATGGGGGACACCACGTTGGTCAACGGGGTGGATTTTCTCCTGCGTAAAATGGCAGGGGCACTGATCGTGAACAGTCCGGTTCCAGAGACTGGAGAGTGGCAGGTGATGGTCATCTGGAACGACGAGGACCAAATGAGGGCACACTTGTTTGAAGAAGAGCCCAGGCTCTTTTATTATGCAGATTCGGCGCTGGCGATCCAGCGTGAAGTCAAGCAAACAGGGGGCACTTTTGGTTGGGAATACCACCTGCTATCTCCAAGTGCAGCTGAATTTGGGGACATGGTGAGACAGGGCTTGTATGCAGAAGCGGGCCGCATCTGCCCATTGCCAAACGGCGGGTGGGTTAAGCCATCAGAAGAGACACGGCCGACCAATTGATCTGTTCAATCAAAGCGGCCAGGTAGTCCGTACGTCGGTTCTGGTAATTGAGATAATAGGCGTGTTCCCAAACATCGATACCGAGGAGGGGCCGGCCCTGCGCTGCTGGCGGGACGATGCCGGACATGAGGGGATTGTCTTGATTGGCGGTAGACGTCACAAACAGTTGATCGGGCTGGTTTACATCTTGAACGAGCCAAACCCAACCAGAACCAAACTGAGACGCCCCGGCTTGGGCAAGGGTGTTTTTTAAGGCCTCTAAACTTCCAAAAGACGCGTTGATCCTGCGCTCAAGAGGTCCGTTGGGCGAGGCATCGAGTTCAGAGGTTGCAGGGGCAATCACCTTCCAAAACAGGGCGTGATTGAAGTGTCCGCCTCCGTTGTTTCGGAGGGCGGTATCGTTGGGTTGAATGTTGGCGAGTAGACTTTCGAGCGCAGAACCGGCCATCGGGTGCCCTTCTAATGCCGCATTCAGTTTTCGTACATACCCCGCATGGTGCTTGCCATGGTGGACTTTCATGGTTTGGCTATCGATTGCAGGCTCTAGTGCCGCATGATCAAAGCCCAATTCGGGCAACGAGAAAATACCGCCAGGATTTGGTCCTGTGGGCGTCGAAGAGGGGGAGGTTCCGCACCCGATAAGGGAAGAAACCAGAGGGACGGCGACGACACCTGCTCCTGCAAGGCCGGTGAGTTTGATGAAGGTTCGCTTGTCCATTGGGGTGCTTTTGCGGAAAGATAATTCAAGGAGGAGACCACAATTCAACCTCCTTGGTTGGCGTTGGTTCAAACAACGGTGTAAATGGTCGCATTTGGCCTTTGATATTTGCGCTGACTTTAGACATGCCCGATTCACTCCTGGATACCGATTCGAACGGCGAAAACCGCACGGGACTCTTGTCAAAGAGGAGTTGGAGATGGTTGGTGTTGATTCCCTTGTTGATTGTGGCCTTTACCAGTTGGGTATGGTGGCAGTCGCGGGGTATCGAGAGCCGCATGTTGGCTTACATCCAGCCTCACTTGGCCACCGACGTTCATGTGGACGGCCTGTCTGTTTCTCTCTGGTCTGCTTGGCCGGATGTCGAAGTGAACTTGCATGGGGTTCGAGTGGAGGATGTTTTGCGTCCGGGGCATGATTTTTTGGTCATGAAAGAAGTGGGCATTCGGGTGGCCTGTTTGCCGCTTCTTTATGACCGCTTGGAGATTCGCTCGTTTCGACTGGCGGGGGGCCGGCTGGATTTGGACCGCAAAGAAGATGGAAGCCAGAATTGGGTGTTTTGGAAGGCTGACATTCAAAAGAAACAAGGCCCAAGCTTGAGCAGTTGGCAGGTCGACGCCTTGGAGCTTGAGGACGTGACGACCACTGGAAAATGGACAACAGAATCTGGTGTCTTGTCTTGGTCTGGCGCATTGGATGCCGCAAAAGTCAGTTTGGCCAGTGAAAGTGGTGGCGCGTTTGTGACCCGAGGCCAAGTTGTTGGGCAGCGCATTTCTGTGTTGTCGGGGGGCACACAATGGATGAATGAATTGGGTTTGAATTTGGAATTCGGTGGTCGCATTGACTCGAGTGGCGTTGTCCTTGGCCTTCAAAAAGCAACCGTTTTTGGAGGAGATCCACGAGAAGGCGGGGGCATGGATGTGACAGGAACCTTGGTGGTCAGCGAGGGCCTTTTTGGTTTGGCATTGGACGCGGCAGAGGCTCAAATCAAATCAGTAGACCGGTGTTTGCCTCCAGGTGTACGGGAGGGGTTGGGGTCGGGTTTGGGGGCATTAAACGGACAATCAGGCGTGGCGCTTCGCTTAGGCAAAGAGGCGTTATCCAACGTCAATCTATTGGGGTGGGCTGGCCCCAAAACGGCTGATTGGACTGGATCATGGGCGGTTCAAGTTTTGCCTTCAACTGTGACTTGGACACACGATGGTGAGCGATTGGAGGTGGGTGCAGGGGGCATGGAGTTGATGAGCACATTGAACGGTTGGACTGCGGTGGGGCGCAACTTGAGCGGAAGGGCAGCGGAAGGAGAGTGGGCGTGTGAAGCTGCGGTTTATTCGAACGGAAAGGCGTTGGACATTCAGGTTGAAGGACAAGGTGTTTTTCGTCCCAAGCCATTGGCCCGGTGGTTTACAGGTCAAATGAAGCTTCCCAAACCGTGGCGTGTAGGGGAAGGAGGCGTGCTCAAGTGGGATGGCGCCTTGCACATGCGCAGTGTTGGTCAGGACCCGTGGAGCGTTGCGTTTGAACCTGGAGCGCAGTTGCGCGGAGAGGGGCTTCAATTGTTGAATGGCGATTCTGCCTTAACGATCCAAGACGCCTTGGCCGAAAGCACAAAGGATGGATGGCATGTGAAGGTTTCGGACATCACGATGCCGGGAGCGCAGGGGGACGCGGTTTTGAATTGGAGCTCAGTGGATGGCGACTTGAACGTGGATTTTGCGGAATTGGATGTGAACCGGCTTTTGCGCTTTACAAGCGCGTCGACGGTTTCAGAGGGGCCAGGTTTTCCGGATTTCGTTCGGAATTGGAGCGTATCCATTGCAGGAACAAACGCTCAGGTTGGCGCTTTAATGGCAGACAGGTGGGCAGTGAATGGGACTTACCTCAACGGCAGGTTTGTCGCGGAGAGCATTTTCGCAGAGGCGTTTGATGGCGACCTAAAGGCAAAAGGTTCTTGGGAGGACGGGGCGGCTAGGTTCAATGGAAGGCTGGTCAATGCCGACTTGAGTGAGTTTTTGTTGGGCACTTCTGGATTGGGTCAAACCACATTGCGTTCAGACCACGTGAGGGGGCGCGTTTGGGCGGAGGGATGGGTAACGTATGATTCGAAACGGTCTGGCTCGGTCCCTTGGGATGTGGATCTAGAGGTTCGAGTGGAAGAGGGTGAATTGGTGGGCTTTGAACTGCTTCAGGCCATTCCTAGAACGCTGGCAGAGGAGCGCAAGTACCAGTTTATTGCAGATGCAGACGACCTAAAAAGGCGCCTGAACTGGGTCCGATTTCAACCAATTTCAACTCAGGTTGCCCTGAACAAGGGGGTGGTTTCTTTGGCGCCAACGGAAGTTTACTCTGACGCCATGGACTTGGGGGTAGAGGGTTGGTACAGGTTGGGAGGTGAGATGGACTTCACTCTGGACTTTGCATTGCGCGACTTGAAATCTGACCAAGGTGATTGGGGCCCAATGGAGGAGGATGGACTTGGCCATCGTTTTTTCTTGGCGATGCGAGGCACCATGGAAAACCCCTCTTTTGGGTATGACCGAGCGGCCCATCAGGAGCACAGACGGGGTCAGCGGCAGAGCGCATGGAGTCGACTTCGGGGTGCTTTGGGGGCCGAGGATCCCGCACCGATTGTCCCGGACACCTTGGTGAATGAAGGGCCTTTGGTTGAGCCGCCAACCCCTTCGGAAAGGCCTAAAATAAAGGGCAGCCTACCCGATGACGATGACGATGATTTTTGAGGAAAAAAAAGACGAATGAAGTTTGTTAACCGACTAACGTTAATATTCTCTATCTTTGTCTTCTGCCGATTTGGATGAAACCGGACGGCAGGCTTAACCAAATATGCTTGGGCAGAACTTTGCCTGAAGACGCCGGCTTTAGCCGGCGTTTTTGATGCACAAAAACCGCATTCCTCGGGAGAACGGAGCAAAAGCAGGGTTGGCAGGATACCTTTTCAGTGCATCTTGCGTTGACCCTGCACTTTAGGCATGAGAGCTCAAAACAAGCAATACTCCCGTCTCATTTTGTTCGCTGGTGCGTTCTCTATTGTGGCGTTAACCCTTTGGTCGAGTGGTCGAATCGCCCGCACACTTCGTTCGGAGGAGCAGCGAAAGGTTGCGTTGTGGTCAGAGGCGATTGTTCAGCGCGCTGAGCTCGTCCGCTACACGGATGTTTTGTTTGCGTCGTTGCGCAGTGAGGAGCGAGACAAGGCGGACTTAATGGGGGAGGCTTATCGGATTATCCAAGAAGCGGACCCAGGAGCACCCATTGATCTCACTTTCATTACTCGGTTTATTCAGGGCAATCGAACGATCCCGGTTTTGGTGTACAAAGGGGGTGTCCTTCAGGCAGACATCAATGTTCCCGAGGTGATGCGCACTCCAGATCGGCTGGACTCACTCCGGGTTTCTTTGGCGGACAGGGGCACCGTGATTGAGTTCGAGCAAGGGTTAATGGTGTACTATGACCAGAGCAACCGCTTCCGTGAGCTCAAGTCTGTGATGGATGATTTGATTCACTCTTTCATTTCCGAAACGGTGTTGAATTCGGCCTCCATTCCGGTCTTACTCGCGGACTCTGGGTTGAGAAATATCCTTCAGGCCCATCGGTTTGACACGGACGAATTGGGCGATACGACGGCACTGATTCAACGGTTGGCGGCCGTGAACCCCCCCATCGCATTGGACCTTCCTGAAACAGGAAAGCGCTGGATTCTGTACGATGAGTCTTTGGTTTTAAAGCAGTTGCGGTATTTCCCAGTGGTTCAACTGTTGATCATAGGGGGATTCTTGCTCTTGGCCTATTCTACGTTTAGTGCGTTCCGACGTTCAGAGCAGAATCGAGTCTGGGTAGGTATGGCAAAGGAAACAGCGCATCAATTGGGGACGCCTTTGTCTGCTTTGATGGCCTGGGTAGAAGTCTTGAGGTCAGAGGAAGTGGCGGAGGATGTCCTTGTGGAGCTGGAGAAGGACATCGGCCGATTGCGCACAGTCACCGATCGGTTCTCAAAGATTGGGTCTGATCCAGAACTCACCATGGATGACCTTGGTGCTTTCGTGGGTGAAACCATGGCTTATCTGCAGCGCCGCATGCCCAAAGCCGTCACGTTCACAGTGTCCATGCCAGAGGTTCCGCTGCAAGCATCCTTCAATCCCGCTTTGTTTGGTTGGGTGCTCGAGAACCTGACGAAGAATGCAGTGGATGCCATGGAGGGTGCTGGAGAATTGGAGGTGCGGCTTTGGAATGAATTGGGTCGGGCCACACTGGACATCCGGGATACGGGACGGGGAATGTCACGGCGGGTTCAGCGTCAAGTGTTCGACCCAGGATTCAGCACAAAGAAGAGAGGCTGGGGGCTGGGATTGAGCTTGGTCAGGCGCATAGTAAAAGAATATCACGGAGGACAAATCACCATTCTTCGGAGTGAAGAAGGCATTGGAACCACTTTCCGTGTGTCCCTTCCTGTGGATTCCGATTAAGAATGGCTACTTTTGTCGCCCTCCTTGCCCGGATGGCGGAATTGGTAGACGCGCGCGACTCAAACTCGCGTTCCTTTGGAGTGTGGGTTCGATTCCCACTCCGGGTACTTAGAAAAGGGTTTTGTTCGGCTAGATTAGCCTCATGAACAAAGCCCTTTTTCTTTTTTTGAGTGCGACCTCCACCACTACGGCGCTCTCACAGCCTGTGTTTGCAGAGCCGGAGATGCCGGGGTTGGGGTATACTTCTGAATTGGTGGTCGGGGCCTACTTCGCACCCACAGTGGGGAGTGAGGCGCCTCAAAGTTGGGACTTTTCGGGAATCCCAGGGAGCGCCGTTGGCTTGATGGAGGTTGAACCAGCATCCACATCGCCCTATGCGGATGCTTTTGATGGGGCTGAATGGATCATGACCAATGGGGATCAGTTGAGTTTCCTGTCGGTGATTGGCGGCGAATTGACGGTGTTGGGCAATGTCAATGGGTCCAATGGAGTCACATTGCCGTTCTCCGACCCCTTGGTTCAGTGGGCTTATCCCTTGACCTTCGGTACGCAGGTTTCGGATGTGTTTGGAACGGAGCAAACTTTGTTTGGCCAGCCTTATTCCTTGTCTGGACAGGCTTCATTTGAAGTGGATGCGTGGGGATCATTGGTCATGCCCGACGGCGCTGAATTCCCCGAAGTCCTTCGCGGAGTTTACGGCCAGGTTTACACGGAGGCTTATGATGGAGACACCGTCATTTGGGATTTGAGTCAGGTCACGTATTTCACGCCGGACTCTGTGCTTCCAATTTTTTATCATGAAATGTTAGAGGCGACCGACTTGCAAGGGAATGTGCTGTTGGAAGCCACGGACGTGGCGTGGTATGCCAATGGCGTTTTGTCGGTGCCCCCCTCAGATCAAGCCGCGTGGGGGCTTCCATTTCCAAACCCAGTTCAGGCAGGTGATGAGGTGACTTGGCCCATGTCCTCAGGGTTGCGCTGGAGGGCCATGAGCATGGAAGGTAAGGTGTTGGACGAAGGCCTCTCCATCGATGAAGGCAGGGTCCGCATCTCTACATCAGGATGGGAATCTGGCTTGGTCCTTTTGATGGCGTTGGGCGATGATGGAAGCCCGTGTATTTCTTGTCCGGTGCACCGGGTCGTGATTCGCCGCTGAGCCGAGTGTGATGCTAACCAAGAAAGCTCAATATGCGTTCCGTGCTTTGACGGTGTTGGCCAAGGCCCATGCTTCAAGTGAGGATGGGGGTTGGATGAGCGCGAAGCAGATTTGCGCTTCCTCTCCGATGAGCGTGAAGTTTTTGGAGCAGATATTGGTAGAGCTCAGGTCGGGTGGTCTTGTAAAGAGTCGAAGGGGCCCACGAGGGGGGCATGCTTTGAACGTGCTTGCGCAAGAGATCTCGATGGCCAAAGTCATCCGGATGATGGAGGGGCCCATTGCACCCTTGGCTTGTGTGAGTTTGAATTATTACCAGAAGTGTGAGGACTGCGTGGAAGAGGACTGCGGCTTGCGCCGAATGATGATGGAGGTGAGGGACGCTCAACTCGCCATTTTGGAGCATCGAACCTTGCTCGATTTTCTTAACCCCACCTAATTGATAGGAATTGTAGGTTTTGCTATTTTTGTGCCATGGTATACTCCAGCACAGGGCCTTGGTTTTTGGCACTTTTTGAGGAAATGAATGCCGTTTTGGGCCCGGATGTGAGCCCTGAACGCGTGGTTTTAACCACTTCGTTTAGCATGGAAGATCAAATCTTGACATGGGCGGTGTTGAAGGCCGGTCTGGATGTAGACCTCGTGTCTTTGGATACGGGTTGTCTTTTCCCAGCCACTCGGCAAACGTGGAAGGCGACAGAAGATCACTTTGGGGTTGAAATTCGTGCTTTGTTGCCCAACTCAAAGGAAGTCGTGGACTTCACAAAGACGTCAGGTTTGAGCTCCATCTACGAGAGCGTTGACGCTCGAAAGTCATGCTGCGCGATGCGAAAGATTCGCCCGTTGAAGGCGGCTTGCGCTGGAAAAGAATGGTGGATCACTGGATTGCGAAGCAATCAAAGTGAGAATCGCGCGAGCATGAGCAATGTGGAGGATGCGCCAGACTGGGGTCTTAAAAAATTCCACCCCCTTTTGAATTGGAGCGACCAAGAGGTTCAATCCGCTTTGCTTAAAACGGGTGTGCCGGTGAACCCCCTGTACGCCATGGGGTATAAAAGCATCGGTTGTGCGCCTTGTACACGGCCTGTTTTACCTCACGAAGATGCAAGAGCAGGTCGGTGGTGGTGGGAACAGTCGTCAAAAGAGTGCGGATTGCACCGCGGTTAAAGGGGGGTACCTCACTTCAGTATGCCCGGTCTGTTCGGCCGTCTTTCCAAAAAACGAAGGCGCGGTTCACAACGCGGTTGCCTCCTGGAGTCGGAAAGTCTCCAGTAAAGTACCAATCGCCCTTGTGCTCAGGAATGGCTGCGTGCAGGCCTTCAACGCTTTGGTAAATGATGCGCACCTCCGCCTTCATATTGTCGGGGGTCAATAGGGCTGAAATCTGATTGGAAGTCTCCTCTGGAGTCAGGTTCTCGTAAATGGGCTTGACCATGTTGCGCTGCTCAGAAAATGGCTTTTCAAGTTCTGCTTTGCACGCTTGGTATACCCCTTCAATCAGGGCTTCGTTTCCGCGTTTTTTGTGTATCGCAATGGCGGCTTGGAAGGCGATGAAATCGCCCATTTTGGCCATATCAATTCCGTAGCAATCTGGATAACGGATTTGCGGAGCGCTGCTGACCACGACGATGCGCACGGGGTCGAGACGGTCGAGAATGCGAAGAATGCTGCGCTTGAGGGTGGTGCCCCGGACGATGCTGTCATCGATGACGACCAACTGGTCTTTGTTGCGCTCAACAGTTCCGTAAGTGATGTCGTAAGCATGAGCGACCAGGTCGTCTCGAGCGCCGTCATCAGCAATGAATGTTCGGAGTTTGGCGTCTTTCAAGGCCACCTTGTCCACGCGCGGCCGCTCTTCTAAAATGGACTTGACCTCGGCTGGATCTGGCGATGTTCCAAGCCCGATGATCCGCTCAATTTTGCTTTGGTTCAAGTGACTCTCCATCCCTTTCACCAAGCCGTAGAAGGAAGTTTCCGCGGTGTTGGGAATAAAGCTGAACACCGTGTTATCGATGTCGTGTTCAATGGCTTCAAGAACCCGTGGAACCAGGGACTCTCCCAAAGCCATGCGCTCTTGATAAATGTCGGCGTCGTTTCCGCGTGAGAAATAGATGCGTTCAAAGCTGCAAGGGGTGCGCTGGGCTGCAGGCCGGACCTGCTTGATTTCCGTCGTGCCATCCGTGCCAATCAACAATGCGGATCCAGGCTCCAATTCGTGGACTTGAGCGGTTGTGGCATTGAATGCCGTTTGGATCACCGGGCGCTCAGAAGCGGCCACGACGACCTCGTCGTCTTCGTACCAAAAACAAGGGCGAATGCCATTCGGATCACGTGCAATGAAGGCGTCTCCGGTGCCAATGATTCCCCCCATGACGTACCCCCCGTCCCAGGCTTCGGATGCCTTTTCAAGGACATGGCCCACGTTGAGATTTTGAGCAATGAGCTCGCTGATTTCATGGTTTTCATGGCCCTTTTTCTTGAAATCGCGGAACTGAGTTTCGACCTCCTCGTCTAGGAAGTGGCCGACTTTTTCGAGAACGGTGACTGTATCGGCTTTCTCCTTAGGGTGCTGCCCGAGGCCAACGAGAACGTCAAACAGCTCATCAACATTGGTCAGGTTAAAGTTACCGGCCAAAGCCAGCGTGCGGCTGCGCCAGTTGTTCTGCCTTAAGAAGGGGTGAACCCTTTCAATGGTGTTGCGTCCATAGGTTCCGTAGCGGAGATGACCCAAGAAGACTTCACCGGTAAAGGCGAATTCTTTTTGGAGCCATTCAGCGTCCTTCAGTCGCTCTGGGTTTCTCTCTTTGGTTTCAGCAAAGCGTCCCATTACCTGAGAGAAGAGGTCTTCAATGGGTTGGTTGGCGACAGAGCGTGAGCGACTCAAGTAGCGGTGGCCCGCAGGCACGGAAAGCTTTACGTTGGCGAGGCCTACGCCGTCTTGACCTCGATTCCGCTGTTTTTCCATCAGCAGGTACATCTTGTTCAGGCCGTAAAAGGCCGTTCCGTAATGATCGATGTAATACTGCAGTGGCTTTTTGAGCCGGAGTAGGGCAATGCCGCACTCGTGTTGGAGAAGGTCGCTCATCGTGTGCCGGTGGGTTCCGGAGTGGCAAATTTAGAGCGGCGGTGAGGGAATCAGTTCAGATACCCGAGATCGATGAGACTTTGGGACGGTTCAATCCCAACTTCCATTGTATACCGTGGTTTCTGGCCGTGGTGTTGTTGCGCCGAATCCGATGAAACGGTCGTCATCTCACCCAGATTGGAAAGCACGTTGCGCGCGGCATTTCTTTGGCGCAATGCCCCAGAGGTCACATGTCTACCAAGAAAACCGATTGCTCCGATGACGCGGAGTTTTTCGGGCTGCATTGAAACCGGACGTTCTGTTTTAGGAGGGATCGACAGGCAGGCGCTTGAGCCACTTGTAGTCGGCGCGGGTCAAGTACCACATCATGATGGGCACGATCACCAGTGTGAGGAACGTGGCGAAAGTCAGGCCGTAAATGATGGCCCAACTCATGGGCTTCCAGAAGATGTTGTTGTCTCCGCCGATGTAAATCTTGGGGTCGTATTCTGCCAAAAGGCTCACAAAGTCCACGTTGATTCCGATGGCAAGTGGCAAGAGGCCGAGCACCGTTGTGATGGCGGTAAGCAGCACAGGACGAAGGCGAGTACGGCCTCCTTTAATGATCAAGGGGACGACTTCCACGAAAGGCAGCGGGTCATCCTCTCCCAATTCCAATTCGCGCTTTCTGCGGTCAAAGAGCAGGTTGGTGTAGTCGATGAGCACGATGGCGTTGTTGACCACCACGCCGGCGAGCGAGATGATGCCGATCATGGTCATGATGATCACAAAGTCTTGGCGGAAAACCACCAGACCGAGGAACACGCCTGTCAAGCTAAACAGCACGCTGAATCCAATGATGAAAGGCGTGGAGATGCTGTTGAACTGGGCGACGATGATCAGGAAGATCAGGAACAGGGCGATCACCAAAGCCTTGGAGAGGAAGGCCATCTCTTTGGCTTGCTCTTCCTGTTGACCCGTGAATTCCCATTGAACACCATCTTGAGCAGGATAGTCGTTCATGGCGGCCTTGATGGCAGCCACCACTTCGTTGGCGTTGTATCCACCAAGCACATTCGAAGACAAGGTCACTGTTCGGTCTAGGTCCTTGCGCTTGATGGCGTTGTAGGTGGTGGACCTTCCAGCTGTGGCAACGGCAGAAATGGGCACCTCTTTGATTTGTCCATTTGAGGCACTCCGGAAGATGATTTTTTGGTTCATCAACGCATCGGCGTTGTTCCTATAAGCATCGGAAAATCGGAGGTTGATGGGGTAGTCGTCTTCACCGTCTTTGTACCGGCTGACCTCGCGCCCAAAGAGGGCACTCCGGATGCCGTAACCGATCTGTTGCGTGCTCAATCCATAGCGGCGTGCCTTGTCGCGGTCAATGGAAATTGGCATTTCTGGCTTGGACTTTTCTACGTCCAATTTGAGTCCTTCTACACCTTGAATGCCTGTGGATTCAATGAAGCGCTTCATGCCATCGGCGTAGGCCAGGGCAGTTTCGTAATCGGCGCTGGTAATTTCTAAGTTGATGGGCAATCCCTGAGGCGGACCGTCGGAATTTTTGGTCGCACGAATGATGGCGTCTGGGTAGCCTTTGACTTCTTCGCGGATGGCGTTCAAGACATCGGTGGTGAGCACGCCTTGGCGGTCTTGGAACTTCAGGAAGCTCACGGTGACCCGCCCTTTGTTTGGCGTGGCGCCCAACTGTGGACCTTCGGCGGGGTCGGAAGTGCCTTCACCGACTTGGGCAATCACAGAATTCGTGAGGAATTGCTCCAAGCTTCCGTCGGCGCCTTCGCGCAAGAACTCGGGCCGGTTGATGGCCTTCATGACCATGCCTTCGACCTCTTTGGTAACCCGGTTGGTTTCCTCGATGTCCGTGCCAATGGGCATGTCGATGTACACATTGACATATTGTGGCTCGTTTTGAGGGAAGAACTCCACCTTGGGCGGGAATATCCCCAACAACACGAGGGAGACAACCAACAGTCCAATCATGCCATAGAAGAACAACCAAGGCTTCGCGCCGCGCAGAGAAAAGCGCAGCAAGCGTTCGTATCCGTTTTCAAGGGAGGGGAGGAGCTTGTTCTGGAACCAGGCGGTGGCCGGAGTCAAGAGGTACCGGTTGAGCAGCCCGATGATGCCGCCGAGAATGAAGAGGTTGCCCAATGTGTTCCATCCTGTGCCCAAGAGCAAGAGGCCCAATATGATTAGGACTCCGGTGGTAATGAAGAGCCTTCGCACGTTCATTTCTGCCTCTTCCACGCGCATGTAAACGCTGGTGAGCACGGGATTGATCACCAGTGCAATGAACAAAGAGGAGGACAGCACGATGATGAGGGTCATCGGCAGGTATTTCATAAACTCTCCAATGATGCCTGGCCAAATGGCCAAAGGCAGGAAGGCCGCGAGTGTGGTCGCGGTGGAAGCGATGATGGGCCAAGCGACTTCGCCAACGCCGTATCGCGCCGCATCAAACGGCGACATTCCTTCATCCATCAATCGATAGATGTTCTCTACAACCACAATGCCATTGTCGACCAGCATACCCAAGGCCAACACCAAAGCAAAGAGCACCATCACGTTGAAGGTGATGCCCAAGGCGTTCAGGATGGCGAAACTCAGGAACATGGACAGCGGAATCGCTACCCCTACAAAAAGGGCGTTGCGCAATCCCAGGAAGAACAGCAGCACGCCCACCACGAGCAGTACACCGAGAATAATGCTGTTTTGGAGTTCTTCGACTTGGGTTCTGGTTTGGTCCGACTGGTCAGAGGTAATGCTGACGTTGAGATCAGAGGGCAGGAACTCCGATTTGGCCTCCTCGATGATGCGGTTGATTTCATCGGATGCGATGATGAGGTTCTCTCCCGCCCGTTTTCGGACATCGAGCGACACCACCGGATTGCCCCATTCTCGGGCAAAACTGGTGGCCTCTTGGTCCACAAAACGCACGCTGGCCACGTCGCGCAGGTACACGGGTTGACCTCCTTCTGCTTTAATAATGATGGACTCCAAGTCTTGGGCATCCCGGAAGTCACCGACCACTTGCACGGTGCGCCGGCGTCCATCCATGATGATGTCTCCGCCAGAAATGGACAGGTTTTCTTGACCGATGGCTTGGGCAATGTCGTTGAAGCTGACGAGCATGGCTTCGGCCCGAAGGTGGTCGACTTCAACCTCCATTTCTTTGGCGTTGACGCCCCGTATCTCGGCCTCGTTGATTTGATCAACGTCCTCGATGCGCTCCTGAAGAATTTCGGCGTAGTCCTCGAGTTGGTCGATGGGGTAATCACCCGATAGGTTGACCTGCATGACCGGGATCAACTCCGTGAAATTCAGGTCAAAAATGTTGGGGTCGCTGGGCAGGTCATCTGGGAAGCTGGGGTCGCTCATGGCGATGTCCACCTTGTCCTTCACCTTTCTCAACGCGACTTCTGGTGTGACCGAGAAGTCAAACTTGATGTCGATGGAGCTGTACCCCTGTTGGCTCGTGGAAATGATCTCGTCGACCCCCGTGATGCCCTTGAGTTCTTTCTCAATGGGGCGGGTGATGAGCTTTTCAATGTCGCCGGGGCTGTTGCCCGGATAAGGGGTGCCGACAAAGACCTCGGGAACGACGACTTCTGGGAAGCTTTCCTTGGGTACGGTGATGTAGGACGAAATGCCGGAGATCAAAATGATCGCGATCAAGACCGCCACGGTGGTGCGGTTTTTGATCGATGCTGTACTCAGGCCGAATTCCTTGGGTTTCTGTGAGTCCATGGGGTGTGTGTCGCTTGTGTGTCGCTTGGAAACGGCGGATTCAGCGGATGATTTGGACGGCCTCGCCTTCCACAACTTGACCCGCGCCTCGGGCGATCACAATCGTGCCGGGGGTGACGCCTTGGAGAATCAGCACGCGGTCATCGGTGGAAGGCCCAATTTGGACGGGCTGTCGGACGGCCTTTCCTTCTTGGATGGTGTACACGAAGTCCAAGCCCTCTCGGTTTTGGAGAATGAGGCTGGACGGCAGTGAAATGGCGCTGTCTAAGTGGAGGTCGTTGATGTGCAATGCGGCGAACTCATTGGGCAGCAAGTTTGTGTTTTCCGGCACAGGAACGACGACCTCAAAAGTGCGGTTGGCGGGTTCGATGTAGCGGCCTACCCTCGAGATGGCGCTGGTCAGGGTGTCGCGACCCGCCATGGTGATGTCCACGCGTTGGCCGGCCTCAACCTTGCCCACGTAGTGATCGCTGACTTTTGCGCGCACGTACATGTCGCTCAGGTCCATCACCCTTGCTACGGGCTGCATGGGAGAAGCCATGCCGCCTTCTTTGGAGAAGATGCGGTCGACGATGCCTGCGAACGGGGCGGTCACTTTCCCAAAGTCCACCTGCTCGGCAAAGGCAGCGATGCTCTCTTCTAAAGCTTTGACGTTGGTGCGGGCTTCTAGCAGTTGCACCTCGGTGCCGATGCCCTGGTTCCACAAACGCTCTTGTCTGGATAAAATGTCTTTGGTTAAGGTGAGTCGGGTGTTCAATTCGTCTTGGTTTCGGGCCACAGCGTCATTGTCGAGCTCCAGCAAGACCTGTCCCTTTTTGACCGTTTGTCCTTCTTCTACGCGGATGCGTAAAACGGTGCCTTGGGTCATGGGGAAGACCTGCGCCATGCGGTCGGTTTCCACGTTGCCTTGGACTGTAAAGAAGTGGTCGAAAGGTGCAAAAGCAACGTCGAGGCTGGTGACCTTACGCGCCTCTTTAGCCGCAGGAGCGTTGGTTGCTGGTGCGCTTTCTGGCGCTGAACCGCCGCATGCTGTGAGCAAGAGTGCGGTGGAGAGGAGAAGGGATGTGCGGATCATGTGGATCAGGCGTTGAGGGAACGTTCGAGGCGGATGTGGGCGTTGAACCAGCGGAGCGTGGCTTGGGCGTGGTTGGCTTGCGCATTGACCAACTGGTTTTGGGCCTGGGTCATGTCAAAGCTGCTTGCGAGCCCTTCTTGAAAACGGATGCGGGTGCGGTCAAGGATGCGCTCGGCGAGATTAAGTCCGCGCTGGGCTTGCATGCGCTGCTCTAAGCTAGAGTTGTACTCGGACCTTGCGGCACGGTACTCCAGTGTGACCGCCTGTGTCATTTGTTCGAGGGTGGTCGCGGCGCGGTCCCGAGACAGTTGTGCTTGCAGCACTTTTTCCTTGCCGCCGAAGCTGGACCAAATGGGGATGTTCATTTGCACCCCTACCAATTGGATGGGATACCAGTTGCCTTCACCGAAGAAGTCAAAAGCGTCGCGTTGGGCGTTGCGTTGATTGGTGTAAAACGCCCCAATGCTTGGCATACCGGCTGCTTTTTCGTTGCGAATGCCGAGCTCGGAGAGCTCCAGGTTTTTGGACTGTGATTTGATTTCGGGCAAGCGGTTTGCGTCAAACGGTGTTCCGAGCACGGTGGCGCCGTGAAAGGCATTGGCCAGTGTCTCGAAGCTGTCGGCCAAGATGACGGTGGTTTCGACGGGCATGCCCACGGTGAACTTCAAGGCATCAAGTGCCACAGAAGCCATGCTTTCTGCGGTGGTGCGTTGCTGGGTCATTTCTGACAAAGCGAGTTCCAATTGGTCGGCGTCGGTGGACTCGGCTAGGCCTTCTGTGACAAGGGCGCGCGTTTGGTTCAATGCGCTTTCTGCCAATGCTTCTGCAGCGCGGAGAATGGCGACGTTTTCTTGGGCAGCCAATGCCGCCGCGTACCCTTCTCCTGCAGCGCGTCGGGCATCCGCCACTGACTTTGACTCTGAGGCTTCCATGGCATGGGCATACGCCTTGGCCGCTTGGATGCCCACGAAGTAGCTCGGGCTAAAAATCAGCTGGGTGGCAGTGATGCCTGCTGTCATGGTTTGGGCTGCACCAAACTGGAACTCTTGTATGGCGTTGGGGTCGGACGGGGGAGCGTCCAGAGGAACACCGGTCGCTTGTGCGACGCCGCCCAAGAACGAGGTCAAATAATCGGGAAAGCCGAAGACATCGCCACTGGAAACTTGGATTGGAATGTCGATGTAGCGGTTGTACTCGACCGAACCACTGATTTGAGGAAACCCAGAGGCGATGATTTCGCGCGAGTTGCTCGCGGCTTGTTTGGTATCCAATGAGGCATAGCGCACGTTGTATGCGCGTGTGGCCGCGAGAGATTGAGCCTCATGGAGTGTGAGCCGTGTGCCCGAAACACCATCGGCCGCTTGGCCGAAAATGGCGCCTTGCAAAAGCAGCAAGACCGACAATAGGGGAAGTGTACGCATGGTGGTTGGCGTGTTCACAAGGTGTTGTTGCGTTGACGGAGGTATTCCATCCCTTGATCAGTGGCGATGCCCCTGAGGTGGTAGGTGTGCAATTCTTTTTGCAGCTCAGACAAGGGCCTTCCGAATTCATCAATGGTCGTTGGGTCGGTCATGGTTTGGACCATGGCCATGTGCAACCGGGAAATCAGTTTTGCGTCGAAGTCTGCGCGATAAAGCCCTTCTGATTGTCCACGTTCGATGTTTCGGATCAGGTAACCTTGCATGGCTTCCATCTTGTGGAGGTGGAGCCGCTGCATGGCTTTTGGGTAATACTTCTGCAGGTCGAACAACATGCTGGGGTGCATCTCTCGGAGTTCGGTTTGGAAATATTCCATCACCCCTATGACAGCGTCAATGGCATTGAAACCATCTTCTGCCAGCACCTCTGTGCGTTTGGTTTGCCGTCGGCAAGCTTGGTCAAACACCTGAAGCACCAAGTCTGCTTTGTCTTTGAAAAACCGGTACAAGGTCTTTTTGGAGACGCCCAATTGGGTGGCGAGGTCGTCCATGCTCACGGCCCGAACCCCAAACTTTCGAAAGGAGCGCTCACAGCCTGTGAGCAGCTCTGCGAGGCGTGAGTCTGAGGTGGATCCTTGGGTGACTGGAGACATTCTCGGTCGTTTCAGGCCGCAAAATTAACCTGAAGCGTACCCATCGGAAACGAAAAGCTTGTTAAAACGTTTCCTGCGTGACTGCCCGCTGCCGGGTTAGTCGATGCAAATGCCCAAACGGCGAACGAGTCCTTCTAGATCTGCTTTGGAGAAGTGGGCCTCTCTCACTTTGTTTTCTGCGGGGTCAATGTTCCATTCCGTGGCCGTGCGGAAATCACTTTCCCGCAAATCTGTCCGGTGGAAAATGGCGTCCCGCATCCGGCTTCCAGACCAGTCTACTTTCCGCGCATCGGCGCCGGAAAAATCGGCGCCAGTGAAGTCTGAATCCATGAGTCTGGCCCCGTTGAGTTCCATGTCGCTCCAGTCTCCAAACCCCGCCTTACATTCTTTCAGTTCAAGGTTGAGGAACAAAGTGGTGAGGGTGTTCCAACGCAGTTTTTGGAGGTTGCAGTTGTCAAACTTCACGCCGTGAAGCTTGGCGCCAGTCCAACGCACCTCCGTGAGGTCGCACTTTGAAAAAGTACACTGTTCGAACCGGGCATTTCGCCAGTCCATTTGACCAAAATTGACGCCTTTGAAGGCACAGGATTCGAAATGATGGCCTGTCCATGGCCCATTGGGCAAGGGGATTTGGTTTTCCGCGGTTCCGAAGGTGGTGTTGCTCCAGTCCATCAAGAAAGGGCGCGACGGATCAGGTCAGCATCTGCGTTCTGGGCCAAGGTGACTTTTAATTTTGGCTCGGCTTCCATGGCCCTTCGAATGGCAAATTGGGCCTCGTCATTGCGGGCCCAGCTGCGGCGGGCAATGCCGTTGTTGACGTCCCAGTGAAGCATAGAGGTGAGCTTGGCCTCGGTTTCGGGTGATCCATCGAGGAGCATGCCAAATCCACCGTTGATGACTTCGCCCCACCCGACGCCGCCACCATTGTGGAGGGACACCCAAGTGGCACCCCGAAAGGCGTCGCCCACAAAGTTTTGGACCGCCATGTCGGCCGTGAAGGCAGAGCCGTCATAGATGTTGGAGGTCTCGCGATAGGGAGAGTCCGTTCCACTCACGTCGTGGTGATCACGGCCCAGAATCACGGGTCCAGAAAGCACACCGCTGTCGACGGCATCGTTGAAAGCCTTGGCAATGCGCATGCGGCCTTCTGCATCCGCATACAGAATGCGGGCTTGAGAGCCAACGACAAGTTTGTTGGCCTTGGCCCCTTGAATCCACTGCACGTTATCGGCCATTTGCTGCTGGATTTCGGCAGGGGCTTCGGCCATCATGCCCTCCAGCACTTCGCAAGCGATGGCGTCGGTTTTGTCCAAATCGCTGGGGTCGCCTGACCCGCAGACCCATCGGAAGGGCCCAAAGCCGTAATCGAAGCACATGGGCCCCATGATGTCTTGCACATAGCTGGGATACCTAAAGGCTTCGCCGTCATCAGCCATGATGTCCGCCCCGGCCCGCGAGCTTTCAAGGAGAAAGGCGTTGCCGTAGTCAAAGAAGTAGGTTCCCTTGGCCGTGTGTTTGTTGACTGCAGTGGTGTGCCGGCGCAAACTTTGTTTCACGCAATCCTTGAACTGGTCGGGATCTTCGGCCATCATCTTTTGCGCGGCGTCAAACGACACCCCAGCAGGGTAATAGCCGCCCGCCCAAGGGTTGTGCAAGGACGTCTGGTCCGAACCCAGGTGAATGTGGATGTCAGCCTCGAGGAAGTGTTCCCAAACGTCCACCACATTTCCGAGATAGGCGTAGCTGACGGCCTCCTTGTTTTCCATGGATGTACGCACCTGATGTGCCAATTCAGCGACATCTTCTACGACGTGGTCAACCCACCCTTGCTCATGGCGCTTCCATGCGGCAGCGGGGTCGACTTCTGCGGTGACGGAGACCACTCCGGCGATGTTGCCCGCTTTGGGCTGGGCGCCAGACATGCCGCCAAGACCGGCGGTCACAAACAGCTTTCCTGCGAGTGTTGGGTTGTCGGGGTCCAGCCTGCGCCCCGCGTTGAGAACGGTGATGGTGGTGCCGTGTACGATGCCCTGTGGCCCGATGTACATGTAAGAGCCCGCGGTCATTTGTCCATACTGGCTGACTCCAAGGGCGTTCATGCGCTCCAATTCATCTGCCCCACTGTAGTTGGGAATGACCATGCCGTTGGTCACGACCACACGCGGTGCCCCGGCGTGAGAAGGAAACAAGCCCAGTGGGTGACCGCTGTACATGACAAGCGTTTGCTCTTCCGTCATCTCGCTCAAATAGCGCATGACCAATCGGTATTGCGCCCAGTTTTGAAAGACGGCACCGTTTCCGCCATAGGTAATCAGTTCTTCGGGATGCTGTGCCACTGCCGGGTCCAGGTTGTTCTGGATCATGAGCATGATGGCCGCCGCCTGCGGTGTTTTTGCAGGATAGTCTCCGATGGGACGGGCATGCATGTCATACTCGGGCATGAACCGATACATGTAGATCCGGCCATACGCTTTGAGTTCCTCGGCGAATTCCGGCGCCAATGTTTCGTGCTGGTTCGCGGGGAAATACCGCAGGGCATTGGCCAAGGCCAGTTCTTTTTGCTTCGGCGTCAAGATGTCTTTCCGCACAGGTGCGTGGGAAACAGATGCAGACCGCAGCTTCAGAGCGGGAAGGGCTTCGGCAAGTCCCGCGGCAATTCCATGACGAAATGCAGCATTTGTGCGGTCGGTGTCGGTGGGAGTGTTCATGGCGTTCAAGTCAGAGGCCTTTCGGGTTGCGGATGCGCCCTGTCCCCTTGTGGTAACCGTAAGGGCAATGTTTGCATCCACTGGTGCAGCAATAGCCACGTTTGCGGTGGTATTGTTCTGTGAAAACAAGGAAACCTTCTGGCGAGGTATACGTGTCGCCTGGTTCTATGGGAATTTGCCTTGTGCGGTCCACTCCCCGAAGGTACAACTTGAGTCAAGCGTTTAGGTCCTCAAGTGACGGCGCCTCACCCTTTGCGGAATGCGACACAGCAATTCATAAGGGATGGTGTTCGTGGCTTTGGCCAAGGCTTCCAATGAGGCATTGTCCCCAAAAACTTCCACGGCTGACCCCCTTTGGACGTCGAGGCCGGTGACGTCGAGCATACAGCTGTCCATGCAGACGGGGCCAAGAATGGGTCGGAGCTCGCCGCACACATAAAGAGAGGCTTTTCCGAGACCTGCCGCTCGCGGCAAGCCATCTGCATAACCCACGGGCAGGGTGGCCACCATGCGGTCTTCGTCTGAAACGTCTTTGGCGCCATACCCAACGGCTTCTCCTGCTGGTGCCAAATGGACATGGCTCACCGCGGTGTGAAATGCACCTATGGGTTTCAGGTCATGGACGGAGCCCGATGCGTCAAGGCCATAAAGACCAAGCCCAATTCGGATGAGGTCGAAGTGTGCCTCGGGAAATCGAATGGCACCGGCGGTGTTGACCAAGTGCTTTAGGAAAGTGGGGTTCGAAGGCTGCTCTGCTTGTTTTTGAGCACTTGACCAGCCTTTGGCCACGGCCACACACGCCGTTTTGAATTGGGAGATTTGATGATGGGTGTGGGGGTCTGATTGGGGATCGTCCGCTGCCGACAAGTGGCTGTAAACACTCACAATGGGGAGCCGAAGAACTGAACAAGTTGCGCCTGCGGCCTCCCATTGTTCGGGCTGCAGCCCCAACCGGTGCATGCCGGTTTCCACCTTTAAATGAACCCCTAGGGCCTCTTTTTCTTGGCCTACTGGCCCAGACCTTCGCAAGGCGTCTGCCCATCGGTCTAAGTCCGGGAGGCGGTGAACTTCAGGTTCAAGTCTCCACTGAATCAGGTCGGCGAACCGGCGGGCATCGGCATTGAGAACCAAAATGGGACAGCGGACGCCGCGCTTCCTCAGTGCGACACCTTCTTCTGCAAAGGCCACAGCCAAGCGGTCGATGCCCAATCTATCCAGCTCCAAGGCCACAGCATCTCCGGCGCCGTAGGCAAACGCCTTGACCATGCCCATAACGGGCTTGCTGAATCGGTCTTTGAATCGGTCTAGGTTGTGACCAAGTCGGCCAAGGTCGAGGTCAAAAACCGTGGTATGAGGGTTGGCTTCAAGTGCTTCTGCCACTTGCTCAAACGCGAAAGGACGAGCGCCTTTGACCAAGACATTCCACCCCTCCAACTCGGAGAGGTCTGCGCTTTCGAGCAAGCTCTCGGTATTGGGGTGTTGGGCGTGAATGTGTTCTACCCCAGGAATGCCTTGACTGAGTTGGGGCCCAACCGAAATCCAGCGGTCTACCCTTCGTTGCCCAATGGCGCGTTTCAGTCTTTCGTTTTGACCCTCGTCTTGTCTGTCAAAAGGGATCAAATCGGAAAGGATCACTGCCCGAGGCTGCTCATTGGGCAATCGCTCTAATGCATCGAGTGCTGTGGAAAGACCATCGAGGTCGTTGTTCCAAGTATCGTTGATGATCGTTCCTCCAGCGCGCCCTTCGAGATGCTCCATGCGCATGCCCAATGGCCGCAGTTCTTTCAAACGGGGTTGAATGGCGCTTGGTGTCCAGCCCAGTTCCAGCAAAAGCAGTGCCGCCGTCATGGCATTGGATAAGGCTGCCGGTTCGGAGAAGGGGATGGTCCAGTCCAAAGGGGCGTTTCGCCAGGTTCCCACGACCCGGGTGACATTGTGGTCCAGGTCTTGCCGCTCGACAATCAATGCGGAAGGGAATGTTGCGTCGCCATCGGGACGTTTCCATTGCCAATGGACACATCGGCTTTCCCACCCGCGTTCCGCTACGGCTTCCATGAGCACGGAATCTTGGGACCCCATCACGATGCGATCAGCCCCTTCGAACAGGCGAAGTTTTTCCCTGGCCTTGTCTAGGCGAGAATCAAAATGTGCGTCATGGGCATCTCCAAAGTGCACCAAAACGCCGATTTCTGGACGGATGATTCGAGCCAAAGCGGCCATTTCTCCCGGCTTGGAGATGCCGGCTTCTACAAAATGAAAGGCCGCCTTGTCGTCCATGGCCCACAGGGAAAGCGGCACGCCAACTTGACTGTTCCAACTTCCTGGACTGCGAGAAACGCGGTGGTCTTGTCCGGCAAGGGTGTGGGCCCACTCTTTTACGGTGGTTTTCCCATTTGATCCTGTGATGCCGACGACAGTGCCCTGCCTTGAAAAGCGGGACATGGCCCCCAGGCATTGAAGGGCATCCAAGGCATGGGGCACGCGGAGCACCACAGCACCGGGCATCGAGCCCGACCAACTGAGGTCGACAATGAAGCCTTTCACTCCCCTTGCGCGGACATCAGACAGGTGATCATGACCGTTGTGCCGAGGTCCTTTGAGGGCAATAAATAGGGTTTGACTCAACCCCTCACCTGGCCGGTGAAGTTTGCGAGAGTCTGTGGCGAGATGGGTGAATTCAAAGCGGACATCGCTCCCAGTGGGCCAATCTAGCCGACCCCCAAGCTGGTCGGCAATGGTTTGAAGAGCGAACCGGCCTGCGGTCATTCCACGGCCGTTTTGCGATGGTGGTCGCGCACAATGACGGCGTTGTAGGGTTCCCGTGAAAGGGCCTCGTAGGATTCTGCGCCGCCGATTTGAACATCGTCTGTCCCTCCTTCAATTCTGTGCGAAAAATGGGCTGGCCTTCCCGTTCGGGAGCAAATGGCGTTCAGCTTGGTCACATACTCGGCATGGGCCAATAGCAGGGGCATAATGCCAAAAGGGCGCCCCAAATAATCCAAATCCAGACCCGCAACGATGACCCTCATGCCGTCATCTGCGAGACGATTACAAACATCTACAACTTGATCATCGAAGAACTGTACCTCGTCAATTCCGATCACATCGGGCCGAATTTCTGCGGAATAAACCTGGGCTTCTAGTGCGGAAGAATTCTCCAGTGCCAGTGCGTTTTGACGCCGGGCATCATGGCTCACAACATCGGTAGTGCCATGGCGGTCATCTCTAACCGGCTTGAACAACATGACCGTCTGCTTCGCAAGGCTAGCGCGGCGTAAGCGGCGCAGTAGCTCTTCTGTTTTTCCGGAAAACATGGGTCCAGCGACCACTTCTATTGTTCCGCCTGTCGGGTGTGGCGGGTGTCTTTCGTATGCCGTCATGAGTTTTCAATTTTACGATGCTGGACCCGGTTTAAAAGTCGTTTTCACCTTTCCTTTCTGGACGATATTCACGGTCGATTCGGGCCATTCACTTTCGCTCGTGGGAAACACTGTGTCGCAGGGGTTTGCGGCGTATTGGAATTGGCACTATATTCGCACCCCGAATTTTCCGGGGTTTTTCAACCAAGAGTGCAGTGGATACCTTGAGCTACAAAACCGTCTCCATCAATAAGGAGAACGCAGACAAGAAGTGGATGGTCGTCGATGCCGAAGGGCAACGTCTGGGCCGCTTGTGTACAGAAATCGCACGATTGCTGCGAGGAAAACACAAGGTGAACTTCACCCCCCATGCCGATTGCGGCGACTATGTGGTGGTCATCAACGCCGAAAAGGTGGAGTTGACTGGCAACAAGTGGGAGGATAAAGAATACATCCGGTACTCCGGTTACCCTGGCGGTCAATTCCGCCGGACTGCACGTGAAGTGCGGGACCGAATGCCCGAAAGGTTGGTGGAGAATGCCGTTCGCGGTATGCTTCCCAAGAACCGACTCGGCCGTGCCATTTTCAAAAACATGCACGTTTATGTTGGCGCTGAGCACAATCACGAGGCCCAGCAACCAACGGTTCACGCCATTCCCTCCTGAGATAGATGCAGACGATCAACACTTCAGGTCGCCGTAAGAATGCCATTGCCCGCGTATACATGACGCAGGGAACGGGTAAGGTGACCATCAACAAGCGGGACATTACGGAGTATTTCCCACTCCCTACCCTGCAATACAAAGTGAAGCAGCCCTTCATGTTGACCGAGACGCTCGACCAGTTCGACATCAAGGCCAACCTTGACGGTGGTGGCATTACAGGACAAGCCGAAGCGCTTCGTCTGGCCATTTCAAAGGCGCTCATCGAATTGAACGACGAACTCAAGCCGACTCTGAAGGCAGAAGGTTTGACAACCCGTGACCCCCGAATGGTGGAGCGGAAGAAGTTCGGACAAAAGAAAGCGCGGAAGAAGTTCCAGTTCTCCAAGCGCTGATCTCCAGTACATTTTTTACTTAGCATATACAGCTAGCATCCAAACAACGAGGACCTTCGAAAGAAGCTACCTCGTTGTTGCTTAACCCCAGGAACGTAGCAACATGGCACGCACCAATTTCGACCAACTGCTTCAAGCAGGATCCCACTTCGGCCACCTCAAGCGCAAGTGGAACCCACACATGGCCCCTTACATCTTCACGGAGAAGAAGGGCATTCACATCATCGACCTCCACAAGACTGTGGTTTTGGTGGACGACGCAGCTGCAGCGGCCAAGCAAATGGCAAAAAGCGGAAAGCGCATTTTGTTTGTGGCGACCAAGAAGCAGGCCAAAGACATTGTGACCGAAGCGGCTCAGTCCGTGAACATGCCATTTGTAACCGAGCGTTGGTCGGGTGGCATGTTGACCAACTTTGCGACCATTCGGAAGGCCATCCGGAAGATGACGCAGATTGACAAAATGGAAGTCGACGGCACGTTGAACACCATGTCAAAGCGTGAGCGGTTGCAAGTCAGCCGTCAACGGGCGAAGCTCGAAAAGAACCTCGGTTCTATTTCGGACATGAATCGGATTCCCGCCGCTGTGTTTATCGTCGACGTGATGAAGGAGCACATTGCATTGGCTGAAGCCAAGAAGCTCGGCATTCCAGTTCTTGCCATGGTGGATACAAACAGCGACCCACGTCCTGTCGATTTCCCCATTCCAGCCAACGACGATGCGAGCAAGTCAATCAAGGCTGTGGTAGACGCGATTACAGACGCCATCAAAGAAGGATTGTCTGAGCGTGGTGCAGAGAAAGAGGCTTCCGCGAAGAAGGCTGAGGAAGCACCTGCTGCTGAGGCGCCCGCTGCTGAGGAAGCACCCGCTGCTGAAGCGCCTGCTGCTGAGGAAGCGCCTGCTGCTGAGGCGGCACCCGCTGCTGAAGCGCCTGCTGCTGAGGAAGCACCCGCTGCTGAAGCGCCTGCTGCTGAGGAAGCACCCGCTGCTGAAGCGCCTGCTGCTGAGGCACCTGCAAAAGAAGAAAAGGCAGACGACAAGGAGGCCTAATCCGGCGTTCTGCTTTTCAATCAACGAATACAACTGGCGCGTCTTTCGCGCGCCCTTTCGAACCCCCATACCCCAAGACCATGAGCATTACTGCTGCTGAAGTCAACAAGCTCCGCAAGCATACCGGAGCAGGCATGATGGATTGTAAGAAGGCCCTGACCGAAGCCGCTGGCGACTTCGATAAGGCCATTGAAATCCTTCGTAAGAAAGGCCAAAAAATTGCGGCCAAGCGTGGTGACAACGCAATCGGTGAAGGTGCTGTTCTCGCTTCTACCCTAGCGGATGGAAGCCGTGGATGCATCATTTCATTGAACTGTGAAACTGACTTTGTTGCCAAGAACAGCGAATACGTTGAGTTTGCGCAGAGCATTTTGGACATTGCCGTTGCTGAAGCGCCGGCAGACACCGCAGCTTTGATGAGCTGTGCGCACCCGAGCGGAGTTTCGGTAGGTGAGGAAATCACCAACCAAATGGGTCGTTTGGGAGAGAGACTCGAGGTGAGCCGCTATGAGCAGCTCTCAGGAGAGGTTGTCGTGGCCTATATCCACCCTGGAAACCGCCTGTCTACTTTGGTGGCTTTCAACGGCGGAATGGACGCTCAGGCGGGCAAGGACGTGGCGATGCAAGCCGCGGCAATGGCGCCAATCGCATTGGATGAGAGCAGCATTGCTCAAGCCGACATTGACAAGGAGCTCGAGATTGGCAAGGAATTGGCGATCAAAGAGGGCAAGCCTGAGGAGATGGCACAAAACATTGCCAAGGGCCGCTTGAAGAAGTGGTTCAAGGAGGTGACGTTGGTTCACCAGTCGTTCATCAAGAACAACAAGCAGAGTGTCGCGGATTACGTGAAAGAAGCCGGTGGCGGTGACCGCGCCATCACCGGATTTAGTCGCGTTAGCCTCGACTGAAGCGAAAGCAAATCAAACGGAAGAACGGACTGCTCGAAAGGGCGGTCCGTTTTCTTTTGGGGCGGTGCCCGGAATGGTCGGATATTCACCCCCAATGAAATACCGGCGCGTCCTCCTGAAGCTAAGTGGTGAAGCCCTGATGGGCGAGAAGCAATTTGGCATTGACAACCAGCAACTTGCACGTTACGCGCGCGAGGTAGAAGGCCTTGTTAAGGCCGGTGTAGAATGTGCCATCGTGATTGGCGGCGGCAACATTTTTCGTGGTGTTCAAGCTGCTGAAGGCGGCATGGAGCGCACGCAAGGGGATTACATGGGCATGTTGGCGACCATGATCAATGCCATGGCGTTGCAGAGTGCACTTGAGCACATTGGTGTAGACACAAGGCTTCAGAGCGCGATTGAGATGAAGGCCATTGCAGAGCCAGTCATTCGCAGAAGGGCGATGCGTCACCTTGAGAAAGGAAGGGTGGTGATTTTTGGTGCAGGAACGGGCAATCCGTTTTTTACAACCGACAGCGCAGCTTCTTTGAGGGCAATCGAAATCGAGGCGGATGTGATCTTGAAAGGCACAAGGGTCGATGGCATCTACACGGCAGACCCTGAAAAGGACCCCGATGCCGAAAGGTTCAGCTCTCTGACGTTTGACGAAGTCTTCAAGCGCGGACTTAAAGTGATGGACATGACAGCCTTTACTTTGTGCAACGAAAACAAACTGCCCATCATCGTTTTCGACATCAATGAGCAAGGCAATTTGCTGAAAATTATCGCTGGAGAAGAGGTGGGAACCATCGTAACTGTTTGACACATGAGTGAAATGATTGACCTCGCCTTTGAATCGGCGCAAGACGACATGAAGAATGCGATGGAGCGCCTGGATTCAGAGCTTCGGAAGATTCGTGCAGGAAAGGCGCACCCGAACATGCTCGAGAGCGTCAAGGTGGATTACTATGGCTCTTTGACCCCGCTGAGTCAAGTGGGAAATGTATCCACGACGGACCCTCGCACTTTGATGATTCAAGCTTATGAGAAGTCCATGTTGGATCCCATTGCTTCGGCCATCATCAATTCAAATTTGGGCTTGAATCCAATGAACAATGGGGAGGTGCTCATCATTTCTGTTCCGATGTTGACGGAGGAACGTCGCCGAGATTTGGCCAAGCAAGCGAAGGCGGTGGGTGAAAATGCGAAGGTGTCGATTCGAAACGCGCGCAAAGACGCGAACGACGCCATCAAGTCTTCGAAAGAAGACGGGGCCAGTGAAGATGCGATCAAAGCTGGAGAAGCCAATGTGCAGTCCTTGACAGATGACCATGCCAAGCAGGTGGACAGTCGGATTGCCTCGAAGGAGGCGGACATCATGACCGTTTGATGAACTCTGTTGCGGCTTTTCGAGCCGCGGCATCCAATTCAAAGAGGCTCTCCAAGTCGGGTTTGCCCTCTTGGAAAACCACTTGAAGCGCGTGCTCAAGCACGTCGCTCATCTCTAAGAAACCCACTTCGTCTTGGAGGAAGGCCTCGACAGCAACTTCATTTGCCGCGTTCAATACACATGGGGCACTGCCTCCTGCATCTAAAGCGTCGTAGGCCAATTGGAGGTTTCGAAACGTGGACTTGTCCGGCGTCTCGAATGTCAAAGAGGAATAGTCCGCAAAATTGAATCGGGGGAAATCATTCTTTAAGCGACGAGGATATCCCAACGCATACTGAATGGGCAGCTTCATGTCCGGGAGGCCCAATTGAGCCTTGATGCTGCCATCTTCGAATTGCACGCAAGAGTGAACAATGCTCTGGGGGTGAACCACCACATCGATGTCTTTGGCCTTGACATCAAACAACCAGCGGGCCTCGATGACCTCAAGGCCTTTGTTCATGAGGGATGCTGAATCGATGGTGATCTTGGCGCCCATGTCCCAATTCGGGTGTTTGAGGGCCTGGGCTTTGGTCACTGACGCTAAGCTTTCACGGTCTCTGCCTCGAAATGGACCACCTGAGGCCGTCAATATGAGCTTTTCGATGGGGTTGTGGAACTCCCCGGCCAAGCACTGGAAAATCGCGCTGTGTTCGCTGTCTACAGGCAAGATGTTGACGCCTTTGTTCTTGGCGGCTTGCATGACGATTTCTCCAGCAACCACGAGGGTCTCCTTGTTGGCCAGGGCGATGTGTTTTCCTGCGGCAATCGCATTCATGGTGGGTCGCAATCCGGCAAATCCGACCAGTGCAGTTAAGACAATGTCAATCCCCTCCATTTCGACCAATTGCGCAATGGAATCGGCTCCAGAATAAGCCTTGATGTCATGCGCCCAAAGGGCATCACGGACCTTTTGCCCTTGGGTCTCGTCGGCAATGGCAACAGCATTGGGCTTAAACTCTATGGCTTGAGCGATGAGCAATTCTGCGTTGCGTCCAGCGGTCAGAACCTCCACTCGAAATCGACCGGGTTGGGCGCGGACCACATCAAGGGCTTGCGTGCCAATGGAACCCGTTGATCCTAAAATGGCCAACCCGCGTCCGGCACCAGGGTCAAATGTCTCGCTGTCAGGGACACGGTCTTTCATAAGAATCCGAGTTCAAGTTTGGCCTCTTCACTCATCAGGTCTTGTGTCCACGCTGGCTCGAAAACGATCTCGACGTCAGCATCGACGACACCTTCCATGGAAAGCACCTTTTGCTTCACGTCGGCAGGCAAGCTCTCGGCAACAGGACAATTTGGAGAGGTCAAGGTCATTTCAATGTCGACCCGTTGACCGCCCTCGACATCGGAAAATTTGACCTCGTAAATGAGGCCCAGTTCATAAATGTCGACAGGGATTTCAGGGTCGAAAATGGTCTTCAAGACCGTGATGACATCTTGCTGATTCGGCATGGGGTGAATTTAGGTGCGTCGCGCAGCGAGAGCGGCGGCATACAAACGCATTTGTTTGACCATACTGGCCAGTCCATTTGACCGGGTAGGGGACAAATGTTGGTGCAGGCCAATGGCATCTAGAAAATGAAGTTCGGCTTCGGCAATTGCACGGGCTTCTGCACCAGAAAAAACGCGCACCATGAGCCCGACAAGGCCTTTGGTGATGATGGCATCACTGTCTGCTGTGAACTCGACTTTGCCGTCTTGAGTTTCATCTGCGGCAAGCCAAACTTTGGACTGACAGCCTCGGATCAAGTGGTCGTCTGTTTTTCGGGCAGAGTCAATCGCAGGCACGTCTTTGCCGAGTTCGATGAGATGCTCGTATTTGTCCATCCAGTCGTCAAAGAGAGAGAACTCTTCGATGACGTCTTGTTGGCGGGAGGAAATGAGTTCTGCAGACATGGTCAACGAAGCATATTCATGGCGCGTTCAAGGGCAATGATGGCCCGGTCGATTTCTTCCCTTGTGGTGTAAGCTGCAAAAGACATGCGGAGTGTTCCAGCAGACAAGCCGAGGTGGTCCATCAGGGGCTCGGTGCAATGGTGGCCCGTGCGCACTGCGATGCCTTGGCCATCGAGCAGCGTTCCCAGATCATATGGATGCATTCCATCGATCACGAGTGAGACAACGCCTACTTTCTCGGGGGCATTGCCGATGATGCGCACTGCGGGCAAGGTGCCGAGTGCTGAGTGGGCGTGCTGGACCAAAGCGGTTTCATGTGCGTGAATGGCCTCAATTCCGACACCATTCATCCAGTCCAATGCAATGCCCATGGCGATTCCGCCTGAAATGTGAGGTGTACCAGCTTCGAATTTGTGAGGCAATCCGTTGTAGGTCGTGCCCTGGAAACTCACGCGTTGGATCATTTCACCGCCACCGCGCCATGGGGGCATGGACTCGAGGATGTCTTTGCGGCCATAGAGGAAGCCCAATCCGGTTGGCCCGTATGCTTTGTGGCCCGTGGCCACGTAGAAATCACAACCCAAAGTTTGGACGTCAATGGAGAAGTGGGGCAGAGCTTGAGAGCCGTCCACCAAAGTCAATGCGCCTGCGGCTTTGGCTTGAGCGCAAAGGGCTTGGGCTGGGTTGATGGTGCCCAGGGTATTGGAGGCGTGCACGAAGGCCACCATTTTGGGCTGATGCCGCTCCAGGCATGTGGCAAAATGATCGAGATCGAGGGTGCCGTCTTCGCGCACCTTGACAGGCACGACTTTGGCTCCTCGTTCCTCACAGACCATTTGCCAAGGCACGATGTTGGCGTGGTGCTCCATTTGGGTCACCAAAACGGTGTCCTTCGAAGTCAAGTTGGCCCGACCCCAAGCTTGAGCCACCAAATTAATGGCGTCTGTGGACCCTCCTGTGAAAATGATTTCTTCGGACCCTTGTGCTCCGATGTGGTCCGCAATTTTTTGCCGACCACCTTCGAAGGCTTCTGTGGCAAGTTGAGCCAAATGGTGCGCCCCTCTGTGAATGTTCGAGTGGTAGTTCGACAGGTATTCCCGTTGACCTTCGATCACCGCAAGGGGCTTTTGAGCACTGGCCGCATTGTCGAGATAGACCAAGTCCTTCCCATGCACCTTTCGTTGTAGAATGGGGAAATCCTGACGGATGCGCTGGGGCAAATTGAGAGTGTCCATCATTCTTCGGGAACCGCTGTGCGAAGTAAAGGTTCAGTGGAGTCGTCCCATGTAAAGTGCACAAGGAACTCACGGTTGCCACTTTTTCCTTCAATCGGGGAGTTCATGGGAAGGGAACAGTGGAAGCCTTCAGCCTCGGCTTGGGCAATGCACCGGGTCACGCTTTTTTGACGAATGGAGGGGTCTCGGACAATGCCATTTCTCCCCAAGTGCTTTGGCCCCACTTCAAATTGTGGTTTGATCAGGGCGATGCCCCAACCGGAGGGGGCCAACCAGGACTTCATTCGGGGCCAGACATGGGCCAAGGAGATGAAGGACAAGTCAATGACAACGGCATTGGGCGTGGGCACCAAATCGCTTGGGGACAGGTCTTTGAGGTGGGTTTGTTGCAGGTCCCGAACGAGAGGGTGGTTTCGAAGCGCCTCAACCAATTGATTGGTGCCCACGTCGACAGCGTGGACCATGGATGCGCCTCTGTTCAAGCAGACCTCAGTGAATCCGCCCGTGGAGGCGCCCAGGTCCAAGACGTTGTCGCCGCTAACAGCGACCTTAAAATGGTCGAGAGCAGCCATCAATTTGAGCGCTCCCCGCGAGACCCAAGGGTGGTCTTCTCCGAGCAGCTCCAGGGTGGCGTTGGGGTCCACTTTTTTTCCGGGCTTCCGGATGTCTTTTCCATTCACCTTTACCCCGTGTTCTACAATGAGCCATTCTGCTCTCGGTCGACTGGCGATGAGGCCACGTTCGACAAGAAGACGGTCGAGGCGGACGAAGTCCATCAGTTCCAGCCGAGTCGCTCTGCGTAGACCTGTTCGACGTGGTTTTTAATTTCCGGACGGAAACCATCGAGCACCTCGGAAAGAAAGGCGCGAACGAGCAGATTGCGCGCCTCAGTTTCGGTCATCCCCCTTGACTGCAAGTAAAAAAGAGCCTCGGAATCAAATTGACCGGTGGTGCAGCCGTGGCTGCAACGAACGTCGTCAGCGTATATCTCCAGTTCTGGCTTGGAGTAAACGCCTGCCCGTTCTCCGAGCAACAGGTTGGCATTGCGCTGGTAGGCTTCGATGCGTTGTGCATCGGGATGCACCATGATTTTGCCATTGAAAACCGCCGTGGCTGTATCTGTGGCGAGGCCTTTGTACAGTTCGTCGGAGTGGCCGTCAGGCTCAGCGTGGTCGATTCTTGTGTGATGGTCTACGAAACCATTTCCACTGGGCAGATAGCAACCGTGAAAGGTGCTTCGGCCGAATTGACCACCCTGTTCAATGTGAAGGTCGTTTCTCAACCAATGCGCTCGGGCCGTTGCTGTTCGCACGGTGAGCTCGCTAGAGGCGGCTTGGCGAAATTGGTGGTGGCCTATGTGGTGGGTTTGTCCGTGCTCGTCCTGCACGACTTCTAAACTCAGGTTGCCGTGCTCGCCGATTTCAGCGGTAAGGCCTGCGTTCATCAGGCCTTCGGCCTGATGGTCAGAGGTTGTCCAAACGATGACTTCAGCATGGGCACGCGCGCCAATCACAATCAAGTGCTGGGGTTGGGACACTGTAGCTTCCCCGGTTACATGGTGATGAACCAAGATTGGGCGATCCAAGCGACGCCCTTCGGGGACCAAAATGCAGGCCCCGTCTTGAGGCGCTGATGCTTGGAGGGCGGCGAACCACTCGTTGTCGGCAAACCAGTCTTGATTGAGTGCGGTTAGCTTGTCGTTGTGGTTGTCCGATGCGCCTGACAGGGGGCCAACATAGAGGCCGTTCGCATCTGTGATGTCGCCACCTTGAAACTGACCATTAATGAAGGTGAGCCGGTCGGCAGCAAAGCCCTCAAGCACAGGGGGCAATGCGGACACGCCTTGGGCAACCTGTGGGGTCAAGTTGCGAAGCTTGGCCACTCGGGTGTACTTCCATCGCTCATGGCGTGTGGTGGGGTAGTCGAGCGTATGGAGCGCTTCAGCGCCTGCAGCTTGTCGCGGAGCTGCCACATTGCATACGCCTGCCGTTTGCACGGCTTTGACGACCCGTTCCGCCAGGGATGTGGCTGGAGCCATGGTCGTTTCGGTCATGCTTGTTCGGATTGAGCGTCCAGGATCCAGTCGTACCCTTTTTCTTCGAGCTCGAGGGCGAGCTCCTTTCCACCGCTGTGAACGATGCGGCCTCCGGCGAGCACGTGCACATAATCAGGAACGATGTGGTCCAAGAGGCGCTGATAGTGTGTGATCACCAAAAAGCTGCGGTTGGAGTCGCGCATGGTGTTGACGCCGTGAGACACAATGCGCAGGGCGTCAATGTCGAGGCCGCTGTCGGTCTCGTCCAAAACGGCGAGCTTGGGCTCAAGCATCGCCATTTGGAAAATTTCGTTTCGCTTTTTTTCCCCACCACTGAACCCTTCATTGACAGAGCGGTCACGGAGCTTTCCGTCCAATTCTACAAGCTGGGCGCAGGCCTTCACCTTGGCCAAAAAGTCTTTTCCGGACAAAGGGGTTTCCTCTCTTTGCTCTCGGATGCTGTTGATGGCTGTCCTCAAAAAGTTGATGTTGGACACGCCAGGAATCTCGACAGGGTATTGAAAGGCGAGAAAAATCCCGGCAACGGCGCGCTCTGTTGCATCCAATTCGAGCAAATTCACCCCGTCAAAGGTGATGCTCCCTTCCGTGACTTCGTACTCATCACGGCCGGCAATGATGCTGGCGAGCGTGCTTTTTCCGGACCCGTTTGGGCCCATGATGGCATGGACTTCGCCGGCACCGAGTTCCAAGGTGAGGCCCTTGAGGATGTGGGTGTCGCCGATGCGGGCGTGGAGGTTGTTAATCTTGAGCATAATATGGGGTCAGCCGACGCTTCCTTCAAGGGAGATGGTCAGGAGTTTGCGCGCTTCCACAGCGAATTCCATGGGAAGCTTATTCAGCACTTCTTTGGCGTAGCCGTTCACAATCAAACCAATGGCTTGCTCTTCTGTGAGGCCGCGTTGCAGGCAGTAAAAAATTTGATCCTCGCCGATTCTTGAAGTTGTGGCCTCGTGTTCCACTCGGGCGGTGGGGTGCTTGGACTCGATGTAAGGGAAAGTGTGCGCTCCGCTCGTGTCGGTCATCAGCAGAGAGTCACACTGAGAAAAGTTCCGGGCATTTCTGGCGCGCGGCCCCATCTGAACCAAACCGCGGTAGGAATTCTGGCTTTTTCCTGCTGAGATTCCTTTGGAAATGATGGTCGAGTGGGTGTTGGCCCCCAAGTGAATCATTTTGGTTCCGGTATCGGCCTGTTGGGCATTGTTGGTCACCGCAACAGAATAAAACTCACCGACGCTTCCGTCCCCTTTCAGGATGCAACTGGGGTATTTCCAAGTCACGGCCGATCCCGTTTCTACTTGGGTCCAGCTGATTTTGGCGCGCGTTTCACAGATGCCACGTTTGGTCACAAAATTGAATACTCCGCCCTTGCCTTCTGCGTCACCGGGATACCAGTTTTGGACTGTGCTGTATTTGATTTCGGCATCGTCCATGGCGACCAGCTCGACCACAGCGGCGTGGAGTTGGTTTTCGTCGCGTTGAGGTGCAGTGCACCCTTCGAGATAACTCACATAACTGCCTTCATCTGCAACCAATAGGGTCCGCTCGAATTGTCCTGTTCCCGCTTCATTGATGCGGAAATAAGTGGACAGTTCCATGGGGCATTTTGTGCCTTTTGGAATGTAGCAGAAGGAGCCATCGGTGAAGACCGCTGAGTTCAGTGCCGAGAAAAAGTTGTCTTTCACGGGAACCACAGTGCCCAAGTGCTTTTTCACGAGCTCTGGGTGCTCCTTGATGGCTTCGCTCATGGAGCAAAAAATGATGCCAAGCTCTCCCAGTTTGTCCTTGAATGAAGTGGCGACCGAGACGCTGTCCATGACAAAGTCTACGGCCACACCTGAGAGGCGCTTCTGCTCTTCCATGGAGATCCCCAGCTTGTCCATTGTGGCACGCATTTCGGGGTCGACCTCATCCAATGACCCGAGGGGAACTTTGGACTTGGGCGCAGAGTAATAACTGATGGCCTGGTAATCTGGCTTTTTGTATGCCACGTGTGCCCATTCGGGTTCGGCCATGGTTTTCCAGACCTCAAAGGCCTTGAGTCGCCAGTCCAACATCCATTGGGGCTCTTCTTTTTTGGCACTAATGAGGCGTATGACGCCTTCATTTAAGCCGGGCGGGACCTTGTCCGCCTCAATGTCCGTGGTGAATCCGAATTCGTATTCCTTTCGGGTGAATTCATCCAACAGGGGATTGTCTTCTGCAGCACTCATGGCAAGGGGTTCAGATGGAGAAACTCTCTCCGCAGCCACAGGTTCTGTTGGCGTTCGGATTGTGAAACACAAATCCCTTGCCATTCAGTCCTCCAGAGAACTGCAATTCGGTGCCAACGAGGTAGAGAAAACTCTTGCGGTCTACAACGACCGTAACCCCATTGTCTTCAAACCGTTGGTCGCCTTCGAGCTCTTTGTGGTCGAAGGTCAATTCATACATCAGACCGCTGCAGCCACCACCCTTGACACCCACTCGGACGAAGCTCCCTTCGGGGGAACCTTCCTGGGACATCAGGTGGCGAACTTGGTCGCGGGCATTCTCGTGGACAGTGATCATGCAGTTCGGCTCTAAACATCCCCCTTTCGGGGGATAGGATGCAAAGGTAATGCCGCTATTTGTACAGAATCTAAATAACGAATGCCAAAGTTCGCTCGCGCATCAATTCTGTTCAGCTGTCAGCGCTCAGCCCGTCCCAGCCTTGGGCTTTGAGCTCCGTTTCCATTCCGTTTCGGGTAATCAACGCGCGGTCTTCTTGATCTTCCGTCAGGTGACCTACAATGGAGAACATGGGGTGGTTCCGAATGTCCTCAAAGCGTTCTTGTGGCACGGTAAACAGCAACTCATAGTCTTCACCACCGCTTAAGGCGCACATGGTGGGATCGAGGTTGAAGTCCCGGGCGGCATCATACATTTTCTCTGCCATGGGGATTTTTTCCTCATACAGACGGACCCCGCAGCCAGATTGTGCAGCGATGTGCAGGGCTTCTGAAGCCAAACCATCTGAAATGTCGATCATGGCCGTAGGCAGCAACTCAAGTTTGGCCAGCTCTTCAACAACGTCGGTGCGGGCCTCTGGTTTGAGTTGCCGTTCAAGCAATTCTTCATGGCCATCCAATTCGGGTTGGGCACCAGGGGCTTCTTTGAAGACGAGTTTTTCTCTCTCTAGGATTTGCAACCCCATGTAGGCACCCCCCAATTCTCCGCTCACCACAAGAAGGTCTCCAGCCGTGGCGCCGTTTCGCAGGGTGACTTGATCGGGTTTGACTTGTCCCAGTGCCGTAACCGAAAGCATCAGGCCAGAATTGGAGCTGGTTGTGTCCCCCCCTACAAGATCGACGCCATAACGCTCACAAGCGAGGCGGACGCCACCGTAAAGTTCTTTGACTGCCTCTACACTAAATCGGTTTGACAGTGCGAGTCCGACCACCACTTGGGTGGGAACGCCGTTCATGGCGCATATGTCACTGAGGTTCACCACCACAGCCTTATATCCCAGGTGTTTGAGTGGGCTATAGGTGAGGTCAAAGTGAATGCCTTCGCAGAGGAGGTCCGTGCTCACCAGCGTTTGGTATCCCTCCTTCATTTTTAAGAGGGCAGCGTCATCTCCAATCCCGAGAAGGGTCTCCTCTCGCTTAACCTCCAACCCCTTTGTGATTTCAGAAATGAGTCCGAATTCTCCTAAAGTGCCAATTTCTGTGCGTTCCGCGTCCATTCAACAAAGCTAGTCCTCTGGAAATTCGTATCTTCTACTATCTATCCCATGCCCATGCGTTTTCTTTTCTTTTTTGGTTTTGTTCTCGCGATGAACGTAAGTCTGGCTCAGACTGCGGTGGCGTTGCGCATTGATCACAAAGCAGGTCAAGCTGAATTTGGAGGTGAATCATCGGTGGTGACCCCTTTGGGAGAAACCGTGGTTGTGGATAGGCTTGAGTACTACCTGAGTAAATTCATCTTGGTTCACGATGGTGGCCAGGAAACCGCCATTCAAGGGGCGTATGTGTTGGGCGATGCTTTCGTAGATGAGTTGCACGCTTTGGGCGAGGTCCCGGCGGTTGAGTCTGTAGAGTCCTTGAAGTTTTTCTGTGGGCATTGACCCCGAAAACAACCATGCTGACCCCGCAACATGGCCAGAAGCGCACCCCTTGGCTCCGCAAGTTCCCAGTATGCATTGGGGATGGTCTGCGGGCTATCGTTTCATTGCCCTTGAAGGAGGCGCGGGAGTGAATGGATTGGTTAACCACGAGATTCATGCACTTGGAGATGACAATCATTTCCCGGGACAAATGGAAGTGTTGGGCGACCATTGAAAACGGGCGTCTTGGTGTTGGATGTCGAGGCAGACATCTTGGGTTTTTACAGTCAACTTTCTGTTGAATCGGGGCCTCATAAACCACGGAGAAAACGGGGGAGGCGATTTTGGTTTGTAACAACTTGGCAGATGATGTTTTTCGGTTGCCTGGCGCGGCTTCTGTTGCCTCCGAAGTTGAGGTGTCATTTGATTTCGACTTGGCGCCAAAAGAAGGCGGCGCCTTGCTGAGGTTTGACGCTCCACTGACCGAGTCAGCGGAGGTCATATTGCTGGACATATTGGGCCGTCCATTGCAATCTGTTTTGCTTCCTTCTGGAACCAAACAGCACGCGCTCATTCATGTGCAGTCCGGGGCTTTTTTGGTGACCATTTCCTCAGGGAGTCGCCGAACCACGCGCCGTTGGGTTCAGGGATGATGCGGCGAGGTTTTTCAGCGTTGTCTGTTTCTTTTTTGTTTTTGATCGGGTGCAACCCAGAAGCTCCCGTTGACTCTGCAGAGTTAGACTCTACCCCCCACGTGTTGGCACAGGGACATTTTCCCAATCCAGTATTGTCGGAGGACAACCCTTTAACGGAATCGGGCGTGGCTCTGGGCAGAATGCTGTTTCACGAAAAGAGACTCTCGGGAGACAACACCCAAGCTTGCGCAGATTGCCACTCTCAGGCTCAAAATTTTTCAGACGTGTCCGTATTCAGCACGGGCATCGCAGGGGAGGAGGGCACAAGGCACAGCATGATTTTGTCCAATTTGGCTTGGCACGTTCATCATGATGGAAGCCATGTGCATGGGTTCTTTTGGGATGGGCGGGGCACCCACTTTGCGTGATCAGGTTCTTCAGCCCATCCAGGACGAGTTGGAAATGAACGCTTCCCTGGAAGAGGCAATGGCAAAGTTGGAAGCGATGTCAAAGTACCGCGACCCAATTTATGCGGGCTTTTGGCACTGAAGAGGTCACAGAAGAGCGCATGGCCAAGGCTTTGGAGCAGTTTTTGTTGACTTTGATTTCCAATCAAAGTCGGTATGATCAATGGTTGTTGGGAGAGGCGAGCTTGACACTTTCTGAAGACAGAGGTCGCGCATTGTTCTTTGACGAGTTTGATCCATTTAACCCCGAGTTGAGTGGGGGCAGACTGTGCGCATTGCCACAGTGGGCTGGACTTTTCAAGCCACCAATTTGGGAACAATGGCTTGGACGCGGAGGGGGAGATGCTGGACATCGGTTTGATGGGGGGTGTCCGGCAGCGACGCGGACTTGGGTAAATTCAAAGTGCCCTCTCTGCGAAACGTAATGGAATCCGCCCCATACATGCACGATGGGCGCTTTACCAATATTGAAGACGTGCTGGACCACTATGATCACGGCGTGCAACTAAGCAGCACATTGGACCCGATGATGCAGTACAATGTTGATTACGGACTGGGGCTAACGGAGGAGGACCAAGCAGACCTCATTGCGTTTTTGCATACACTGACGGACCCGGTGTTTTTGTCCAACCCCGCTTTTTCGAGTCCCCATTAACTGCCATCTTTTTGGCCGTCGTTGACGGCCCAATTTTTGATGGCTTGGGCGACTTTGAGGGAAACGACCTTGATCAGGGCTTTCTCCTTTGCCGTTTTGATCTTGTCCACGGTTCCGAACGCATCCATGAGCTTTTGACGGGTAGCGGGTCCGATTCCAGCAATGTCATCGAGTGCACTGTGCAGCGCTGCGGCACTGCGGCGCTTTCGGTGATGCGCCAAAGAGAACCTGTGGGCCTCATCTCGCATGCGCTGGATCAGCTTGAGTGATTCTGAACGCTTGTCCAAGTGCAGCGGAACGCTGTCACCGGGGAAATACAGTTCTTCGAGCCGTTTGGCAATGCCAATGATGGCCACTTTGCCCATCAAGTTGAGTTGTTCAAGTGCACCCACGGCGCTCGACAATTGCCCCTTTCCTCCATCCACGATGATGAGCTGCGGAAGAGACTGGCCTTCGTCGACCAGGCGCTTGTATCTGCGGCGAACGACCTCTGCCATAGAGGCAAAGTCGTCGGGCCCCTCGACAGTTTTAATGTTGAACTTGCGGTAGTCGGTTTTGGCTGGTTTGGCGCGTTTGAAAACCACACAGGCTGAAGCGGGATGGGTTCCTTGAATGTTGGAGTTGTCAAAGCATTCAATATGGACAGGCAGGTCGCTCAGGTGGAGGTCTTTTTTAAGGGTCTCCATGATGCGCATTTGAGCGGCTTCTGGATCCACTTGCTCCTGCTGTTTTCGGCGGTCGAGCATGGTGTATTTGGCATTGCGCTCCGACAATTCAATGAGCCGCTTTTTGTCGCCCCTCAATGGAACGTGCCATTTGATGCCCGCGATGATGGGCCGCACTTCGATGTTGGTGAAAATGTCCGGACTGTGCAGCTGTGCTCGGTTTCGAAACTCAAGAATGCCATACTCAAGCAATTCTTGGTCCGTCTCATCTAGGCGCTTTCGCAATTCAATGGTCTGACCATGAACGATACTGCCGTCCATGATTTTCATGTAGTTGACGTAGCCTGCTGACGGGTCGCTGACCACTGAATAGACCTCCACATTGTGGATGCTCTGATTGACGACAGTGCTCTTGGCCTGGAATTTTTCCAAGGCCATTTTTTTTCGCTTGTGGGCCTCCGCGTCTTCAAAGGCAAATTGCGAAGCGGCATCTCTCATGGCCTGATCCGCAGTTTGAATCAGGGTTTTAATGTTGCCTCTGAGAATGTCGCGGATGGCCTCGATGCCGGCATCGTAATCTTCAAGGGATTGCTTGCCTACACAAGGGGCCTTGCAGTTGCCCATATCGTATTCTAGACATGTCCGGAATTTCCCCGCATCAATGTTCTTTTGACTCAAGTCGTATTTGCAGGTGCGAACAGGATGCAGGTTTCGTGCCATGTTGAGCACGGCGTGCATGGTTTTGGCCGAGGCGTATGGTCCGAAGTACTCAGATCCGTTTTTGACTACGTTTCGGAGGGTATGCACCCGCGGAAAACGCTCGTTTCTGATCACAATAGACGGATAAGTCTTGTCGTCCTTGAGCTCAATATTGTACCGAGGTTGGTGCTCTTTGATGAGGTTGTTTTCGAGAAGCAACGCGTCGACTTCGGTCTCAACAACGATGAACTGTATGTCTGCGATTTTTTGGACCAGCAATCTCGTCTTCCCGTTCTCGTAGGTTTTTTTATTGAAGTAGCTCGCGACGCGTTTCTTCAGGCTTTTGGCTTTTCCGATGTACAGCAGTTTCCCCTCGGCGTCATAATGTTGGTAGACACCAGGACTGTCCGGCAGGCGTTGCAGGATTCTGCGGATATGTGGAGAGGCTTTCACGGGCAGAGAACGATGTGGGAAGTTACCTTCGGCGTGAATGTCCGAACACATTTTGGGCCACGGCCCTTCCCGAGAATTGGTCACTGGTGCCACCGGCTTGGTTGGAATGCACCGTTTGGCTTGGCGACTGGAGCGCAATTGGCCCACCGTTGGCCTGCATCGAAAAGACAGTGACTTGGCACGAACTGCAGATTTTCTTCGGGGCCGATTGGGGTCCCGGTTTGATGAATCATGGGCGAATTTGGTCTGGCGTGAGGCGGATTTGATGAGTCCCATGGACTTGGAAGAGGCCATGGAAGGTTGTGATCGTGTGTTTCACGCAGCTGGCCGAGTCAGCTTCAAGCCAGGAGACGAGGCCATGCTAAAGGCGGTCAATGAGAGAGGGACGGCCCATGTGGTGAATGCCGCGTTGGCGGCGGGGGTCCATCGCCTATTCCATGTTTCTTCGGTAGCGGCGTTGGGAAGGTCTGTGGGGGATGAGGAGGGTCAACAGCGGGTCACGGAACGCGCAGACTGGGCCGATGGTGCGGGCGCATCTCCTTACGGGTTGAGCAAGCACGCTGGAGAAATGGAAGTGTGGCGTGGAATGGCAGAGGGGTTGGATGTGATTGTGGTCAATCCCACCATCATTTTGGGTCAATCGGGTTATGAAGAGAGTTCAGGAATGGTGTATCAACGCGCGGCGCAAGGCCGCAAATACCACCCAATTGGCGGAAATGGCTTTGTAGGGGCAGACGACCTTTTGTCGGTGTGTGCCGCTCTGGATAAGGAAGCAGATGCTGGGAGACAGGGCGTTTTGGGAGAGCGGTTCGTGGTGTCTGGAGAAGACGTGAGCTACCGAGATTTAATGGGGTGGATTGCCGAAGGCTTGGGGGTTCAGGCGCCCACAAAGCCGCTAGCTGGCTGGATGTTGGAGGTGGGTTGGAGGCTGGCCTCTGTTTTGGCCTTGGTCACGAGAAAGCCACCATTGCTGACCAAGGATTTGGCGCGCAACACACGGAAGCAGCATGGGTATGACACGTCCAAGTTGAAGGCCGTGCTTCCTGAGTTTGCGTTCACCCCGATTCAGGAGGTCATCAAAACAGCCACGTCCTGATCGCGTTTTTCGATCAATTCCAAGGGCTATTTCGAGCAAGGGAGTCGAGGTGTGTTTGCACCTCTTGTAAAAGCTCGGGCAGGACTTCAGGCTGACTGTACCACCAATTGAATGTGGCAGTGAATGCAGAATCACTGATCCCTGCTTCACGCAATACACGGTCCTTGTGGAGGGCGCGCGAACGCTCTCGGTCTCCTTTGAGCATGTGTTGGCGATGTGCCGCCTCGAGCAGCTGCAATTGAGCGTGAATCGACACAAAGTCATGGCGCCCAATCATCTGCTCTGGGCGCGGGGGGACGTCTCTTTCTGATCTCAGGTCACAGGCGGAGAAAAGTGAAAGGATGGCGAAAAGAAAGAGGATCCTTGCCATCATCGGTCAAAGATGAGTCTTTGGCCTGCTTGCGGTTGTCCTTGGTTGGGCTCTAGGATGCGCTCACCGTCCCAAACCTGTGTTCCGTTGACCCAAGTTTGGTCGACCTGTGCAGAGAATTGGTCTCCAGCAAAGGGCGTCCAGCCGCATTTGCTCAGGATGCCTTCAGGTCCGACTGTCCAAGGGGATTTTGGATTGACCAAGACAAAATCGGCCGCATAACCTGGCCTCAGGAAGCCACGGTTTGGGATGTTAAACAGGCGTGCTACCCTGTGGGCAGTCAGCCGCGGGATGTCAGTTAAGTCGAGCCAACCTTGAGCGACACCCTCGTAGAGTGCCACAAGGGCATGTTGGACAAGGGGCCCGCCAGATGGGGCTTTCCAATAGGAGTTGGCCTTCTCAGCGATGGTGTGAGGCGCGTGGTCTGTGGCGAGGACATCGATGGCCCCTCCCGGTTTCAAGGCTGCACGGATGGCCGCCCTGTCTTCCGAGGTTTTGACTGCGGGGTTCCATTTGATTCGGGTTCCACGGTCCGCATAATCAGCATCCGTGAACCACAGGTGGTGGGTGCAGGCCTCGGCTGTAATGCGCTTGTCGCTCAGGTCTTTTTTGCCGTCAAACAGGCTCAATTCTTTGGCGGTGGAGATGTGAAGAACGTGAAGACGGGCCCCCGTTTTGTCCGCGAGTTCAACCGCCCGAGATGAGCTTCTGTAGCAAGCCTCTGCGCTTCGGATCAAGGGGTGTTGGTTCAAAGGGACGTCTTCGCCATATCGTGCTTTGGCTGCTGCTGCATTCGCGCGAATGGTCGCCTCGTCCTCACAGTGTGTGGCAATGAGCATTGGGCATTCTTTGAATATGCCCTCGAGAACAGTGGCGTCATCTACGAGCATGTCTCCTGTAGAACTCCCCATAAAGACCTTCACTCCGCAAACACGGGAAGGGTCCGTGTCCAGAACGTCTTTCAAATTGCCGTTGGAGGCGCCCATGAAAAAGCTGTAGTTCGCGGGGCTGACTTCGGCAGCCCTTTCATACTTGTCTTGGAGCAACGTCTGTGTTAACGCCTGCGGAATGGTGTTGGGCATCTCCATGAAGGAAGTGATGCCGCCGGCCACGGCTGCTCTGGATTCAGTCGCGATTTCCGCTTTGTGGGTGAGGCCTGGTTCACGGAAGTGCACTTGATCATCGATCAAACCGGGGAGAAGGTGGAGGCCGCTGCAGTCGTGCTGAATGGCGTTGTGTGCCGCATCTGCAATGGCCGCATCTGCGTGCTGTTTCAGGTCAGGTCCAATGGCCTTGATGAGGCCACCTTCGATGAGAAGGTCTCCTGTTTCGATCCGGCCTTCATGCACCAATGTGGCGCCGAAAAACAAATGGGTCATGATGCGGGGCTTTCCTCAGCGGGTCGGATGTCGAAGTTTCGCATTTGAAGCACCCCTAAAAACGCCTCTTTGAAAATATTGAGGCTCATTTTAGAGGTTCCCAATTCCCTGTCGATAAACGTGATGGGCACTTCTGCAATGGGAAACCCGAGGCGTTTTGCGTTGTACTTCATCTCAATTTGGAAGGCGTATCCAATAAAGTGGATGGCGTCCAATCGGATGGTCCGGAGTGTTTTGGCTTGGTAACACTTGAAGCCGGCGGTGGGGTCTTTGACACCTAAATTCAGGACGGTATTCACATAAAGCGAGGCGCCGTAGCTCATGGCGATTCGGTGCCACGGCCAGTTGGACACTGCACCGCCTTTCGTATACCTAGACCCTACTGCAACACCAGCACCGTCCATACAGGCGTTGCGGAGCCGCTCAAGATCATGGGGGTTGTGGCTAAAATCCGCGTCCATTTCGAACAGGAAGCTGTAACCGGCTTCAAGGCCCCACTTGAACCCGGCGATGTAGGCGGTTCCCAGGCCCAATTTGCCGGAACGCTCGAGCAAGTGAATGCGCCCTGAATTCTTTCGCTGTGCCTCGCGCACAAGAGAGCCTGTTCCGTCTGGGGAGCCATCATCGACCACCAAAACATGGAATTGACCGCCGCGGGCGGGCGTCAGTGCCATCACGGTGTCGAGCATCCGCGTGATGTTTTCCTTTTCGTTGTAGGTCGGGATGATGACGAGACTATCGGACACGGCGCAAAATTGAGGGGTTGGGGTCACAGGGTCATGCGGAGCAAGTTGAGCTCTTCACGGCTCAAAAGGCGCCAATGGCCCCGGGGAAGGTCCTTTTTGGTCAAAGGCCCGAGGATGGTTCGGTCGAGGCGCTCCACCTCGTACCCCAAGTGCGTCAGCATTTTTGCCAGTGCCTTGGGACGATTGGAGTGCATTTCCACACCGATTTCTTTTGGACTCTTGTTTTCGTCGATGAATGAAGCGGTAGAAGCTTTGATGTAACCGGCATCTGTTTCCACGCCTTCCGCCATGGTCACCAAGTGCTCTGAGCGCATCTTTTGGCGCAGGGTCACATGGTACAGCTGTCGAACTTTGGTTCCAGACGCCCGCAGTCTCTCCGTCATTTCTGGGTCGTTGGTGAACAGCAGAAGTCCGGTGTCCATTCGTTCCATTTTGTCGATGGGAAACAGCACCTCACGTGTGGCGTTTTGGACCAGGTCCATGACGGTCCGACGACCCTGCTTGTCTCCGGCAGTGCCCAAGAAATTCTTGGGCTTATTCAACAGCAGGTAATGCTTCTTTTCAGGTTTGATGCGCTGTCCTTCTACAATGACCTCATCTGTTGGGTGAACCTTTGTCCCCAAAGCGATGACGACCTCGCCATTGACTGTGACGGCGCCGGCGGTGATGAGCATGTCGGCTTCGCGCCGAACACACACCCCTGAATTGGAGATGAACTTGTTCAGTCTCAGAGGGGCGTCTATGTCCTTGAGTGGCGGCCGCTTTTTTGGACGATATGCTCCCCCGGGTCTTTGCGGCGCACCGGGCCTTTGGCGCTTGTCACCTGTCGTTCCCTTGCCGTAGGGCTTCCCTTTTCCCTTGAACGGTTTATCGGAATCTTTCGGCTTGTCGGAGAGGCTTTTTCTAGAGCCAAAACCTCTTTTTTCAGGCGAGGAGCTTTCCGAGTTCTGACGGTTCGGATTTTCCGAGCGGCCAGTGCGCTGTGGCTTGCGAGAACGGGGACGGTCGGACATGAATTCTACAGGGTCACCTGCGAAGGTACGCAGTGTCTAGAGCGGGTCAGCGCGAAGGGGCGATTCGAATTCGTTCATCGGCGGCCTTCCCTCCTTTTCTGCCAAAAGTGTAGGCAAGAGTGACCCCCTTTTCGAGGAAGGTCATGGCGTGCCGTGCATAGCTGGCATCGAGAAGGTCTGCTTCGGCCCCCACCGTGATGGGGGTTTCTCCACTCAAGTCATTGGATGCCAAAAACCGACTGTTGGAGATGTTGAGGCCTCCGGCTTGGGCTCGCGCCATCACCCTCAGTCGCCCCCACTGGACCCAAGCGCCGACACTGGTGCTCAACCCCCATCCTGTGATGGACCAATAATGTTTGGTTCGGATGCCCTCCCAGCGAACGTCTGTGGCGCAAAGAACGAGTCCAAGGCTGGCCGCGGTTTGAATGCCCCAACGCAGCCTTTGGTTGGCCGTATCCCAGGTTTGCCTTGTTCGGGCGGCTTTGCCAAATGTCCAGTCGCGTTCGGCGGCAATTCGGACAAAATTCATTCCGTCGGAGTGTTCGAAGTTGTAGTCGCGCCAATTCCAGTCAAAGGGTTCAAGGTCGTATGTGGACTGGTCAATGTATCCGCTGACTTCATGCAAGGCATGGGGAATTTTGTATTTAAGATGGTCCCATCCCGCACTGATCCAAAGTGCGCCAGGGAACGTGATGCCGTCTTTGATTTTCCGGCCAATTCTGGCGTTGAATTGAGGGATGGTGAAGGCCGCCGGATTCAGGTGAACCTTCGGGTCAAACGGCGCGGGCATATCTGTGGCCTTGATGTCGTGAAAGGTCAAGTCAATGCCGGGTCCAACCAGCCGAAGATTGGTTCTGCCGTATTCTGCCCTGTGGTAGCCCCAGTGGGCATACCACTTGCCCTCTCCCTTGGGAGAGTCTACCCATCCAATGGCTTGGCTGGTGGCCTGACCTCTTGATTGTCCGCGCGAGACAGGGCAAAGGACAAGCAGCGAGATGGCGAAAAGCCATCGCCAACTGGGCAAAGCCACTGCGGTGAGGGGTCGACGGTGACAAACGAGGATGGAACGGGCGTGCATTTGGCAGTAAAAATAGGGCCTTGGAAGCGGCAGGCATTGGACTTTGGCGGACATGGAATCACACAAACAAACCCTTGGCCGATGGGGCGAGGATGTCGCGTTGCATCACGTGATAAAATTGGGTTGGGAGGTGTTGTCCCGCAATTGGCGTGTGGGAAGAATGGAGGTTGATCTAGTTGTGAGGGACGGACCTTGGCTCATTTTGGTGGAGGTTAAAACCCGCACAGAACCGGTTCAAGCGAGCTGGCATCGCATCGTTTCTAAAGCACAGCAAGAGCGATTGATTCGGGCGGCGAGGGTTTACTTGGCCCGGTTGCCAGAGCGACATCTTGAGGTTCGATTTGATGTCATTGCAGTGCTAAAAAACAGGCATGGTCATCGGGTTTTGCATACAGAGCAGGCGTTTTACCCGCTGCTTCCTGGGCGTTGAAACGCACGCTTGTTTGTGAGGATTCTTCGGCATTGGGATGCGAACTTGGCCTTTTTCAGCGTTCATTCGTCATATGGAACAGCGCTCAGTTTACCTCTTGATCATTGCCACATTGGCATTGGGTGTCGGCTATCTCGGTTATCAGGTCTCTGAGCAGGGAGCGACAATAGAAGGCCAATCGGAAGAAATTGATTCAGGCAATATGGAACGGGAGGTTCTGGAGCTTGATTTACAGAGAATTCGCTTTAGCTACGACACGCTTCAAATTGAGAACTCCCTGATGATGGCCGAAATGGCGGCACAGAGAAGCGAGATTGAAGGGTTGATTTCAAAGGTGAGAGACCGGAACTACAGCGTGTCTAAACTCAAGAAGGAGGCGGGCACGTTGCGCAAAATTATGAAGGGATATGTGGTGACCATTGATTCCTTGAATCAGGCCAACATCGCTTTGCAATTGGAACGCGATGACATGGCAAATCAGGTGGTTCAGGTAGAGGAGCGCAATGCGGACTTGCGGAGAAGGCAGGACAACATGGAGGACATCATTGAGGCGGGTCAAATTTTGCAGGCCATGGACCTGACGCCCATGGCGATTCGTGTCGCTACGACGGGTTCACAGCGTGAAACCACCCGTGCCAAACGGGCGGAGATGATCAAAACGTGCTTCACGCTTTTGGAAAACCGCATTGCCGAAAAGGGCCAGCGCACGTTGTTTCTCGAAGTGATCCACCCAGATGGGAGGCTGCTTCCGCCCGGTGATCGCAGTCCGGTGGCCATGCCTAGTGGGGTTCCAGCGTCTGCGGCTCGTGTTCTGGATTACAATGGAGACAGGGTAGAAGCGTGCATCTTTTTCAACGCATCAGAGCCTTTTGAAGCGGGTGTTTACACTGTGCACCTCGTGGACGATGGAGAGCGGATTGCGACCACCGACCTGATTTTGAGGTGATCATCGAACGAGGGTGACCTTTCCTGTTCGTCTTTCTACGCCTTTGCTGGTCGGGAAGTAAACCACCCATGTGAACACGCCAGGTTGGGCGACATGTAAACCGTCTCCCACACCACTGACTTCAGGGGCCACTCCGGGGCCGCCAACACCGCCGGTCCAATAGGCTCTGGGATCTACCGAGGCCCAAACACATTCACCCCAGCGGTCCCACACCTCCACGCGGTAATTTGGCAAGATGCTGCCGTCAGGTTGGCCTTGGATGTGGGTTCCAGCGCCATTGAGCCAATGGCCTTCAGGTCGCCACCCATCATTGACACCATCTCCGTCTGGTGTAAAACCGGAGGGAACGTAAAGCGGATAGTTGAATGCAACGGAGACGATGTCTGCCGACCGGCAGCCGTTGGTGTCGATCACATGAAGGGTAAAATCGGAGTCCTCTTGAATCAAGACTTCGGGCACCAGACAATCATTGCAGGAAAGAGGAATTTTAGGCGTCCACCAGATGGAATCTGTGGGTGCACCTTGGACCGACCCATATAGGAAAGTGGGCTCGAGCCAGTCTTGTCTCTGGTCGGGTCCGGCCTCAACCACGGGTTGCGGATACACATTGATGTCGACTTCTGCGGACGCCACACAGCCGTCTGAATTGGTCACGTAAACGGTGAAGGTTTGACTGGTGGTGGTGACCACCGTGGTTTGATTGGCGCCCGGATTGGTGACCGAGGAGCCGGGAACCCATTGATAGGAGACCCCACCTGATGCGGAAACAGGAAACGGTTCACCTGCGCAGACTTGTCCCCCGGGCTCAGCAAACGCCTCTGGAATGAGAAGTTCTACGGTGACTTCATCTGTGCCCGTTCCGCACAGGTTGGTGATGGAGATGGTGTAGGTTGTGGTTGCTGTTGGGGTCGCCGTTGGGGTCTGACTCGCGGGATTATTCAGTCCAATGGTGGGGCTCCAAACCCAAGTGTTTCCTTCATCGGCAGAAAGCACCACGGACTGGCCTACACAAAGGGGAACGTTGGGGTAAATGCTGTCGCCGGGTATGCCCGGAACCACATCGACATTGATGTCGTGTGTGCGTTCGCATCCTTCTGGGGTTGTGATGGTGACGGTGTAATTGGTCGGCAAGGTGGGAGAGGCGATGGGGTCTGGCGCGTTTGGGTCGGAAAGGCCATTGGTTGGGCTCCAGTCATAATCCCAAGTGGCGGCCCCGGCAATCGGGCTGGTAACAGAAATCGGGGCGCCGTCTCCCTGGCAGATTTGAGTGTCATTGCTCGGCGTGGTGGCCATGTCGATTACTTCGACTGTGATTTCTGCGGTTTCATTTCCGCAGTTGGTTACGTCTGTGAGCGTGTAGGTGACCGTGGCGTTGGGTTCCGCGATTGGGGTGTCGGTATCTGTATTGCTTAGGCTGTTCGAGGCCCCCCAGATCAAGGTGCCGTTGCCCGAACCTAAAAGCGCAACGGATTCTCCGAGGCACAGCGGATCTACGGGTTCAATGGCGGGCTCCGCAGAGAGGGCAATGGTCACGGAAACGTATGCGGTATCCGGTTCCAAGCAGCCCGTTGTGTCTTCTGCAATGACTTCGACCTCGAATGTGCCGGCGAGGCCATAAAGGTGCAAAGGGGCGATTTCGTTGCTAAAGTTGGCGTCTCCAAAGTCCCAGGTGAATGCTGCGGGACCGTTGGTGTTGTTTTCGAATTGAACGTTGTCACCTTGGCAGAATTGGTCGGGGCCATCGATGGAAATGTTGGCGTTCAATTTGCCCAATTCGAATTTGAAGACCCCCATGTTGCAGTTGGGGCTGGGGTTGTTGGGGCTCCACGCGTTGTTGCTGGAGGGAAAGTCATTCATGCCGCCGCACCCAGCGCAAACAGATTGGTAAACGGTTCCATTGAGGTCAAATCGAGAGGAGCCCCCGTCCACATGTTCGTTAGAAAAGGGGCCGCCAAAAAAGGTGGCATACACCAAGTCGGTTGCATTGGGTGCCAGCACGGCGAGGTAAAAATCACTGCCGTCCGTGTTGTTTTGGAATGGGTTGTCTGTGGTGGGCAGACCAAAGGTGGTGCTGCCAGCGACGTCTGCCGTTCCGCTGTTGTTGGTTTGTCCGCCCCAACCACTGATGTAAACCTGTTGGCAATCGCTCACCAAAAAGGCCGTTGGGCTGATGTCCACAGCACTGGAACCCGTCCCAATGGGTGCTTGCCACTCAATGTCGCTGAGGTCGGGAAGAAAACAGGTGATGTATTGTCCACTGTTGGGGTTGGAGTAAACGTCTCCTATGGTGGGCATCCCACCGCGGGCTTGGCCGTAAGCATAGGGTCTTCCTGAAAAGTCCCGCTGAACGAAATAGACTTGATCGTAGTCATTGAGCCCATGGTAGGTTCCAAACTGAGTGGTCAGTTGATTGGGGCCGGCATTCATTTGTGCAATCCAACCTTCAACGTTTCCGGCAGGTGCAGGTTGGATGGAGCCTCCGGGAAATGGCAAATCTTCGGATGTCGTGCCGCCCCCAACGAGAATTTCGAGGGTGCCAAAAGCACCGAAACTGTTGTCTGGAGCCACTTCCAAACAGTAAGCGGCGTCGTCTCCGCTTCCGCCAAAAGTGCGGCCACAAAGCAGGGTGGTGAGGTTTTCGTCAAAGCCGGCCAACAAGGCATCAAATCCACCAGCGTGAGTTGGACTTCCAGGGAGGTTGATGTCGGTTGATGTGGTGGTGGTGGCAATCCACACGCTACCGTCGGGTCCGATGTCGACTTGGCCCCGATAGTTGTCGCCAAAATTGGCCCGCAACCCCAGGGCTTCGTTTAATCCATCTATGCCGGTCCCCCCGAAATAGGTCGTCGCCTCGAGGGTAAAGTCAGTGGCATTGAAGCTTGCGATGAAGCCGTCGACGCCGTTGGGTTGGGTGTCGACGCCATACACGGTCACGTCGGTGGCGGGTCCGGCGGCCAAATTGGGCTGATGTGCACCGGCAGTGATGGGGAAGTTGCTTGACCCTGTGGTACCAAACAGAACGATGCGCCCCCAATTTTCATTGAACGCCAAGCTGTGTGGGATATCGGCTTGGCCGCCACCGAGGTAGGTGCTGTAGAGAAGGCTGCTGCCGTCGTCGCTGAAAACCGTCAATGCGATGTGGCTAATGCCATCTTCAAACACACCCATTGTGGTTTGCACTGCATCAGGGGTGGTGGGGTAACCGGGAGCGAAGGCCACAGCTCCGCCAACCAAAGATCCGCCGGGTCCATTGCTGGCTGTGGTGCCAAAGTTGTCGCCAGAAGAGCCTGCATAGGTGGAGAAAGAGATTTCTGGGTCGAGGACCAAGGGCAGCTCAGCTTGGTAGTCTCCGACACTCAACCCAACGGTGTTTCCGTTGACTCGGTAGGCGCATTCCACAGTAATCATGGTGCCATCCGCTGTCAACTGGTAGGCAAAAGGAGCGGCCAGTTGCGCGTGAAAGCCAGCGGAGTTGTCGTGGAGGGGGTGGATGAGGTCTAAGCTTCCGTCGGGGTTCACTTGAGGCCCAACCCCTGCGTACACCCATGCAACCAAGGAGGGGTCTGCCCCTGGGGCGACAGTAAACTCGAACTTGGCGTTGCCAGAGCGGGTTCCTCGCCAACGCAGGTCAATTCCAGTCCAAAGGTTGGTTCGCTCCACGCGACGCGACGCCTGGACGTTCTTGGCCCAATGGCTGGAATCGTTGGACAGGTAGAAATGCAAGGCATCTTCGTCGGTTTCGCTTTTCTCCCAGTCTTCAGCGCTGCTGGGTTCTGCGTTTAACCATTTGGCCTGCCAAAGCACCCCGCGTTTGGACCCGGAATGGTGGTCGCCCTCATCAGAAGGGGCCCATTGCCAGCTGGTCCAGCCATCTGTGTCGACTTGGACACTTCCACTCACCACTTTGGCGCGGTGTTGAACATGATCAGGCCATTGCCCCTCATTGGGAACAAACCTGACCTGGGCGGGCAGGGTTGTGGCCATCAAGAGGAATATGATCAAAGCGGAACGCACCATTGAACCAACAAGGTCGGTCACCTTTTCGTTGCCCGGCAGAAGAAACTACAGGCTTAGTGAATCCGGTCTGCGAGGATGCGCATTTCAATGGAGGGGGCAATGCGCTCGTGAAGAATGCGGTAGACGCACTCTGCGACGGGCATAGGCACGTCGAACTTCTGGTTGATTTGATGAATGCCCAATGCGGCAGGATATCCTTCTGCAATCATGTCCATCTCGACCAGTGCACCCGTCACGCGGTAACCCTTTCCGACCATGGTTCCTAGGGTTCGGTTCCGGCTGTGAGGGGAATACGCCGTCACCAAAAGGTCCCCCAGATAAGCCGAAGCACTCACATCTCGAGCGGTTTCATTGACGGCGTTCAGGAAACGACTTGTCTCCTTGAGCGCGTTGGAAATGAGGACGGCAATGAAGTTGTCTCCCAACCCCATGCCGTGCGCAATTCCAGCCGCCACAGCATAAATGTTCTTCAGCACAGCGGCGAGTTCAATGCCGAAAATGTCGTCTGTTGTGTGCGTCCTGAGCCAGGGGTTTCGGAGCCGGTCGGCGAGATGCTGCGCCAAGTTTTCGTTCGAACAGGCCAGGGTCAAGTAGGTCCAATTCTCTCTTGCGACTTCTTCGGCATGGCTCGGGCCTGCGATCAGTCCGATTCTGCCGTAAGGAACACCCATCACCTTGTGGAGATAGCGGGCTGGAATGTGGTGTTCATCTGTGACCAGCCCTTTGACAGCATTGAATACGACCTTGTTTTCGAGGCCGCTCACCTGGTTTCCGCGGAGTGCGTCGTCCAAGTATGCACTGGGAACAGCCAGCACAATGATGTCGCTGTTGTCGACCACGGCTTGGATGTCTGTCGACATATTTAGCCGGTCTAGGGGAAGGGACAAGCTCCTTAGATAGAGGGGATTGTGCCCTGTTTTTGCAATGTGACTCAGGGACGACTCCCGCCGAACCCACCAATTTACTGGGCATTCAGAGGCGTCGTCGTGTCGGGTGAACAAATGAGCAAGGGCCGTTGCCCAGCTTCCGCTTCCGATGATGCCAATGCGCTTTGTGGACAGGGCTTTTTTGGCCATTTGCGCAAGGTACGTCCGCACGCATGCAAGGCCTATTTTTGCAGCCTCAGGGGTGCAATGCTCACCTCAAAGACATCCACCTCGACCTCTTTTGACATGGCCCAACAGGACGACCACCTCAAGCGCGTGATCGGACACGCAAAGGAATACGGATTCGTGTTCCCTTCCAGCGACATTTACGACGGCCTCAGTGCGGCCTATGACTACGGTCAATTGGGCGTTGAGCTCAAGAACAACATCAAGGCGTATTGGTGGACTGCGATGGTGCGGATGCACGAAAACATTGTGGGCTTGGACGCGAGCATTTTTATGCACCCGACCACTTGGAAGGCTTCAGGTCACGTGGACGCATTCAATGACCCACTGATCGACAACAAGGACAGCAAGAAGCGGTACCGTGCAGACGTTCTGATCGAAGATCACATTGGGAAGATCGACGCCAAGATTGCCAAGGATGTGGCCAAGGCCCAAAAGCGGTTTGGCGATGACTTTGACAAGGATGAGTTTCTTGCGACCAATGGCAATTGCGTGCGTCGTCGAGCTGAAATCGACGACATCAATGGCCGGTTCAAATCCGCCATGGACGCGGAAGATTTGGACGCGGTCAAGCAGCTGATTGTGGACTTGGCAATCAAAGACCCTGAGACGGGGTCAGCCAATTGGACGGATGTGCGCCAGTTTAACCTCATGTTCAAGACTGAACTTGGCGCAGTCAGTGGCGATTCAGGTGTGATTTACCTCCGTCCTGAGACGGCACAGGGAATCTTCGTGAACTTTCTCAACGTTCAGAAGTCGGGCCGAATGAAATTGCCATTTGGCATCGCCCAGATTGGCAAGGCGTTTCGAAACGAGATCATTGCCCGGCAGTTCATTTTCCGCATGCGCGAATTCGAGCAGATGGAAATGCAGTTTTTCGTAGCCCCTGGAACGCAAGCCAAGTGGTATGACTACTGGAAGGAGGCCCGCATCCAATGGCACAAGGCATTGGGCATGGGAGAGGATGCTTACCGTTTCCACGATCACATCAAGCTCGCGCATTATGCCGACGCCGCATGCGACATTGAATTCAATTACCCCATGGGATTCAAGGAGCTCGAGGGCATTCACAGCCGCACGGACTTTGATTTGAACGCGCACGAAGAGCACAGTGGACGAAAGTTGCGCTTCTATGACCCAGAGAAGGAAGAGAGCTATGTTCCTTATGTGGTGGAGACCTCCATTGGTTTGGACCGCATGTTCCTTGCTGTTTTGTCCAATGCCTTGCGCACGGAAACGCTAGAGGATGGTTCTGAACGTGTGGTGATGCAGATTGCACCAGCCTTGGCCCCGGTGAAACTGGCTGTTTTGCCGCTCCTGAAAAAGGATGGACTTCCTGAGAAGGCCCGTGAAATCATGAACCTGCTCAAAATGGACCACAGTGTTCAGTACGACGAGAAGGATGCCATTGGTCGTCGCTACAGAAGGCAGGACGCCATCGGCACGCCGATGTGCATCACTGTCGACCACGACACGTTGGAGGACAATGCGGTGACGTTGCGTGACCGCGACACCATGAAGCAAATCCGCGTCCCGATTTCCGAGCTTCCTGCCCGCGTTGCAGAGCGCGTGGGATGGTCCACCCTTTTCGCCTGACCCCAACCGATACACAACTTGCCCAACCATGGCTTTTCAAGATCTTTCTTTCGATGGCGTGCGCGCCCTCATCCGTGTGGATTTTAACGTTCCCCTAACCAAGCCAGCTGAGGATGGCAGTAGGGAGGTGACCGACAACACGCGGATTCGTTCGGCCATGCCCACCATTCAGCGTGTGCTCGACACGGGTGGAAGCGTTGTTTTGATGAGCCACCTTGGCCGTCCAAAAGGCCGAGATGCAGCGCTTTCGTTGCAGCACATTGTGCCCGTGTTGGAGGAGCTGCTTGGCCGTTCGGTTAAGTTCGCTTCGGACTGCGTTGGCGACGAAGCCCTTGAGGTCACCCAATCTCTTGCTGCAGGAGAAGTCGCTTTGCTTGAGAACCTTCGGTTCCATGAAGAGGAGAAAGCTGGGGATGAGTTTTTCGCAGGTCAGTTGGCCGAGAACGGAGACTTCTACATCAACGACGCATTTGGCACAGCCCATCGTGCACACGCTTCCACGGCCGTCATTGCCAAGTTTTTTCCTGAAGACAAGGCGTTTGGATTTCTGATGGAAGGAGAAGTCAAGGCCATGGAACGGGTATTGGGCAGTGCTCAAAATCCGGTGGCGGCGGTGATTGGCGGTGCCAAAGTGAGTTCAAAGCTCGCCGTGCTCAAAAACCTATTGGACCGGGTGGACAAGCTTGTGATTGGAGGGGGAATGGCCTACACATTCATTCAGGCCCAGGGGGGGCAGGTTGGCGGTTCGCTGGTGGAGACGGACATGCACAGTGAGGCCCTTTCATTGTTGGAGGCTGCGAAGACGAAAGGCATTGAAGTTCACTTGCCTTCTGACACGTTGTGTGGCGATGGGTTCTCTCCCGATGCAGCCCAGCAGACATATCCCACCAATGCCATTCCCGATGGATGGGAAGGCATGGACATCGGGGCCAACAGCCGTTTGGCTTTTGCTGCAGCGCTGAAAGATTGCAAGACCATTTTGTGGAATGGGCCAATGGGCGTGTTCGAGTTCGACCGTTTCGCCGAAGGGACCAATCACATTGCAGATGCCATTGTGGCTGCAACGGAAAATGGGGCATATACCCTTGTTGGAGGCGGAGACTCTGTTGCGGCGGTCAACAAAGCTGGATTGGCCGACAAGGTGAGTTACGTCTCCACGGGAGGTGGCGCGATGCTCGAAGGGCTGGAAGGAAAAACCTTGCCTGGCATTGCCGCCGTTTTAGAGGTTTGAGGCCACCAATGACAAAAATCAAGGGCGCATTTGACTAAAATCAAGAGGGGGAGAGAACGGGGATGGTTAATTTAATAGAACCAAATGCGTTCTGTTTTCCTTCTCCTTTGTCTGGCGGTTTTCACTGCAACGTGGGCCCAACCAGACTTGCTCGGTGGTGACCCTCTTTCGACGGCACCCTCTTCTTTCTCCTCTCAATCGCACGGTTTGTCCCCAACGGGCCTGTGGAGCGACACTTCAGTCCCCTTGCCGACCAACGCCTGGTGGCAAAACATGGTCTTGGGCGGAGGCACCAATACGGTCAATGCGTTGCCGTATTTGCTGCAGGCACACAACGACGGGTTGCGCTTTGGCTTTTCGGGGAAGGTGGTTGAGCAGAATTACATTTTCACTTATTTCACGGAGAACCTCAGTTTTGGCGCGGTCAATGGCCTGCCTGCACGGCAGGTCACGGATTACGGCCCATTGCATGTGAGAATGAGTTGGGGAAATGGCCCTGGATCGATGGCCGCAAGCCTCGTCAGGGGCATGGCTTACGTGTCTGCAGAATATGAAGCCCTGACCCCAAGATTGGGGACGGTGCATGCCATCACTTCTGTGAATGGCGGTTCCGCCGGTTCGCCAAACACAAATACGCGATTTGAGGTGGGCCTGAACAACGGCCAAACGTGGGTGATTTATGCCTCGAGCTCCATTACTCTGAGTGTCTCTGGCGGGGCGTTGGTGGCTTCAGGGCCATTCACGGGAACCCTTCGTGCGGCTGTTCTCCAAGACGGGGGCGACTCTGCCTTGTTGGATGCGCATGCTGGACGAACGCCAACGGGGGGCTCAGTCTCGGCCACAGCCACCGGAGATATGGGAGAACTCACGTTCAATTGGGAATCGACAGGGTCGGGCCCTTTGCTGATGATGGCCTTGCCTCATCACATGGACGTACTGTCTTCCCCCACCACGGTGAGCCTTGTGCGCAATACGATGAAGGGTGACATGACCGGCATCGTGGGCAACACGTGGACCATGGCAGAGCCATTGACCACCATTGCTTGGGACAGTCCCAACGGCATTTCGGCTGATTTGGAGCAAGACGTCCGGGATGCTTTGGCCCAAGATGTGGGCTTTGCCGTTACAGCGCCCGATCCCTACTTCGGGGGAAAGCAGTTTTCGGCACTCGCCAGGTTGGCCCTCATTGCGGATGAACTCGGGGAGACTTCGCTCGCCAATACCTACCGAAGCAACCTAGCCCCGGCGCTTCAGCAGCGGTTGGCGGGCTCAAATGGGGACCCCTTGTTGTACGATCAGAGTTGGGGTGGTTTGGTGGTGTCTTCTGGCATCAACAACCCCAGCGCCGCCTTTGGTCAAGGGTATTACAACGACCATCATTTCCATTATGGTTACTGGATTTATGCGGCGGCAGCGATGGCCAAAGACAATCCGGCGTGGGTGGCAGAATGGGGCGATGAGGTGCTGGAATTGATCCGGGACATTGCAGAGCCTTCAGGGTCAGACGCACACTTCGGCTATATGCGCAATAAGGATTGGTTTGTCGGACACTCCTGGGCTGCAGGGCTGTTTGAGTTTGGCGACTCCAGGAATCAAGAGAGCAGTTCGGAGGCAGTCAACGCATGGTACGGGGTGTATTTGTATGGTTTGGCCATAGGAGATGACCGGATCCGTGACCTCGGCCGCATGATGTTGGCGACGGAATTGCGAGCCACTTGGAAATACTGGCAAATCAATGCGGGCGAGGGCATCTACCCTGAGCCTTATGCCTCCAATAAAGTGGTGGGCATTTTGTGGGGAATGAAGGTGGATTACACCACTTTTTTTGGCGCCAACGTGGAGTTCATTCACGGCATTCAGATGTTGCCCTACACCCCGATTACGGAAGAGCTGCTGCGTGCTGAGTGGATTGAGGAGGAGTATCCTGTTGTGGCCGCAGGGCTCAATAACCCCAGCATTGGAGAAGGGTGGAAGGGCTTTATCTACATGGCCCATGCCGTCATTGACCCCGTGGAAGCTTGGAACGAGGCGTCCACGTTGAATGGCTACGACGACGGCAACACCAAAACCAACACCTTGTATTGGTTGGCGACGCGTCCTGGGGTGGGTGATGGTGGTGGGAATGGGGGCGGGGGAACCGTTTTGGGCTGCACAGATTCAGATGCTGTGAATTACAATTCGTCGGCCAATTCGAATGATGGCTCATGTGTGTTCCCTGTAACCTTGTCCGTGGACATGAATGACCCATCGTCTCCAGACGGCCCGGTGTTTTTGGCGGGCACGTTCAACGGTTGGGATGCGACTGCAGAGCCTTTGTTCGATCCAGAAGGCGACGGAGTTTGGACCGTGACCATGAATTGGTCTCCGGGCTTGTATGAATACAAATTCACCACGTTTGATTGGGGTGCTTCTGAGCAGTTTTCTGGAGGAGAGTCGTGCACACTGACTACAGGAGAGTTTGTGAACCGGTTGTTGACTGTCGATGACGCGGTGACCCTGCCGGCGGTGTGTTGGGAGAGTTGTGAGACTTGTTCTGGCGGGTGTCCCGCAGATTTGGACGAAGACGGGATTTGCGACACTGTGGACGATTGTATAGGGGTCTTGGATGCCATTGGCGAGTGCAACGGAACTTGTGCGGAAGACTTGGACGAAGACGGGATTTGCGACACGGTAGACGACTGCGTAGGGGTCCTTGATGCTTGTGGGATATGCAATGGTCTGGGCGCGATTTATGACTGTGGCTGTGCGGACATTCCCATGGGAGATTGTGATTGTGAAGGAGGGCAAGGAGATGCCTTGGGCGAGTGCGGTGGAAATTGCCAGAGTGATTCGAATGCCAATGGCATTTGTGACTTGGAAGAGCAGGCCGGCTGCACCTATGAGGTGGCCACGAATTATTCAGTGGAAGCCACAATGGATGATGGCAGCTGTCTGTGGGGTCCCGTGTCGTGCGCAGAGGATGTGAACCTCGATGGATTGGTGGGGGTGAGCGACATTCTGCTCGTCCTTTCGTCGTTCGGGGAGCAGTGCCAATGACGGGTTAAGAAAACCTGTGAAAAGAAAGAAGCCCGGTTTTCACCGGGCTTCTTCTTTGGGAGGTCTGGAGCGGATTCGAACCGCTGTAGCAGCTTTTGCAGAGCTGAGCCTAGCCACTCGGCCACCAGACCACTTTTGTTTTCCCCACCACAGCGGGGATGCAAATATACGGAAGCGAAGCCGCAGGGTTTCATTCGGATTAATTTTCCCTTTGTGAAGTCCTCCATTTCTCCCTCCGCACCTTGGCGCGCATGGCCCGCCAACATCCTGACCTTCGGCAATTTGGGGGCAGGTGCGATGGTGGCATGGTGGGCTGCCTCAGAGTTTGATTTAGGTTGGGCTGCCTCTGAATGGGCCGCTTCAATCGGGGTGGACCGTTGGTTGATGGACACCTTCGGCATCGCTGAGCGCCGGGTAATGGGGGTGCTGGTCATGTTGGGCATTTGGACGGTTGGGCTAGTATGCGATGTTTTGGATGGCGCAGTGGCACGTGCCATGGGGGCAGAGGGGAAGCAAGGTGCCTTGTTGGACTCCATGGCAGACTTGGTCTCAGGAGGTTTGGCCCCGGCTTTTGTTGGGGTTGCCCTGATGAAGGAATGGATGGCCGCTGGTTTGGCGCCTTTGGAGTACACCTGCCTCTCGTTTTTGCCCATGCTGGTTCTTCCGGCAGCGGCGTGGAGGCTGGCACGATATGCGGGAAATGCTTTGGAAACGGAGCAGCAGACATCGGGTCTGTCGCTTGATTTTGAGGGAATCCCGGCGCCATTTTCAGCCGTTTGGTGGGGCTTGCTTTTGGCCGCCTGGGCCTTGGGGGCTGCGGCTGATTCCGCGGCTTGGCTCTGGTGGTGCGGTCTTTTGGGAGGTACCGCCTTGCCGATTTGGATGGCGTCTAAACTTCCTCAATTCGGCCTGAAGCAATGGGGGCAATTCCGATGGATGGATGGGGCTCGAATCGGTTGGGTGATTGGCGTGTTGATTCTCGTGGCATTTGGAGGCACCGAAGGACTCGTCCTTGCCTTAATTTCGTACCCGACGATGGGCGCCATTTTAGACCGCGCCCTTCCGACGAAATAGCGCCACATGGTATTCCACGCCGCCATCGATATTCTTCCCCTGCCCGCTTTGCTTGACCCTCAAGGCAAGGCCGTTTCCAACAATTTGCCCAACATCGGATTGCAGCAGTTGTCCAATGTGCGAATTGGCAAGCACATTACCCTGGACATTGAAGCGGAAAGCCGAGAGGAAGCCGAAAACTTGGTGAGCGAGGCCTGCGAAAAACTGTTGGCCAATACCATCATGGAACGCTTTGAGTTCCGTGTCTTTTCGGCAGAAGAGGCAGCCCTCTGAGAATTTTGACTCTTTCGGGTCACCCTTGTGCCTCTGGTGTGAGTTAATATTGAGGTTCAATACACGATTCTTATGCTCCGAGCCCTGACCAGTGCGCGCCTTTCAGGCGCTTTTGTGGTGATGTTGACCGCCACCTTTTTCATCGCCTGTCAATCCCCTTCCGATATGTCCAAAGACGACAATGCCATCGCACCGATGGCAAAACAGATTCCGCTTGAGTTGACTGATCACGGGGACACCCGAGTCGACAACTATTTCTGGATGCGTTTGAGCGATGAGCAAAAGAATGCAGAAACAGCAGATGCACAGACCCAGGATGTAATCGAATACCTCAACGAGGAGAATGAATATATCGAGGGCAAACTGGCCCATACACAGCCACTTCAGGAGAAGCTGTTTGATGAAATTGTGGGCCGCATCAAAAAGGACGACAGCAGCGTTCCGGTGAGGGACCGTGGTTTTTGGTACTACACGCGTTATTCGGAAGGCAAGGAATATGCGATCAATTGCCGCAAGGCTTCGGGAGACGAGACCCGCTATGATGATTGTACCGGGGAAGAAGAGGTCTTATTGGATCAGAATGAATTGGCCGAAGGACACGATTACTTCGCCGTCGGGGGAATGGGTGTCAGCGACAACAACCGCATTCTGGCTTTTGGCGTGGACACAGTAAGCCGCCGCCAATACAACGTTCACTTTAAAGATTTGCAGACGGGAGAAATGTTGCCGGACATGATTCCCGTTACCACTGGAGGCGCCACGTGGGCGGCCGACAACAAAACGGTTTTCTATACACGAAAGGACGAGCAGACGCTCCGCAGCAATCAGGTGTACCGGCACGTTTTGGGCACGCCAGTGGAAGACGACGTGCTGGTTTTCGAAGAAAAAGACGAAACGTTCGCCTGTGGCGTATACCGCACAAAGAGTGATGCTTTTTTGGTGATTTACACGTCTCAAACGCTGTCGCAAGAATTCCACGTGCTTCGTGCAGACGACCCGATGGGCGAATGGAGGGTGGTACAGCCCCGCGAACGGGATTTGGAGTACGGCATCAGCCATTACGGAGATGATTTTTACATCGTCACCAACCTAGACGCAAAGAACTTCCGGTTGATGAAGACGCCGGTGAACGCCACGTCCAAGGAGAATTGGGAAGAAGTCATTCCTCACCGTCCCGATGTGTTGCTCGAGGGCATCGACATCTTCAAAGACCACTTGGTCGTGGAGGAGCGAAAAGACGGACTGAATCAGATTCGGATCAAGCGTTGGGATGGTTCTATGGATGAATACCTCGAGTTCAACGACCCGGCATACACGGCGGGAACCCGTTCGAACCCAGACTTCAACACAGAGATTTTGCGGTTTGGATACAGCTCCATGACCACGCCGAGCAGCACGTACGACCACAACATGCGCACCGGGGAGCGCACTTTGCTCAAGCAGCAGGAGGTCATCGACGAGAACTTTTCTCCAGACAACTACACATCGGAACGCCTCATGGTCGAGGTGCGCGATGGGGTTAAGGTGCCTGTGAGCATGGTGTACAAGAAGGGCACAGAGCGAAACGGGGAGAACCCCTTCTTGCTTTACGCATATGGCAGCTATGGCGCCAGCATGGACCCTTACTTCTCCAGTGTTCGCCTGTCCTTGCTCGACCGCGGATTTGTGTATGCCATTGCCCACATTCGCGGGGGCCAGGAAATGGGCCGCCAGTGGTATGAGGATGGCAAGCTCTTGAAAAAGCAAAACACGTTCAACGACTTTGAAGATGTGGGCCGCGCCATGGTGGACATGAAGTACACCTCTCCTGAGCACCTTTACGCGATGGGAGGGTCTGCCGGAGGCTTGCTCATGGGCGCAGTCATGAACCAGGCGCCAGAACTCTTCAATGGTGTTGTCGCGGCGGTGCCGTTTGTGGACGTCATCAACACCATGCTCGACGAGACCATTCCGTTGACCACGTTTGAGTTCGACGAGTGGGGCAACCCAAAAGACAGCGTGTACTATGCATACATGAAGTCGTACAGCCCGTATGATCAAGTGAAAGCCCAAGACTACCCCAACACCTTGGTGACCACAGGATACTGGGACAGTCAAGTGCAGTACTGGGAGCCCGCCAAGTGGGTGGCCAAGTTGCGAGAGATGAAAACCGACGACAATACCTTGTTGTTCCTCACCAATATGGATGCAGGACACGGTGGTCAGTCCGGACGTTTCCGTCGCTACAAGGAGACGGCTTTGGAATACGCTTTCATGATGGATCTCGAGGGGATTACAGAATAAAAGAGGCGGCAGTTCCCGTTGATTGAAGGCGGGAATTCCCAGGTTCATCGACGCGGGTAACCGTGAGGGTTTTTTCTCGTACACTCAAGACATGTCCGAATCACTTTTAGATCGTCCTTTTTGGGCCTCGATGTTGTTGCCTTTGGCCTTCATGCTGGGCAGTACCGGATGTCAGGAGCCGCCGGAGGAGCTGACGTTCTCCACATGGACGCCCATTGTTGCCGTGCCATTGGTGGACACGCGCTTTGATTTGGGAGATGTCCTTGAGTTGTTGGGAGACAGCTTGAACGCCACGCCTGTTCAAGGGATTTCCAATGGAGAACTGGCTTTTGTGCATGAAGCTTCATTGACGGGAACCTTGGCAGAGGAATGGTTGGTCTTGCCAGGGTTGGATGAGGCAGAGGCTTTCGTGTTGGATGAAAACGTCGCTTTTGCGCTCAATGCGACTTTGCCAGGCGAGGTGTGGACCTACACTGATTCTGTGAAGTCAGCCTTGGATGTGGCGCAGCCCGAAGGCGCCATTTTAACGAACGTGGAATTGGCGACAGGTCAACTCACGTTCAGTCTCAATTCTGATCTGGGTGACGATGTGAGCGGCGAGTTATGGATTCCAAATTTGCTGGACCCTACAGGCCTTCCTTTCTCGGTCAATTGGACGGCTGAGATGTTGGCGAACGGTGCTTTTTCTGTCCAAGAAAACTTGAGCGGTTGGAGATTGACACCCAACAATGCAGGAGACGTGGACAATGAAATCTTGGGCATTTATAGCTTCTTCATTGAGAATGACCCCAACCATACTGCAGAGTCTGGAGAGTCGATTTTGGTGGAGCTGTTGGTGGAGGGGTTGACGTTTGAACGCGTAGAGGGAGACTTTGGTCAAGAGGTGATCAGCATAGAAGAAAGCGCGACAACATTGGCTTTGTTTGACGACCGATTTACAACATCGGGACTGTCTCTTGAGCGGGCGAGCATCCGTGTGGACATCACCAATGGATTTGGGGTGACTGCTCTTTTAGATTCTGTGGCTTTGGAGCTCGTTCAGGACGGTGTGACCCAAATCAGTTTGGAGACCACGGCTGAGGATCTTTTTGTGGCCGCGGCGCAAGGAAATGCGCAGAACCCAACAGTGGCCTCTTGGCAGGTGGACGAGTCGAACAGCAATGTGGTCGATTTTTTTAGTGCGGATCCGGTGGGCCTGAATTTGAGCTTGGGCATCACCACAAACCCAGAGGCGTTGGCTGAAGGAGAGCTGAATTTCATCGATTCCGAAGGTTTTGTTGACGCCAATTTCCGAGTGGAGATTCCATTGTCTATTCGGGCGGTTCAAGTGGACTTCGTGGACACCTTGGATTTTGCGTTGGCTTTGGAGGAGGAGGATGAAGTCGCGGAATTGGACTCTGCTGAGTTGCGTTTGATTCTGCACAATGGCTTTCCTTTTGGTGTCGACCTCCAAGCTTTCTTTTTGGATGAGAATGGGGTTGTTTTGGACAGCTTGCTGAGTTCGACATTGTCGTTGTTTTCTATGCCGGTTTTGAATCAAGAGGGTTTGCCTTTGGCGCCTTCTGAATTTCGCGAGGACTTTTTCTTTGATTGGGAAAGGGCGAACCGATTGAAGCTGGCCAACCGCGTGGTTGTATTGGCTTGGTGTTCCACCGCCGAGGCAGCGTTGGGCAATTACGTTCGCTTGACCGAAGAGCAGGAATTGCAAATGCAATTGGGTGCATTGCTCTATGCCAAAATTGAGCCTTAAAATGAACGGTCTGAATTTGAAAGTGGCGTTCTTTTTGGCCGTGTGTTTTCCCTTGATCGGGCACGCGCAGCTTGGCCCGGTGGAGTTGATGCCCGAGTGGGGTCAAGCAGGCTGGTCGAACCCCGCGTTGTTTCACCCCTCTGGAGGGCAGATTTGGATTGGCGGTCTGGCGGGAACGCAAGCATTGGTTACCCATTCTGGTCCCAGTGCATTTGAATTCATCAGTACCGACGGTCAAGTAGATTTCAACCTCATGCTGGAGCGCATGGACGCCTCGGAAACCATTGGGTTGAGGAGCGAGACGCCTTTGTTTGCATTGGCGTTTCGTGACAAGGAACGTTTTGAATTTAGGCTGAGGAGTCGTTTTGTAGCGGAGCAGCAATTCACCTACGATCGGGATTTGTTTGAGTTGGGCTGGAAAGGCAACGGCCATCCAGACTTGATCGGCCGGCCCCTTTCATTTTCGGATTTGGGACTCGACGCTCAGGGGTATTTCGACCACAGCTTGAGCGTGGGGGCGATGGTTCAAGAGGACAAGTTCTGGGTGGGATGGGGCATCCACATCTTGAATGGAATTGGCTCTTTTGAGACCGAAACGTTGGACGCCACGTTCACCACCGATTCTGTGGATTACAGCTTGGCTGTGGACGGGAGCATGGCCATCCAAGCGTCCGGTTTGGATTTGGACTCTTTGTTGAATGGAGGAGAGCCGGTGAGCTTACAGAGTGGTTCTGTCCCACCGACTTTGGGCGCGGGTGTCGCGTACGACTTTGGTTTCTTGTGGAAGGTGACCCCTCAATTTGCGTTGGAAGGCGCCATGGAGGGCCGAGGGTCTATTCGATGGTTGAAGTCCATCACGAGACAGGAAGTGGATCCGGCTCAGTTTGTTTTGCAAGGATTGGATGCGGTGGCCTTGCTTTCGTCCTCTGACTCTTTGAGTTTGCCGGATTCATTGCCGGCCATGTTGGAGAATTGGGCGAGCGAGATGGTGGATTCTTTGTCATCGAGCTATGCGGTTCAGAGCGTCAGTGACGGGATGGAGGCATTCAGCACACCCGTCCAAGAAACGTGGAGACTCGGGTTCCGATTGAGGGCCACGGAGGCTTTGGAGTTCAGTGGCTTGGTTTATCGTCAATATCGATTTGACCGACACACGGACGGTTTGCTTGTGGGGGTAACTCACCGGATACGCGGAAATGTGGCCACACACATTCAAGCGCAGTATCGCCAGCAGAAATGGTCATTCGGCGGGGGATTGTCTTTGCGGGGTGGGCCGCTGCGACTGGCGGTTTCAGCCCAGCACATTCCAGGCTTAATTGCCCCTTTTGACGCCGGTCATTGGCAAGGTCAAGTGGGTGTTGGCTTTGAGATGGGCTACAAGAAAGAGAAAAAGAAAACCCGGAAAAAGGGGCGCGTCGCCACGGGCAAGGGCATGTGGCATTGACCCCTTGCGAATGGGGCAAGTCTTACTTGGGGTTTTCCAGACCCAACTCGTCAAACAAGCGCCCTAACGTTTTTTGTTTGGGGTTGTGTAAGACGGTTTGCCAACCGGTTTTCATGGCGCCAATGACATTGGCTTCCGTGTCGTCAATGAACAGCGTTGCGCTGGGGTCGAGTCCCAGTTGCTGTGTTACTTGGATGTAGGCCTTTGCGCTGGGTTTGCGGTGCCCCAAACGGTGGCTATAGATGACTTGACGAAAGCAGTCTGAGAATTTACGGCCCACCTGGTCCAGGATCTGACGTTCAAAATACCGGGCGTGGATGGCATTCGTGTTGCTGAACAGAACCAAGTCGAATTGGGACTGGAGGGCCTGAAGCGTAGGGAGGATGTTTTCTCTTAAGCCAATCAAAACGGCATTCCACGCGGCGCGAACCTCTTCCACTGTGGTTCCCTCAGCACATTGGTTCTTGAGAGCGAGGAGAAAGTCGTCTTCAGAAACCTTTCCGCACTCCAAGTTGTCCATCAATGACAGCTGGCTTCCATGGGCATAGAATGCGTCAAAACCGGGGATTCCCAATTTTTGGAACGCGGAGGCTGTGGCCCGATGGTCAATGTCATATAGAACGCCTCCAAAGTCCAGCACGACATGCTTTATGGTAGACCAGTCTAGGGGCATGATGACCTTGTTCATCTTGGCTTACCAATGGAGCACCCATGCCTGGCTAAAGCCGTGTCTCGCCTTGAGGGCCTTTTGAAATTGAAGGGCATCGGATTGGCGGTTGAAACAACCGGCGGAGACCCGCTGCATGCCGCCGGGACCAGGCAGTATGGAGGCAGAATAACCCAAAGCTTCGAATCGCCGTGCCAATTGAGCTGCACGCGGGGCTTGACCAAAAGTGCCTGCAATCACATGGTGACTGCATCCACTTGCAATGGATTGCGGCTGAGGAATGGGCATGGTGGCCTCATTCTGTTCTTGGGCTTCGAGGATGGGCGCCCCAGCTTGTACAAATGGAAGCTCCATCACGGTTTTGGTCTCCGGGAAGCGAATGTCCTCTCCTTCGATGCGGGGGGCAAAATTGGAGGCCTCCGTTGAGCCGGGCAAGTGCAGCAAGCTGAAACCGGTTGTGTTTTGGTGGTTCCAAAGCAAGGACCCGGCCACCAAAAGAGGAAGGGCAAAAACAGCGGCGAACTTGAGAGCCCGCTGAATCAATGGAGTCCCGGTGGTCCCAGGTACGTCAGTTTCGCGGTTTTCCGTTGGGGCAGTTTCCGGTGCCACAACAGGCTTTGATGGGGTGGCGCGTTCGAAGACAGGCCAGGGAATGCGTCCGAGTCCAGGCGCAGCATACCGTTCACCCAAACGAGGCTCAGGGGCAAAGCCCAATTGCCCGTCTGGCTGAAGAAATAAACGGCCCAATCCAGGAAGCTCGGTGTGGCTGCCAGAATGCGCCCGGTTCATCAGGGCCTTGACTTCTAAGTCAATGAGTTGGGTTGCTGCGTCAGTGGAGCAACCTGTGGCCCTCCGAATTTCTTGCTCAAGCAACCCGTCGCGAACGGTGAGTTTTGGATTGAAGACCACATCTCGCCCTGGCGGAATCCATTCTCCTTTGTCTGGATCAAACTTGGCCGCGACCGGATGCGCCAAAAACCCACCCAATCCCGGAATGACCAAACAATCGTGGTCATGGAGCAGCAGCGGCATGGCATTCACCAAAAAATCCGTTGTGGATGATTCGAGCATGAATGGTGAAAATAAACGGATTTGTAGTCTAGAAGGTACTGAATGTCGAAATCATGTTGATTTTGACAGATTGAGATGCCATTTCCGAACACGTTCAAGGTCCCTTTCTGTATCGATGGCCCCAGGTCCATCTGGGGTTTCGACTTGTACAAGGTGGATTTTCATGCCCGCTTCTAGCCACCTCAGCTGCTCTAATTTTTCGATGGCTTCTAATCGACCCATCGGCAGCCCTGCACAAGTGGCCAGTGCGCCAGGCGCAAAGCCATACATGCCAAGGTGAATGAAGTGCGGCCCGCCGAAGGGGATGGCCGATCGGGAGAAATACAATGCCTGATGGTGCCGGTCGGTGGCCACTTTCACCCGCTCTGGGAGTTCGTGTTCGTCTGAATTGGCCGGCCGCATGGCGGTGATGACGTCCGAGTGCCCGCTTTGTAAGGCCGTGCAAATGGCGGTGATGTGACTTTCTTCAGGGAAGGGCTCGTCTCCCTGAAGGTTGAGAACGGCGCCCTGTCCGCCCCAATTGTTCCACGCTTCTAAGCACCTGTCGGTGCCCGTGGTGTGCCCGGAACTGGTCATCACAGCCTCTCCTCCATGAAGGCGCACAATTTCGGCAATGTCAGCGTGGTCCGTGGCCACGCATACACGATCAATGCTGGGATGACCCTTTGCTGCGCGCCAGGTGTGAACGACCATGGGCGTGCCACCGATATCGGCCAATGGCTTTCCTGGAAGTCTCGTGGAGCCCATTCGGGCAGGGATGATGGCAGAAATCTTCACGGGGTGAAGGTGTAACGCACCATCCAAAGTCGGTTGGGCTCGGCCGCCAATGGCCGCAGTGCATAATTCAAATTGGCGGCGTTGCGCACAATCAACTCTACGTGGTGGCGGTCATCGAATTTCCGGCCAACCTGAAAGTCATGCAGCCATTGGGCGCCGGGTCGCTCGTTCAACCAATCAATCAGGCCGTATTCAAGAAGCCCGAGTTCTTCGATGTCGAGAAAGGCTTTGTCGATGTTTTGGATGGTCGTGTTTCTGGCCCCATTCCACCCCATGGTCCATCCGGATGAATGTTGAAGGCTAATGTTGGCCCTAAATGTGTTGAGGATGCGGTACTTCAGCACATCACCCGTGGTGTCAGAGCTTGTTGATTCATAACTAACACCGCCGGTACTGCCCCCAGAAAACTCAGCATAGATGGAGTCAGGCGTTAAGCTAACAGGGTCCAATAGGGTTTGTCCAATGAGCCATTGGACGTCCCATTCTCCCACGGTTCCTTTGCCCATGGTGCTCCACTCCAAACCACTGACCCTTGCGCGACCGGTATTGATGCTTCGAAAACCAATGTCGAGCAGGCCGTTTCCGGTGTTGCCCCAAACGCCAAAGGTGTATTCGATGAAATTCTCGAAGTCTTGCTGGAATGCTGCGATGTCGACAAAGCCTTTCCACTTTCCGAAACGATAGCCTTGTTTGATGCCGATTTCCATGTTGGTGGAAGACTCCGGTCGGATGTCGAGTGAGGGAAAAACGCTGATGCCCCCGACGGTCGTTCGGATGAACTTCTCTGCAATGCTCGGGAATCGGAAGCCCTCACCAATGCTTGCCCGAAGGAAGCTGGCTTGCCCAAATCGGTAGTTGACACCTGTTCTGAAGACGGACTTTCCAAGGGAGACATTGTCGAGGGTGAAATGCTCATATCGCCCACCTAAAGTCAAGTGCAGGCGTTCATGGGGTTGCACGTCAAGTTGGAGATAGGCGGCGCGATTGCCGGCGTCGTGAATGGAATCACCTACGCCTGCGTCGTAGAGCTCGGCCACGCTTCTTGTCCCTTGGGCATAGGCACCTGCTGTGGCCGTCCACATTTCAGCACTGTATCGAGAACGGTATTCGCTTTGCCAAGTATTGGACTCGTTCCCTTGGTTGTTGTCGTTGTCATTGACCAGCCTTAGAAAACGTCCCTGAAGACGGTGATTCCAGTTGCCATGAGAGCGTTCAATGTGGGGGTCAACCGTGACCATGCGCTGGATGTTTCGGGTGTCGGCGCCTGGCGTGGCGGCGTAGAACCCCGTGTCTGCATCGGCCCAGAGCAATGTGTTGATGCTCTCTCCGCTGATGGCGTTGGCGCGAAGACCATAGCCCCACCCTCCATTTTTTGGAGCGTGTTCCCACGCGCCATTCACACGCCATTGGCGGGTTGCGTCATAGTGGTCCACTGTAAATGGGTTGTAGGTGCGGTTGTGTGAGAGTCCGGTAACCGGGTCGATTTGCGGGCCCTTGTGGCCGTCGCTTCCCAACCATTGGCCGCCAAAGCTGATGCCGTCTCCGTTGCTCAGGCGTCGGGTGTGCAGCCAAGACGTGCTGCTTTGCATCAAAGGTTGACTCCAGTATTTCCGTCCTTGACCGGGATTGCTTTGAACGCCGTGTTGCACACTGACCCGCGTGAAGGGTTCTGGATCGGGAAAAGCGGTGCGGAATTGAATCACACCGCTCAATGCCGAAGAGCCATAGAGGACACTGCTTGCGCCCTTCACCACTTCAACCTGCTCCAGGTTTTCTAGGGGCAGGAAGCCCCAAGTGGGCCGGCCAGCATCTCCGCTGAGTACGGGAAGGCCGTCAAGCAGAACCGCCACACGGGAGCCCGCGCCAAAGCTGTACCCACTTCCCCCTCTGATTTGAGGCTCGCTGTCGACAATCGTGACTCCGGGTGTTCTCGACAAACTTTGGTCGGCGCTGGTTGGCGCTCCTTGGTTCATCAATTCCGGGGGCAATACGTCAATGGAAACGCTCACTTCGCCGAGGTCTTGTTCAAACCGACCTGCGGAGATCACCGCGGTTCCAATGCTGGCTACGTCTGGAATGAGGGTGATCATCAGGTCTGCTTTTCCGGTCCAAGCATCCAAGGTGGTTGTCCACTCTTCATAACCGACATATCGGACGCGAACGACTTTGGGGCCAGGCACTGACCCGGAGAAAACGAAGTGGCCGTTGATGTCGGTTAAAGCGCCAATGTCATTGACAAAAACCGATGCGCCGGGAAGGCCCAACGGGTTGCCTTCTTCTTTCACATCGCCTTCGAGACTCCAGCTTTGGGAAAATGCACCTTGGACCGAAAAAAACGCGAAGGCCATGACCAGGAGGACACGAATGGCAGCAGAGTTTGGACACTTCATGGGTTCGAATGTAAACCGCGATGCCTCGGCCACGAAGTTCATGTTTAAGAAGGCCGCTTGTGGAGCAGGTTGCAGGGATGAAATCAAACGGTGGTCAGGCGCTTTCAAACACCCCCTTCGAAGGCGAGGAGTGGATGTTGGACTGGTTAACAGCAGCACAATTGCCGCGTTTCAACAGCAAGGGGGCATTGCGGATTGTCAGGAAAGTTGGCTTGGGTCCATGGCTGGCGGGCGTGGAAGGGTCCATGCTGAAGGCAGCCCGCGAAAGGGCCTTGAGACAGTGGAGCCGAATGCAACAGGAAGGGATTCGCCCCTTGGTTTGGGGGCATGCGGGTTACCCGCATGCCTTGGCTCAATTGCCAGATGCACCTTGGATTTTATTTGTTAAGGGGCCCATTGAGGTGCTTCTGGTCCTCGGCCAGTGTCGGTGGTGGGGACGAGACGTGCGTCTTCTCTTGGCGTTTCTGCGGTGGCTGGAATGATGGACGGAATGGACGGATTGGATTGGACGTTGATCAGCGGCATGGCCGAAGGAATAGATGCAGCAGCCCATCGGGCCGCCTTGGAGAGGGGGGTGCCCACGGTGGCGTGCCTGGCTCATGGACTTCATGCTGTCCACCCGCGCTCCAATGCTGCTTTGGGACATCGAATACTGGATGCCGGGGGGTGCTGGGTTTCGGAGTATCGATGGGGGGTCTCTCCCACGAGATACACCTTTCCCGCAAGAAACAGGATCATCGCGGGATTGTCCCTCGCCACAGTGGTGGTGGAATCTAATGATCCAGGGGGAAGTCTGATCACGGCCAGACTCGCCCAGGATTATGACCGAAGTGTATTCGCGTTGTCACCGGCATGGTGCGCAGAAGGCATGAAAGGGAACGCGAGGTTGATTCAGGATCAAGTGGCAGAATTGCTGCATTTGCCAATCGACTTTCCCTCGGCCATGGGTTGGAGAGTGAAAGAAGAGAGGCAGGATGGAGAGTCAGAAAAGGATCCCGTACTGTCTGCTCTAGACCCTTTCGTTTCCCGGACTTTTGATGAGGTGGTGGCTGCCGCAGAAATGGGCCGAAGTGCAACCCGAACGGCACTTTTGAAGGGAGAACTGAATGGGCGGGTTTGCGCTTGGCCCGGCGACCGATTTACCCGGACTTTTCGGTGATTTCTTGGAAACCGCTTAAAGCTCTTTTCTGATGCGCTCGATGTCCACCATACAGGCGGCACAGTCCTGACTCATGAGCTTGACTTTTTGTTGGATTACATCGATGTCCGCCAAGTTCTTGGCGAGGGTTTCCAATTCTTTAAAGTCGTCATAAGCTGAGTTGTAGCCAATGGCACCCGCCGCACTTTTCAGTTTGTGAGAATAGAAGCTGACTTGATCGTGATTTCCTTCTGCAGCTGCGTTTGTTAATGCCTCAATGTCTTTCGGTGCAATGCGCGTGAAAATCTCCAGAATCTGTTTCAAGACTTCTGGATCATTGCCCACAATCCTCCTCAGATGTTCTAAGTCGATTAACGCCATTTTTCGGTCCTATGCGTCAACAAGTTAGGGCATCTTTAGAATTGTCCAGTAAACCACTTAATGAGGTCGTTTCCATTGGCCAGAAGCATGAGTCCACCAATCAGGATGAGCCCGATCAATTGGCCGAATTCCATCACTTTTTCACTCGGCTTGCGACCGGAGATCATCTCGTAGAGCAAGAAAACCACATGCCCGCCGTCTAAGGCGGGAATGGGCAAGAGGTTCATGAAGGCCAAAATGATCGAAAGCAGGGCCGTGATGTTCCAGAAACTCTGCCAATTCCATTGGGGGCTGAAGATGCTGCCCAAAGTGAGGAAACCTCCCAGTTGCTTGGAACCTCCTGGCCGAAAGAGGAAGCGCAACGACGAAACATAGTTGTTGAGTGTTGTTGCGGTTTTGTCTGCGCCAGCAGACAGGGCCTCCAAGGCCCCGAAATCGCGCTCCACAAATTCAAAACCATCAAGGGTTTTAAAATCTTGGGGGTAAAACCCAATTTTCCCGGTGTCATCGACTTTTGTTGTCAGCAAAATGGGGCCTTCAGTGCGGGGCCTAGGGCGGTCGAATTCAGTGGATTGTGCGGTCTTGGGAGTTGACGACCGAAGCACGCTAAGGGCAACGGTTTGACCAGAATATCGGCCAAGAGCGGCCACCAGGTCAGCGAAATATGGTGTACTCTCACTGTCTACAGCCAAAATTTGGTCGCCGCTTTGCAGTCCCGCTGCTTCTGCGCCCGACCCGGGGATCACCCGGTCTATGATGGAGGGGTAATTGATGCTGAACGGCGCTGTGCCTGATGGCATCTTGTCCTTCCCGTCGACAAGGACTTGACCGAGCTCTATTGGGAAATTGAGGGTCTCCTTGACGCCATCCCTCATGACCTCTGCTGATGTCACCTCGCCGCCAAAAACCAACCTTTGAAAGTCTTTGGATTGGGCAACCGGATCTCCGCCAAGGGTCAAGACGACATCACCATCTTGAAGTCCGGCTTCTTCCAGTGGCTGTGCAAATGACAGGCCATAAGGCAGGCTGTTCATCTTGAGGTCTTGCTCGCCCCAAACGAAGAAGACCATGGCATAAATCGCCACACCAAGGATGAGGTTTACCGTAACCCCACCCAACATGATGATGAGGCGCTGCCATGCTGGCTTGGAACGGAACTCCCAAGGTTGAGGGGGCTTGGCCATTTGCTCTTTGTCCATGGACTCATCGACCATGCCGGCGATTTTGACATAGCCACCCAGGGGGAGCCAACCAATGCCATACGTGGTTTCTCCAATTTTCTTTTGGTACAGTGCCCCCTTGATGTCGAAGAACAAAAAGAACTTTTCGACCCGAGTCTTGAAGAGTCGGGCGGGGATGAAATGGCCCAATTCGTGCAGCACAATCAGAAACGAGAGGCTCAAAAGGAATTGGCTGGCTTTGATAAGAACTTCCATGGCTTAGAGGCGCAAAGCTACGCCGCTCGAGTGTCTGAGGTCATTTTTAACGCCTTTTCCACCCTTTGTGGGCATCTTGCCGGCGCGGAAGAGATTGATTTGTCCGTTTGACCTCCATGCCGACTCTAAAAAAGCCCACATCCAAAGGCCCTGCCGCAAAGAAGAAGCTGGCCAAAGACCGATTCTTTGGCCCCAGTTTTTTGCTGTGGTTGGTGATGTTGTCTCCCTTTTTGGGCGTGGCAGGGTTGTTGGCTTTGGCCTCGTCGTCAGATTTGCCAGATACAGAGACCTTGGCAAACCCAAAGACGAATTTGGCCACGCGGATTTACGCAGTGGATGGGGTTCAGTTGGGTAGTTTTTACAGAGAAAACCGGGCGGATGTTCGGTACAGTGACTTGCCCCAGTCTTTGGTATCGGCGTTGATTTGCACCGAGGACATTCGGTTTAGAGAGCACACTGGGGTAGACTTTAAGAGCCTTGCCCGAGCCATCATTTACTTGGCCAAACGCGGCGGTGGCAGCACCATAACCCAGCAGCTGGCCAAACAGCTTTTCACGGAGCGTTATGACAAAACCGGGTTCTTTGAAAGGGCAGTTTTGCAGAAGCCCAAGGAGTGGATCATTGCCACCCGTCTTGAGCAGCAGTACACCAAAGATGAAATCTTGGCGCTGTATCTCAATCGATATGACTTCTTGAACCAAGCGGTTGGCATCCGAAGTGCGGCTCAAGTTTATTTTGGGAAGTCCGTGTCCTCATTGGATGTTCACGAATCGGCGATGTTGGTTGGCATGTTGAAGAACAGCGCCCTTTACAACCCGTTGCGCCGTCCTGATTTGGTGCAGAAGCGAAGATCCACAGTGATTTCTCAAATGATCAAGTATGGGGCGGTTCCGCAGGAACACCAGGACAGCTTGAACGCCTTGTCTTTGGGGTTGAGCTTCCGCCGTGTGAGCCACGATGAAGGTCCGGCGCCGCATTTTAGAGAGCGCTTGCGAGCAGAGGTGAAGTCGCTTTTGGGAGAAAAAGACGAGGAGGGAGGATACCGCATTGCCAAAGCAGATGGGGCGGCTTTCGACCTCTATCGAGACGGCCTTGTGATACACACCACTTTGGACAGTCGATTGCAGCGGCATGCTGAGGAAGCGGCAAACCGCCACATTCGGGGCGAATTGCAAAACGACTTCTGGAAGGACTTGAAAAGGACAACGGGAAATGGCTGGCCTTTTAGCCCAGACATCGAGAAGAAAGAGCAGCGAAAGATTCTCAAGCGAGCGGTTGAGCAAAGTCGGCGATACCGCCTGGCGATGGGGAAAGAATGCCCAGAATGCGAGCGGCCCGCATTTTACATCGCGGAGCAAGACAGTGCAGGGCAAGAAGTCCACCTCTGCCGCCCGAGCAAAGGTGGATGTGGCCATGCTTGGCCGGTCATTTCACGGCGAAAACTGGACGCTCAATTTGAGGAAGAGGTGCAGACCCGTGTCATGGGATTGGCAGGCTGGGTCGACACCTTGATGTCGCCCATGGACAGCATTCGGCATCAAAAAACACTTCTCCATGCCGGCCTCATGAGCATCGACCCAAGTAACGGAGAGGTCAAAGCCTGGGTGGGCGATTTGGACTACCAGTGGTCTCAATTTGACAACGTGGTTCAGTCGCGCCGGCAAGTGGGCTCTACGTTTAAACCCTTTGTCTACGCCACAGCGATTCGCCTGGGATTGGACCCTTGTACGGAACTTCCAAATCAAAAAACGTGCATTGAAATGCCGGAAGGGCAGGACCCCTGGTGTCCTGAGAACAGTGACTTTGCCTATGGTGAGATGGTCACTTTAGAGTACGCCTTGGCCAACTCCATGAACACAGTCACGGCGAAGCTGATCAAAGACTACGGCGTGGAACGCGTGATAGAATTGGCCCATGCCATGGGCATTAAAAGCGACATTCCAGCGGTTCCCTCCATTGCCTTGGGGGTAGCAGAACTGTCGCTGCAAGAAGTCACCAGTGCCAATGCCACGTTTGCGGGAGGGGGTGTTTATCATGCGCCACGCATCATTCGAAGAATTGAGGACAAACGCGGCAACACCATTTACGAGCCTCGACCCGAGATCAAGCAGGGTTTGGATGCCGCGACAGCTTACCGTGTCTTGGAAATGATGAAAGGCGTTGTGGATGGCGCTTACAACGCGGAATTGGGCACCAAGGGAACGGGCATTCGCTTGCGAATGGACCTTGAGAAGAGAGAATACGATGGCCTTAAAATCCCCATGGCCGGCAAAACAGGAACGACTCAGTCCAATGCAGATGGTTGGTTTATTGGGTTGACTCCGGAGTTGGTTACCGGCGTGTGGGTAGGGGCCTCGGACCCGGCTGTGCGGTTTTCGACCACCACGAAAGGACAAGGGGCGAACACGGCCCTTCCCATTTTTGGATTCTACATGAAGGGGGCTTTGGCCGACGACAGTGTGGGTTTGTTGGCAGAGGATTTTCGACCGCCAGAAGGGGCTGTGCAGGCAGTACCATGCAAGGAAATTTTAGCCGATCGAGGATTGGATTTCCGAGGGGGCGCCCAAGAGGACGAGGACGATTTATTTGAATAAGGACACGATGGCACTAGATAAAACGGCAGCAGGCGTTCGTGAAGCTTGTCAGGGGATTGAGAGCGGCATGACCCTCATGCTTGGGGGATTCGGACTGTGCGGCATTCCCGAGAATTGCATCCATGAGTTGGTCCGCCTTGGTGTGCAGGATTTGACGTGCATTTCCAACAATGCGGGTGTCGATGATTTCGGCCTTGGGCTGTTGCTTCAAGGCAAGCAAATCCGCAAGATGATTTCGAGTTATGTGGGGGAAAACGACGAGTTTGAGCGGCAGATGTTGTCTGGTGAATTGGAGGTAGACCTCATTCCTCAGGGTTCGCTTGCCGAAAGATGCAGGGCTGGGGGTTCAGGCATTCCAGCGTTCTATACCCCTGCTGGATTCGGCACGGAAGTGGCCGAGGGGAAGGAGGTGCGCGAATTCAATGGGAAGCCTCACATTTTGGAGTCAGCATTGACGGCGGACTTTGCCATTGTGAAGGCATGGAAGGGAGACTCGGCGGGCAATCTGATTTTTAAAGCGACGGCGAAGAACTTCAACCCTGTGATGGCGATGGCAGGCCAAGTCACCATTGCAGAGGTGGAAGAGCTCGTTCCAATTGGGACATTGGACCCGAATCAGATTCACACACCGGGCATTTTCGTTCAGCGGATTTTCCAAGGAGGGGCTTTTGAGAAGCGCATAGAACAACGTACGGTCACCCAAGGATGACCGCGGCATCCATCCTGTATATCGGGCCCGGTGGCGGCGTCACCATTGGCGCACTGGTGGTCATCCTCATTGGTGGGGTTGTCCTGATGGCGGTCGGGTTCATTGTTTGGCTGCGGTTAAAGCGGTTCTTCCGAGGAGAAGGCAAAGCCAAAAGGAGCGCCAAGGTGTTCACGCAGTTCATTGCACTTTTGGCCGTTTTGGCTGTGTTTGGTTGGATGTCAAAGCACCGTGCCAAGGGCGAGCGGGATTTTGGCTGGGCCAACGGATTTGTGGATGGCCTTTCGGGCTTTCCCGATGCATTTAAGCAGTCGGTCAAGGAAGTTCAGAAGCTCCCGCAGACTTATGTTTCTACGCCATCGGACTTTGTGCCATTGAACCTCTTGGAAGAGGACGTGCTCACGCTCACCGCGTATTCCAATGAAGAAGAAGGGCGGCAGATAGCGGTGCGCAACCTCCGCAACGGAGAGGAGTTGCACCGATGGGTCCTCCCCGACACCTTGGGCCCGCTCAAGCCACATTGGCGGGTGCACCATCCGTTGTTGCTCAAGGACAATTCAGTGGTCAGTTTCATCACCAACCGCTCGCCCCTTTTTCGGTTGGATGCCGCTTCGAATGTGATGTGGCGACAGGACAGCCTGAGTTTTCATCATGCGGTTAACCCAGCAGCGAATGGCGACTTATGGGTGTGTGCCATGCGTTGGGAGCGCGGCGGTCGTCACATCGCCTACCGCGGACGCTACTCGATGGGAGGAAAAACCGTCCAATTCCTGGACAACAGTGTGGCCCGCATCGACCCCGAGACTGGATACATCCTCGAAGTACACTCCATGGTGGAAGTGCTGCAAAACAACGGGCTTGACCACTTGATTTTGCGGTCTGGTGATGCTCAAGACCCGCTTCATTTGAACGACGTTGAGCCGGCGCTGACCAACACGGCGCACTTCTTGGAGGGCGACTTGTTTTTGAGTTTTCGCAACTTGCAGTGTGTGTTGCAATTCCGCCCAGCTACGGGCGAAGTGTTGCGTGTGATCGATGGGCCACTCGCCGCCCAGCACGATGTGGACATTGTCAACGACAGCACCCTTGCGATTTTCAACAACAATGCACAAGAGAACATGGGGGTGTATACCAACACGGCCCACAATTACCCGACCTCCAAAGACCAGGTCGAACTGGCCCAATACCATTCTGAGATCACGCTTTTTGACCTTTCCTCCGGGGAATTCCTCCCGGTGTTGCCGGGGTTGATGGGGTCAGAAGACATCATGACGTTTAGCGAGGGGCTGCAAGAGGCCTTGCCCGGTGACCGTTGGTTCTTGGAGGAGCAGAACTCGGGTGTTCTTTGGGTGGTGGGTCCAGAAGGGGTTTTGTATCGAGGTGTGCACGAAGCCCACCACGCCGGTCATCATCACTTGCCCAATTGGACGAGGGTGTTGGACGCATTTCCAGCAGAATGATGGCCTTCCTCTTGATGGGCATTTCGGGCCATTTGGCATTTTGGCTGCTGCGCAGTCGTGCGGGTGTTTTGATGCGCTTGGCCAACGACAGTGTCCGTCTTGTGGACGGAATGCTCCAGCCTGGAGATGAGGATGAAAAGTTGGAGGTTTTGGAGGCGCAAACGGCCCGGGTGCTGGGCGCTTTGCTGTTGTTCTTTTTTTGGATTGGAGTGGCGCTGCTGGTGATGGCTGCCTTGCCCTGTGGATGGGAATGGTCACAAGGAAGAAGTTTAGACCTAAAAGGTTTTTTGACTTGGCAGGGCTTGGTGGCCCTTTCATTGGGCGGAACAATGGGCTTGTTTTACCCGAAGGGAAGGCCCCAAAAAGGGGCCTACTCCCCGGTGAATCAGCTTTTGCATCGTTTGGCACTGGACAACCCGAATCTGCATCGAAAACTGCATGACCGTGAGGTCAAGAAATGGCGCAAGCGACATGGCAGGCCCGACCCTGCGTTTGTCCTTGTGACGGGTCTTGCCCGTGCCGGAACCACCAGTTTAATGCAGCGCCTGATGGAGACGGGGGCGTTCAGCAGCCTGAACTACGCCAACATGCCGTTTGTGATGGCGCCGGGCACGTGGCGGCGGTTTTTTAAGCCCAAAACAGGCGAGCTCAAAGAGCGAAGTCATGGCGATGGCATTTTGGTTGGAGCGGACTCCGCCGAAGCATTGGAGGAGCCTTTTTTCCGGTTGATGACTGCCGACAGTTACATCACCGAGACCGCTTTGATTCCGCATGATGTGACCGCTGAACTGCATGCGGCGTATTTGGACCAACAGGGTCTTGTGCGCGAAGAGGGGAAGACGTATTTGGCCAAAAACAACAATGCTTTGCTGCGTTATGCGGGCATGCGCGAGCACAACCGAGAATTTTGGGTGTTGCTCATGTTTAGGGAGCCACTGGCCCATGCCTCTTCCTTGTTGGCGATGCACAAGCGCTACACATCCATGCAGGCCGATGACCCTTTTGTGAAGACCTACATGGACTGGCTCGCTCACCATGAATTTGGTTTGGGCCACAAGCCTTTCCGATTTGGAGGCCAGCTGACATCGGGCGACCAGGGCGATCCCGATGCCTTGGATTATTGGTTGGACCGTTGGCTCGATTATTACCATCATGCATTGACTGTGGAGTCGCACCGGGTGGTTTTGGTGTCCCACGACACGTGGAGTGGGCGCCCGGGAGCGGTGTTGCAGGCGGTGATGGATGTTGTGGGGTTGAAAGGGACCCTCCCAGAAATGTCTCCCCACAATCGCAAACGCGAAATGGCGGCCAATGTGGAGGAGAACAAATTGGCAGCGGCAACTGCACTTTACGGCCGGCTCATGGAGCGGGCGCTACATTTGGATTGACCCATGTTGGATAAGAATGGCATTGCGCGGCGCATCGCGCAGGAACTCAAGGACGGTTGGTACGTGAACCTCGGTATCGGCATCCCGACGCTCGTGGCGAACCACATCCCCCAAGGCATTTCTGTGGAATTTCAAAGTGAAAATGGCATTCTCGGGATGGGCCCCTTTCCGAAGGACGCGGATGTGGACGCAGACCTCATCAATGCGGGCAAGCAGACCATTACGGCGCTGCCAGGTGCGGTTTACTTCGACAGCGCGACCTCCTTTGCCATGATCCGCGGCCAGCACGTTCAGCTCACTGTGCTTGGTGCCATGGAGGTTTCCCAAGGCGGGGACATTGCCAATTGGAAGATCCCGGGCCGCATGGTCAAAGGAATGGGCGGCGCCATGGACTTGGTGGCTTCTGCAGAAAACATTGTGGTGGCGATGATGCACACCAATAAGCGGGGAGACTCAAAAATTTTACAGGCGTGTAGCCTTCCGTTGACGGGCGTGGCCTGCGTGAAGCGCGTGGTCACCAATTTGGCTGTCTTGGACATCATGGACGGTGCGTTCCATCTTGTGGAGCGGGCGCCTGGCGTTTCGGTGGACGACATCAAGGCCGCTACCGCTGGTGAGCTGGTCGTGCCTGAAGAGGTGCCCGAAATGCAGCTCTGATTAATCGCAGATGGCGCCGAATCCACCCAGGATTCCCAAGATGTCACCAACGGTGACGGTGCCGTCGCCATCGATGTCCGCAGGGCCTTCGGTGACCCCACCAAATTGACCCAAGACCAGCAAGAGGTCAGCGATGGTGACCATTCCGTCCTCATCCACGTCCGTTCCTTCTGGGCAGGGGTTGGCCGTTGCACACAGGTCTTCAGATCCCGGCGAGGCAAAGGTCAACCCGAAGGCCTGTTCGAATTGTTCACCCTGGCCATCGATCAAAGTTCGGACTTCGAGGTTGAGTTGGCCGCAAATCCCGCCTTGTCCGAGGGTGGTGAACTGTCCGAGAAGCTTGAGGTTGGAGGGGGTGGGCAAGCCCGCATTGGGCAGGTTCTCATAGAGAAGCCAGCCGTCTCCCATCTGTGCATTGAACAGCATGGAGCTGTCATCCATGTCGTCCATGTAATCTGCTGTGCTTCCGAGTTGAACCAAGAAGTCCACGCCTTCTTCGGGGGCTTGATTTAGGGTCCACCAGGATGCGTTGGCTAAGGTGGGAGCCGTAGGGAAGAACCCGGGATTAATGTTGGATGCGAAATGGTCCGTGCCTTGAAGGAAAGAAAAGAACAACCCATCGGGCGCTTCTAGGCGCAAGGGAGATTCTGCATCGCCCCAAACACCTGTAAGGACCACGTCGGGATGGCTCACCTCTGCATAAAGCCTGTAGGTGACGGCCCCTGAGGGAATGGTGTCCCCAAAACTGATCAACCCTTCACTGAGGGTGTCCACAGATTGGACGACCAGCCCGAGGATGGTTCCTGAATCGGTTTCCATTTCAGGCTGAGGACATTGGGTACCAAGGTGACGGCTGAAAATCAAACCGTCCTCGAAATCCCGAATGCCGTTGTTGTTGTAGTCGTAATCGGTATTGCCCGGGGCCCCATATCCACCAAGGAAAATGATCATTTCTCCTGCTCCTGTGAACCCGTCTCCATTCAAGTCATAGGGGCAGTCATTCTGCGCGTGAACCAGGACGCTGGAAATGAACGCAATGAGCAGTAGAAAAAACTTCATGGATTAAAGATAATGGATTTTTGTAGGGGAACCCATTAGGCTTGCAGTGTCACGGCGATGCGCTCGCAGTCGCCGCCGATGGGGGGTGCAAACTTGGCAATGGTCACTTCAATTTGTTCGATGGCGTCCGTTAGGGGAAGCTCTACGCGCAGCGCGGTCAAGATGCGTCCGGCCACTTGCTCCACGAGTTTGGAGCGGATGGCCATCTCACGGGCACAAATTTGGTGGACATCTACATAGTCTACAGTTTGGTTCAGGTCGTCGCTTTCCGCGCTGGGGCTGAGGTCGACCCAAATTTTGACGTCCACGAGATATTCTTGGCCGATGATGGCCTCCTCAGGAAGGCAGCCGTGGTGGGCAAAGAATCGCTGTCCCAATACGTCGATGCGGTGACCGGTCATGATTTGGTGCGTTGTTGGGCGATGCGCGCCATGCCTTTGTTGAGGCGGTCGAGGGTGATTTCCTTGCCGAGGAAGGCGGCGAAGGCAAACATGGACGGGCCGCCGCCTTCGCCGGTTAAGGCGATGCGGAAGGGGAGGAGGACCTGGCCGAAGCCGAGTTCCTTGCGTTCTAAAAAGGCCTTGAAGGCGGCCTCGATGGGGTCGGCCTCGAAGGGGGTCACCGTGCGGAGTTCCTTGGCGAGCTCGCTCAGGATACCGTCGGTGTCGTCCTTCCATCGCTTCTTGATGAGTTTGGCGTTGAACTCGGTGGGCGAGGTGTGCAGCCACGTCGCGTCCTTGAGGTCTTCGAGGAAGGCGATTCGCTCGAGCATCATTTCGAGGATGGCCGAGGTTTGATCCGCGTTGAAATCGGCCCCTTCGGTGGCGAAGAGGGCCTGCGCGTTTGGAACGAGGTCAGACACCGGAGTGCTGCGCAGGTGTTGCTCATTGAACCACTTTGCCTTGTCGGGATTGAACCGTGCCCCGCTTTTGATGACACGATTGAGGTCGAAGGCAGTGGCGGCTTCTTCTAAGGAAAAGAGCTCTTGCTCTGTTCCGGGATTCCACCCCAGCAAAAGCAGCATGTTCATGAACGCTTCGGGCAAGTAGCCGGATTCTCGGTATCCATTGCTTTCGTTTCCTGTAGCCGGATCCACCCAGCGCAAGGGGAAAACAGGGAACCCGCCCTTGTCGCCATCGCGCTTCGAAAGCTTGCCGTTTCCGGCGGGTTTGAGGATCAGGGGCAGATGGGCAAAGGTGGGTGGGGTCCAATCAAAGGCTCGGTAAAGAAGTTGGTGGAGTGGAGCGCTAGGCAGCCATTCTTCGCCGCGGATTACGTGGCTAATTTCCATGAAGTGATCGTCCACCACGTTGGCCAAATGATAGGTCGGTAGGCCATCGGCTTTCATGAGCACCTTGTCGTCGAGGACGGCGGTGTCGATGGTCACAGCGTCGCGAATGGCGTCTGTAAAGGTCACCGCTTCATTGGCGGGCATTTTGAAGCGCACGACAAACGGCGCCTCTGCGGCGTTTAATTGTGCGACATCGTCCTTGCTCAATGAGAGGCTGTTCCGCATGGACCCCCGGCTTGCAGCGTCATATTGGAATGGGGTTCCGGAAGACTCGGCGGAATCGCGACGGGCTTGGATTTCCTCGGGGGTGTCCCAGGCCTTGTAGGCGTGGCCGCTTTCGAGCAACTGTTGCACCAAAGGGGCATAAATGTTGCCCCGTTCGCTTTGGCGGTAAGGCCCATGCTGACCGGGTTGCGTGGGGCTTTCTTCAGGGGAAATCCCACACCAAGTGAGGGCGTCTTCAATGTACGCCTCGGCGCCATCGACAAAACGGGTACGGTCGGTGTCTTCGATGCGAAGAATGAAGGTCCCGCCGTGGCGTTTGGCAAAGAGCCAGTTGTAAAAGGCCGTACGAACGCCGCCCATATGGAGCGGGCCAGTGGGGCTTGGAGCGAATCGGACGCGCACAGGTCTGTCGAAGGCGGGAGTGGACATGGTGGAAGCCGCTGTAAAATAAGACGCCGCCGTTCCAGAAGAAGGAACGGCGGCGCAAAGATAGTGGGCCTAAAGGGCTCAATGGCGGACGATGACCTTGTGGGTCTCCGTGGCCAAGGCTGAGTTGGCGCGAAGCAAATAGCTGCCTTCGGGGGTTTGACTCAAGTCCAAGGTTGTGCGGTTGTGTGTTGCGCGCACCGAGATGACTTCGCGGCCAAGCAAATCAATCAGGGCCAGTTGGGTGCCGGGGATGGCCTCCACTTGCAGGGCTTCATTGGCCGGATTCGGCCAGGTCAGCAACGACACTGTAGCTTCCTGTTCAACAGAGGAAACACAGGCCATTTGCTCCAAACCATAGGATTGCAGAACCTCATCGAGGATGTCCACACTCATGGGCCAGATGTCTTGCTCCACAATGTTCCAATTGGGGTCGATCAAAATGAATGTGGGGTAGGCCTGAACGCCATAGTCTCCATGTACTGCAAGTCCGCCTCCTTCTGCACCGCTGATTGCTGGGGCCGGGTTTTCGCCCGCATTGGCAACCTCGAAGTCATGGGTTTGGTCCCAGCTTCCTTCGTATTCCATGCTCATGAAAATGACGTCACCACCATTGCAACCATAGGTGTTGTAGACCTCGGTAAAGAAAGGGGCATGTGCGGCGCAAGGCCCGCACCAGTAGGCAAAGAAGTCGATGCAGACATATTTGCCGGCGTCGAGATAGTTGCTCAGTGTGTGCTCGTTGCCGTCGAGGTCGGTTACAGTGAAGTCAACCGCTTCGGTCAACTGAGTTTGAGCATTGGCGCCGGTGGCGAGTCCCATCGCGATCAGCGCAGTGTAGAGGAGTTTCATGGAGTTGGAGGAAATGGGTTCGAGAATCGTTCGTCTTGAATGAAGTTGTAATCGGTTAGGCTGTGCAGAAAGGCCTTGAGGGCCGTTCTTTCTTCTTCACTGAAATTCAAACGAATGGGGGGCGCTTCGTTTAAATCAACCCCGGGAAAGAAGGGGTCGAAGAGCATGTCTTCTCCGCCAAAACCACCATTGTTTCCCCAGACCCTCAGCCGCATGTCCAAAGTCGGCACATCTTGAATGCCATGGCTATAGTGGTCCAGGACATCATCGAGTGTGGCGAAGCGGCCGTCGTGCATGTAGGGTCCGGTCAGGGCGACGTTTCTTAAGGAAGGCACCTTCATGGCCGTGGCTCCCCAGCCGCCAAAAAAACCTCCTGTAATGAAGGTGTTTTGACCTGTACTGTTGGAACTGTTGGGGTCCAATCCGATGTCAGCAAAGTCCATTCCCCATCCATTGAAATGAACCCCGCCGTGGCAATTGGCGCATTGGGCTTTTCCATGGAACAACTCAAACCCTTGACGTTCCATCGAATTCATGCCATCCAACGTG
>CASICO010000025.1 GCA_949373165.1 uncultured Flavobacteriales bacterium | reverse complement strand
CAACGCTTCTGGATTGTACACGTTGAACGACTTCCGCATGAAGACCGTATTGCCAACAACCTCAACAGCATCATCACCATCGCCAAACCCAATGCTGCCCAAACCACTCAACCAACCAGAATCATCAAATTCTAGGGTCCGCCAATTGGCATTCAATGCTTGGCTCGGAACGAAATAGCGCCAAATGTCCTCTTCGTTTGCGGGACATTCCCAATGATCAACCAGAGCAACCTCTCGGCCTGAGCACCAAATCAACAGGCGCTCACCTGGGGGCAACCAAACGTCCGGAAGGCTCCACTTCCCCCAATTTTCGGGGTCTTCGGACAACCGGAGATCACTGAGTGACACTGGGTCAGCCCCTTCATTCACCAGCTCAATCCAGTCTTCGCCTCTGCCCAAAGCATCAGGCAAATCCCCCGTAGGGTCTACCTCAGCTATCCTGACTTGGCCAAGGACCGGAGTCAATCCTGTCCACAGAGAAAGAAACGCAAGGATCAACACACGTTCCAAATGCACTTTCATTGTCGCCATCCATCAAAAATAAGAAGCAATGCAAACTGACATTGCCCCACAGGCATGGGTTGAACACATGTCCCTGTGGCCAATGCAGCGCAGCCGGTGCGCAACAAGCCTTGCTCCAAAGGACTGGCCTTATTCGTTCAAAGCAGCCATGGCTGCCGTTTCATCCCCATACACCTGGGTCAACCAAATTTTGCCATCCGCATTGAAATCCCAAGACTCGTAATACGCGACCGTGACCGTCTTCTCTTCGGTACTGTCGGTGGCGGAACGCACCAAGTCCCAATCAAAATAAACACGCACCGAACCATCGGCCTGTTTGGTTTCAGAATTGACACCTGGCAACAAACGCACTTCTTCTGAAGCGAGGTTGAAGTCGTATTCGGCCCATGCCTTCTCCCATCGCTCCACCTTGTCGCCAAGATTCGCAGTATCGGTCATGCCCAACGCTGTGGGAAGCCAAACTGCACTGTCTGCAAAATGGGCCTTTACCGCACTGAGATCCTCATTGTCAAAATCTTGAATCAGGGCCATTGCGGTTTCGCAATTGCGGGTAAAAACACCGTTGGAAGAAGAGTGCCCCGCATCCGAAGGAGGCGTGCAAGAAGCAAGGACAAACAAGGCGGCGAGTGGGAAGATCTGTTTCATGGTAGCGGGTTCCTGGATGCAGGATGTTGGAAGGTGGGTTTGTAGGGGACCAAAACAGCGCCAAACGACGCCACAAACAGTCCCCAATGATGCAAGATGACGAAACGAAGCCAGTGTAAGAAATGTCTGATATCCCAGTTTTGGCGGGACTCTTCGACTCAAAACCGTGTACTACTAACACCATCTTATTGGAAAAGTGCGAATAAACACGCTCAACGCACTCATTCTTGGGGTCAATTTTGGCAAAACCTTTCATCTCATGAAGAAAATTTTTACCCTCCTCCTCGCAACGGGTCTCGTTGCGACCTCGTTTGCGCAAGATGCGGCTCAACCTCAGGGATCTTGGTATCTCGGTACAGGTGACGCCACTTCTATGCTGAACCTCTTTTCGACAGGTGTCGACATTGCGCCCACCATCGGTTATGCTGTCGCCGATGATCTCGTCGTCACAGCCAAGGCTGGATTCGGTGGTGCATTTGACGCGCTCGACCTCTCATTGGGTGGTCAGTACTTTATGGGCGACTATTATGTCGGACTTGACGTGATGGACCCGCTCAACAATTTGGACCTCGGCATCAACGCTGGACGATACATCGACTTTAAGGATGTACTCTATGTGGCGCCGCAATTCAATGTCAACATGCTTTTGAACGACCCTGTAGTTGGTCTCACCATTGGCTTTGGCACGCGCTTCTGAAGCGCAGCCAACACAACAAGAAAAAAGGGGGCGAAAGCCCCCTTTTTTATGCCCAAACATTTGCCCTTGCCCTCAATCCAGAGCGCATCCGGAGCCATTTCTTCCTGCACATACTGAAACGAAACACCAGGCCTACACCCCCATTCCAACCCTGACACCCGAAACAGAATCTGTCCACAATATCGTGTAGGTTATTTCTTACAAATGCACCTCATGTGATGGCGAACCAGCGTCTAAATTGCTCAAAATCAATCTTGCGCATCGGCGCGAAACCCAGTTCAACATGGAAAATGAAATGCTGATCCCCGTCATCTTGGCTGGAACGTTTACGGCACTTTCTGTATTCGGCGTCGTGAAACGGAACCCCGTATTTGTCCGTTTGGGATACTTCCTATTCGGCGGAATGGTCGTCACCTTTAACCTTCTTGGCTACATGTCAGGAGAGGTCATGTACGAGGGCGGCTTGGTCGAAATCATGTCCATCGGCATCTTTCTTTGCCAGACCATTATCGCCTACCCCGTGGTGCCCGGGGAGGTGGACTTCAACCACCCAGCCGTAAAAACAATGGCCCTGCGCATCACGTTCACCTTGTTCATTGTCAATGCCACCTCGGTTTGGATGATCATGTCCATGCCTGAATTCCCTCAAATGCTGGCCCTTTTCCACGGGATTTTGGCCGCCATCATGGGCATGCGCATGGCGATGATTGCTTCCGGACAGAACCCTGCTACCAACTAAACCCCAACCAAAATGAACCTTTCTCTGGTTTTTAAAGCATCCGCTGTGGTGCTCCTCCTCAATGGCCTGATGGCCTTGTTCAACACCGACCAGTTCATGGCCATGGCCGACTTCGACGTCTCCGCGGACATGCACACACTCGGCCAGTTTATGGGGGTCACCTTTCTCATTTTCGGAATGATTGCATGGAAAACCGTGGACCTCGCAGGCGACAACCTCGCTGCGTTTGGCAAGGTCTATGCCATCGCGGAAGCCATGTGGGTGGCCATCATTGCATACCACGTCGCCACAGGCGTCGCTGGCGGTGCAACAGCCATTGGCAACTTGGCGATCAGCTCTCTATTTGCGGTGCTCTTCTTCATCAAGAGCCGCGATTGACACTGCAAAAACTCAAGGGAAAGGGGCGGCTTTGGCTGCCCCTTTTTTGTTTACACAAGCTCGTCGACGACGTGCTTGGCCGCGAGCCAACCGGTTTGAACCGCGCCTTCCATGTAGCCCCAGTAGTCCCCGCTAAAGGCTTCTCCGATGAACCCAAGATTGCGGACGAAGCCCACCTGCCGTTCCTCTTCATCGCCCTCAAAATACAGGTGATCGATGGCCGCTGTGTATTGTCCCCGATCCAAGCAAGAATAACTCCCGCCAAACCCCGACTCTTGGCCCCAATTGATGGCCCAACCCACACCGCTCAACGCACTTGGCAATTCGGGGAAAAGAGGCGCCAGTTGAGATGTGAAACTGCTGGCCAACCCAACCGACGCACTGACATCGAGCGCTGCGGCCTCACTTCCCCCGAGCAAGAAGGTCAAGGACCCATCACCCGGCTTAAGCAAGTTGCTGTCCCAACAGGTTTGTGGCCCCGCATTGGTGAGCACCTCTCCGTCGAAACCTGCCGCCCGCCATGGAGTTCCATTGAAGCCCGCAATGACTTTGGCGTGGTCCCCCATGCCCGCCTCGGCGATGAAAGTCTGCAGCGAGGAGGGCAAGTCCAGCCCCTCAAATTGAACCTGCCGCATCGCGGGAAGGGGCATGCCCAGGAGCACAATGTCCGCTTCCACTTCATTCATGCCGTCAAACTCGAGAACAAAGCCCCGGCCTTGACTCCGCAAGGCAGAGAGCCGTGCTCCGGTGACGAGCTGCTGCCCCGAGCTTCCGCCCAACTCGGCCACCATGGCTTGCACCAAGGATTGCGTGCCCTCCCGAAATTTGAAACGCTCCGTCCCGCCTGTCCCTGTTGACCCGTCCTGTACTTGAGGCAAGTCCTCCACAAAATGCAAAGCCGAAAGCTGGGAGGGCGCTTGTCCAAATTCTGTAACGACGGCCACTTCGAGAACAGCGCGACACACCCCACCAATGCCCATCATGTCCCAGTACTCCATGCAAGTGAGCGCATCGAGGGCCACCGACTTGGCGTCGTAATTCGCTTGGAGTTCTGCGGCATCGGCCAAGAACATCGGCAGAAATGGCGCCGTCGCCTCTGTGAGTTCTTCGATGGTGACTTCCTCCCCGTTGAAGAGGTAGCGCATGCCGTCCAAATCAGATGTCTCCAAATCATCCAGGGCCAGCCCAAACCGATCGGCCAAACTCAGCATCCACTCATGCTCCTGATCAATGAACTCCCCTCCGGCCTCGAACGTCTTGCCTGGCAACACCCCCTCAATGGTGCGGGCGCGACCACCGAAACGATCCGACGCCTCGTACACGACGGGGGCCATGCCCTTGTCTTGAAGCTTGAGCGCCGCAGTCAACCCGGCCAGTCCACCGCCAATGACCGCCACAGTGGTGTTCGCCAACCTGCGTTCCTTTCCGCAGCCGGCACTGGCCAGCAAGGGCAATGCGGCCAATGCCCCCATGGCTTTGAGCGCATCGCGTCGCGGCATGTTGATTTTTCGGGACGCCCCTTCGAGCTTTTGCGCCCAATGGACACCCTGTTCGATCTGGGTCCCCGCGCCTGTCAAGGCCGCTGCCCGAGCCAAAGCCCGGTGGAACCACTGCATGTATTTGCTTTTGGCCACGCCTCAAGGTAGGTCCTTGCTCGTCGGTGCAGCGGACAAGCTCCCCATGACATTCACCCTTGCCGGTGGCCCACTTTTTGGGTTAGTCTTTTACGCAGCGAATCGCACTGCCTACACCCATCTTCCACCACCCCCGAAAGAGACACCCACTGTCGGCCGGTACCTGCCTTCGCCACAGACGAGTGGCGTCATAGGGCGTAGACGTCCAAAACTCTGAATTCGTGTAATCATTGCCGAAGCCTTCCCAAGTCAAAAAGTATCCGCTTGGCTTCACGGACAGCCCCCAGAGATCCGTCCCCTGTTCTCCCGGATACCATCCGGCTTGGCTTTTCCATGCCTCCCCTATCTCCAAATTGCACCCCCGGTCTCCTGCTGTGCTTTCCCAATCCACTTCGCTCAGGCCTGTGGCCCCTTCCAATTGAATAAAGTCGGTGTCGGATGGCACATGCCAACCGGTGGGACAAAGTCCACGCGCATCCAAGACTGCGAAGCCATTGTACATGCGGCCCCTTTCCTCAAGGAAAACCGAATCTTCCAAAAAATAAGTCTGCGCTCCCTCGGTGGCCCAAAGCAGAGAGTCTTGGATGTCCGAAGGAATGACGTCTCCATTGGCATAATGTGCACTCCGCAGGTTTTCGGCAAACCAGCATTGATCCCCTATCGAGACCAAGTCGTAAGCATGGCCATCATAGAAAAGGATGTTTTCGTCTGCACAAGGGTCCGCAAAAGGCACAGCGGGACAAGTCCCATGCACGGACAGCAATGCAAGCAAATCATTGATCGTGACGCAACCGTCGTGATCAATGTCGGCGGGAATGGCCACAATGCACTCCTGGTTGAAAGGGTCCCATACTGTGCCATCGCCACAAGCCACGGCTGAAGAAGCCACGGTGCTGACACATTGGTTCAACGAAGCATCCCATTCGGTTCCCTGTCCACAGTATTCCCCACCCTCAGGAAACACCGCAAAAAAACCATCACTCCAGTCATTCCCCTCCAGTGGGCCCGCGTCATAGACTCGAACTTGGTAATCTCCGCCCGGCGGCAATGCCCCAGGCACCACCCATTGAATCAAAGTGTCCGTATCGACATCCCCCGCGATGTCCATGACTTTGACGCCATTTTTCCGCAAATCCACACCCGTATTCTCGAATCCCCCGAACCAGTTTACAAGGGACCGTGTCTCCGGGAAAATACCCCTCCCCTCCATTGGGTGAAAAAACCGATACTCCCGCATTGGAACTGTCGAGATCATCCGACTGCTGACCGCATGAAACAAGCGGGTGGTGGCAAGACAAATTAACGTGAGAAGCAGACGGTACATGCCCGCAAGTTCGACCGCAATAGAGGTTGTCCCAAGCCGCACACGAAGTCCCGACGAAATCCCTGAAGTCACTTCTTCTTGCGGCGGTTGTAAATCAACAGAATGGGCAAGAGCAAGGCCATAACGGCGAAAATCATCATCGAGTTCATGTCCGCAATATCCCAAGACATCCAACGCACCACGTGCTGACTTCCCATTGTTCTTCAGCCAAAGACTGGGGAAAATTCAAAGACATCCCCTTGCTCGACATTCTGGACCCAAGGCCAGGTCCACCCAACCCTTCTCCAACGCCGACATGACCACCCACCGCCTGACGAGTGCACACCAAGATGGCGGCGCCGCATCTCATGTCCATCACGACACTGCAATATGTCCTGACCACCCAAGCCTAAATGACGCCTCCTGCACTGCGTCCTTTTTTTTTTTCAATATTTGCGGCATGACGATCCGTTGCCTCTTTGCCATTTTGTGCGTCCTATTGCTCACCTCATGCCAATCACCCGCAGCGAAGATTGACTCAATGTCACCAAACGAGCAACGCATTGAGCTTGCTCAACTCAAGAGGGAGGTTCTGATCGATGCATTGAGAGAAATGGAAAGAGCAGAGTCCCACAAAATGGGTCGAGATAAAGAACCCCAACGTCAGCGCCATTAGAGAGACAGTGCAACGGGAAACCTTGTTCCGAAACGCCATTACCCGGGTAACGGGCCACAAGTTTACCGGCCGCATCCAATCTGAATCATTGGTCGCTCAATTCAAAGACTTTGAAATTCAAATCCTCTATCTCGCTTCAAATGGGTCAGAGATTTCACGCGAAAACTTTACCATCTACAAGACATGCGGAGCGGGAAAAGCGAAATCATTCTCTGTTGAAATCCAGCAACCCAATCAAACAAGCAACTACAAATACTTACTTCTTGGCGCCTTACCAGCAAACTGATTGAGTAC
>CASICO010000024.1 GCA_949373165.1 uncultured Flavobacteriales bacterium | reverse complement strand
GAGCACCAATTGGACGTGGCCTGCAATGCAGACTACATCGTGGACATCGGACCAGAAGGCGGAAGTGGAGGAGGACACATTGTGGCACAAGGAACGCCCGAAGAAGTGGGCAACGCCGGCAAAGGGGCCACTGCCGAACACATTAAAGCCACACTGGAGCGACGCAAACCAGTATAATCTTTCGTATATTCCTTGGTCATGGTAAGAAAATCTCACCTCGACCCGAGGAGCTGGAACGACATCAAAGCGCACGACAGCTGGTCCATCTTTAAAATCATGTCCGAGTTCGTAGAAGGCTTTGCTGGCCTTCAGCGTGTTGGACCTTGCATCAGCATTTTTGGCTCTGCCCGGAAAGCGCCAGACGATCCCGATTACCTCTTGGCCACCGAAGTTGGCCGGAAGCTGGTGGAGAGTGGATATGGTGTAATTACCGGCGGTGGCCCCGGCATTATGGAAGCTGGAAACAAAGGCGCACACGAAGCCGAAGGTGTGTCGGTGGGCCTCAACATGCGATTGCCCCACGAGCAACACCACAACCCCTACATCAGTCCAGAAACGAGTTTGGAGTTTGACTATTTCTTCGTTCGGAAGGTCATGTTCATGAAGTACAGCCAAGGCTACATTGTACTTCCAGGGGGATTCGGTACGCTCGACGAGCTTTTTGAAGCGATCACCTTGATTCAGACGGCCAAATCCAAACGTTTCCCCATTGTTTTGGTCCGCAAAGCCTTCTGGGAAGGGTTGATGGATTGGATCAAAGCCACCCTCCTCGAGCAAAATGCCACCATCAGTGCCAAGGACCTCGACTTGATTCAAGTGGTGGACACCGCAGAAGAAGCGGTGGCCGTGATCGACACCTTCTACAAGACGTTTGTGCTCAAGCCCAACTTCTAATCCAAAGGCAACCTTACCCCAGGGCATCGCGTTCTTCGGACATGTCCATGAACCGATGGCTTTGTTTCCTGACTTGCCTTGTCTTTTGCGGTTGCGAGGGCGCTACACGCGTTCAGTACCATTTCGAAAACAGCACCAGCGACACGGTTAAGCTCCTCTTTCGGGGGCACAATACTTGGGTGGACTCTACTGCTGTGGACATTCCACCCGCCGGTACTCAAACCCTTTGGGCTGTTGACCAACGGGGCAAATGCAACGAATGTGCGCACTACGTCTCGCCCTATACCTACATGGACACGCTCGACCTATTGGAGGGCCAATGGCTCAATTACCCTCGGCCGGAAGACTGGTTTAGCCACAGTAACGAAGGGAGAAGCTGGATTGAATTCGACCACCGATTGACAATCACCCCGGAGATGATCATCCGTTAATGATGAGCCACATCTTTCCCGTCTTCTGATTCAGACCCACCTTATGCACTCAAAACACCCTCGCATGCGCCTCTCCTCCTTCTTTGCCCTGACCTTGGCTTTGCCCTTGAGTCTAGCCGCACAAAATCTACCGTACGACCTGTTTGTGCTCAGTCAGCCATACGCCTCATTGGTCGAGGCTACGGTTTTGTCTCCGTTCCAATACGACGGCGACGAGGGTTGGGACGACCCGACATTTTCGGCGCCTTTGGGCTTCACCTTTGACATGGCCGGCACCCCCATTACCGAGCTCACGCAATACGGCGTGGGTTGCTTGATGATGGGCCTCACGTTTGACCCCAAATCAGGCTCTCCCTTGCTTCATGGGGTCATCCCCACCAACTACGACCTGTCTGACCGGGCCATCAACGGTGGGGAACCCTCCATCATTCAATGGTCCACGACCGGCGCTCCGGGCAGTCAAATCTTCACGATTGAATGGGCCAATGCCGGTTTGTACGACGAAGTCTTTGGCCCCGACACTGTGACCTTTTCTTACGTGAACTTGCAAGTGCGCCTCTTCGAAACCGACAACAGCATCGAATACCACTACGGTCCCTCGGACATCGCAGAGGCCATCACCGCTGGGGAACCCCAGGTGTCAGGCCTCCTGCTTAACGTAGACACCGACTCGTACTTTGGGAACATTGTGGCTTTGGGGGGCAACCCTTCGCAACCCAATATGACAATGCTCTCCAGCCTAGATGATTGGTACTACGGTCCTGTCTTGGACAGCTACCCTACCGATGGTACGGTTTACCGTTTTGGTCCCACTGGGCTGCCCTTGGGCACAATCGACAGCCAAGGTGTGACTGTGACCCTCTCCCCTAACCCCACCACTGATATGCTCAACGTCCAGTTCGCTGGTCAGCAGAAGTGGGAAGTGCTCGACCTCTCTGGTCGGGTGATGCTGTCGGGAACAGACCAAGACGGAGTGCGCATTGACATGACGCCCCTCTCTGCCGGAACCTATTTGTTCGCCTTGGAAGGGGCAACGATTCAGCAGGTCATCCGACAGTGATTCCTGACATCCTGACACTGGAACCGCCGGCCTGCTGACAGGTCGGCGGTTTTTTTTGTGCCCGATGGCCTTCGGCATGCGTTTTGACTGTTGGGAGCCGGCCAGCAATGGACCGCCATTAAAACAAGAATCGACATCATGCAACAAGGCAAGATCAACGTACAGACGGAAAACATCTTTCCGATCATCAAGAAGTTCCTGTACAGCGACCACGAAATTTTTCTGCGCGAGCTCGTCTCCAACGCGGTAGACGCTACCCAGAAGCGCAAGGCCCTGATTCGGGTTTCTGAAATCGAAGGCAACGCAGACGGCGCACAAGTGAACGTGATCCTCGACAGCGAGGCGAAGACCCTGACCATCCGCGATGCGGGCATTGGCATGAGCGAGGAGGAGGTCGACAAGTACATCAATCAAATCGCCTTCTCCGGCGCCACCGAATTCGTGGAGAAGTTCCAGGAGAAGTACGCCGACCAGTCCGAAGCCAAGGAAGCCATCATCGGCCACTTTGGACTCGGTTTCTACAGTGCCTTTATGGTCGCCGACCGCGTGGACATTTTGTCTTGGAGTCAGCGCGCAGGAGAAGCGCCAGTAAAATGGACCTGTGACGGCTCCCCCAACTACGAGATGGGGCCTTTGTCCGAAGACGACTTCAAGGCCCTCGGCCGCGACGAAGCGCACCTGTACGGCACCGACATCGTACTCCACATTGGCGAGGAAGGTGCGGAGTTCCTCGAGGATCAGCGCATCATGGGCATCTTGGAGAAGTACTGCAAGTTCATGCCGGTCCCGGTGATCTGCGGCACGTCCACCACCCAGGAGGACGACCCCAGCGGCGAGAAGGACGAAGAAGGCAACGTGAAGAAGGTGTCTGTGGAGGTGCCCCGCGTGATCAACGCCAACGACCCCATCTGGCTCAAGTCACCCGCCGACTTAAAGAACGAGGATTACTTGGAGTTCTACCGGACCCTGTATCCGATGAACTTCGACGAGCCTTTGTTCCAGATCCACTTGAACGTGGACTTCCCGTTCAACCTCACGGGCGTGCTCTACTTCCCGAAGGTGAAGAAGGAGATGGACATGCAGCGCAACAAGATCCACCTCTACTCCAACCAGGTATTCATTACCGACAACGTGGAGAACATCGTACCGGATTTCTTGACGCTGCTCCACGGGGTCATCGACTCTCCGGACATCCCATTGAACGTGTCCCGTTCCTACCTGCAGGAAGACGCCAACGTAAAGAAGATCACCTCGCACATCTCCAAAAAGGTCTCCGACAAGCTGGGCAAGATGTTCAAGGACGACCGCGCCGACTTTGAGTCCAAGTGGCAGGACATCCAGATGTTCACCGAGTACGGCATGCTCATGGACGAGAAGTTCTTTGAGCGCGCTGGCAAGTTTGCCCTCTACGGCGACACCGAAGGCCAGCACCGCACCATGGACGAATTGGTGGCGTCCCTCAAAGAGACCCACACCGACAAGGACGGCAATGTGGTCATGCTGTACACGCCCAACCCCGAGGCCCAGCACGGATACGTGTCTTCGGCCCGCGAAGCTGGGTATACGGTATTGCACCTGGAAAGCCCCCTGACCTCGCACCTGATCCAGAAGCTGGAGATGTCCGCTGGCGACACCAAGGTTCAGTTCCGCCGGGTCGACTCCGACATTGTGGACCGCTTGATCCCCAAAGACGACGCGCCCGAAAGCGCACTGGAAGAAGAGAAGCAGAACGCCCTCAAGGAAGAGTTCGAAGGGCTCGTTCCAGACAAGACCATCTACAAGGTGGCCTTCGCAGCGATGTCGCCTTCGGCCCCGCCAGTCACCATTACCCAAAGCGAGTTCATGCGCCGCATGAAGGAACAGCAGCGCGTGGGCGGCGGTGGCGGAATGGCCATGTTTGGCAACATGCCCGACAGCTACGATTTGATTTTCAACGCCAACCACCCCCTGGTGACCGGATGGGCCGACAGCGATGCGGAAGCGCGCAAGCCCAAAGTGGAACGGGCCATCGCCCTGGCGCGCCTTTCGCAAGGCCTGCTCCAAGGCGAAGAGCTCACCACCTTCATTTCTGCCGGTTATGCCGGACTCAACGACTAAACTCCATTCATGAAATACGCACTCTGGGCCCTCCTCGCCCTCCTCGCATTTGTCGGCTACAGCGCCATGTCCAATTACAACGGCTTCATTTCCAGTGAAGAGACCGTGGACTTGCAATGGGCCAACGTGGAAACGCAATACCAGCGCCGCTTTGACTTGATTCCCAATTTGGTCGCCACCGTCAAGGGCGTGGCCGATTTCGAGAAGAGCACGCTGACCGCCGTGACCGAGGCCCGCGCCTCCGCCTTCAACGCCATGCAGGCGGTGGGCGACGGGACCGGCAGCATTGCGGACTTCCAGCAATCCAATATGGTGCTCGGACGCGCCATGAACGGCATGTTGGGATACAGCGAGCGGTACCCAGAGCTCAAAGCCAATCAAAACTTTTCCGACCTTCAAGCCCAGCTCGAAGGCACGGAAAACCGCATCACCGTAGCCCGCAAGGACTTTAACGGTGCGGTCAAAACCCACAACGGCAATGTCCGCCGCTTCCCCGGTGCCATGTGGGCGGGCTTGTTTGGCTTTGACGTTCGCGACTATTTCGAGGCCGTCTCCGGCAGCGAGGCAGCGCCATCTGTGGACTTCGGCGCTTGATGGCCGCGCGTGACTTCTTGTCCGACAAGGACAAGGCCGACATCTTGGTCGCCATTTCAGACGCCGAATCCCGCACCAGCGGCGAAATCCGTCTCCATGTGGAGTCGCGGTGCAAGGTGGACGTGATGGACCGGGCAGCCACGGTGTTTGCCACGCTGGACATGCACAAGACCGAACTCCGCAATGGCGTGCTGTTCTACCTCGCTACCGAGGACCGGCAGTTCGCCATCCTCGGCGACGGCGGCATCAACGCCGCTGTGTCCGAAGGATTCTGGGACGGGGTCAAGGACACCGTGATCACTGGCCTTTCCCAAGGGAAACCGGGCGAAGGACTGGCTGCGGGCATCCGGTTGGCCGGAGAGCAGCTCTCGGCCCACTTTCCGGTGGCCGAGGACGACGTGAATGAACTTTCGGACGACATCAGTTTCGGATCATGATGCGCTTTCTCTCCGCCCTGCTCCTCACGTTGGCCAGCGTTCAGCTGTGCGCCCAAGCCGACTTGGACTGCCTGCCCGAAAACGGCACGCCCCGCATCTTTGTGTACGACTATGCCGAGGTCCTGTCTCCAGCAGCAGAGGGACAGATCAACAGCACCATCCTCGCCCTCAACGACACCACGCCCAACAGCATTGTGGTGGTCACCCACCCCGACTTGTGTGGGGAATCACCCTTTGACTTTGCCACCGGCGTGGGCCGCAAATGGGGCGTGGGCGATGCCGAGTTCAACAACGGCATTGTACTGGCCTTGTCGCCCAAAACTACCCAACGGAAAGGAGAGGTCTTCATCTCGGTGGGCTACGGCCTCGAAGGCGCCATTCCCGATGTCACCGCCAACCGCATCATCGACTTTGAATTGATCCCCGAATTCAAACTCGGAGGAAGCGACGCCTACGCGCGGGGCATTCAAAATGCCGTGGCGGCCCTTGGCCCCCTGGCCAGTGGTGAAGTTTCAGAATACTCACCCGGAACCCCCATCACAACAGGCGGCGCCATCGCGGTCCTGCTGTTGCTGTTTTTGATGTTTGTCCTGCCCGGACTGCTGTTCATGCGCATGGTCTTTCGCTATGCCAACACCAACGGCTTGGGCACCTTGGCCGCCTTCTTGCTGCTGGCCAATCAATCCAACCGTTCGCGCGGCACCTATGGCCACTTTCGTGGCGGCACAGGCGGCTTTGGCGGCGGTGGCGGATTCGGTGGCAGCGGCGGATTTGGTGGCGGTGGATTTGGTGGCGGTGGCGCCGGCGGCAGCTGGTAAACAACAGAATTCAAGATGAGCAAGTACGCGAAATACATTGGTGGTGCCCTTGGATGGGCTTTGGGCGGTCCCATCGGCGGCATCCTCGGATATGCCTTTGGGTCCATGATGTCCGACAGCAGCCTGTCCATGGAAGGCGGACCGCAGCAACGGAGCATGCCCCACGGAGGCGGGCCGCGCCGCAGGCAGACCAGCGCCGGTGACTTCGCGGCTTCTATGATCGTCCTCAGTGCGGCCGTCATGAAGGCCGACGGCCGCATCCTCAAGTCCGAGCTGGACTACGTGAAGCGGTTCTTCGTGAGCAATTTCGGCGACGCCCAAGCCGACCGCTACATCCTGACCCTCCGAGAGGTCTTGAAACAAGACGTGGACGCCCGCGCCGTCTGCCGTCAAATCCAAGGCATGATGGAGCACAGCAAGCGCTTGCTCCTGCTGCAGTACATGTACGGCATCGCCCAAGCCGACGGCAACGTAGACCCGAGCGAAGTCGAGGTCATCCGCCAGATCGCGGGCTGGATGGGCATCAGTGCCAAAGACAGCAAGAGCATCGAGGCCAGCTTCTACACCGACGTGGCCTCCCACTACGCCGTCCTCGAAATCTCGGAATCGGCCACCGACAGCGAGGTCAAGAAGGCCTTCCGCCGCATGGCCGTCAAGTTCCACCCCGACAAGGTCCGCGACATGGGCGCCGACTACCAAAAACAAGCCCGCACCCGCTTCGACCGCATCACCGCCGCCTACGAGGCCATCAAAAAACAGCGCGGCATCAAGTGATTCTGAACAGCGCGCATACGCCGGAAAGGTTTCGACCACCGGGCCGCAGAGGCGGCACATAAAAAGACCCGCTGTTCAGGTCGACTATGGAATTAGATGGAGATAGTTAGGAAAGTTCACTACCAACGCCCCTAATCATCAAACCCAAGATCGACGATAATGAATTCATTGTCCCGGAATGTAACAATGTCTTCAATCTCTTTTCCTTTGAATGCCTTGTACACTTCGTGTTCTTCCCCAAAGGTGGCCATGTTTTGAGATTGGCGACCGAATTCTTGCCATTGGTTCCGAGTGCGTCCGCGGAAGGAATTGATGCGACTAGATAGAAACAGATAGCGAATCTCAGTGGCCTCTTCGTTGTTTCGTCTGGCTGTTACGAGGCAGGGTGCCAATACATGGTCGGGCGTTATAATGGGTTTGTCGGACGCTTGCTCAGCGGCCCACTTCGCCATGTTCGCTGCCTGCCGCTCCTCTCTCGTGAGCTTGCGGCCTTCGGCAGTGTGAGTGGGTGTGTAGAAGTCAGATGTGGGGTTGGAGTTGTCAGGTACCCGGGGCTCTGGTGTTGAGGCACCTTCAGGCTGCTGACCTAATGAATGTGAGGGCACTTCCTGTTCCCGCTCCACGATGACCGGGTTATCGTTGGTCGTTTCGAATTCGATTTCCTGAGAAACCCAACTTGGTAGGTTTACTTCTCGTATTGCCCAGCCCTCCTTGATTTGGTTGATTTCCCTGAATAGCTGACGTGCTGACCCTGGAGTGTCCTGCCACCAATTTCTAGACCAGATGCGCACGAATTTGTATCCAGCATCCTTCAGTAAGTTTTCGCGGTGGAAATCGGCCAATTGGTTTTCCCATCCTGAGTTATGGGCTTCTCCATCGCACTCGATGGCAATTTTGAGCCCGGGATGGGAATGAGGTGTCACGACCATGTCGATGCGGAATCCCATCGCAGGTTGCTGCAAGGTGATTTCCGACGCCTCATATTGCTCGCGAAGGATATTCCGTACCTCATCTTCGAATGGGCTCTCCAATGCTTCGACAGAAGGCAGTTGGCGCGCCTCGTCTTTTAATGAGTTGGCTTGGAGGATGTCGAGGATGCGTTTGATGCGCACTTCGTCCCCGGTGGAGACTGCTTGGGCGTATTGGATGTAGGCGTAGAGCAACCCGCGGCTCCATTGCCCCTGCTGCCCCTGCGCGCCCGAAATCAATTCTTGTTCAAATTGGTTGTGATATTCCCTGGGTATTGAGTTAAGAACGATGACTTTATAGCGGGCCCGAGTGACCAAAACATTCAACAGCCGGTAGCCGTTCTTTCTGTTGATCAAGCTGTAGTTCTGAACAAACCTTCCTGCGGGAGTTCGTCCGTATCCAATAGAAATGATGAGGATGTCACACTCATCTCCCTGCAGGTTTTCGAGGTTTTTTACGTTGAGGCCGGCTTCTTCGAGGGGGACGATGTGGTCTCGGAATGTGGGGTCCACCTTCGCCTCTTCGATGGCGCGTATAATTTCTGTTCGCTGGCGGACGTTGAACGTCGCGATCATCACCTTGGGCGGTCCCTGTTCAGGTACATCAATCTCACGCAAGGTTCGAATGATTTCGTCAATTTCATCGAGGTTGTGCTGGTTCTCCCATGTGCCCTGCACGTCTAATAACTGAATGGGTTTGTAAGTCAGCGTTGACGGCCGGACCACGAGCCTTGAATAAATCGCTCGGTTCGAGAATTGGATGAGGTATGGATGATGCGAGCGGTAGTGGAAATCCAGGAAGCGTGAATTGAAATGCGGCTGTTGCTGACAGAATTCCAGCAAACTTTCCACCTCAATGTCCGCGCCTGTGTATTCGTCCTCTTCGTCTTCCTCGTAGAGGTGTTCGGTGGAAACCCTGAAGTACTGGGAAGGTGGCATTTGGTGTTCATCACCGGCCACAACGATGGAGGTGCCTTTGAGCAAGCAGGTGGCTGAATCTTGTAACTCCACTTGAGATGCCTCGTCGAAGATGAGCAGGTCGAAGCACTCATTGCGTCCTTCGAACAAGTTGCATGCAGCTTCTGGGGTGGTCAGATGAATGGGGAAAAGTTGGGTCATCTCCAGCGGGTGCTTGTGATACAGTTTGCGCAGGGATTTTCGGTTGAGGCCGGTTTTGGCGAATTCTTGGCGAAAACTGTGCACTGTAGGATGGCGTTCAATGCGTGTGACGCCCTTCTTGAATTGCTCACAGATGGCATTGATGCAAGACTCATTTACAATGCGCTGCAATTTCTTGACCTCCGCTTCAATCTGGTCAATTGTCCGATTGTCTTGAGGCAAAAGGTCCATGTTGCTCCAATTCTTGATGATATGGCGGATGGTGTGGTACTCGATCCATGCGAGGCAATGCTCGAACTCAAAGTCCGACAGGCTGAGCCGCAATTCTGTGATGTCGATCAACCATTGATTCAACAAAGACAACGCCGTGGCGTGGCTTTGCAAATCTTGAAGCACCTGAACTCCGTATTCGCCTTTGATTTCTTCAGCGCCTCGCGGGGTAAGCCAACTGAACCCGTCTATTTTGTTGATGATGTCGTTCCTGTGTTGTTTCAACTCGTCCAGTGCCGTATATATTTCTGGTGCTTCGTCTAGCTGGTCCTCGCCTTCCACGTCATTGAGGATTCGGGTCAACCTCTCAATCTTACTCTTCCGCGTTTTCAGGGCATTGGCCAAGGCCAGTGTTCCCAAAACGGGCAATCCTTCCCTGTGCGCTTCTATGCCAGCGGCCAATGTGGTTTTTGCCTCTTCTAAGGCGTTCCGCATGGCGGTTAAATCGTCGGCCACGTTGAGCCCAACGTCTCCAATGTCGTTCTCCAATTCGGTCCATTCGGCCCAAACCAACCGTGCTTTTTTGTTGAAGAGTTTCTTTAAGGTGCGGCTGATGCCACTGGCATTGCGCATCGCTTCACAGTCCCGATTGCGTGAAAGGTTGTATTTCCGTTGCTCCAGCTCGGTGATGCGATCGAAGCTTTGGCATAGAAGCTCGTGGACCGATTTGAGTGGTTCGTTTTCGGACTGTTGTGGCTGCAGGAGCCCTGCCATGGGCAATTCAGAAGCATAGAGCTCGCGGGGCAAGGCCGCTAGGGTGCTCCGCAATTCAGCCGTTTTTGTTTCCAGCCAAGTGTGGTGTGCTTCTTCCGCGGTGCGCAGCAGTTTGGCTTGGTCAAGAATCTCGTTCTGTTTCTCTATTTGTGCAGCGTGGGCATCGAGGAGCTGATTGCGGAGCTCTTGCAAGGCCAGTAAATCGTTGCCTACCTGAGCTGTTCCGACTTGGTTGTTGAAATACTCGCGCAAGTGCAGGATGGGCTGTACCTCTTGAAACTGTTCGATGAGGAGCCCCGCGCGCTTTACCGTTTGATTGCGGTTGATTGCCCACGCCTTGAGTTGCGATGAGTGGGGTTGTTTTTGGACCAAAGCCCCAATGATTTCGTGGCCTACTTCACGCTCGATATGCATCATGCGAGCTACGGCATCTTTGAATGTATGACCTGGTGGGATAAGGATTTCCTCGGCCGCTTTTTTGGCGCCGTTAAGCTGTGTTGAGAGGGATTGGTATTCTCTTTCTGTGAGTCGGTAATGAGTTTGATTTCCCCCACATGCCTGATTGGCTTCGGCACGGTCGCGGGCCTGGTCAATGATTGCACGCCGGTCTTTGATGGGGTTGGTGATTTTCGCAATTCCGGAGGTGACCTTGAGTTCTTTTAGGTTGCTTTCAATCACGTCCAGTGCTGCCATCTTCTGGCACACCACCGCCACCCGGAGGTTCTGGGCTACTGCGGCCGTGACCAATGCCGTGATGGACTGGCTCTTACCGGTGCCAGGTGGACCATGGAGCACGAGATGTTTGCCTTGGTTGATGTCCAATGATGGCGCTGGCCTGGCTGGGGTCAAGGCGGTTGGCACCGAGTGAAGCAGTGCTGATGCTCTCTTCGGCTAGGTCCTCTAGCCCCTCCCCACAGGTCTCCAAATCACGGATAATGCTGATTTTGCCTTCCGCGAACTTGCCGAGGAGCGCGCCATTGATCAAGCTCAATCGAAAGGGGGTTGCCTCATCCGTTACAAGGTCTGCTTTCTTGGTGAAAGGGATGACATCCAAGGAACCGTTTAGCGCAGGGTCGAACGATGTCTGGATGTTCGGGTTGTCCTCGAGAAACCCGCGCACTGCTTCCGGAAATTCTTCCATAAAGGCATCCAAAGGCTGCCCGTCGGTGAAGCGGTCGTACAGCGCCGAAAGATTGACCGATGTGCCGTCTCCCTCCACCAGGCCTGCGAGCGAGTAATTCTTGGACGGAGCATCCTTGGCCGGGGAAATGGTCCAGGTGTTGTTGTGCCCAGGTTTCATTTCAATGTCCCAAATGAACAGAGGTGCCGCGTAGCAATTTGAGGTGGCCGTGCAGTTCTCCTGAACTAATATGGGAAAGCCAATTTTCAATGGATTGCTTCCTTTTTCCCTTTCGTGGGTTCGGCTTTGATCGAGCAAGGAGACCAATTTCTTGGTGATGACGGCTTGGTTCACGGCGGACTCAAAGTCAGCCTCTGTTGGCCTGTAATTAACACTGCCACCGCTTTTCAGTGCAGCAAGCAGACGCTGAGAGAATCCAGGCTGGTATTCGTCCAATCGGGCCAAATCCAGCTTGGTGCGCGTTCGCTTGAAATCACCAGGAAGGCACGACAGGAAGAGCGATCGCGAATTCTCCTGCTTCAGAATGTAGATGAGCTTTTGAACCTTCTCTTGAGTGATGAGCGGCATGCTTAAACCTTGATGAGGACAAAATACGTTTTGACATTTGATTTAATGCCTTTCTCTGAGCATGAATTAGAAGAATAAAAGTTGAAGTACCAGACCGCTAGGTCACGGAGGGCTTCTGAAACATGGCCGTGAAAATTCCCCTTATTCAAGCGCTCTCAAGGGGTGCAAAGTAAAAGCGGCCCCAAGTGGGGCCGCTTTCGTAATGCAGTCGGCGAGTGCCGATGTGGGTCGCGGTCAGTGGCGGACGACGGGGAGGCGCCATTGGCCGGTGCGTCGGTGAGGCGGACGGTGTAGTGGCCAGGGGCCAAGTCCGCGAGGTCGAGGGTGCGGCGGCCTGTGGCCTGGCCGCTCCAGGTGGTGGACTGAACGGTGCGGCCCTGGAGATCCAGGACAGCCATGTTCAGGTCGAGGACGTTGTCGCCGAGGTCGAGGTCCAAGAAGAGCTGGCCTGCGGTGGGGTTCGGGTAGGCGTCCACAGCATTCAAGCCCGCGATCTCGCCCACGCCCACAGGGTTGGTGACGGTGACCGTGAGTGGCGTGCGCGCAGAAGCGCAGCCGACAGCGTCCACACTCACTGTCCAGTCGTAGTAGAAGTAGTAGTAGTTCTGGCCGTTGGCGCCGTTGGACGCTGGTGCCGGTGATTTCGCCAAAGTCGCCCAAGGCATAGGGGTAGGTCTGCTCAGAGCCGATGCCGTCGCGCCACAACTGTGGGTTGTCGTCCAAGCTCCGCAATCCAAAGCCCTCGCCGGCCACCACATAGAAACCGAGGTCCACCGTGCTCTCGCCCTCGGGCAAGTCCACTGTGGTGCTTTCGAGCACCGCGCCGTTTGCGTCGACCAATGCAATCTCTCGCGTTCCCGCGCCATTGGCGTAGACCTTGACCGACTCAATGGTCATGGCTTGGAAGGCGTCGAAGACCAGCCAGAAGCCCGCGTTTTGGTGGTGCTGGCCATTGAGGTCGTCGCGCGATGCCTTGGCGCCCGTGCCCGAGGTGCCGGGGTTGGCGGATTCGCTCTCCTCCACCCAAAAGGTGGTCGTGGCCCCCACGTATGCAGAAACACCAGGTCCCGTGGCAAAGGGGTAGTTGCTGTTTTCTTCTTCGTACCACAGCAGGTTCTCTCCGCCGGCGTTCAAGGTCACGTCGGCCGGTTCCACAATGGTGAAGTCCTCGGTGGAGGGCGCTTCGGGGTTGGGGTAGACATCCACTACAATGTCCTCGCTCAGGTTTTCTGCTCCACAGGCATCGATGAAGGTGAGTTGGAACGTGCCAGAGGTGCTCACCTGAATAGACTGACTTTCCGTGGTCACGTTCCAAAAGCACGTGCCGCCTTCGGGGCCGGAAAGCAGCACGGAACCACCTTCACAAAACCCGAGTTGGCCGTCCATGATCACATGGGGAGCCACAGGCTCCAATACGTCGATCACCACTGCATCCGAGGTAAAGCTGCACCCCGCATCGTCGGTCAAGGTGACCGTGTAGGTGCCGGCCTCTTGCACATCGATGCTGCTGCCTGTGCCGCCGTTGCTCCAGTCTGCGCTGTATCCGTCGTCGGTGGACAGCGTCACGGACTCTCCGGGGCACAAAATGCCTTCTGGACCAGATTGGTTGATGGTGGCATCGATGAAGCAGAATGGGGGCAGGACGATGTCGTCGACCCAGCACGCGTCGGCTCCGCCGCTGATGATGTTGTCCTTTTCGTAGGACCAGCTGATGGTGTGGAAACCGGCCGTGAGGTCGAACGCCTCCTCGGCCCAGTCTTGTTCACCCGCTCCACTCGGCCACCATGGCTCCGTCGATGTACATGCGCAGGTAATCCCATCCGTCTTCGGTGGACACGCGGCGGGCAAAGCTGATTGCTCCGTCGCCCAAGAACTCCAGGGCGATGGTCAAAGCGGTGCTTTGGTTGTCCCCGATGTCGCCACTTTCCATGCAAAAGGCCCCTTGGTACGGGTTGTTGTCGGTCACAAACCAATCCTCGCTGCCGTCATAGGCCCAAGGGAAGGTTTGGTCGTCGCCACTCTCCCATGTCTCCATGATCAGGTTGATGGGCTCAAAGAAATCGGCTGTGGTCAAGTACAGGTCCTGACCTTCTGCTCCAAACGTATTGAAGGAGAATGCGAGCGGCAACAACCCGCCGGGTGCGGCGTCCTCGGACACCACCACACCGAAGCTCTGGGTAACCGATGTGCCGGGGAGCATGTCTTCCATGACGTAGTCGCCGTTGTTGAGCCACGTGACATCGGGGTGCTCGAAGCTAATGAGGCCCACTCCTCCGGGGGCCACATCGTGGCCAATCGTTGAGGATGCTGAATACCAAACGAAGCGGTTTCACCACTCTCCAAGATGCCATTGCCGCCATCTTCTACGGTGAGGTCGACGATGGTGAAATGCGGTGCATTCAAGGTGGTGCTGAACGTGGTGTTCCACACATTGCCGTCGGCATCGGCGATCTCCACATCGAAGACCACCACGTGCTGGTCCTCCACTCCTGCGACCACGTCGTAGGCGAAGCCGGGTACAGTCAAGGATGCGTCCGCGGTGATGTCGCCAGCGGAGACCGAGGCGTTGGTGATGTTCACCCAAGCATCGTCTGTGCTGATGGTCACCTGAACGTTCATGGCCGTTTCGATGCCCACGTTGGCCAGGTCCAATTCGAGTTCAATGCTTTCGCCTTGGTCGACCATCCCGTCGGCATCCCCTGCGAGGTCCGAAGCCGTGTTGCCATTGCTCAAAACGTAAGGGCCTTCTGCGGGCACAGCTTGCACCACGGACTGGTAGGGAATGGTGTTGTACGCCGTTCCCGTCAACAGGTAATCGCCAGGAACGCCCAGGGGCGCATCGAGTTCGATGGTCGCCGTGCCATTTTCCACAAAGGCGGTGCCCAAGATCTGGTCGCCAATGGTCAAGGAGACCAATGCTCCGTCGGTGGGGCACGAAACCACAATGCTTGGGGTGCCGAGGAAGTACACCTCTTGATGTGAGAGGGCCAACTGGCTTGGGAAGGCCGTCCGCATGACCACAGAGGGGTCACCGAAGATGCACCAGGTGTCCATCATCTCTTCGCCGCCGCCGCCATAGGCGTCGATCATGCCGGCACAACCGTGGGCCACAATGGAACCAAAGGTGTGCTTGATGTCGACTTCGCCGTCTTCAACCACGAGGTCCACCATTTCGTCTTGGCCCTTCATGGGCGGCGCCCAACTCTGCAATACGCTGGAGAATGCACCGCCGATTCCGCCAGCAGGCGCGCCATTGTTGGTTTGCTTGATCCACATCTCGCCAAAGCAATCGCCAGAGCCCTCGCCTTCGTCAAAGTCGCCTACGCAACACGCTACAGGAACAAAGAAGCCATACATGCCGGCATTGGTGGTTTGGGCAATGGCGTTGACGTCGAATCCACTGGAGGCGATGCCCCCGTGATAGCCGTGGCCCGTGTAGTTGATGAAGCTCAAGCCCTTGTTGACCAGCTGCACCATGTCGTTGGCATTGGGGCTGCCGCCCTCGTCGGCGGTTTCTCCACCGGTGGGGCTGCTGCCCGTTTGGTCGCCGTCGTAGAGCTCCCAAACCTCTTGGAAGCCATAGTCGAGCAACTTGTCCTTGATCACGTTCTGGTGCTGCCAGTCGCTCTCGTTGTTGTCGCCAATGCCGGCGCCTTCGTTGGATCCAATGCCCACGCCCACGTTAAACCACTCTTCTCCAAGGAAGGGGTCCTTCTCGTACTCGAGTGTGCGGTCCACCAAAGTCTGCATCTCGGCCACATTGTGAACCAGCAAACGGCCCACAAAGAACTCCGGGTAGTGGTCGTCGCCCTCCACAAAGGAGTAGCAGGGATCACAGTATCCGTCTCCGCCGCCATTGGAGATCAACGTCGCGGGCACCTGGTCTTCGTCTCCTGCCAAGATCACGTGGGTCAAGCCTTCGTTAAAATACTGGTCGGACAAATACGCCTTGATGGCGTCGTAGTCGTTGCCAAAGTCGGCGGCATACACCACATCTGTCGTCAACCCCTTCTCGATCTTCCACTGCACCAGCGGTGCGAGCACATCGTCGTACATCGCGTCGGTAACGACAACCAACTTCCCATGCTCCTCGATATAGTCGTAGCGGGCGGCACCAGAAGCGGCATTCAAGAATCGTCGATTCAACTGGTCTGCAAACTCCGCTGTAACCCGAGCCGGAGCCGAGGCTGGGTTCATTGGGGCAGCATCCGTTTCCACAACGCGCACCGTAATGGAGGAATAGCTGCGGAGCACTTGGCTCACTGGATTGAACTGAAAGGGGAAAGCCCACACATTTTGGCCGCGCACACCGCGCTGAACAAAGGGAGAGCGCAACGAAGCCACCGATTCTGGAAAGAACGCATCCTGTCCATAAACCGCCCCTTTCTCAAAAGGAACATCTGAAGGGTTGATGTTGCGGTAGAGGTTGCCCTTGCTGGGGGCCACTTCCACGTTCTGCATTTCGGTGTACTGAACGTCCACAATTTCCAATGACGTGCCGCTGCTCGCCGCGATCATCACCGTTGCGTCCACTTTGGACACGTCGGGTGCACCTGCGCGGAGCAGAGGCGTATCGCCGAGCACGCGAGGAAGCAAAGCCGTTCCTTCTGGCGTCTCCACCTCGTGGAGCATGGGGTCAGAAAATTCGAACCGCACCACGATGCCTTCGTGGTCGTCAGAAATCAACGTGGCGTTTTGGGCCGTCAGCGAGGAGCCAACTCCACAAAACATAAACAGCGCCAACAGCGCTTGGGTAAAAGGGGTATTCATTTTCATTGTTTGCAGGTCAATGGACAACAATTCGTTGGGCAGTGCGGCCGTCTCCAAACGAAAGGAGATGGATTCCTGGTCGCCAATTTTGGGTAGACAGTGTCCACCCGAAAGGCGCCAACTTCAGGTGGCATGGGAACAACTCTCCTTTGGGGGAAAACCGTTGCACGCAGTTTGAACTAAAATTTGGGTTCCCGGCTCCGCGAAAGTGGAGCATGCGACCGGCGCGGATGGGATTGGGATGGCCGCTGAACTCCGATTCAGGCGCGGAAAAAGCCACGCTGTTCACCCCACCATTTCGAAGGTCGAAGTAAACGTTCACCAGGGCATCTTGATTGCCCGTGGGCCACACCCAAAAGTGGAGCACACAGGCGCCTTCGATGTCCAAGGCATTCACCAGCAGTTTGAGATATCCTGCACCGTCGGTTGGGCACGCCAGCATGTCCGCGGCGCCGGGAATGCCAGTGTAGCACTCACCCAAGTCGCAAAGGTTGACATCCCAACCTTCTGTCCAGCCCCCATCAATCCAACGCCATGAAAGGCCCAAAGAGTCCTCCGTTTGATTGGGGAAGTCGATTTGATAAACACGGGTCAGGCTGTCGGTTGGAAAGACATCCACCAGACTGTCGGTCGGGGTGATGCCAAATTGCCCAAGGCCGGTCAATGTTGCGCAAAGGAGCACAATCAAAAGGCCATTGGACAAAAAGAAGCGTCGCATGCGGCAATTTAACCACACTTCATGTGCAACAGTTGGGAAAGAGCACCAATGACATAACCAAGGTCATGTTGATTGAGAATGAAAGTCAAAGGGAGCGACTTGACCCCCGATTAGGCGGCGCCAAAGTGCGCAATCAAAGCTTGAGTCCGATGCGAAAACAGACCTTCGATTTGTTTCCTGACCCACCAACCGGCGACCCAATGACCCAACTGCCCCATGGGTACGCGATATTCCAAATGGTCTTCAACGAGCGTCCCTCCTGCTTCAGTGGCAGAAAACCGATGAATGTGATTCCACATGGCAAAGGGGCCCTTTCGTTGCGTGTCGCGAAACCATCCCTTTGCCGCACTGCCCGTCGGCGGATGAACCTCCTCAATCACAGTAAGCCAACCGGTTCTAATGCCTGGAAAAGGCGAAACGGAGATGCGCACTTCCAAGCCCGAATGAAGAGGCACATCTCCCCCCTTTTCAATGCGCACCTTCTGCGACTTTGGTGTGAGTGTGGTCAGGTTCTCAGCCGTCTGGAAAAAACCCCACACTTCGGCCAGGGATTCTTGAAGTTCAACTTGAGACTGAATGACTTGAGGTTGGCTCATTGACAAAGGGAATCCGCTGCCCAAGCCGCCATCAGCAAATTTGGCTTGGCGGCACTCTGAAAGCCAAGGGATTGGATGTAGCCTGAGGAGGCACTCAATACCTTATTCGAGGGATGGGCAGGGTCGGTGTTGAAATCTAGGTCAATCTGCTCGACCTCTGCACCGACTTCATCCCGAAGCAGGTGAGCCAGGGCCACAGAGCGCTCAGTTTCTCCCCAGAGCTTCGTCCACATGTCGAGAATCTTGGGCACTTTTTCCTTTCTGTAGATCACATGGGCACCAGACCGAGGAAAACGGAACACCACTGTGGTCACATAAACAGTGTGGTTGCGGTGGTTTTGACTGTCACAGCCAATGACAAGGGAAAACTGGCTTCCTGAATTTTGCATCTGAGCAACGTATTGACACACGTCATGTGTGCGCCGCCCCCCCATGACCTTGAACCTGCGATCAGACCTGTCTCCTTCCATGGTCATCAATGTATTCCAGGTTCTCAATGGGGCGACATGAGTCGCTTGAGGCTTTCCCACAACTTCATGAAAACCAACTGCTCTAAATTGGAAACACCCGCCGTTGCGGGTGCTTCTCTACGATTCACAACTGTGGTCGACTTCCCTAAAAAGGAAGTGCCTGTCGAACACAGGTTAAATTTACACATTATCCTATTTAAAAGCAAATTTTACAATATTTATCGATAATTACATTTTATTCATAGGTAAGTGGGCCGCTTCAAATCCGCCCCGAATCCCTCGGATTGAGCAAGAGGTTTTCAATGGCCCCTTTCAACTCCGCCTCCGTATACGGCTTACTCAAGTAGCCATCCATCCCCGCTTTCAGTGCCTGCACCTTGTCCTCTTCAAAGGCAAAGGCACTGATGCCCAGCATGGGGATGGGCAAAGTCGCCGTGGCTCGCTCCTGTGCACGAATCTGCTCGGCCGCTTCCTGCCCGCTGCACAATGGCATCTCCAGGTCCATCAAAATCAAGTCAAACGCGTGATTCTTGGCGGCATCAATTGCCGAAAGGCCATCGCCTACAATCACCAATTCACATCCCCAGCGCTCCAACAGCGTTTTTACAATGAACACATTCACCTCGTTGTCTTCTGCCACGAGAACCCGAAGCCCCTCCCATTCAAACTTTGACAAGGGGGAGGCCGCAGGCAACACGTTCGCCTTTTGCGTAGAAAAATAGAAGACGAAAGACGACCCCAATCCTGGCTCACTTTTTACAGAAACGTCTCCGCCATGGATCAAACACATTTCTTTGACCAAAGCCAGCCCCAAGCCTGTTCCACCGTGCCGAATCTCACGGTTGGATGCCTGCTTGAACCGATCAAACACCGAGTCTAAGTCTTGATTCTCGATGCCAATTCCAGTGTCTTTGACCTCCACCCTGACTCGCCCTTCTGCCCCTTTTCCCGGGGACCACTGCGCCGAAATTTCTATGCTGCCCTCCTTGGTGAATTTTGTGGCATTGCCAATCAGGTTGAGGAGAACTTGGGTCAAGATCGTTCCGTCCATTAAAAATGACTGCCCCATGTCCTCAGACAAATGGGTATGGATGGCCACATTTTTTGCGGACAAAAGCGGGGAAAATGACCGAACAACCCCCGTGATGATGGTGGCGGGAACCGTCGGAACCAACTTCACCTCCATCTGTTTCGCATCCAATTTGGAGAGGTCCAACAACCCACTCAACACACGGTGTAAAAGCAAGCTTCCATCCTGAATGGCACCCAGAAAATGAAGTTGTTCCTCGTTGAGTCCAGTGCCGCTCATCAGATTGGCCATTCCGATGATCGCATTCAAAGGGGTGCGAATCTCATGACTCATTCGCGCCAAAAATTCCCGCTCCGCTTGTTGAGCGCGCTCAGCGGCATCCTTGGCTTTCCGCAAAGCTTCCTCTTCCGCCTTCCGCTCAGTAATGTCGTAGTGCGTGCCCATAGACCCTACAATTTGCCCTTCCACATTGCGAATCGGAACCCCACTGATCAGCAACCATTTCACCCGACCTGATCTTGTGCGCAAAGGCATTTCATAAAGCCCACTTACACCGTTGTTCCTGTTTTTGGATTGCTCGTCCATGTTGTCGTGCAACGTCACATCGAGCAACAAATCCTTCGCGTTTTTACCCAACAACTCCGCTTCTGAATACTCCACAAGCTCACAAAATTTGGGGTAGGCTCTGGTGATCTCCTCTTCGAGATTCACCTCCAAAATGCCCAACTCCATATTCTCGATGATCCCCCGGTAGTTCTGATTGGTGGACGTCAACGCCTGAACTTCACGTTCAAGCCTCTCGATGTGCAACCGCGCATCACGCTCAGGATTAAATCGGGAAACTTCGGGCATAAGAACAAACAGATGGATAGAGAAGATAGCCCGGACAAAGGCCATCTTCGTGTACGAATATGCTGATATCGACCCGGCCATTCTCTTTAATTCTCCTCTGCTGTTTTCTCTTGGGTAACCAACCAGGAATCGCGCAGCCGGACTTGAGGCGCTGGGCCGTCATGATCTCTGACTTTGAGGGCCATGGCTGGGTAAACGACATGGAGCGCATCGAGCCAGGATGCATCTTAAACCCCATCGTTCCCGAACTCACCGTGGAGCAATGGCGAGAATTGAGCCCTTGGGCCAATGCTTTGATTTCTGAATTGGAGGCCTTGCCCTTGGCAGAGCATCATGCCGACCGCGCCCTGGATCGTCTCCTTGAAAACGGCATGATGCGGTTCAAATTGGTTCATGCCCAATCGGACCGCCACCGCTCTGCAATGGAGACCCAATTGGATGCGCATGAACTGCCTTTAGAGTGGGTCATTTTGCCCATGGCTTTGACCGGCTGGGACAACAGCTACTACGGGCCAGGAAGACGGGCGGGGCCGTGGGCCATGGACATGCCTACCGCTTTTTCCTTGGGATTGACCATCCGACGCGGATGGGACGAACGGCACCTCCCTGAGCGCATGGGACCCGCTGCGTGTCGGCGCATCTTGGACATCCAATCGGAATTCCCGCAATCCCCCATCCAACAGGTACTCGCCTTTGTTCAAGGCATTCAGGCGGCCCGAAACTTTTCCGCTGATTCCCTCGATGCCGACGTCTTGGGCTGGCTTCATCTTTTGCGCGTGATGATGCAAGTCGACCGCAATTTTCACCGCGACAGCCTCGCTGCCCTTTGGGCACTCAGAGACAAGGAGTGGTCCGCCTGCACATGCCAAGAAGAAGGCCCCCTCTTTTTCCAGTACCTCACTCAATCCGGTTCTGATTTCCGGATGATTAAAAACGAGAACCCTTGGTTCACAACGGACTCCATTGGCCTTACCGCTGACCGACATTCGGTGTGGTTGCCAGCCCAAAGGTTGCTTGGGGGAGACTCCGCCTTGATTTCGATGACCGAGTGGTGCGGTTGGCGCCCGTCAACCGTCGTCCCGAATAGCCGCTGGCAACATGTGGTTCAGTCGGGCGAAGTTCTGGGCACCATTGCCCGACGTTGCGGCGTGCGCATCGAAGACATCCAAGATTGGAATGCCCTAGAAGGGGACATGATTCAAGTGGGACAATCCTTGGAGATGCGGTGTCCACAGCCCTCAACCACCCGCCCAAGTCCACCTTCCAGACCCGCGCACGAAAGTGTCAGTTCGTGGACCTGGCATACCATTAAGGAAGGAGAGTCCTATTGGTCCATTGCCAGGCAGCATTCTCACGTGGAGCTCGACGATCTTTTGAGGTGCAATGACACCGCTCCCGAGGCCCTTCGGCCAGGCATGAAGGTTCGGATTCCCGCCCAATGAAGAACCAGCAGCCATCCCCGGGGCCCTGGCGGCCAGTCCTTGCCTTGATTCTCGTTGGCGCTGGCGTGCTTTCTTTGGCTCGCCTTTGCCCTCCAGAGGGTTGGAATGTGGCTGGCACTGTGGTCAAGTTGACCGTTCCTGAGGCCTTGGCACCTTACCTGCTCCCCGAAGTGCAGCAACCCATTGTGCACCGTTGGGCGCCTGAAGACTTGCAAGACCTGCTCAATGAGTACGATGCCCAACTGGCAGCCTCGGAGGAGACCGATGCGGCCGCTGTCGATTCGACAACGCCATCCGCGTCGCCCCCCTTGGGCGTTTCCGATACGCTCCATTCCAAGGCCACTTTAGCGCCGCACAGCGCCGCGGGGCCACCCTTAGATTCTGCAACGAAGCGCCGTTTCGACCCGCCCAAAGTGGCCATTGACATCCCCTCCGCCGAAGCCTTCGATCGATTTCCACAAGCCCTGCGCGTTCGCATTCCAGAATCGGCACAATCGCGGTTTGATTCACTTTTCCAACGCCTCGACGAAGGCGCGCCGATTTCTGTTCTGCACTATGGAGACAGCCAAATCGAAGGGGACAGAATTTCGGGGACATTGCGGCACAAGTGGCAGGAAAGATGGGGCGGGTATGGACCAGGAATTCAACCTCCAGTCCCCTTGGTCCAGAGCTTTGCCTTGTCCCAAACCCAGAATGGAAGCTGGAAGCGTCACACCCGATTCGGACGGCGCGACACCACAGACCAAGACGAGAATTACGGCCTATTGGCCAGCTATGCCACGGCAACCCTAACCAAAGGAGACCGAGCCTGTTTGACCCTTCAACCCGAACGAAGGGCACATGGCTCTTTTGGCCAGTGGGATGGACTTTCCATTTGGCACGACAGTGTAGCCGTGGAATCGGTGGTCTTTTTGAATGGCCAACCTGTCGACACCCTATGGGCAGGGGATCCTGCAGGTCAACTGAGATTCACCACGCCCAGGCAAAGCGCCTCGTCCGCCCCGAAGTCTGAGGTGTGCTTTGACGCTGCACCGCCTAGGCTGTTTGCCGTTCACCCTATCGGTGCCGGTGTCCAATGGCATGCAGTGGCCATGCGCGGCTCTTCCGGAACCTTGTTTCGCAAGCTCCACCGCCCCACTTACGCCAAACAGCTTCAACGGATTGATCCCGACCTCATCGTGCTTCAGTTTGGCGGAAACACTGTCCCCTACTGCAAAGACTCCTTGGCTGCCCAGCGCTATGCAGGTTGGTTGGGACGGCAAATCCAGCTGTTCCAGTCCCTCGCACCTGAGGCCGCCATTTTGGTCATTGGACCATCGGACATGGCCGAAAAGAAGGGGCTCGATTGGACGCCATTTCCACAGCTGCTCTCTGTTCGGGACGCCATCAAGAAGGTGTCCTTTGACGTCGGGGCTGCGCACTGGGATTTGCTCGACGTGATGGGGGGAGTCGGCAGCATGCCCGCTTGGGTGCAAGCCGAGCCAGCCCTTGCCGGCGCCGACCATGTTCACTTGACCCCTCTGGGCGCCAAAAAAGTAGGGGCGCTCCTCGACCGTGCCCTTTGGGCTGAGTTTCGTTCTTGGCAACAACGGGGCAAACCGGTTCCCATGACCCGTCTGTCGCCTCGCGCCCCACAAGAGGTGCCGTCCAACTCGAGTTTACAGCATGTCCCGTAGGCGCCGTCCTCCATATTGGCTTGGGACCTTGTTGGTGATCTGGCTCACGGGGTCGCCTTGCGGTTCCTTTGGGCAACCCAAAGCAGCCTTGGAATCAGAACAAGGCTCTGACAACCGAAGCTCCGCAGAATCCGACCCTTTTAGGTCGGACGACTTGTCCTTTTTAGAGCCAACACCTCGACTTCTCTACGGGGCTTCCAACCTGTCTCAATTCCTCGACCGATGGCGTGACTTGTTGACCGAATCCAACGTGGTCGAATTGGGGCCCCTTCACATCTTGCATTTTGGCGGCTCCCATGTTCAGGCCGGAAGGATCGGATGGGCTTTTAGAGCGCGACTTGCAGCGGATCGTCCGGGCCTGCGCGTGTCCCGGGGCATCCTCCCTCCCCATAGATTGGTGGGGGAAAATGGGCCCCCTGAGACTGGTTGGGCTTGCTCCTCTTCGTGGCGAGGTCAACGTTCTGCCCACAGGCGTCACCAAGGGGATTGGGGCCTCAGTGGATTGGAGGCCAGCTCGGATTCTTCGGCCACCCTTCAAACTTGGTCAACCCAACCCTCTACTGCCGGGTGTTTTTCTTCGGTCAAGGTGCTGACCAGGCCCGACACTCAAGGCCAATGGACCCTTGGCGGAATCGACCTTCCTTTCACTCCCGGTCAAAATGGCATCCATGAAGTCCGCTTGGATCAACAAGACCTCCCCGACACCGTGGCGTTGATTCCCCCTGCTGGCAAAGCCTATCTACAAGGCGTTCTCCTGCTGCACGAACAGCCGGGGCTCATCTATCACGACTTGGGAGGCAATGGCGCCAGCACCTCAGCCTGGTTGCGGCACCCGCACTTTGTAACTCAACTCCAAGACATGCAGGCGAACCTGGCGATCTTGGCTTGGGGCATCAACGATGCACACATGACGCCTGACCGCTTCAAACCGCAACGATTCAAAGACCGATATGGGGCTTTGATTGATTCTCTGCGACTGGCCTGCCCGCAGACCGACATCTTGCTGGTCACGAACAACGACAGTCATTATCGCCACCGCCACAACCCCAATGCAGAGGCCGTTCGAAAGGCCATGTTGGACCTGGTCGAAGAGAAAAACGTCGCCTGTTGGGACCTCTATGGCACCCTTGGCGGAGCGCACTCCATCGATAGGCTTTACAAAACAGGACACGCCGCTTCCGACCGGTTACATTTTAACCGGGATGGCTACCAGTTGATTGGCGACTTGCTCTATGATGCATTGACTCAGGCCGCGTTCACACTCCATCCCAACTCACCATGACGGACTTGAGAGACCTGTTCGCATTTCAGCCGGGCTCGCCATGGACCTTCCTGGATTCAAGCTTCTGGCTGTTTTTGATGGGTGTCCTCGTGGTCAGTGGGCTCTTCCAGCAAGACCGCCACCGCGCGCTTCGCCACGGTTGGCTCCTTCTGGCCAGCTTGCTTTTTTACTGGAAGACCTCGGGCTGGTTTGTGATGATCCTGCTGTTCTCTACCATGAGCGACCACCTGATTGGACACAGGATCGCCAAAACGACAGGGGAATCCAGCCGCAACCGATGGCTTGCGCTGAGCATCTTGCTCAATCTCGGCCTCCTGTTTTATTTCAAGTACACCTATTTCCTCACCGACGCTTGGAACGGGGCCACGGGGAGCCAAATCATTCCGCGCAATTGGCTGGCCATGGGGACGAACGCCGCCTTGGGCACTTCATGGTCGGTCGACCGAATATTGCTTCCCGTCGGCATCAGCTTTTACACTTTTCAAACCATCAGCTACACCGTCGACATCCATCGGGGACGGGTCAAGCCCCTCAAAAGGCTGAGCGACTTTGGGTTTTACGTGTCTTTCTTTCCTCAATTGGTCGCGGGACCCATTGTGCGCGCCGCAGATTTCGTCCCACAAATCCTGCGCCCAAACCCCGTCACTCGGGCAACCATGGGGCTGGCTGGCTTCTGGATTTTGAATGGCTTGCTTAAAAAAGTCCTGCTCGCAGATTGGATCGCGGTCAATTTCACTGACCGGATTTTTGCAGCACCTGAGGCACACAGCGGTTTTGAAATGCTCATGGCACTCTACGGCTATTCCTTGCAGGTTTACGCCGATTTCAGTGGCTACACCGACATGGCCATCGGTGTTGCCTTGCTCATGGGATACCGCCTGCCTCAGAACTTCAATAGTCCTTACAAAGCAGACAGTTGCGGCAACTTTTGGAAGCGTTGGCACATGAGTTTGAGCGGATGGCTCAAGGACTACCTGTACATCCCCATGGGGGGCAATCGAAAGGCCTCTTGGTTCACCGCCATCAGCGCAGGCTTCTTGCTCACGTTTGTGATCTTGCTTCGACCCGACCCCACCTTCATTGGCCTGACCATGGGAATCTTGCTCGCTGGGTGGGTGGCCATGAGGCGCATCCCAAGGTTCAACAAGTGGGTCATCACCAACATCAACATCTGGATGACCATGCTGTTGGGCGGATTGTGGCACGGTGCCAGCTGGAACTTTGTGATTTGGGGCGGCTTGAATGGCCTGGGCATCACCGTCTACAAGCTGTGGAGAAAGGTCAGTCCCTGGGAGTCAAAAGACCGCCTTTGGAAGCGCGCTGTTGCAGTGCTCCTCACCTTTCATTTCATCACGTTTACACGAATTTGGTTTCGAACCGCGTCCCACACCACTTGGTCCAGCTTTGGGACCAACCACGACTTGGCGGGTGAATGGCACGCCGCGATTTCTGTTCTAAAGAAACTGGGTTCGGGCACATCCTTGACCGTGATCGAAGGGGTGTGCAGCCACTTTGGCCATGTGTTTCTGGTGATGGCCTTAGGGTACGTTGTCCATTTGCTTCCTTCGCGTTGGAAATCCAAATACCGCCATGCCTTTGTGAATGCGCCACTGTCCCTGCAGCTCTTGTTTGCCATTGGGGCAGTCTCCTTCTCCATGGCCATCCTTTCCGCGGGAGGAACCCCCTTCATCTACTTCCAATTCTAAGTGGGGCACCCACATGAATAGAGGGGGCATGGCGTAAAAGTTTGGCTCAATTCGCTCTGTTCTTCGTTTTTTAATTTTAGACGAATCGAGATATGGTGCCGACAAACGCAACCACTGGTCATGAGTTCCGTATTTTTAATCCAGCATCGACCTCTATGATTCGGATTCTCATTCTTCTCTTGGTTGCGCTCGTCATGGCTCCTGTCCATGCTCAAGTCGTTCCCGTATCCCCTGTGACCAACGTGAACACAGGTGTGAATTACGCCTCCATCACGGAAGCGATTGAGGCCGCTTCCGCAGGGGACGTCTTGCAATTGCTCCCTGTCCGATTTACGGAGCATGTGGACATCGACCTGCCCTTGACATTGAAAGGTGACCCCAGCGGACTCACCATCATTGATGTTTCTCAGGAAATAGGTTGGGGCATCACATTGTCCAGCGATCAAATCACATTGGAAGACTTCTCTGTCATAGGTGGAGACGTGAACACAGAATATGCCGTGCACAGCGAGCCTGGAATTACAGGACTCACCATTCAGAACGTGGGTGTTCTGGCATCGCAAAGAAGTTGCATCGACTTGAACGGACTGACAGGGCCTGACTTCAGCCTTCTCGAGAACATCACGGTGTCGGGAAGCAGCATTGGTTTCGGATTGGCTTTGAGCGCTTGCTCCAACGTTACCATCAACAATGTCAACGGCTCTGGGAATGGGTTCGGAGACATTGCCATCATGGCATCCAATTATTACGATCAAGAATTCCAAAACATCACCTTCCTCGGAGAACTGGACTTGGATGGTCCTGTAGGTCTAGGGGGTGGCGGCATTGTCGTACAGGTGGGGTCCGAAATTGCTCCCGTTGGCCAAGGCCCTGAATTCGCGATCAACATCGGTGCCGATGGATTCCATCACAGACTTGAAGCCCCCGGTGAAAGTTTAACCGGATGCATCATTGTTCACGACGATCAAATCCGGCAAGTGGCCGCGAATCTGGGCGCTCAAATCACTGAATTGGTGTCTTACGACATGGTGGGTCAAAACCTGGAAGTCTTTCCAGGCATGTTTGTCCAAAGTGCCATCAACATGGCCACGGACAACCAAATCATCAAAATCGAAGCGGGAACCGCAGACAGCATTCCCCTGAATATCGACAAAAGTCTCACCTTGTTGGGGGCAAACGCAGGCATCCCTGGCCCTGCAAATACCGAGCGTAACGTAGAGAGTGTCCTGCCCCCCATCGCGGTCACAAGCGGACTGCCCACCCTCGACGGCCTGAGCATCCATTCTTCTGGGAGTCAAGCTGTGGATGTCCAACTCGGAGCCCTAGGCCTGATCCTCAAGAACAGTGTGGTTGTCGGCACGGGGAGCAACGCCCATCTCGGCATCGTGGCGCGCCATGGGACAACACTGGAGGCATTGAAGGTCACCGGATTTGATGTGGGCATCGTTCAGCACTCCGGACAGCTGTCTCTGGCCAGCAGCCTAATGAAGGAGAATGTCACTGGACTTCAAATCGAGCACACGGCAGGTGAAACGGGCACATCCAACGTCACGTCGTGCACCTTCGAAAACGCTGGAGGAAAAGCGGTGCTCTTGTCCACAGGAGAGGACTCGGACAGCTTTAACATGTCCAACTGCGCCTTGAATTTGCATGAGACCGGCATGCAAACATCCTCAGAAATTGGCGTGTCCTTAACCAGCAATGCATTCTCGAATTCTGAGGTTCAACTCACAGGATTCTCTCGCAATGATGAGCTCGCCATGTGCGCGGCCAATGACTTCTCACCCGCGCTGCGGATCACGGGATGTACAGATGTTGAAGCCGACAATTTTGAGGCCTGCGCCAACTTGAACCAAGGCTGCTTGTATTACGGCTGCATTTCGCCCAAGGCGTGCAACTTCGACGCCGATGCCAATGCCGATGATGGCACTTGCGATTTTCTGACCTGCGCTTCCTGTCCGCTTGCCTTTGCGTGCAATTATGACCCTGATGCGGAACTGTTTAAAGTGGGGGCATGTGTGTTCTCTGGATGTGAAGGCGAAGGCATGTCCACCTCTGGAGAAGACCGGAACGGGCTGTTGTTGGTTGATGGCTGCACCATTCCCCAAGCTTGCAACTACAACCCAGAAGCTGACGCCTACGATGGGTCTTGCACGTTTGACTGTTTTGGCTGTTTAGATGTCTTGGCTTGCAACTACGACGACACCTTTACCCAGCCCTCTAACGAAACCTGCTTGTTCAAGGCCGACCTCTACTCATCCGTCTACGTGGGATGCGACGGTCAGTGCTATAACGATGTCAATGAAAACGGCGTTTGCGATGAAGAAGAGATCAACGGATGCATGGATGCCGGCGCCTGCAACTTTCTGAGCACGGCAACCCTAGACGATGGGAATTGTGACTTCACATCCTGTGCAGGATGCGTCAATCCCGCAGCCTGCAATTTTGATGCTGACGCCCTGATCTCCAATGGCTCTTGCGATTACCTGAGTTGTTCAGGCTGCGCCCAAGTTGTTGCTTGCAACTACGATGTCACGGCACTGATCGATGACGGGTCTTGCGTGTTGCCGGTGGACCTGTACCAGAAAACTTATGTCGACTGCACCGAAGCCTGTCTCCATGATCAAGATGGAGATGGCGTATGTGACGAAGAAGAAATCCCCGGTTGCATCGATTCCGGTGCATGCAACTTCGATGTTGAAGCCACCGACTCCGACAACTCTTGTGAGTTCCTCAGCTGCGCTGGCTGCACAGAGTCGGCTTCTTGCAATTTCAACCCAACGGCCACACTCAACGATGGCAGCTGCACAACCCCAGAGGACCTCTACCCCGGCTCTCTTGTCGATGGCGCCGCGGTGGTGGACTGTCTCGGACGGTGCAACCACGACACCGACAACGATGGCGTGTGCGACGAGCTTGAGGTGCTGGGTTGCACAGACGCAATTGCCTGCAACTACGACAGCAACCCCACCACAGACACCGACAACGCCCTGTGCGCCTATGCCAGTGGCCCCTGCGACATCTGCGAAGCTGGCGAGGTCGTGACGTACGACGACGACAGCGATGGCGTGTGCAATGGCGACGAAATATTGGGTTGCACCCAAGTCAGCGCTTGCAATTACGACAGCAATCCCACCACAGACACCGACAATGACCTCTGTATCTATGCAGATGGCGACTGTCAAGTTTGCCAAAACGGACTGGCGCTCACCCTCGACATGGACAACGATGGCGTTTGCGACGCAGACGAAGTCTCCGGTTGCACAGATTCAAACGCGTGCAACTACGACAGCAATCCCACAACAGACACCGAGAACGACCTGTGCACATATGCCAATGGCCCTTGCGACACCTGCGAGAATGGCGTCGTCATCACGCATGACGAAGACAACGATGGAATCTGCGACGACGATGAAGTGGCGTGCATTGGAGACCTGAATGGAGACGGCCTGAGAGGCGCGGCCGACATCTTGGTCATTTTGAGTGCCTTTGGATGCGAAACCAACTGTGGCATGGCTGACCTGAACGAAGACGACATGGTGGCCGCCAGTGACATCCTTTTGGCCTTGTCCACATTTGGTGTGGCTTGCCCAAACTGATCAGGGCCGAGAAAAAGAAATGGCCGCCGAGATGGCGTCAGGTTTGGTCGCCTTATGGCTCAACCTGAACGTTCAGCTCCAACTGAACACCATCGTACGCGCTACAATTCTTGGTGTTCCGACCGCAACCTGCGGCAAAGGCCATGAACCAAAGGCATCCCATCAACACCACCGCTGCGCGTTGGAAATGGGTTTGACGGGCCACTCCATTTGCAGGTGAGGAATCATCATTGCTGCCAATGGCAATAACGCGGACTTTGGGGCGGTCTTGGTTCAACATCTCGTAGAGACAACGAATGTAGGGTCTGATTTGTTGCGTGAAAAATCATCCACTGGCCGGGCCCCGCTAACTTCGCAGAATGAAAGAGGCATCAGAAAGCCGCAATGAACAGCGCTTGTTGGATGTGAGCCTGGTTGTACTGGTGTTGTACAACCTCGTTTATTTGGTGGACATCGTTCTCACCGAAAGTGTTCCCAATAACATGGCAGACAAGATCATGGCGCTCATCGATCAACGCCGCGGTTGGGTGACGCTGTTCGAAGCCGTCGCCTCAGGCGCATTGTTCTTGGACCTGATTGTCCGGTTCGACCAATACCACGAAAAAGCCAGAAGCTACCGCGTGGCAGGAGTGGCGATTGTGGGTGCGGGTCTGATTTTCAAAGGCTTCACCTTCTACTTGAATTCCTCTTATTTGGAATAAGGCGCGAAAATCAATTCAGTCGTCCCATTGGTATTCGTAATCCACGCCTTCTAAACGCTCTGGTTGGGCGCGATACGCCAAGAACCGCTCGCGGGTCCACAGAATAAATTCGTACTGGGTCAAGGCCTTTAGAACCGCCTCTCCTGGATCCACGAATTCAACAAAATCATCGAACTCCTCTGAATTCAGAGACACGATGTCATAGTCCACATACTTGACCAAGAGTTCCTTGAGCAAGTCGCGACGGCGGTCCTCATTTTCCAGCCTGGCCACCTCCCGCTTGCTTTGCTCCATGCGGTTGAACTGTTCGTACAAAAATGTTATGGGGCTACTTAACGCGTCGATTCCGCTGGTTCGGTTCTCTTTCTCCACGTAGCCCAGTGCTTGAATGTCCCGAACAATCTCCCCCAAATCTCTTGGGGCAATGACCTCTGCAGTGGCCACATTCACCGCCATGCGCGCCAAGTGAACCGTCCAGTTCCATCCCCCATTCTTCGGCAATTCCAGGGGCACCCTTCGGCTGACGGTGCGAAAGCCAATCGAGGCAAACTGGAGCGTGTCTCCCGGCATAACCCCCAAGGCAAAACGGCCACTGCCACTGCCAAAACGGCCATCACCAGTGGACCTGTTTACAATCATGCAGCCAGGCAAGCCTCGGCCATCCGGGCCCAAGACTTCTCCCAAAAGTCGAACCTGAAGTGTATCGGTCGCTTCCAACTGTGCATGGACCTGAGCCGGAGAAAACGACAAGGCCACAAACAAGCAGGTTGGCATCAGTGTGAAAAGAGGGCGCATTTGCAAGGGAAAACTACTGCTAACTTCGGCACGGCATGGCCAAAGATCTTGAAAACGAAGCCCGGCGACGGGCAGTGCGAAGAATTCGCGATGCCAAGGCAGGCCTCTCCTCAGAAATGAAGGCGTGGTCAGAACGCATCCAAGCGGGCGATCGGGTCGCGTTGGCCAAGGGGATTAGCCTGATTGAGAGCCACAGAAAAGAAGACCGAGGCCCTTCAGAAGCGCTCTTGAGTGCCCTTTCCTCTGCTACAGGTAAAAGCCTGAAATATGGATTTACTGGCGTCCCCGGTGTTGGCAAAAGCACTTGGATAGAAGCCGCAGGAATGGCCCTAATTGAAAAGGGTCATCGGGTTGCGGTGTTGGCTGTTGACCCCTCCAGCCGCAGAACGGGCGGCAGCATGCTCGGCGACAAAACCCGGATGGCCGCCTTGTCGCAACAGCCCTCAGCGTTTGTGCGCCCCTCTCCAACTGGAGACACCCTTGGGGGTGTTGCACGGGCCACTTCCGAGAGCGTGTTGCTTTGCGAAGCCGCAGGGTTTGATCGAATCTTGATCGAAACCGTTGGCGTGGGCCAGAGCGAGACAGAGGTTCGCCGCATGTCCGATGCTTTCGTCCTGCTCATGCTGCCCGGTGGAGGGGATGGGGTGCAAGGCATCAAGCGCGGCATTTTAGAATGGGCCGATGTGGTGCTGATGAACAAAGCGGATGGTCCAAAAGAGCGGATTGAATTGGCAAAGTCGAGCCTCTCTGCATACCAAGGCGCACTGTCCTTGTTGCCTCCGCCTTTGGACGGCGCACCGCCTGTCTTCGGGACCGGATCTGCCTTAGACCCAACCAGTGTAGCAGTATGGGTTGACCGCATTGAAACGCGGCTCGAATCCGCAACTGAAAGCGGACAACTCGCATCGAGAAGGCGACGCCAACAGCAAGACATGCTCAACGCCATGTTGAAGACAGAAGTCCTGCTCAGGACCCAAAACAAACCGGGATTTGAGGCCGCTTGGCAACGGCTACAAAAAGAAGCGGAACACCAGCAAACCATACCCTTTGACGCCATTCGGCGGATGCTTGACGGATTAAATTGATCAGAACGCGGCCGAAGGCGTCGTGGACTGGACATGATGAACCTCCCCCTCTTCTTTGGTCTTGCCCCTTGGATGGCCTGCTTGGCCATGGCGCTGGCCATGCGAGACAATGTTCATGGCCCAGTCCCTCTCCCTCATCCACTCGAACGGCCCAAAGCCCAGTCCCTTTGGGTGGGATTGCCTTGCCTAACCGGCACCGGTTGCTTCATTTTTGGCTGCTTTCAAAACGCAGGGATACAATGGCCCTTGGCCAGCCTTCTTTTTTCCATTCCTCTGGCCACGAAGTTGGTTTTACACCAGCTCGGACATCAAAAAGCCCACCTCACACGAGTCAACCAAGAAATGGCCTGGCTCATTTGGCGAAGGGGCAGCATCCAAGATGAAATCATGCGTGCGCGCGAGCACGAAGCCATGGACCGAAGGTTGCGGCGTTGTCGCTCCACGTTGTTGCTCTCTCGCGGGGATGCCAAAGACCTTCAATTCCTTTTTGGCCAACTGGAGAAAAAATTAAGCCTACAACCCAAGAACACAGACCTTGCCGTTTTGCTCATTGGCGGAATTGCCGCCCATTTGCGACACGTATTCATGGAGAGGGACCAAGACGACTTGCCCTTGCTGGAAGCTTGCCAACACATTGCTCGCTGGGCCGAATGGCTGCGAACCATGGGCCTAGATCAGCTCCGCGTGACCGGAGCTCCAGACACCAATCATCAATCGGCGTCAAAACGGGTGCCTTCCATGTTGCTTCTGGGCGCAGCGGAGCAAATGGGCATCGTCGCTCTGTCTGAGTCCCCTGTCGAGCACCTTGAGTGGCAATGGGTCGTTCACGAAACGTCGGTCTCTCTCACATCCAGTCATGGCCCCATCGGTCCCGGGTCCGAACACTCAGCCAAAGACTGGGATGCCGCTTTTATGTTGCGTCATGGTGGAATTGCCCACGCCGGCGGGGCTTGGAATTACGAGTTGCCGCTGCTGCCGGCTTGATTGGAATCATCCGCCAATTGACGCATCAATTCCCCTACTGAAGCCGTGGACTGTCCGCCCGACTTCATGTTGCGCAGTGTGGCTTCGTCGCGCTCCGCTTCGTCACTTCCAATGATGAGCACGTTCGGAACACCCCGGTCATCGGCGTACTTGAACTGCTTCTTCAGTTTGGCCGGATCGGGGTACAATTCTGTGCGGAATCCTTGGCCGCGAAGCTGTCTTGCCGCTTTGAGTGCCTGCCCCAACGTGTCCTCTCCCATATGGAGCACCAAGACATCCAAGTCCGTGGCCAAGTTGTCTGGAAAAGCCCCAAAATGCTCAAGGACATCATAAATGCGATCTGCACCGAAACTGATTCCCACGCCACTCACACCCGGCATGCCAAAGATCCCGGTTAAATCATCGTAGCGCCCTCCGCCACAGATGCTGCCGACCGGAGAGTCCACCACTTGCACCTCAAATATGGCGCCTGTGTAGTAGTTCAATCCGCGCGCGAGACCCGGAGCAAACACCAGTTCTGGCGCGCCCAAACCTTCAGATTCTGCCAAAGTCCACAAAGCGGCCAACGCCTCCACACCTTCCTCCACCATGGGGTGAGGAAACTCATCGGTCAAGGCCTTCATGCCCAAAACACCCTCAGGCCTGTTTTTAAAGAGCCGGGCAGTTCCGTCTTGGACCTGCTCGTCAAATCCCCTTTGCCCCAATTCTTTGCACACACCCTCTATGCCCACCTTGTCGTGCTTGTCCACTGCCACCGTCCATTCTGTGAGCCGATCACCGACCCCCAACAAAGAAGCGATGCCGGCCAAAATGCGGCGGTCATTCACCAAGATTCTTGGGTTTGGAATGCCGAGTCCTCGCAGCGCCTCATCAAACAAAGACACCAACTCGAGCTCACAGAGTACGCCTGTGGACCCAATGATGTCTGCATCGCATTGCACAAATTCTTGATAACGCCCCTTTCCTGGACGGTCACCGCGCCAAACGGTCTGCATCTGGTAGCGCTTGAACGGCATGGGAATCTCGTTCCTGTGCATGGTCACAAACCGAGCGAAAGGAACCGTTAAATCATACCGAAGTGCCTTTTTTGAGACCTGAAAAGACAAGGCTTTGCTGTCCCGATTGGCCAAGGTATCCTCCTGGGCCTTCGACAAGAAGTCTCCGTTGTTGAGGATCTTGAAAATGAGTTGATCTCCCTCTTCTCCATACTTCCCAGTCAATGTAGACAGGGCTTCCATGGCTGGCGTTTCAATGGGTTGGAACCCGCGGGATTCGAACGCAGACCGCAACGTGGAAAAAATCCACTGCCGCCGTGCCATGACAGCTGGAGTAAAATCTCGGGTGCCTTTGGGAATGCTCGGCTTGCTCATCTTGATCACTCAAAGTTAGCCCTCCGCATTGGGCTGCTTGCCTCCTTCTCGCGTCCAAATCAAGATTCGACCATCATCTCCTGCCGAAGCCAAGACATTTGGCCCTAAAAAACTGAGCGCATTGACCGAGCGAATGTGCCCTTCACTTTGGGGTTTGGCCAGGCGCTGGTTCAACGTCAATGTATCCGCATCCCAAACGGCCACACTGCGGTCCCTTGACGCGGTGGCGACCCATCGTCCATCGGGCGATGCCTGCAATCGGTAAATCGCTCCTTTGTGGGCATCAATGCGCAAAAGCAAAGTCCATCCCGTGTCGTTGGACGCGCGCCAAACACACAGGGCACCATCCGCCCCCACCGTTCCCCAAGCCTCCTTTCCTGGCCAAGGCAAAATGGCACGCAAACTCCCCTTGTGAAGTGTCTGAGACCACCCTTGCTTGAGGTGATACAGGATCCCCTCATGGGTGCCCACAACATGGCCTTCTTTTAACGCGGCATGGCTGCGGATTCGCCCAGGAACTGTGCCCACAACTTCCTGAGATGGCCAATGTCTCAGTTTCCCATCGGCTCCTCCACTGTGCGAACCATTCATAATGTAGGTGCCTCCCTGGTGCCCAGGCAAAATGAGGGTCTCTTCCGAAGCCCACTGTACCAGTCCTCCATCTGCTCCGCCCGCTACAACGCCTGTGGCCCCAGAATCAACGGCATACAATGCGCCTTCGGTTCGAACCATGGCTTCCCCCTGAGTAGACCAACCGGCTGGCTCTTTTGCCCAACGCACCAACCAGCCATCTCCTCCTGCACTCCAAAGCGCACCTTGGGTGTCAACAGTCAAGTCATACACTGCCCCCTGATGCCCAGACAGCGTTTGCGTCAAATTCCACGTTCCCGTGTCTTCTTGTCCTGACTGACTAGAATCCATAAAGCAAACATACCCACTGAATCGAACGTGCTCGCGTTCACCAAGGGCCTTCCAACCACTGAATTTCCGACTCCCCCCTGTTTGCGAGCCAACGGTTTACTTGCGAAAAATGGCCACAACCTATGAACCCTCTGTGGGCGCTAAGCGGACTGGGATGGGGCGCTTCCAGCACGAGGTGATCCCGGTGTAAGGTTTTTAAAAACGGAGCCTGAGCGCGGGCATGACGCCCCCACAACAAAAACGCCACTGGCCGACAATCCAACCCTTGGAGAATGGACTGCGTCACTGAGTCCCAACCAAATTTGGCATGAGATGCAGGGGCACCTCGCCCCACCGAAAGCGTGTGATTTAACAGCAAAACCCCTTGTTCGGCCCAAGGCGACAAATCGCCATGGATGGGAGGAATTCCGAAGGCGTCTCTGCTCAATTCCTTGTAAATGTTCCGCAAGGATGGCGGAACGACCCGACCCCGATTCACAGAGAAAGCCAATCCATTGGCTTGCCCTGCCCCGTGATAAGGGTCTTGTCCGAGGATCACCACCCGGACCCTATCGGGTGGCCCCACCAACTCCAATGCCCGAAACCAATCCGCTGGACTGGGGTGACAATGTCCTGATTCGTAGGCCTTTCCCAACGACTGAACCAAAACTTCTGTGCTGCCCAACCGAACCAATTCCCCCCATCCAGGACAGGCGGAAATCTGGATTCGAGGATCTGTGGAAGAAGCTTCTGCGGAGGTCATGTGAGAAACCTCCGAAAATACACGACAGCAATCGTTGCTGACGGCCAATCCTAAGGGTACTTTTGTTGCCCCCCTATGATGACTGAAGAGGTAAAGGAGAGACTGATCGCGACGGAAGGCAAGCAGCTTTATGGCTACCAAGCCAAGGCCATTGACACCATCATGGAGCGCATGCAGAAGTTCAGCGAGCGCTACAACTTGCTTTACCAACTTCCAACCGGAGGCGGAAAAACCGTCATCTTCAGTGAACTCGCGAAGCGATTCATCCTGGAGCAGGGCAAGAAGGTCCTGATTCTAACCCACCGCATCGAATTGCTCGGCCAAACCAGCCGAATGCTGACGGACATCGGTGTGGAGAACAAAATCATCGACTCCAAAGTGAAGGTGTTGGATGAGGACAAAGAGTATTGGTGTTATGTCGCCATGGTCGAGACCCTCAACAACCGACTGAACGACGAGCACATCATTTTCGACAAGATGGGCTTGGTTGTCATTGACGAGGCGCATTACAACAGCTTCCGAAAGTTGTTCCGTCACTTTGACAGTCAAATCTTACTCGGGGTTACGGCCACCCCATTGTCCAGCAACATCAAGTTGCCACTGAAGGACAACTATCAAGAACTCTTGGTCGGTGAGTCCATCTCCAAACTCGTGGGAGAGGGATTTCTAGCGAAGGCAAGCACTTACAGCTACGACGTCAACCTCAAATCTTTGAAGGTGGGCATCAATGGCGATTACACAGTCTCCAGTTCCGAGCGTCTTTATGGGAACTACTTCATGCAGGAGAAGCTCCTGTATGCTTACGAGGAAAAAGCGAAAGGCACCAAAACGTTGATCTTCAACAATGGCATTCACACCTCACTGATGGTGGCCCAGTTGTTCGAAGAAGAAGGCTATGAAATTCGCCACCTTGACAACACTCACACCGAGAAAGAGCGCCAAGAAATCCTGACTTGGTTCCACGAGAAGCCCGATGCCATCCTCACCTCTGTGAGCATTTTGACGACTGGATTTGACGAACCCTCTGTCGAGACCATCATCCTCAACCGCGCGACAAAATCACTGACGCTCTATCACCAGATGATCGGCCGGGGATCGCGCATTTTCAAAAACAAGAAAGACTTCACCGTCATCGACTTGGGAAACAACGCCCGCCGTTTTGGCCTTTGGGACGCCCACGTCAATTGGGATGACATTTTCCGTGCACCCAACGCCTATTTGGATGGGCTCTACACCGACGAAGAAATCGAAGAGACGTTCGTCTATGAGATGCCCGACCGGCTGAAGAAGCTCTTCAAAGTGGAAGATTTGCCTCCCTTCATCATGAAGGACGCCTACATCGAAGCGACACGAAAAGGCCGCCGTCCAAAGGAGGCCATTGAGGTCAGCTTGGCTCATCACGTGCAGATGATTGCCCGCATCGCTGAAGACGAGTTTCACGGCATTGAGCTCATTGAGGAACTCGAAGGAGACATTGAGCAGCGCATTCGGGATTACACAAAATGCATCTCCAAAACCACGGACAACTATCGTCAGTGGCTCATGGATGAATACAACCGCAAACTGAAGCAACAGCTTCGGATGGCATTCGAAGATTGATTCGTCTGCAAAAAGAACAGCGTCATCCACAAAGAATAGGCGCGACGCTTGTACCGTAACACACTGGTTTTGTTTTTATTGACTCCATGGAAGTGGAGATTCCCGGTGCATCCTATGGCGTCGCTTTGCTTTGGGCCGTTGTTTTTGGGATGTGGATCGGCATTGCTGTCACGGCCTTCCGACTAGACCAACGACAATGGCGCAAATGGTGGAACGGTTATTGGATTCGGCCCAACACCATCCAGTCCCCCCTTCTCCTTGTTGTCGCCATTTCCTGTGGGATTCAGCCCTTCCTGAATGGCCCATCATGGCCTTTGTCCATCCTCGGTGTCCTGAGCCTACTTGGGTTTTGGATGAACCTAGACTCGACGGTTTGTGCGCATTTGCAAAAAGAGGAGGAGCGCAGACAATCCGAAATTTCCCATTGGCGAAACAGGAAACCCGCAGAAGAATGGCTCGCGAGGCAGTCTTTGCTCAAACGCAGAGAACTCAAAGAAGTTCAAGCCGACTCACTCCGACACTTGATGGACCCCCATTTTTTGTTCAACGCTCTCAACGGCGTGATGCATGACTTCCTCAAAGGTGAACCAAAACAGGCCCTGTCCAACTTGGGCGCTTTTAAGCGACTGGCCGTGCAACAGATTCAAACCAGCCATGGAGGTTGGTGGAGCCTAGAAGACGAATGGCGGGTTCTTGAAGATTACCTCCAATTGGAATTGCGCCGACTGGAGCGACCGCTGGACTGGCACCTTGCCCCCCTGAGCGCCCACATCAAAAGCAGGACCATTCCCGCCTTTCTCGTGCAACCTCTTGTGGAGAATGCCCTCTGGCATGGTTTGGGAGGAACGGCAGAAAGTGGTGCCGGTCAGTTGACGATTGCTGCCCAAATGTGCGGTGCTGACCATGCCGAAATCTCGGTCACAAATTCAGCCACAACGACGATGCAACTCACACCGCATCAAGAGATTGGAGGCCCCAACCGACGAAGACATGCCACGGACCTCATTCGACAGCGGCTGCGGCTGCTCGATGGCCATGGTCCCTCCAAATTGGACATCAAAAAAGAAGAGTCACACACCTGTGCTCGCCTCATCGTTCCATGTCGCAATAAGATGTTGAGAACGTATTGAGCGCCCCAATCATCATTTGCCAGCAAGGATTAATTTGCGCCTTCACCTGCTGCATTATGAAACTCCAAACGGAGAACATTTATCAAGTGATCGAATTGGCTGCGCCACCGGCGAAAGTGTTCGAAACACTGCTCGATCAAGACGCTCACCTCTCCTTTACGGAGAAGGAGGCGTTCATCCAGCCGCATGAGGGAGGCGCGTTCTCTCTGTGCAATCAGAACCACACAGGGTACTTCTTGCACCTGGTCCAAAACAAGCGCATTGTGTTGGCTTGGACACACAAGAAGTTTCCGGCTGGTCACTTTACTACGGTTGACATTCGATTGTCTCGCACTGAATCAGGAGAGACTTGTCTGATTCTCAATCACCTTGGTGTGCCTTCTGGCGACGACGGGTGGATGACCGAATCATGGACCAAGAGTTACTGGTCTTTGCTGGCAGAACATTTGGCGCATTCCGCCATTCTGGCCGCCTGAATCACGTCATTGGCCATCGCGGCAAAGGCCCCTCGTCGAGCCTGCCTTGTGCATTCTTCATGGAAGAGAATTGTCCGGCCATGGCAATCATGGCTCCATTGTCAGTGCAGTATTCAAACGGAGGGATATGCACTTCCCACCCCCTTTTCTCTGCCAATGCCTGAACGGCCTTTCGCAGTCCAGAATTGGCGCTGACTCCTCCCTGAATGGCCACGGCTTTTCGCCCAAAATGATCGGTCGCCTTCTCTAGACGCGACACCAAAATGGCCACAATCGTATGCTGCAGTGAGGCGCATACATCCTGCTTCCAAGCGATGTTCTTTGTCCGCTGCGCTTGGTTCTTTTCGAGGGTCCGCAGAACCGAGGTCTTGAGTCCGCTGAAACTGAAATCCAATCCTGTGATTTGAGGTGTCGTAAACTGGAATGCCTGGGGGTCACCCAATTGTGCCAATCGATCCACTTCTGGACCTCCCGGATAAGGCAGGCCAATCATCTTGGCCACCTTGTCAAAGGCTTCGCCCGCTGCGTCATCCAGCGTGGTGCCCACTACGTTCAACTCCCATGGAGATGCCACATCCACCAATTGGGTGTGTCCACCACTCACGGTCAACGCCATCATTGGTTGTTTTGGTGAATCTGATCCTGAAATCCAATGCGCCAAAACGTGCGCCCGCATGTGGTGAATGGGCCACAAAGGAAGATCCAATGACCAAGCCAATCCTCGGGCAAAAGAGCTGCCCACCAGAAGCGAGCCATTCAAACCTGGTCCTCTCGTGTAGGCAATCCCATCCAAATCAGACAATGCACACCCCGCTTGCGCCAAAGCGCCTTCGAGTACAGGCAAGATGTGGCGCTGATGTGCGCGCGAGGCAAATTCGGGGACCACACCGCCATATTTGGCATGAATGTGCTGGACCGCGGTGAATTGCGATCGCACGACATTTCCTTCCAGCACCGCGATGCTCGTGTCGTCGCATGAGCTCTCGATCCCCAACATTCGCGTGGAAGGAACCGTGATGTTTCCCTCTTCCGCAACAAATTCCTTCATCGGTTCCTCCGACATGAAGTCTGGCATTATTTATGGTGCGAAGTTCGCAGTACGGAATGAAAGAACCATCGTCCCATTCAAACGGTGCGCCCAAAGCCCAGCGAACCCGGCACAAACGAATCCTTTTGGGACTCGCTTTGGTGCTTGTTGCGCCTTGGTTTTGGCTGGCTACACCCGCTGGACAGCGGGCAGCGGTGCGTTTTGCGGTGTCGCAACTGAATGGTGCATTGCCCGATTCTCAGCGCCCTTTGCGCATCACGGTTGGAGGGGTTGGTCTCGGACATCGCCCCATTGGGATATCCGTTGAAGACTTTGTTTTGAAGATAGACGAGCCAGAAGGAGACACCTTGTTGGCCATATCGAACATGAGCGCGCAGCCAGACGGCCTTTCGACGGTGAATTGGAACGCCATCCGCATCGATGGGGTTTCGGCTTCCCCTGACTTGCTTGACTGGATTCAGGAATGGATGGCCGCCAATCAAGCCCCGTCCTCTTCTGAGACCTCCGACTTCCGAATCTCCTCCTTCACGGCCACGGATGTGCAATGGTCCTTTGATTCACTTTCCGCCGATTTTCTTCAGCTGGATAAAATCCAGCTGAGCAGCCTCCATCTTTCTGGGCTTGATCAGAATTCCGGCGTCTGGCAGCTGGACGACATCCAAACCCAAATGGACATCTATGCCTCCACATTGGCACAGGACAAGTTTGGATTCGAAATCCAAGTGGAAGGGAATGCCTCTGAATGGAACGCCACGGCCAATCGACACGGCGGCATTGCACCTTCTTGGGGAGAATGGGATGACCGATGGTGTCCAGACAGCCTCACCCTCTCCGGAAGGGGCCCTTCCGATGAGATTGCCGTCTCTTTTCAAAACGAACACCTTCAAGCCGATTTTCAAGGGAGCTTGTCAGGTGACTCTGTTCGCTTTCATCGACTTGACCTCGAATCGGATGACCTGTCCAAGTGGTCGGCTTCTTTGCCTAGGCTTTCGGCCGCATTGACCCTTTATGGGCCCCTGTCTGCGCCTTTCTCTTCTGCTCCACTCCAAGGGGTTCAGTGGGGTCTACTCGACTTGAATGGCGGCTTATCGTGGGAAGCCCGGGTAATCAATCAAACCGGCCAAAACTCCACTGCAAATGGACATTGGACCCCTGCATCAGGTCAAGTTTCTTTGGCCATGCAGGTCGACCCCAGGTGCCTTTCCGAATTGAATGGTCATGGCCCATCATTGGACCTGCAAGGATTTGTTCCCCCTTGGTCCCCAAACCCCCTGAGGCCCTCTGCCTCTTTGAATGGCTCCTGGAGCATTGCACATCTTGGCGCGGGGAATGGACTGACCGCAAACGAGGGTGACCTCGGCATCATGTTGTCCCAAGACACTGCCGGGAGTTGGACAATCAAGTCCAGTCTTGAAGCCCAATTGGCGCCATTGGTTCTTGGAGAAACCTTGGATCTTCACGGGCAATTTGCTGCTCAGGCACAGGTTGTATTGACCGCCGAGGGAGACCTCTCAACGTGGTCGAGTCGCCTGGACATTGACCGTGCGAAATGGGTCCCCCATCCACAATTTGGCCTGCGCCAAGTCAAGACCAGCGCACCGCTCTCCATGCGGAAATTGAGCTTGACAGCGATGGGGAACGACGCCCGTTTTAATGCCGAATTGGATGGCGACTTCGTGAGGGGGTCTCTGGAAGGCCCGTTGCGTCTTGACGCTTGGTTGCGGCCATTTGAATCTGCCTTGGCCTCTGGCGGATTTTGGCCCCAACCTGTCCATTCATCCCCTGCTCCGGATTGGTCTATCGACCTGCGTGTTCTGCGCGACGACCTCTTGGAGCGATACAGCGGAGGGACACAATCTGTAGGGCCTTACTCCAAATTGGTGGCCGAAAACAAATCCGGTGAGCTCACGGTCGATTTGAAATTGACTTCGTTGCATGTGGGGCCATTGCAAACACGTCGGCTCCAATTCAATGGCCGAGGCGGCGTGAATTCCCTCACGGCTCAACTGGACGTGGACCGCGTGCGCATTGGAGAGTGGACACCCGTTGATGCGCTGCACATGGCCGCCTCCGTCGACTTGGACGCCACATCAGAAGTTGATGTCACTTGGACTGGGCCTGTCCAAGGTCAGATTCACGTCAACCACCAATTGTTGAGCGACAACCGACATGTGCTCCTTCCAACGCTCGCGTCATTGCAGCATGCTTCTGGCGATTGGAACCTGAACACATTGGGCCAACCTCAATTGTCATGGCCGCATGAGGATTGGCGCGCGCTCCAAGTTGAAAATGTGGACTTTATTGGGTCATTGGGGTCAATTTCCATCGCCAGTCCCGACTCCAGTCTGCTCAAGGACGCCAATTTCAATGTCCGCCTCAATGGTGTCCCACTGAATGCGATTTCAGAGTGGACATCCCAGACCATGGCCCCGTCCCCACCTTCCTTTTCCGGCACCTTAAACGGAGACGTTGCCTTGGACCTTCGCCAGGAGCAAGCCTTTGCAGGCATTCAATGGCAGGACGCCTTTGTGGGTGCATTTGATCTGGGCGACTTGTGCCTGAGTCTGCTCTGGGACGAAAGCCTGTCGGCAAAGCTGCAGCAATTTGTGGGGGAGCAAGAGGTCATGACCGCCAACATTGCAGACGACAACAAGACCCGCATTGAATTCACGGCATGGCCAGTGGAAATGCTCAACCCCATCCTTCTGAAAGGTGATGTGTCCATTGCAGGCACAGCGGACGGGAGTGTCGACATGGATTGGAGCAACGGAATGCCGGTGGCCAAGGGCGAACTTGATTTGGACGCCCATTCCATTCAGGTGGGGGCCACAGGTGGCGAACACAGCCTTTCCGGTGTCCTGAGAATCGACCCAGACTTCATTGGAATGGACCAGGCCATCGTACTCGACCCCGACAGCAATCGCGCCAAGCTCAACCTTTCTGTCCTCCATACCGACTTCGCCTCTTGGAACTATGACTTAGGACTGTCCTTGGAAGAAGGGCCTTTTCGGGTGATGGACCTCCAACAGCTGCCCTCTCGCCTCTTCTTCGGAACCGTCTATGCCACCGGCAACCTCGACGTTTATGGAGATGAGTCTGGGCTGTATTTGGAAGCCGAAGTCAAGAGTCAGTCTGGCACAAAATTCACGCTTCCTTTGGATGCACTCGAAGGGGCCGATATGCCCAGTGGCATTCGATTTGTTGGTGGGACCGCCAGGGCTCCTCAGCCTGTTCAAAAAGCACCGTTTGGGCTGACTCTCGATGTAGAATTGGACATTACACCCGACGCAGAACTCAACCTGGTGCTGGACAGCGAAGCCGGAGAGCGGGTCGACGGACTTGCCCAAGGCCACTTGGCCATTTCAATGAGTCCGGACTGGCCGCTTTCTATTCAAGGTGGCCTCGACATCCAAGAGGGCCAGTATCGATTTAGCCTCCGGGATCTCTTTACCAAGCGCATCGACCTGGCACCCGGAGGGCGCCTCGATTGGGATGGCGACCCCTATTCTGCGGAATTCGACTTGCTCGCTTTGTCCAACCTGCGCAGCAACCCTCGGCCATTGATTCCCGATTACCCAGAGGACATCCAGAAGACGCCAGTGCAAGTGGGAATGGGCATCCACGGACGTCTTGAGGCCCCCATCCTCGACTTTGTGGTCACATTCCCGGAATATGAAGTCTCGGAACCCACCAAGCTCCTTGCTGTACAATCGGCCATGTCCACACCTGAAGAAACGGAGCGTCAAGCGTTTGCGCTTCTGGCCACAGGACAGTTTATCCCTGTTTCGGGCACGGGGGATGTGATTTCTCAAATCCCGGTTGCCCAAGCCTCAGAGTTGGTCTCGTCCCGGGTTTCCGAATTGCTTAGCGGCCTGTCCGAAGACGTGGACATCGGTCTGCGATATGTCCCTTCCACAGAAGCTGGCAACACTGCCGGAGCCTTGGACGACAGTGAAGACGCATTTGAGCTCGATCTGGGGGTCAATTTGATCAACAACAGACTCCGCATCATGGGCACGATTGGGACGCAGACCGGAGAAACCAATTCGCCCGACGACGCTGGATTCAGCAAAGGAGTCGATGTGCGATACAAACTCACGACTGACGGCCGTTGGGAATTGAGAGGATACAGCTTGCCCGGAAGCCAACTGGAGAGAGACTTCCCCAAACGCGCCATTGGAGCTGCCTATCAAATCCGATTCAACCGACTTCGAAACTTGTTTCGGTCCACCCCATCCCCTTCCTCCCCAGAGTCCCCTTAACTTCCCCCTATGCGATTCATTTGGCCCCTCTTCGTCCTGTGTTTGTTGATCTCCCCCGCGGCCAATGGCCAACCTGTGCTTGACAGTGGGGACTTGCCTCAAGGTGGAACCACCTACGTCCGGGCCAATGCAGCACCCCCATTTGACACAGGAAACCTCGAAGCGTCTGGTCCAAACTTGACCTGGGATTACAGTGCGCTTTTGGCCACAGGGGACGCCGAAACCGAGTACTTCCCCCTGAGTGAGGCCAGTTTCACTACGCAGTTTGTTTTTGCGTCATCGGACCATTTCACGGCTTTCGAGCTGCCTGATTTCGGAGAGGATTTCGCCCTTCCCATCAGCGGCGCCACCACCTTCCGCGAATTTGGGTCGAATGCCTACAAAACAGTGGGACTCGGCATCACCACAGACTTTTTGGATTTGCCGGTGATTTATGAAGACGACGAGGAATTGCTCCCCCTTCCCTTGGTGTATGGGGCCACCCTCGAAGGCACTTCGGCATTCACCGTCGAACTCCCCGAGATCCTCTACTATTCCACCGATCAAACCTCGGATATCGAAGTGGACGCATGGGGCACCCTTCTCTTGCCTGGAGGCTCTTTTGACTGCTTGCGTGTGACGCGGAATTTCTCTGCCCAAGACTCCGTCAACATTCCCGCCTTCGACACCGGCTTCTCCATTCCCCGTGAAGGCACGGTTTACGAATGGTATGCCGCAGGAGAAGGCATGCCCGTATTGTCGGTTCAAACCTTTGCCGACATCCCGGCGGTTTGGCAATTCAAGCCCGGCACCAGCGAAATTGGCTCTTTCATGCCTATCCCGTCAGAATGGAACGTGGGGCCATCCCCCTTGTATTCTGGAACGAACTTGCGCTGTGCCGGACTTCAAAACCGCGCCATTGTGGTTTCTGACCTTCAAGGAAAACGCTGGTACTCAGGCATTCCACCTTGCGACGCCAAAGGGGCATTCTTGACCACCACAGGGTGGCCTTCCGGGATGTTTTTGATTCAAGACCTCGCTTCAGGCCAATCGGCTCGCGTTATCCTGCATTGACTTCTGCGACAGCGTCCATGGCGACTGCATTGGGTTGCCGGGAGGGCATGGGCGTAAATGTTCCGGCTCTGTCTTGGAGCCAAGCTTTGCCCACTCTGCGGTTTCGGAACACCCGAACGTTGGGTCGCATTCTGCTCATCATTTGATAAAGCCTGTCTCTCCATACCAACAAGTGGGCGGGAACCACTATGGCCCGGTGATGCACTCCTGTCAATGCGCTGTTTTGAGCCAACCAAGTCAACGCGGCACGATCGAGCAGCAAATGGGCCCTTGGTATGACGATCAACTCCGCCACTTCCCTCTCACCAAGCAACTCCAACCGTTGAGCCGCTACCCGCTGCATGAGCGGCAAGTCCACAATCAAATCCTCTGCCAACTCGACGGTCAAGAGGCCTTCTGAAAAATGGAACACCCCATACGGGGCTTGATAGGTGAACGCATGCGTCATGTGGTCAAGGTCGCACCGAATGCAGCCCCATCTTCCATGGGCTTTTGCGACCTATCCACAATGCACAGGGGACCACTGCAATGCGCACTAAATCAGGGGCAAGCGAACTCAGCCACATCGCCTTCGGTCTCTGGCGGAAGGCAAAACTGCAAGGCCGCAGTGTGCTCACCTTCTACCAACTCCTCTACCGAAGACTTGGAAATGCCCAAGCCGGAAACCTCCTGCTTGGCCCGGCTGGCGAACAGCCCCAATCCCCCGGTAATGTTGGTGTAGACTGGACGGTCCTGGATGATCCCCGTGACCGGCGCATTGACCGCGAGATAGGTGTCCAACTCTTCGTTGGCGATGCTCAGCACAAAGTTGAACGCCCGCACGCGGTCGATGTTGTTGTTCCAACTCCCGAGCTCCCGCGTTACAAGAGGGTCTGCTTCGAGGCTATTGGCGAGGAACAAGAAAAAGCCCTCCCCATTCACGGGCAGCTTGATCTCTTCTCCTCCCTCGTCATCGCTGGTGGTTTCTTCCCCCAAATCCCACTGAAGCACCTTCTCTGTTTCGGAAGCCAATTCCGTATGGGCCAAGTCTGTCCACACACGCTCGGTATACAGCACCTCAATGGCGGCTTCATACCGTTTTGCGCCCGTCGTTGAGGACCACTTAAAATTGACGTTTGGATAGGTTACAAATCCACCTGATCCGCTGGCGAAGTTCAAGCTGAAACCGGGGATGCCCGACGGCGGATTGCTGATGTTGCCCAGCGATTCGCCAATCAGTGTGGTTACGCCGGTCAAAGGCGAACGTCCATCTGCGAAGTCCACTGTTAACCGATACACCCGCAAATCGCCGCTGTTGCCTGGCGCAGAAATTTCCAGACCTCCTGGCGTGGCAAAGTGATACGCGCGGTATTCTGGGCCAAAGAAGATGCCATTCTCGTCTTTGTCCTGCAAGACGGAGTCTTGCGCTGTGTAGGTCACCAAAGGGAGAGAAAATGCCGTGTCATCATCCGAAAAACCCTCCACTTTGATGATCACCTCCCCCGGGCCGTATTCACTGCTGTCCGCAATTTGCGCGAAGTCCAAGTTGTTGCCTTCTCCCAACCAAGTGCGGTTCACCCTCACCCACTGCTCGTCTGCTCCCGCATCGAGCAGGGAGAAAGCCAGCGTGCGTTCCTCGTATGGCGCATTCAACTCGACATCGGTTGTGCAGCCCCAACCACACATCACGACCAACAACAAAAACCAAACGAAAACTGAATCCTTGAACATGCTGCAAACTTAACCTCCGAGGCCGAGCAGAAAGGCCATGGTGTCCACGCCGTCTGCATAATCGCTCAATCCGGGGCATTGGGCTTCTCCAAACGGCAAGCCTCCATTTCCTACACGGCACTGAATGTGCTCCTTGCCTTCGTCGATGCGCTGCTCAACGTCTGCGATGTCATCGTAGCGCTGATAGTGCAATGCCCCCACCGGGGACACCCATCCCTCATCCTCTTTGAGCAAGACAAAGCCGTTTTCGAGCAGGTCCACAGCCTCCATCAGCCAGAGGGCTTTGTGGTAGGTGTAGTTGTTGTAAAAGCGATGGTGATTGCCGAGGTGTGTCCAATCCACAAACGCAGCAAACAGCCGATTGAGGTCAAAATCTCGTGGAACAAAGACCTGCGTTACGTTCCGGCAACCGAGTCCAAAGTAGCGGAAGATGTCCTCCGACAGGGCCTGCATCTGTTCATGGGTCTCGCTCCCATCCAACACCGCGACGGACGTGCGCTGGCCGCGGATGATGTGGGGCACTCCACCGAAGTAATGTTGGAAATACCGACCGCTGTTTCGGCTGCCCGTGGCAATGACGGCATCAAAACCATCTAGCCGCTCAGTTTCCAAAGACACCTGTTCGTTTAGCCCTGGACAAGCCTGGGCCCAACACCCAATCAGTGCGGCCGTGAGGCCTGCGTCGTCCCGGCTGGGCTTCACCTTCACCTGATGACCCGACACCACCGCACACAGCAAATCGTGCAAACCCACGAAGGGAATGTTGCCCGCCATCACAATGCCGACCGTCACCGGTTGTCTGTCATTTGACGGAACAGACATGCTTTCCAACCATCTTTCGACAGCCTCTGGGGCCAAAGCACGGCTCCAAACTGAGGCTGCATGGCGAACTTCAGAGGGACTAAACCATCCATTTCCATGCTCGGCCTTGTCCATGGCTTGCCCCAGAGCTTCCCACTCAGAAGAGGCTGAACCCCCTGTGATTTCGGACAATCCATCATGCAAAGCAGAAAGAAGTTGGCGGGCCCGAGCCTTGTCTACAGTGGTGTTTGAAGCAATCATGATCATCAAAGATTTGACAGCGCAAAGATGGTGGCAACATCTTGAGGGTTTGAGGGGTTATTTTTGCTCAGCGCAAGATTCCAAGACAGAACCACGCCATGGCCATCATGATCACCGACGCCTGCATCAATTGCGGAGCCTGCGAACCCGAATGTCCCAACAACGCCATCTATGAAGGTGGCGCCGAATGGACGTTTGCGGATGGAACTGGATTGAAAGGAGATGGGGTCCACCCTTCTGCCGGACAAATCAACGCCGAGGCCACGCAAGAACCGGGCAGCATGGACGTTTACTACATCACAACGGACAAATGCACCGAATGTGTAGGCTTTCACGACGAACCCCAATGTGCCGCAGTCTGTCCTGTAGACTGCTGCGTGGACGACCCCGACCACGAAGAATCGGAGGACCAGCTGCTCGCCAAAAAGGCGTTCATGCACCTCTGAACGATTACGCTCTGTAAATCAGCACCTTAAGTGCCCACGTGCCGGTAGCGTGACAAAGTGGAAAACTTTGCCGCTTCCCTCCTGCTCGTGAACCGCGTCCCATGTCCCATTTGGGACACCCACGATTCAACAGGGACTCACTCAAAATCGCCGCGACTCTACACGCCTGACACCGGCGATGTCCCACGCTGACAAAGTCTTTTTGGCGACCGCCTACCCGCCTCCCGACCTTGTATAGACCATGAAACGCTTGCTTACTTGCCTGTTCCTCTGCGCCTCGCTCTCTGCTTCTGCTCAAGATGCCAACTGCACTGTGCTCGGCATTCAAGATCTAACACAGATGGTCTTCGCACTCCAAGCTCAGCTCAATGCTCAAGATGCCACCATTGATAGTTTGCAGAATGTCGCGATGACCCGGGATAGTGTCCGCGCCATTGCAAGGGGCGAAGGAGCTTTCTGGGGTTCTTTAGGCTTTGCCGACCTCGAAGGTGTCAACCTCGCAGGTGTCGACCTCGACGGTTACCTGATAGACTCCGGCAACGGCCTCGAAGGTGCCAACTTCGCAGGCGCCAACCTCACTGGTGCCCGCCTCGGTGGTGTCAGCTTCAAAGATGCCGACTTCTCTAATGCCGACCTCACTGGTGCCGGCCTCTATGGTGCCGACCTCTCTGGTGCCGACTTCTCTGGTGCCGACCTCTCTGGTGCCATGATGACCTGCTTAATCGGCTGTCCAGAATTTCTCCCTTCAGACTACACCTGTGAGCCTGATCCTAACCCTGACTGCTCTGAGCCTTACCCCTTCCGCATCGTTCAGGAGCAGTCCGGTTGCACGAATCCAGCCTACACTGAATACAGCGCCAGTGCCGACACGGACGACGGCAGCTGCGCCACACTTGTGGTTGGAGGTTGCACAGATTCGACTGATGTAAACTATGACCCTGCCGCCAACACGGCTGATGGCAGTTGTGTTTCGTGCAGCAGCATTGCTTTTGACGGATACACCTATTCAGCAATCGAAATCGGCGACCAATGTTGGTTTGCGGAGAATTTGAGGACGACGGTTTACGCCGATGGATCAGCGATTCAGGAGGTTACCGACGACACTGCGTGGATCGGCTTGAGCACGGGTGCGCTCTGTTCTTATTACAACGCTGCAAACTCCTTGGCCACCTTTGGCCGCCTGTACAATTGGCATGCAGTGGACGATACACGTGGCCTGTGTCCGAGCGGTTGGCATGTCCCTACGGATGGAGAGTGGACGAACGTGGAGAACTACATCACTTCGCAGGGTTTCAACGGCACTGTGGGCATGGCCTTGAAGTCTTCGTTAGTCTGGTTTTCTGGAAGCAACGGCACGGACGACTATGGGTTTTCGGCCCTTCCGGGCGGCTACCGCGACGCTAATGGCGACTACAGCAATGTCTTGGGCAACGGCTACTGGTGGAGTTCTTCGCCCAGTGGCGGCAATGCATGGTACCGTCGCTTGAATGACATCAATCCAATCGTCAACCGGTTCTATAGCAATCCACGGCGCGGTTTTTCTGTGCGCTGTCTCATGGATGCCGATTGAGCGTCCTGATTGCCTAGATGCCGTCCGAGTGACTCCAATCGGACCCGCTCTCGGTTGCCATGAATGGTGATGTGATGATAGAATGTGATCAGGCCATCAGTACCTTTTCGCTCGTAGACAATGACGGGGCGTTTTGCTCGTTTCATTCGGCACAAGCTGTCCTAACTTTCTCGCATTCGCGTGACAGTCACGTGACAAAAAGTACACAACAGGTCACCCATTGGAGACACATTGGATACGTAGATTGAATACGCAGATTGACGCTCAAATGAAGCCCTTGAATATTTGTCAGACAGACACTCACGCAATGTGTAAGCAGGTGATTTGGGAGGGTGGCTCGATGCGTGCACCTCTGATGTATGGGGTGAAGGTGTTGGTGCTCTTGTGTGGGCTGGGATGCACGGTGGCGCAGGCACAACCCGATTCGTTTGCACCGATCCGTTCCATTCACGCTGCCTTGGCAACCTGTCAGGGAGACGATTGCAAGAGACTCAGCGACACCTTGGCTTCGACCTTGGAAGAGATGCTGAGCATCCCCGGCGCCATGGAAGGTTGGCCCGATCAATTGGACTTTATGGCCGGCGTGGCCTCTGCGGACAAAGCACTCAGGGTCTTTACCTGGAATTGGACCCACGACAACAGGACCTCGAGCTATGGGGGGCTGGTGGCAAGTCGGCTTCGAGAGAATGCAGACCTTGTGTTTACTGCGCTCTATGACGAGAGCAGCGACGACCGGCCAGAAGAAAACCAGACGTACAGATTCGACGAGTGGCACGGCGCACTGTACTACCACATGGTGCCCGACCCTGCGGAAACCAACACCTATTTGCTGCTGGGGTGGGACGATGCCGATGCACAGGTAACGCGCAAACTGATCGAGCCCATTCAGGTTCGAAGTCGGGGCCTTCGATTCGGTGCCCCCGTGCTGCAGTCTCCAACAGGACTGCGCCGCCGGCACATTCTTGAGTACGCCGACGCAGTGCAGGTCTCCCTGCGCCATCAGCCCAAGACCAAGGGCCGAACGGGCCAGCCCGAGCGCATTGTCTTTGACCATCTCGCCCCGCAGGAGCCGCACCTCAGGGGCATCTCCGCCTACTACGGCCCCGACATGACCTTCGAGGCATACACGCCCGGAAAAAGAGAGGGCAGCCCCTGGGTATTGGAACAAGACGTTCAGGCCATTCAACCCCTCCAGAACGACAGGCCCTTTCACGATCCACGCCAGCGAAAACGCCCACGAAACCGGCGCCAATAGGATGGGCGGTGGCTATCTTGAGCCCATGATTGCACGTGTACTCCTTTTTGCAGTTGGCTTTGTCATTTTGTCCGCAGAGGCAAGCGCACAAGAGAACAGCGAAAAACTGATCAACAGTGTTTATGGTGAGCAGACCGCCCGGCCTTTGGCCTTCACGTTCGACCATGTGATTCATTACAACCTCGTCCAACGTGTAGATGGTGGAGAGGGGCTGCCACCTCGGAAAATTGAGGGGGGCATGGACTTGTATTTTTCACCCGGAGACAGCGCCTATGCGCGGGTGGTCAACGCCAACGAAAATCAGCTGATCACCATCGGTGACCTGACCACAGGAAAACGCTACAACCTCTCCAACCTTGGGGAAGTCAAGGTGGGCTCCGAAACCGAACTGAGCAGCGCGATGCTCGATACCATGTTCGTGTCTCGTGTCTCGGGGGACCAAGAGATCAACGACCGCATGAGTGCGCATTACTGGTTTGAAGAGGGAACCCGGATCGATGAAATGTGGGCAGACAGCCAAGCCAGTGAAATGGAGGTGAACATCGGTCGCCTTTGGCCCCGTTTTGAATCGGGCTTTCAATCCTTGGCTGTAGGCACCTACCAAGGCTTTGTGACGCGTTGGATTTCCATCGACACACGATTTAGCCGCGACCCCCGCATGATTCTGGAATTCCAAGGCATAGAAGTCTTGGACGCGCCCTTCGCGATTTCATTGGAAGGTTACCTTTTTCCGCAGAGTGAAGGTGACATGATGCGCCAAAGGCTCGAAGCCGAACGCGACTGATTAGCGCTGTCCGAAACGGACTTCCGTGGCCCCATGGCCATATTTTCGGGGATCTCCCTCCCGGCAGGTGCAATGCGGCCAGAAGGAAGTGAGCGCCTCCCTGATTTCTTGACGCAATCGACCTTGACCCACACCGTGAATGAAAATCACGCGCGGAATGCGCTTCTCTTCTGCCCTGCGCATCATGCGGTCAAAGTGCTCCATTTGCAGGCTCAGCATTTCGTGCGGGGTGGCCCGATCCCGGGCACCGGTCAAGGCATGAAAATGCAAGTCCACTTCCAGGTGCTCGTCCCGCCTGCGCATATTGGTGGCATCCGGGTTTTTGTACTTCACGTCAAAGTCCTTTTGTGAGGCTTTGATCAGGTGCTCGTCCACGTTGCGCTCAAGGAGTTCCCCTTTGGTGATGTCTTTGGAGGCATACGCCTTGGCCTCTTCGGCCAAGTTGGGCATGGGGAGGCAATCCTTGGCCGGAAAGCGCAGGGGGAACCCGTCGTCGTCTTCGATCAGAAGGGTCTGCCCGCCGTCCTCCAACGCGAGGATTTCCCCCTCGCCACTCTGGTGCAAAAAACGCACCTTATCTCCCACGGAAAATGCCGTTGCCATGCCCACAAATTAAACCGTAGCTGCGATAAAATTGACGAGGCCGAGTAGCTTTACTTTCACCTTCGTTCAAGCCCCTTCTTTATGTGCCGGCTCCTGCTTTTTCCTTTCTTCTTTTTGGCCATGATCGCCTCACCCGTCCGCGCTCAAGAGAAGGTCGACAGCACGGATTTCCCTCCCGGGTTTCGCCCCTTTGTGCATTTGATTGGCGAGGCGGAAGTGGTGGCTGCTGAGGACGGACCCAATTGGCGCGCAGTGGACATCAAGGATTACGACGAGTCCAAAAACAAGTACATGGAACTCGAAGCTTTGGTGCTCAAGGTTTGGCCTCAGGTCATGATCATCACCACCATGCTCGACACGATGCGGCCCGCCTTCTCGGAGGGCATTGGCGCAGTGCCGGACAGCACGCTGCAGGCCCAGCGCGACTCCATCGCAGTCGGAAAAGCGGAGCGGAAAGCAGAGAAAAAGGCGGAAAAGAAAGCGGAAAAGAAAGCGCGAAAGTTGGGTGTCCCCGAGGAGGACGAAAATTCGGATGTGGCCGATGCCGCCAACAAAGGGCAAGACAATCAGGACCCGTCAGGTTCCGGCATTTCAATCGAGCGTGGGAACGCTGAATCCGAACCCTCAATCGACACCATTTCGGTCTCCAACGACCCCTGTATCATCGCACTTCAAGAACAGCAGGGCTATTCTGTATTGGACAGCTTGGATGCTGAAGGCATGCAGCTCATGGTGTCCGACACGACTGTGCAAGAAGACTTTGGATTCAAGGAGGGCTTTTTGATGGTGCACCTGCTCGACCGGCAAAACCCGGGCATGCTGGCGTTTGCCGATGACTATGCCAAAGCGGTCAAACTTCCTTTTTGGAGCACCATCAAAATGTTTTCTCGGCTGAGTGGCTATCGCCTCACCAAGAGCTACAACCCCGACCGCTACGATGGCAGGCTAGAGCACATCATCCGCAAGCACGGCTTGGACCTCCAACCCTCCCCTTGCGAATAGCAAAACGGCAGGAACCGACACGAAGAATCCAAGCCCCTGATTGCCGAGGCCATCAGCGCATGGGCCGGCCGGCGTTGACGTCTTCGATGAAGCTCGCCACGCCGCCCATGAAGGCGTCCTGGTCGTCCCACATGCACAGGTGCGACCCGTTGTAACAATGCAGGGAACGGCCGTTGGCCACAAGCGTGGCTTGCTGGGTCATTTTGTCGGGGTCCATGGTGTCGTACTCTGCGCCCACCATGAGGGTGGGCACCGTGATTTCGCCAAGGCGATCGGTGATGTCCCACTCGATGAGGCGCCCGCCCACACGGAACTCGCTGGGCCCCTGCATGAGGTCGTAGAGCTTGTAGTTGAGGCGCTCAAAAGAACCGGTGATGGCTTCGGGCCACTCCTCCAAACGGCAGAGGTGCTTGGCGTAGAAATGCTCGTCGACCAGTTGGAGGAAGGTCTCGTTTTGAATGTCCCCTGCGGCCTCAAAAGCCTCGAGGCTGTCCAGAATGGCGGGGTCCATTTGCGGACGCAAGACCTCTTCGTTGTACGCCGCGTACTCGGGAATACTTGTGACCATGTTGCTCACAATCAACCCCTTGAGGTTCTCTTGGTAGCGCAGAGCATACTCCATGCCCAAGATGCCGCCCCAGCTGTTTCCGAGGATGTAGAAGTTGTCTTTGTTCAGGCCGAGGGCCACGCGGACCTCCTCCACTTCTTCGCACCAGCGGTCGATGGTCCACAGGTCTTCGGTGGGCTGATCACTGTAGTAGCTCCCGAGCTGATCGTAGTAGATCACCTCGTACCCCCGCGATTCGGGCAGGACGTCGCCGAGAACCGTCATGTACTCGTGGGTGCAAGCCGGCCCGCCGTGAAGGGTCAGGATTTTGACGTCGGCACTCTCCCCCACCGTTTGGGTAAAGACCCGGTAGCCGTTGGACAGCTCCACCATCTTGACGCCAGGCTCGGCGTGCTTGGCCGCCCGGCGCGCACTGTCGGCCGCCGTAAACTCAAGCGCACAATTCCCCGTGGCGTGGTAGTCGTCTTCGGGCGTGGCCTCCTCATGGACATGGCCTTTGTGGCTGTCTGCAGAGCAACACTCGTCATTGGCACAGGAAACAAGCAAGAAGGCCGGAAGCATAGCCAGCATCTGGAGTGGATGGAATCGCATGCCGGGAAGTTAGTTCAGGCGAGGAACTCGGCGGCGCCGGCGATGACGCCGTGGACGACCGTGGGGTCGAGGAGCGTGGAAGTGTCGCCGAGCTGGTCGTGCTCGCCGCTGGCCACCTTGCGGAGGATGCGGCGCATGATCTTGCCCGAACGCGTTTTGGGCAGGCCGGGCGTGAATTGCACGCGGTCTGGGCGGGCGATGTTGCCAATCTCGGTGTTGACTTGGATGCCGATTTCCTTGCGCAGGGCCGCGATGCCTGCGGCCGTCGCTGGGCAGGGCGCCGTCTTTGAGGATCACATAGGCGTGGACCGCCTGGCCCTTGATGGGGTGCGGGTAGCCAATGACGGCGCACTCGGCCACGGCAGGATGCGAATCGATGGCGTCCTCAATCTCGGCGGTGCCAAAGCGGTGACCGCTCACGTTGACCACGTCGTCGACGCGGCCGATGATGCGGAACATGCCATCGGCATCGCGCCGGGCCCCGTCGCCGGTGAAGTACTTGCCTTTGAAGGCACTGAAGTAGACGTTGCGGCACCGCTCGTGGTCGCCATAGGTGGTGCGGATCATGGACGGCC
>CASICO010000023.1 GCA_949373165.1 uncultured Flavobacteriales bacterium | reverse complement strand
AGTAAGATTGCGGAAGCGGAAGATAAAATAAACGCTATTAATACCCATTTTGGGATTGGAAAATAAAATGTATGAATATAGATGTAAGGTAGTCAGAGTTGTAGACGGTGACACGGTAGACGTAGATGTCGATTTAGGATTTGGTGTGTGGTTAAAAAAAGAACGTGTACGTCTTTTAGGAATTGATACCCCAGAATCTAGGACACGTGACAAGGTAGAAAAACAATATGGACTAGCTGCAAAAGCATTTCTTAAACAAGTTCTAGGAACTAGTCCTATTCTTAAAACAACAAAGGATGGTAAGGGTAAGTTCGGACGTATCCTTGGTGAGTTTATTGTTGAGATTGAAAACAATAGAATTAATATAAATCAATATTTAGTTGACAATCATCACGCAGTAGAGTATAATGGACAGTCTAAAGATTCCATTAAAGAACAACACTTAGTAAACAGAGAACTAGTACAACTATGAAGGTCTTACATAACAACGTCCTTGTGACAAATGCAGAAGTTGAAGAGAAGACTGCGGGTGGTATTATCCTATCGGGTGATATCTCTACAGGTAATAAACCCGCAATAGTTATTGCGGTTGGTGAGAGTGTAACAAACGTTTTACCTAAACAAAAGGTTTATCTAGATTGGCCAAAAGCAATGGCAGTTGAAATTGATGGACTAAAGTGTGCAGTGATTGATGAAATACACATCAAACTAATTATAGAATAGAGTAATATAATGAGAGTAAATGTCTTAGGTAATGGAGACAATGCGGGATTGTTCCAACGTGGTACTAAGGGTAAGTTACTAATATGTAATATGCCTCCGTTTGAGATTCCTCGTAGTGAGGTTTACGGAACTTGTATGGTGGACTTCAAGATGATGAAGGCACTACAGGAAGGTCGTATTCAATTAGATATGTACGATTGGATTCTAGGTACAAGACCCAAACTGTGGATGGAACAGTCTGGAACATTCTATATGAAATACTCTCATCTTATCAAGGGATTCTATTCTCATATTCCAAAGTATGCGGGTGACCCAAAGTATGCCGCAACTAACTTTAATTGTGGTCACATGGCAGTTCATTATGCATGTGCAAAAATGCGAGCAACCGAAGTTCACATCTATGGATTCGATAGTATCTTTGATATGAACTTAGATAGTTTCACTGACTTGTTATTAGAATCAGACCGTTCTACTAATAACACAGTAAGACTTGCTGGCAACTGGAGACCTATATGGACAGAGATGTTCAAAGAATTTAAAGAGGTCAAATTCCATTTATATCATAGTCACAAAAACATCAAAATACCTATATCTAAGAACGTAGAAGTTCATGCGATATCTCATGGTCAAAAGACTTGACATTCTATACCAATAGTGATATAATATCTTATTGATTGAAAACGTCTCATGGCAATGGCGTGGTGAAAACCCATCGGAAAAGCCGACCTAAGGGCATCCAGCCTTTTGCCCAGCAATTCCAAATCAAAGGCGATGAAGGCGGTGTCGTTTTCATCGAGCAGTCCCGCATTCAAAACCTCGGGGAAAGCCCTCATGACTCTATCTTTTTTGCGGTGTTCGCAATCAGCTCCACCATGCGCTCGTCCGTCGCCCATGACGAACCGGAAGCGGCTGCGATTCGCGCACACCGAGACCCCAATGCCACGCGAAGAAACCACTTTTCGCCATAGCACACGGGCTGACCAACGAACAGCCGTTCATGGCCCAACTCAGCCTGCCAATTGCCCAAAGTCAGCAAACCAAACAACTGCTTGATGGCCGCACCATCAAAATGCCCTTCCGCGCTGCGTATCCGAAAAGAAATGATGGAGTCGTTGGTCTCAGACTGATCCGGCATCATCTCCAACTCGGGCGTTTTCTCGATGGCTGCACTCACCACGGCATTCCATTCGAAGATGGCGCGGTCTATTTTTTCACGGGACAAATCGTGGCACATTTCCATTTCGAACAGCCCACACTCCCAACGCATTCGGCTAGATCGATTCTCTTCGATGGGCAGGCAATTACGAAAGGCACCGAAGTGGGTCGGAATGTCGTTTTTCACCAAAATGTTGGCCAACCCCTTCACCGCCTCTGGAGGCTGCATCCCTATGTGTTCGGCCTGAGCCTTGGGCACCAACAATGCACCACAAAAAGGCGGCGCCTGGTAAAATTTTGATCCTGTGATCAAGACCATGGCCCCCTTACTCAACAGCGCATCCACCAATTCAGGATTTGCCCTAAACTGGCACAGGTCCACCGTCCATATCACATTCGGTAGCGGCTCGATTACGTCCAAATCGTCCTTGATCCCCGACTTGCTGCCGAACACCAAATGCACAATGACGGTCTTGTCTTGGTGCGCACCAATGAGCGCCTTGATGTCCGCTTTCCGGTCGCAAATGACTCCCTCTTCTGATCTCGCGGGCAACTCGATGACTTCACTCTCGAGGTCATTGTGAAGCAACGCCCCCTTTGCTTGAGGGGTTTGACTCGCCGTTTTCAGTGAAAAACCCCTTCCGACCACGGCCATCCTCGAACCACTGCCCAGTTCTTCGGGACAAGACAGAATGTTCAACACAGGGCGCTTCGACTGAGCCCGAGCCACAAGAAGCGGGTAATAAAGCAAGTCCGTCCCCGAGGGGCCAAAAAACACCTCAGAACGGTCATTGGGATCCAAGACCGCTTGGATTCTGGTGCGCTGCTCATCTGCCCATGCAGCATCGGATCCTGCGTCATTGAATCGTGTTTTGTTGGCCTCCATGACCATGAGCGTATCCTCGCTGAGAACACCGCATGTACATGAACCTCGGTAAAAAAGTGCCTGAGAATCCAGCGGATTCAAGTTGTAGCGATTTCGATTCCCCGACTCTTCTTTCAGTTCTATCCTCTCATCACCGCCTTGAACGAGCACCTTTAACCATGCATCTCCAGCCTCCTCAATCGCCACATTTTTTGTCATGTAGACTAAATTTAATGCTTTCAGTTCAAGAACAAAGACAAGACGTTCATGAGAAAGCCCAATGGAAGCACGCAAGTTTCTCTACTTTCACTTTTATGCGAATTGATTTGAACGGAGTGGCTGTCATGTTGGCACTGCTTTTTTCGTGTGCCTCTGTGAATGGTCAGACCGTTGAACTTCTCGAAGTCCGCCAAGCCTTTCAAATTCAGCTTTTGTCCATCGGACTTGGCATTTCCAACGAAGCACTGCCCATAGAGCATGCCGTGGCCATGTATCGTGTGACTTACCCGATGACCTACTTGGGGGAGAGCTACGATGCCACTGGCGCTCTTTTTTTGCCAGTGGACGACAATGGAAATCCCGTTGAATGTGCGCTTTCGACCCATACCTACATGCATGGCACCGTTTTCTTGCGTGACCAGACACCTTCCTATGAAGGTTTCGAGGGCGAGCTTGGATTTTTAATGGCCGCTGAAGGCATGCTGACCATGATGCCCGATTATCTCGGACTCGGTGGCAGCGAAGATGTTCTCCACCCTTATGTCCATGCAGAATCCGAGGCAGAAGCAGGCATGGCCTTGTTGAGCGCCGTGGCCAGTTTGCAAGGCGAGTTGGGTTTTGGTCTAAATGGCGAACATTTTGTGAGCGGCTACTCTCAAGGAGGGCACGCATCCATGGCCATGGCCAAACGGATGCAAGAAGACCCAGATGCCGGCTTCCCACTGGCTGGAGCAGCACCCATGAGTGGGCCTTACGACATGTCGGGGACACAATTGCCTATGGGCATGGCCGAAGAACAATACTCCAATCCGGCCTATCTCGCCTACACCCTGTTGGCTTGGCAACAGACCTATGGCAACCTGTTTGTAGAGCTTTCTGAGATTTTTCAAGAACCCTATGCTTCTGGACTACCTGCCATGTTCGACGGAGAAACAACCGGCGAAATGATCAACGGCTACCTCGCTGGCCCAACCGCTGACATCGTGCAACCTGGCGCACTCGAAGGGCTCATGGCTGAGGGACACCCGTTTTTCTTGGCTGCTCAGGACAACGATCTCTACCAGTGGATTCCCCAGAGTCCAGTGCAGATGTACTACTGTACACTTGACGAACAGGTCTTTTACGAAAACGCCCTCGTCGCGGAAGCATGGATGACTGACAACGGCTCTCAAGCCGCGAGTACGGTCAATGGCGGCGCATTGAATCACGGTGGATGCGCCATTTCGGCCATTTTTGAAGGGACCGTTTGGATCAATGGCCAAGCCGCCTTGTGCAGCCCAACTGCAGTTCAAAGCGTCATTCCTGAACATCAACTGCAGCTCACATGGCGCAGCACAGAAGCAGGCCTAATGGTTGAAGGCCTTCGAATAGGACAAGCCTGGACCTTATTTGGCATGGATGGTCGTGTGCTTCGCTCAGGAATCACCCGAAGCGTTCCCCTGCGCGTTGATGCTCCTGCAGGAGTCTCCCTCTTTCGAGCCAATGACGGGCGACTCGCCCGCCTGTTTCAGGACTAATCCTTGGTTCCTGCCTCAATCTGGACTTCGCGGGGGGCGCTGGTTTCGCGCCCAAAACGATGGCTTCCCCAACCCAAACCCATTTGCAGCAAAAGCAAAATGAGGGCAAGGGTGGCGGCCAAAATTTCGTGGGCCACAGCGGTCCACCCCTCCATGGAAAACGACAACCTAAGGATGATGGTGGCCACCACGAACCCTGAATTCCGGAGGATTAAACCATAATCGGAGAGGTAACGCAATGAGGTCACCAACAAGACCACATCCACAAAAATCAATGCGGTAAAGAAATCACCATAAAAGATGGAGTTGGGGTCGATTGGATGGGCATTGCCACCACCGGCATAGACCACCAAGTCTGTGAGCCAGTGCCCAAAGCTCCAGGCGGCCAACGCGGCCAAGACCACACACAGGAGGGCCGCCAAATGGCGTTTAAAACGAATAAAACGGGCCAAGTCCACTTCTTCTAAACGCGCCTGTCTCCTCGGCAGAATTCGGTAAAACCCCACCAAAGCAGCACCCAGCAACACCGCGCCCACGATGTGCGGAAAAAAGGCATCTTCCCAAGGCATGGTGGCTTGCGTTGCGCCGCCCTCCTGCAATGCAGACAAGTCCCTGAAAACCGATCGGATTTCAATCAAAGACACAATCTCCAGCTGCTTGCCCATGGACCGAGCAAAGGAGGAGGGCAAATGAAAGACCAACAGGTAGACTTCGGCCACCAAAATGGCCGAAAATGGCGTGTACAGAATGTGCAAAGGATGTCCGAACAAACTCTCTGGCATTCGAAACGGCAGCCATCCTGCTTCATGCATGACAAACAGGATGCAATGCAACAAAAACAACACCATAGAAGCCCTGACAAGTCCATGCTCAACCGCCTTTCTGGCGCTGGCACTCAACAAGAAATCTGCTAAACGATCAAGGGGCCGAAGAAAGGTATTCAAAGGGAGGCTTTGCTGCCGGTCCAGATTTCCCATGCAGCGTCTGCTTGAAGGAACAACATAGATTCCCCTCCCAATGTTCTAGCACCCAACGAAGAGGCCGTTTTCATCAAGGCCGTTTCTTGGGGATTGTAGATGAGGTCAACCAAAAAGTGATCCGAGCCAAACCCTGACAATGCAGAGGGTGACAAAGGGGGCAAGGCAGCCCCATTGGGAAACATGCCCACTGGGGTGCAATTGACCACAAGGGGCGTGGATTGAATGCCCTCCTTTGCGATGTCCTCATAACCAATGTCCCCCGCAACCACTGGATTCCTGCTTACCCTGGTCACGGCAATGCCAATCTCGCGGAGCACATGGACCACAGCCGCAGCGGAACCGCCTGTGCCAAGGACCAATGCACGGTCATGGTGGCCTTCGAGAAACGGGGCTATCGAACGTCGGAAACCAATGGCATCGGTATTGTGACCCATGCGACGTCCCTCTCGAAATGAAACCACATTGACCGCACCAATGGCCCTTGACTCCTCACTCAATTCATCCATCAAGGGCAGGATGGTCTTTTTGTAAGGAAGGGTCACATTCATGCCCTCCCAAGTGCGGCTGTTCCACAAAGCTGGCACATCGGCCAGCTCCGAAACATCATGCAATGAATACCGACAATCCACCAGGCCCAATGTCTTCCATTTCTTCTCGAAATACCGCGCGGACCAGCTGTGGGAAACCGGGTGACCGATGAGCCCAAAATGACGATGACCTGACTCAGGCACGTTGAACGAGAGATTTCCCACTTGACCCCAAGCGTCCGAGGGCGATGACCAGCAATGCACCAAACACAGCGCAGGCCAAGGACAACCCAATCTGAGGATCGACATGCACAGAGGGCGAAACGTTGAACTGCAAGTATTCTATCCTGCCATCCGAATGGGTGAACAACTCCACGGCGTTTTCTTTCCATGGCCACAGCTTGCGCAATGAGCCCACCAAGAACCCGCTCAACAACATGATGGCCATGGCGCGGTGTCGACGAAAAATCCACCCCAAGCCTTTGCTGAATCCGAGGAGTCCACTGATCACGCCTGCAGCAAAGGCCGCGATGCGAGTGACATCGAACCCTTTGATCGCACCAATGACCGCAGAATAGGCACCAAGCAAGACCAAAACAAAAGACCCACTGATGCCCGGCAAGATCATCGCACAAATGGCCAGCGCGCCTGAAAGGAAGAGGAAAACAGGCGCATCGCCTTGCACCAAAGGAGGCAAACCGGTGAGCCACCAAGCCAATGTGGCCCCCGTCAAAAACAAAACCAGAGACGCCGCGTCAATTTGAGTTCTCTCAACCTCTCTCAACATCAAGGGCACACTTGCCGCTACAAGGCCAAAAAAGAAAGACCAAAGCAGAACAGGCTCCTCCTCCAACAAGTGATGCAACAACCCCGCCAGCAAGGCAACAGAGGTCACAATACCCAAGCCCAACATGGTCAGGAAATTCAAATTGTAGTCTTTCCAAGTCACCCATGGACCTTTGGAAAAGAAAGACCTTACTGTCCCCATGCCCAAACCACCAATGGTGGTCAGAAGCTCTTCATAAATGCCCGTGATGAAGGCGATGGTTCCTCCGCTGACTCCAGGCACTAGGTCTGCTGCCCCCATGGCCATGCCCCGAAGGCCCAACCTGAGCCAGTCACCCATTTGCCGTTGCGCCATGATTCAGGCCACCTCCATGCTGGGGTCAACCTGAGCTGCCCAAGCCTGTGCCCCGCCGCGAAGATTGTAGAGGTTGTCCATGCCAAACTTGGTCTCCAGCGCCGTCACCACAGCGCCAGACCGTCCGCCTGATCTACATTGCATGACCACGGGAACGTCTGACCGTAAGTCGTGGACCCGATCCAAAATGTCGCCCATTGGAATGGGCTCTCCGCCCAAGTTTCCCGCTTCAAATTCATGAGGCTCACGCACGTCTATCAACTGGTGCTCCTTTCCTTCTGTACGCCAAGCGTTCAGTTCGGTTGCGTCAATTTCTTTCATGATTCCGGATCCACTTCCTGAGGCTGCACGCCTTGCTTCAACTCTTCTGGCAAAAAGTGGAAGAATGTATCGCCTCGCAATCCCACACGCAAGCATTCCAATGGAATCAAGTCATTGGGACCGATGTTGCCCAAATTGACATTGCTACCAAACTGCTTGATGAACCAAACCTGCTGGGGCTTTTGGGGAGCCTCCCAGAGGATGTCCTCCAAGTCAACCTTAGACAAGATTTTCCGAATGAGCTGAGTGTGGGCGGAACCGTTGGGTCGATAAATGCCCACGGTTCCACTTTCCCGGGCTTCCGCAATCACCTTGAATGACCCCGCATCGAGCTCGTTTCTCATCATGCGAATCCACTTTGCTGGAGAAATGAGGATGCCCTCTTCTTTTGACCCAACCTCCGACAAGACCTTGAAATCCTTGGAGTATCGGTGAATCAACTCACACTTGTAGTCGTTGTCGATCACCATGGACCCATCGCTAATCTCCATGCAGCCAATGCCCATGTCGTCGATGAACTTCAAGTAGTCATCCAAGCAATCCCGCACAAGAAAGGCCTCAAACAGAGTGCCTCCGCAATAGACGTCCATGCCGGCATCTCGGTAAATCTTTACCTTCTCCTTGAGGTTGGGGGTAAACAAACTGGTCCCGAATCCCAGCTTGAGGAAGTCGATTTTATCGTCTGCTATGCTGACAAGATCTTCAGCCTCTCGGAGGCTAAGGCCTTTGTCCATGACCATGGTTAAGCCATGAGTTCTTGGAGCGCTTGTGCGCTCAGACATATGGGGCAATGGAAAATTCATTGGGCTTTTGAGGCATTCAAAACACGTGTACCGAAGGCAGGGTCCTCTTCAATTGGAGGAAACAGGCCGGCTAAGGTCGCGCAAATGTCCGGTGTATGAGCCAAGGAAGCATCAAGCAATGCAAAGGCCGATTGTTGACGACCGAGGGCATACAAACTGATGAAGGACCGACAAAGCACAATTGGGTCAACGCGGGACACTTCGGGAACGTTGTGCAACAATGTCAAGGCCTCGTCGTGCCTGTTGTCCTCCTGCAAATTCGCAACCGCGTCCATGTACACCTCCAAGTTGTCGGGCTCGAGGCGCAAAGCGTTGCCATAAATCAATGCTGCCTCGTCGTGCATGGCAATCTTTCGCAGAATGCCCCCAAGCAACAAGTGGTACTCCACATTGGTTGGCTCCAGCTCCATGGCCTTCTCAAAAAACTTGAGACTTGCTGGCCAATCTTGCCTCATTTCGGCCACCACGCCAAGGCCCACATGCGCATCGGCAAAATCACCATCCAGCTCTAAAGCGCAGTAATAGTAATCTGCCGCCTCATTCAACTTCTCCATCCGCTCCATGCACTCTCCCATTAAAGTGTACGTGTTGGCTTGCGGCGCATCCATCAAAATCGACTCTCGGTAACACTCAAGAGCACGGGTGTAGTCCTCTGACATGGTCAGCGCCGCCGCTTTTTGGAGAAGAGCCGGACTGAATTCCTCATCAATCACCAAGGCATACTCGTATGCATCGATGGCCGCAGTGAAATCACCAATTCGCTGCAAAGCATTTCCCAAATTGTACCATCCGGGACAACTGTATGGGTGGGCATCGATGAACGCATTGAATGCGGTCACAGAATCTGAATGTCGGCCTACCGTTTCGTAGCAAAAGCCCAGTTCATGCAATGCAGTCTCATTGCTCGGGTTCTCCTTCAAGGCCTCTTCCAAGATGGAAATGGCGCGGTCCCAATGGCCGATGTTTTCGTATTCCAGCGCGATGTCAATGAACAAGTCCTCTCTAAAGAACCGGTCTCCAAGTTCGAGGGCCTTCCGATAATGATGAATGGCTTCACGATGCTGGTCCGTCTGAGAATACAGCGTCGCCAAAGTCAGGTGAATCTCATCGTTGGATGGCTCAAAGGACAAGAGCGTCCTCAGGCGTGGGATGGCGTTCTTGACATTGCCCGACCCCGCCATCAACTGGGCTTCCCTGATTTGAAGAGAAACGCTTTCTGGATATAGCTTGGCGGCGTATTGTAAGACTTGCTTTGCTTGCCGATGACGGCCGTTGTGCAAATAGTGCTCAATGAGCGCCTCGAGTTCCATCAAGTCGAAAAAAGTGGTCGCATCTGACGCCACCATGGCCTCATATCGGTCCACGATTCCCGCAATCTCGTGTGCGTCTCGGTCATTCAAGTCTTCGTCGTGCATCAATCTCCACTAAACTAGTCTTGCCATTTGCGTGGTGCGGAATACACGGGCTTGGGTTTTGAACACCAGACCCGAATTCCTTCAACTCGGGTAAAGATGGACAGCCCCTTCGAATTTCCCCCATTTACCCTGCGTGTTTTCGTAATCGTTGGCGCTCTGCCACCCCCTAGTTTTGCCTTCATGACTTTCATCCGTAGCATTTCGGGTTTTCGCGGCACCATTGGAGGACCTGAAGGAAACAACCTCACACCACCCGACGTGGTGCGCTCCACCATGGGATACGGCAGTTGGATTCAAGAAGGCTTCACTCCATCCGAAGACCACCCACGACCTGTGGTGGTGGTCGGCAGGGATGCCCGTCCATCGGGGGACATGGTGCAACGGTTGGTTACCGGGACCCTCATGGGCATGGGCATTGATGTGCTGGACCTCGGACTCTCCACAACCCCAACCGTTGAAATGGCCGTCATTGGTGAGCATGCAGATGGCGGCATCATCCTCACTGCGTCGCACAATCCGGTCCAATGGAACGCCCTCAAATTGCTAGACGGGCATGGCGCCTTCATTTCCGCGGAAGCTGGAGCCGAAGTCATCCGACGATCCACTGCCCCGATGAACTTCGCAGGTGTCGAAGACTTGGGACAAGTCACCGAATTGACTGGCTGGATTGACGCCCATATCCAATCGATCTTAGACTTGGAATTGGTGGACCGCGCAGCCATTGCTTCTGCTGGCTTTAAAATCGCTGTGGACGCCGTAAACAGCACAGGTGGCATTGCCGTTCCCGCTTTGCTCAAGGCCCTCGGCGTGACCGAAGTGGTTGAGTTGTTTTGCGAGCCACACGGCCGATTCCCGCACAACCCGGAACCCCGTCCGGAACACTTGACCGAATTGTCCAGCACCGTGGTGAACCACCATTGTCACCTTGGCATCACGGTTGACCCCGACGTCGACCGTCTTGCCTTTGTCTCCGAAGATGGCAGCATGTTTGGAGAGGAATACACTTTGGTGGCTGTGGCCGACCACATTTTGGCCCACACCCCTGGACCTGTGGTCAGCAACTTGAGCTCGACACGCGCTTTGCGCGACATCGCTGCCCGCTACGGACAGACATACACCGCCAGTGCTGTGGGAGAGGTGAACGTGGTGTCGGCCATGAACGAGACCAACGCCATCATTGGCGGGGAAGGAAATGGCGGCGTCATCTATCCCACCCTGCATGCTGGGCGAGACGCTTTGGTGGGGATTGCACTGTTCCTGACTCTACTCGCAAAGCGAGGTGGGCGCATCTCTGAACTCAGGTCGACTTACCCCAACTACGAAATGGTCAAGGCCAAGATTGACTTGAACCCCAGCTGGGATGCGGATGCTCTGATGAAAAAATTTGCAGCGAGCCAAGCCCATTTGAACCCCCTCACCGTGGATGGCGTCAAGCTTGACCTCGAATCTGGCTGGGTCCATTTGAGAAAGTCCAATACCGAACCCATTATTCGTGTGTATGCCGAGGCGGCCACGCAAGAGGAAGCCTTGCGCTTGGTGGAGACCTTCAAGAATGATTTGCTGGCGTTGGCGTAGTCTTTGCCTTTGACTGCCCACCTGCGAATTGCGCGCCGTATTTTGCACCCACCTAAGCTTGACCACGAGTGACCCCCACGAAATGAACGTGTACCTCGACAACGCCGCCACGACGCCGATGCTTCCGGCTGTGATTGATGAAATGCTGCCTTTCATGAAGGAGCACTTTGGCAATCCCTCTTCTACCCATGCTTTTGGCCGAAAGACAAAGACGGCCATTGAACAAGCACGTAGGAGCATCGCCGCACACCTGAATGTGGCGCCCAGGACCATTTGTTTTACCAGTGGAGGCACAGAAGCCGACAATATGGCGCTTCACGCCGGCGTGGAGCAATTGGGATGCACGCGCATTTTAACCTGTGCAACCGAGCACAGCGCTGTCCTCAAAACAGCCCAGCATTTGGGTCTGTCCTCCGAAGTTCAATTCGGTTTCATTGCTTTGGACACAAACGGGAGGGTCGACATCCAACAGCTCGACAACCAGTTGTCCGACGGCAGGCCCACCATGGTGTCTGTTATGCATGGCAACAATGAGGTCGGCGTGATTCAAGACCTGATGGCCATCGGAAATTGCTGCCGCACGCACGGCGCATTCTTCCATACGGATACAGTCCAAACCATGGGCCACTATCCCTTGGACTTTTCTGCCTTGCCCGTGGATTTCGCCGCATGCAGCGCGCACAAGCTTCACGGCCCCAAAGGTTCGGGTTTCCTTTATGTTCGGGACGGCTTGAGAATTGGCGCACACATCATGGGCGGCAGCCAGGAGCGAGCCATGCGAGGCGGAACGGAGAACATCATCGGCATCATTGGGCTGGCCAAAGCATTGCAACTCGCAATGGAAGACCAAACCGAACACGCCGATCACATCCGCGCCCTCAAGGCCGAAATGGTCAAGGGCTTAACCGCTTCTGTTCCTGGCGTTCGCTTCAATGCTGGATCAGACCAGCCGGATGCACTCTACACGGTATTGAGCGTCAATTTCCCTGAACACGCCAAAAACGGAATGTTCCTTTTCCTTCTCGACTTGGACGGCGTAGCCTGCTCCGGAGGAAGCGCCTGCTCCAGCGGAAGCACCCAACCCTCTCACGTATTGTCCGCTTTGGGACTGCACGAAGAAGGCAGGACATCGATTCGATTTTCATTCAGCCGTCTGACCACGATGGCTTGCGTAAAACACGCCCTCAAAGCCGTTGAGAGCATTCGCGGTGCGGCCATCTTGGTTTAAGCCTGCAGATGACATAAATCATTTTGAGCCTTGACGGCACTCAATGAGCGAAGGAAGAAGGAGGAAGACTTTAGGTCTGTAATCCAAGCAAACAAAATCCCTTCGCCATGAACAATTTGATTCTCCCCCTTCTGACCCTCGCCTCCATATTGAGTGCTTCAACTGCTGATGCTCAATGCCGCAGGTTCACCCGCCACCGCGTCATCAGTGCGCTCGACCAAGGCATGGTCCTCGACCAAATCACAGCAGGCACGATGGGCCGTGGTGAAAGCGCCGCCACCTTGCTTTCAGTCAACGGCCCAGGTGTCTTGGACCTTGTGATCAGCACCCATCCAGACCTCGGCGAAGTCACCTACACTGTGGTCGACACCCAAGGAAAAAAGTACCGCGATGGCCAAATCCGTGGCCAATTGGAGCGATTCCCCGTTGAAACCGACGGAAACTCCGACTTGATCGTTCACATTCAGTCCGAAAAAAGTTCGAACGCTTATGTTCCCCTCGGTTGCGTCGCCCTCGCAACAACACGGCCCGCCCAAAGCAAAAACGACATGGACATCCTGACCGAATACTGATGCCTCATTCACCGCGACCGAAGGGCGAAAAGGATTCACGATTGAATGCTTTTCGCCCTTTCTCTTGGGAATTAACCCCCGCTCATTCCCCTTCCATGTCGACTTTCGCGAAACCAAGCCATGGAAAAGTCCAGACTCTCCCCCACAGAACAACCCGGCCATTGGGACCAATTGGAAACCATGTCCCCCGCAGACCTGGTCACCGCCATGGCCCAGTGCGACCAACAGGCACAGCAAGCTGTGGAAGACATAGGACCTGAAATTGCAAGGGCCATCGCATCCTCATCCGAAAAGGTCACGAATGGCGGACGCATCTTTTATCTCGGCGCTGGCACAAGCGGGAGGCTTGGCGTTCTCGACGCCAGTGAAATCCCACCAACGTTTGGCGTTCATGACGCATTCATCGGACTGATCGCCGGCGGCGACAGTGCGATTCGACAAGCCGTTGAAGGTGCAGAAGACAACCGCAGTGGAGGAGTTGAAGACTTGAAAACCCATGGCGCATCCAGTCAAGATGTACTGGTGGGCATTGCTGCCAGCGGCAGAACACCCTATGTGCTGGGCGCAATGGAGTGGGCAAATCAAGAAGGCCTGTTGACCATTGGCATCACATCCAATCCCACCAGCCAAGTGGCCAGCCTCGCCCAAATCGCATTGGTACCGCAAACAGGGCCTGAATTCGTGACCGGCAGCACTAGAATGAAAGCGGGAACGGCGCAAAAACTCATTTTAAACCAACTCTCGACAGGGGTGATGATTTTGTGTGGTCACGTCGAAGGCAACCGAATGGTGGACATGCAACTCGCCAATCAGAAACTCATTGAGCGAGGAGGCAGAATGGTCTCTGACGCGCTGAACATCTCCATGGACCGGGCAAAGCAACTCCTGACCGAATGCGGCTCCGTCCGAAGCGCCATCGATACCTTTGAAGGGCGCGACTGAACGTCCACATGCACGACCTCGAACCCTTCTACAACTGGCGAAACTTCTACATCGCAAGCGAAGACAATCGGTCCCCATTTCACGAGCGGGTCTACAGCGAAACGCATTTCACAGAGCGGATTTACAACCACTTTATCCATCCCCAATGGGACAACATGGGCAGCAGTACACTGTTTGTGAAAGTCCTCTTCGCCGACTACGATGAGCGCTTTGCCATTCTGGAGTTCATTGGTGAATGGAATGACACGTTGTTCAACGACATCATGTCCCTCAAGCGAAATGTGATTGAGCCCCTGATGTCCGAGGGAATTGAGCGCTTCATTCTCATTGGTGAGAACGTATTGAATTTCCATTCGAGCGACGATTGCTATTACGAAGAGTGGTTTGATGAAGTCACCGATGCGGACGGTTGGATTGCCCTCCTCAACTTTCGCGAGCATGTGGTTGAGGAACTATGTGGCGCCGATTTGGACCACTACTTCGTCTTGGGTGGCGAGCTTCAAGAAATGGGCTGGCGCACCTTTAGCCCACCTCAACTTTATCAGCGCATCGACGATTGTGTGATGCACCGCATTGGGCAAGTGGGCTAGACCGCGCGAAAGTTTGCGCCTCTCCCCACCCTGAACTTGCACCCGAACCTTCCCTGCTCAGAAACACGGGAACTACCTTGGCATTATGCCTCAAGTGCCACCTGATCAGCGAACCGCTCAGCCGACCAAAGACGGCTCGATGACCCTCTATTCTGAACACTTTAATCAGACTTACCACAGCCGAAATGGCGCCGTCACAGAGTCACTGCATGTGTTCCTTGAGGCGGGGTGGCATCACAAAATCAAGCAAGGTCCTTCCGCGATTCGCATCCTTGAATTGGGGCTGGGCACAGGACTGAACGCACTGCTCACCTTGAAGGCTTGGCGAGCCAAGCCAAAGGGGGCACCAACCAGCCTCGAATACGTGGCACTGGAGCCCTTTCCGTTGTCTCCCATTGAACGCCGCGAATTGCAGATGCACCAAGTGGTCGATCCCGAAGCCGAATCAGAAATCCATGCCAATCCCGCAGGAAAACAGCACCGTGTAAAGTGGGGCGAAAACGCCCACTTCACCCGGGTCCGATCCACCTGGCAAGCCTACCAGCGCTCGAAGTCAAACGCTCCTTTCGACGTCATTTATTTCGACGCTTTCGCACCCAACACCCAGCCTGACCTTTGGAGTCTTGAACGATTTCAAGAGGCCTTTAATTGGCTCTCCCCCGGCGGCATATTGGTGACGTATTGCGCCAAAGGCAGGGTTCGCCGGGCCATGGTGGACGCGGGATTTCGCGTAGAACAGCTACCTGGCCCGCCAGGAAAACGCGAGATGCTCAGGGCGACACGGCCTCCATGGGGCGAAATGACCGTGCAAAGATTCAATGTTCGCGTTTACTTTTTCCTGCTCGACCAACCCTTGTTGAATCAGCGTCCCCACCCAAACAGCAACGTCCTCTTGAGCGATGAATTTCTCTCGGGAAGAGACTGCACAAAGTGGCCAGGAGGCGGGTTAGAATTTGGAGAAGGACCAAGAGACTGCGCCATCAGGGAAGCCCAAGAAGAATTGGGTCAACCCATTGATCTCGGCCCCTTGATCCATGCCACTGGAAACTTCATTCGTTCCTCTTGGCGAGGCGAAGAACAGGTGCTTTGCCACTATTACTTGGCCACCTTGAAAGACGCCGTCCAATTTCGGGTGGCCACCCATTCGTTTGACTATCCAGCGGAGAACGTTGAATCCTTCCGCTGGATTCCGCTCAAAGACGTCGACGCAGATCACTTGTCGTTTCAAGTGGATCGAGACGCTTTGGCCCAGCTAAAATCCACATTGTGATGAACACTTAAGGCGTTTTTTTTAAAGCGCCCGTCACCCCCAATCCAAACAGGGCAAAGTCGTATCGAACGGGATCGACAGGGTCCAAAAGGCGGAGGATGTCTGTGACCTCTTCGACCGATCGCCAATCGTTTGCCTTGCGCTCAAGCAACCCCAACTGACGTGCCACATTGCCCGTGTGAACATCCAAAGGCAGACGAAGCGCTGCCGGACTCAAGTCAGGCCAAAGCCCAAAGTCCACACCGCGTCCAGCAGGCCTTGCCATCCAGCGCAGGTACATGCAAAGACGCTTTGCAGCACTGCCTTTTAAAGGGTCAGCGACATGCTTGCTCGTCCTGCCGGCAGGATGGTCCCGAAAAAAACGGGACTTGAATGCGCTCAATGCCACTCCTGCATCTGGCACTCCTGGATGACCCTCGGTGTCTGGTGCGTTTCGGAAAGCCTGGACAAAAGCCCCTTCTAGCCCCCCGTCCTCTTCAAGTGACCTCAAGCACATGACGAACCTTCTCGCATCTTCTGTCTGATATGTGCGATGGACAAACCCCTCGAGGCGCTGCAAATCCTTCTCATCGGCACCGCGGATGAATTGAGCTGGAGCGCAGTCCATTCGATCCAGCAAACCCCGGCAAGACCGGACAATGGACTTTCGATTGCCCCAAGCCAAAGTGGCGGACAGAAAACCCGCAATGGCCACGTCCTCCGGGTGGGAATATTCATGCGGAATTCCAAGGGGGTCATCCGCCAGAAAATCCGGCCTTTCAAAGCGATCCGCGGCTTCATCTAGCCACTCTTTCCACTCGCCAAGCTTCGCCTGAGAAGGGCGACGCCGCTTTTGGTGGACGGTCTTTCTATGTGAACGAGGATTCGGCACGATTCGATGGCTAAATTCGCACAACGATGCAGTTCGTTCATCCCGAGGTCCTTTGGGCGCTTTTTGCGCTGACCATTCCGGTGGTGGTTCACCTGTTTAGCTTTCGTCGGCACCGCAAAGTACGGTTCTCCCAAACTGCATTTCTGCGTGAAGTCCAACAAGAGAGTCGGTCTAGGAACCAAATCCGCCATTGGCTGGTTTTGCTCATGCGCTTGCTGGCCTTGGCCTGCATCATCCTTGCTTTTGCAGAACCGGTGCTTGACGCGAACTCGTCCAATGCACAAGACGGACGGTCCACCCTGTCTCTCTACATCGACAACAGCCCCTCCATGGAGCTCGAGGGGCCGAGCGGACCACTTTTGGAAGCCGCCAAAATGGCCGCCTCTGGACTGATCGAGTCTCATGGAGCCACAGACAGGTTTCACATATTCACTTCAGAATTTGACTCCGAAGACCGCCGGATGCGGACCAAGGAAGAAGCGATGGAGCGTCTTTCCGCCATCCAACCTGGACATGCCGCACCACCCATTGGCGATGTATTGCTCCACCAAAAAGATGTGCTTTCAGAGTCGGAAGGAGGCAGAACCGGAGCTTACTTGTTTACGGACCTTCAAGCCTCGAGCCACCAATTAGACGAGGCCGCTTCGGCTCTGGTAGACTCTGCACTGTCGATACGTTTTGTGACCCAGCCCGTTCAACCCAAAGTCAATGTTCGCATAGACTCGGCGTGGTTTGACACCCCCATGCGCCTGACTGGCCGCAGCGAAATCTTGCACGTTAGGATCGAACACGATGCATTCAAGCCAGTGGACAACCTCCCCTTGAGCCTGGACATCAACGGCAGAAAAACAGCCATTGGTTCTTTTGACCTCAAGCCCGGGCTGCCGACGGACACCACCCTTCGATTTCGACACGAAAACGCCGGACATGTGCACGCCGTAGTCCGCACCGAGGATGCCCCCGTCACCTTTGACGATGCGCTCCACCTGGGCTACGAGGTTGCCGAGCGTGTAAAGGTGGTTCTCGTTCACGGTGAAAAGGCGGGCGCGGCTGAGCAAGTGGCCCTTCAGCGCCTTTTCGGTGACGCGTCCTTGCACGATGTGATGCCGATGACGGCTTCCGCACTCGATTACGACCTCCTGGGAACCGGCGACTTGGTCGTCTTACAGGGAATCCAATCCCCTTCTTCCGGCCTCATCAACGCCTTACTTCGTGACGTAAATGCCGGTCGCAGTCTGTTTTTAATCCCCCCCGCAGAATCCTTGGGACCGGGATGGGAAGAGTTATTGGTTGGATTGGGCGCAGGACCAACTGGAAGCTGGCTCACCATAGAATCTCCTGCCCGACTCGGGAAACTGCATCATGAACACCCCTTGTTTTCTGGGGTTTTTAGCCGCGCACCAAACCGGGTTGATTTGCCTTCGGCTCGAGGCTGGCACAACCGTCAAAAACCAGGTCGCCGAGAGCGCAACCTTTTGTCCTTTTCCGATGGCCGGCCATTTGTGACTGCGGGAACTCACGGTCAAGGTCGCTTTTACATCAGTGCCGCCCCATTTTCGTCAGAATGGACCAACTTGGCCCAGCATGCTCTGCTTGTCCCAATGGCTCTCAGGATGGCCGAGTCTGCGACGTCTTCAGGACTTCACATGGAAGTTTCAGGAACGGACTCAAACGTTTTGCTGTCTGCTGAGGACGCCCAAGCGTCAGACCGCTACGAATTGAAACCCACGTCCAACTTGGACCAATCCATCTTGCTCTCTGCACAAGCTGTTCCAGGTGGGCTTCAAGTCAACCTTCCTCTGCGCGACATCATGCCCGGGGGGTACGACATCGTGCGCGCCAAAGAAACCCCACTCGGGACAGACTCCCTGACCATCCTCATGGCGCTGGGAGTCAATCCCGCAAAAGCAGAGAGTGACTTGCAAATCTTGTCTCCCGAAATCTGGGAACAGTCCCTGATTACCGCAGGATGGAAACGCAGCGAAGTCATCTCTTCAGATGCCCAGGATCTTGTTGCCGCGGTTCAAACGTTAGACTCAGGTCAACCCACTTGGATCATGCTGATTGCACTTGCACTTCTATTTTTGCTCATCGAAATGATGCTGCTCAAACGGAAATCAGCCAAGCCTTCCGTCTCTCTTGCCCAATGACGGTCTTTTCGGAACTTCACCTAAACTCTTCCCTATGCCCCGATACCGCGTTGCCAGATTGATCCTCCCGGAACATCCGCTTCACGGCCAATCGGTCGACATTGTCCAAGAGGAAGGGGTCGCCCCGAGAATTGAAGCCCCCTCACTGACCGCGCTCAATGCTGATGCCGGCGACAAAGACCTGTCTCATGCCACAGCTTTTGCCGGATGGTGGGACCTCCAAGTGGACTTTAGGGATCCGGGAACAGAAAGAGCCGAAGGCATCAACCGTGGGCTTTTGGTGAGCGCTCAAGGTGGATTCTCTCGTGTGGCACCGGTGGCCTCTACGCAGCCTTGCCGAGACCAACCTTCCGACATCAGCGCATTGCAACAGCGAAGCGCAAATCATGTGACCGGGATTCTGCCCGTGGCAACACTCACTGCGCAACGACAAGGCATCAAGCTCACCGAAGCCCACGCCATGGTTCAAGCTGGCGCCATCGGATTCAGTGATGACACCCCGATAGAGCGTCCAGAACTGCTCCGCAGAGCGCTGGAATACCTCGCACCACTCGGACGGCCTGTATTTTCTGAGGCCCATGATCCTGCTTTCCAACCTGGAGGCATGCTCCATGAAGGGGCAGTCAGCACACGTCTCGGCCTGCCCGGAATGTCCGTTGAATCCGAACTGTTGCGGCTGCGACGCGACCTGGACATCCTCCATTACACTGGAGGCCACCTGCACATTCCCGTGATCACCAGTGCTGCTGGTCTGGATGTGATTCGTTCGGCCAAGGCCCAAGGCCTGGGTGTCACTTGTGGCACCACCGTGCACCACTTGTGTTGGACAGACGAAGACCTCGACGGCTTCAACAGCGACCTCAAATTGTCTCGCCCCCTGCGCACCTCAGAAGACCGCTCCGCACTCAGGGCGGCTGCACTCGACGGAACCTTAGACGTCGTGGTATCGGACCACAGGCCGCGCACACCGGAAGAACACAACGTCGATTTTGTGATGGTGTTGCCCGGCATCTCCGGCCTGCATGCCGTGGGGCCAGTGCTGTTTGGCGCCCTCTGCGATCATGGCGCCTCCGAGGAGACGGCGATGCTCGCCCTTCATGCTCTCCTAGGAGCTGGTCCACGGCGCGCACTGGGTGAGCCGGCATTGTCCACCACCGCAAACCATGGAGGACCAGAAGAGTTCACCTTTTTCTCCGAAAAGGGCACACTCCTGAAATCCGCATCCAAATCGCCTAACTCCCTTTATCAGGAGGGTGATACAGGCACCAAAGGTGGTGTAGTGGGGGTCGTCACGCCACGTGGCGCGCACTGGAACTGATTTACGCCTCCCCTGTGGGACCGCCGAAATTCATTGGAAATGAAGGCTCGGGGTGGCCCGACATTTCAATGGTGCCGTTTTGCGATTCGAACTTGCTGATGTTGTCGACCAACATTTTCATCACCCGCTTCGCATGTTGAGGTGACATGACCACCCTAGACCTTACCTGCGCTTTGGGCGTTCCAGGCATAACTTGGATGAAATCCAAAATGAATTCGGTTTGGCTGTGGGTCACCACCGCAAGGTTGGAATACACGCCTGGCGCGACCTCCTCGGGCAGTTCAATATTCAACTTGGGCTTCTTGGCTGCGTTGTCCTGACTCATGGACGCAATTTAACCCCGAAGCCCACTGCCTTCAAGGCAGCAACGCCAACAAATCCCTGAGGTGTCGGACACTGGCCACGGCTGGCGATGTTTTCGGTGTCTCCCCGTCTGGGGCAAAATGTATGGCCCTCCAACCCGACTGATGTGCGCCAATCACGTCGGCCTCATGATCATCCCCAATCATCCACGCCTCATCACAGGTTGCGCCCACGCCTTTCAATGCCCCGTCAAAACAAGCCCTCGCAGGCTTCAAACTCCCCAACTCATCGCTGGTCCAAACCGCATCGATGTATCGTCCAATCCCACTGTTCTCGACCTTGATGTGCTGGACCTCCTTAAATCCATTGGTCAAAATGTGCAACGGATACCCCCTCGCTTGCAATGTGGCCAACACCTCGAGTGCCCCATCTAGCAGATGACGCTGATGCGGACCGCGCGCCACATACGCCTCACCCAGGCCCTCTGCCAATGCCTGATCCAATCCCAAAATGTCCAACGTGCGTCGAAACCGCTCCCCGCGCAAGACGGCCTTGGTCATGACACCACATTGGTAGTCTGCCCAGCACTTCCTGTTCTCTTCTTGGTAAATGACATTGAACGCATCGAAATCTCTTACGCCATGTTGCTTCAGGTCAAAATCCAGAAACAACCCCTGAAGGGTCTCCAGTGAATTGCGCTCAAAATCCCACAGGGTTCGGTCGAGGTCGAAAAACAAGAAGGAGCGCACGGACATAGATTCAAATCAAGGCAAATGAAGCGATTGCGGTAAGCAAGGCACTCCACATTGAAAAAACCAAAACCAACACGGGAAGCGCCGCTCGGCGATGGCCGAAATACTTAAAGGCCACCAAGCCTGCAATGGGCACACCAATGACACCCCCAATCACAGCGATGCCCCAAAGCCCAAAGCGCTGTTTAATGCGCACAAGCCGTCTTCTCCCTGCAGTAAAGGTGAGCTTGCCTTTGATTCTCCGTCTTTGGCTGCGCCATTGAAACAGAGCCTGAGAGGCCGGCCGCATCATGACCAAACCCAAGCCAGCGCCACTTGCGGAGTACACAAACACCTTCCAAGGCGAAACGCCAGCAGCGACAGCTGCAGTTGGCGTCACCACAAATTTCACGAAACTCAAGGCCATCCAGCCGAGCGCTTCCAATGCCATGGCAGGACTCAATTCCATTCCCTGACTGCGTGTTTTCTCACACCACAAAGGAACACCGGTTCAAATGGGTTCAGCATACCGCATTCAAAACAGCCGGGTAAACGCCACCCCATCCTTGCCACTGCCCTTCTGAGGCCAAACTTTCATTGTGCCAAAGCAGCCGCAATGTCCCGCCCGTTTCTCTTGCCGCATCGGCCAAACGAACCACCTCTCCCGGCACATCTTCAGGCCGCACCTTGAGGTGCCGCAAAAAAGTGGCATCCATCGCCGCAAAAGGGAAAATGTAGAGGTCGGTCAGCGCCTCTGCTTCTATATCATACCAGCGGCGTTGACGCGCAAATCCACCGCGGAACCCCGTGAATTTGGCGTGACCCTCTGTGTGATCTTCCCGAATGCCCAGCGCCAGCAGCCGACGGCGAGATTCAGTTGGCTCCATGCGCAAGTAATGCTGCCTTGATGCCAAAGGCGGACGACCCATGATGCCTTCAAAGGCCCGGTGCTCTCGTCTTAGGGCATCTTCATTGTACGCGGCATCATGACCAGGGTGCCAATGAACTTGATCTCCGTCCTCCTCTTCGAGGCCCCGCATCAACTTCGCCAAACGGGAACTCGAGGCAGGCAAACCTTTGTCGTGGGGGCCAAATTGGGCCAACAGAAAGAACCACCGGACCTGAATCCCGTGTTCCTTGTGCAAACCAGACGCCAAGGCATACGTGTTGTATGGGTCTTCAATGAGCCCCAAAAGGGCCTGTAACCTTCTTTTGAGGTGTCGCCAATTGAAGCGAACAACATCTCTTGCGGCTGCGCCTAAAGTTCGATACAACCCTTTCCCTAAAAAGGCATAGGCGCTGTCCACGTCCAAAGTGGCCTCTACCCGAAAAGCTGACTGCAACCGATGAACATGCCCACTCCAAGCCTTCTCACCCAAAAGACGCCTGCCGATTTGAAACGACCACAATTCACAAATGGGTTGCGACAACCAACCCTTTCGCATTGGAATTGAACCACTGGGGTCAAACCTGCCGTGTTCATCTCTGGGAACGCCATCAAAATGCTCTTCCATTCGGCTACCCATCCAAAACACCGCAGCAAATAAATCTGCCTTCTCCCCTTGCACTGAAGGTGGATCTCCCCTGTTCTGGCCCAATTCACTCAACAAGCCATCCGCCAGAAATTCAATGCCCGGCAAATCGGAACTGGCTCCGTAATGGCAACGGATGTCTCGGTCATCCTCCAAGTATCGCTCCAAGCTGTCTTCCCAAGACCAATGGAGTTTCAAAACGGACGTGAACACCCACTCAAATGCCGCTTCATGCCGGGCCGTTCTACCCGGTGCATACACCCGAACTGGATCCGGTGAATTGGATTTCATTCCCCTTAAGTTAAGAACGTCTCCAAAGCCGAAAGAACACGGGGTGCCGCTTGGCCCTCCCCGAACAAGCCAGAACCGACCACATTGGGCACCGTCCGATCGAACGCCAAGCGTTCCAATAACTCAGACGCACCTTCAGAGGCCTTCAATTTTTCCGGGTCAAACAACTCGGATGCCCCCAGCTTTATCAACTCCCTCCATTCGGTTGTACTTCTCAAAATGACCGCCGACGTGCCCTGAAACCACGCCTCCTTTTGCACACCACCTGAATCCGTGAGGACACGATCCGAATGAAACAATGCCGCCTGCATGTCGATGTATCCAAGTGGCCCTGGATCAATGACTCTTGCCGGTAAATTCAGCCCAAACCGTTCCATGTTTCCTTTTGTCCTGGGGTGAATTGGAAAGTACACCTGACCTCCTGTGCGCTCAGCCCAGCTTGACAAAACGTCCAATGCAGACTTCAACTTTGAAGGATCATCCACTGTTGCCGGCCGGTGCATGGTAACCGCCAAAACCTGCGAAGCTTCTTTTGGCCACAACGGAGGAAAACGGCCATGAACCAACAGTTTTGCAGCCAAAGCCACGTCGAGCATCACGTCTCCTACTTCTGAAATGCGCTCCTTCGATACGCCTTCTTTGAGCAATTGCCGCGTCGCTTCAGGCCCCGTGGTGCACAATAAATCCGACAGTTGATCTGTCAACACGCGGTTGTGTTCTTCTGGCATGCCCCTGTCCCCGCTGCGCAATCCGGCTTCTACATGGACCAATGGCACCTGAGCATGGTGAGCCGCCAATGCTCCTGCCAAAGTCGCATCGGTGTCTCCATACACCACAACAGCCGACGGGTTTACGCTTTCAATTTGCTCTGCAACCCCCAACATCATGTCGGAAAGACGCTGTGACCGGCCAGATTGAGATGGCCGAATCCGGGCATCGGGCATCGGAACATGCAACTCACTCAGAAAATCCAACCCCATGTCATCATCAACATGCTGGCCAGCGTGCACAAGCCACTGCTTCCATCCGCTGCCCTTTAGAGAACGAGTCAAAGCTGCGGATTTTATAAACTGAGGACGGGCCCCTACAACCGTAAGTACCCGTCGGCTTCCTTTGACCGTGAATGGGCTGCTGTCGCTTTTCATAGGAGTTGATTGTCTGCAAAACTAAAGTGACTCATCCCGGCAATGATGACATGGTCCAAAATCGGCATATCCAAGGACCCTCCGACTTTGGACAATTCACGTGTGAGTCTCTTGTCCGACTCACTTGGCCGTGGATTTCCAGAAGGGTGATTGTGAATCAAAACAAGGGCAGAAGCACGAACAGCTAAGGCCTTTGAAAACACCACTTTGGGATCCACTACCGTTCCCGATTGCCCACCCTTGGACACCAAAAGCTCAGCTATGACCGTATTCGCACGTGACAAGGCCAACGCCCAAAACTCTTCTTCTGAACGATCCACCAACCTTGGTCTAAAACGCGACACAATGTCGGCAGCCCGCGCAATGCGCAGCCCCAACTTCACGGGCTGGTTCATGCGCCTTCGACCGATCTCCATGGCGGCACAAATGCGCGCAGCCCGCGCATCACCGATGCCCCGAAATGTTCTCAAACGCAAGATTGAACTCCGGCCCAAGCTGTGCAAATCCCCTTCGAACGTCCTGAGCATGTCTCGCGCAAGAGAGAGCGCATCTTCTCCTTGCGCGCCACTGCCAATCAAAATGGCCAACAACTCTGCATCGCCCAAAGCCTCCACACCTTCGATGATCGCCCTTTCCCGAGGCCTCATAAAGGCCCCTTGTTTTTGGTGCTCAACACCAGAAACAGAAAAAGGGCGCCGAAGCGCCCTTTTGTCAATGTTTTCAAGACCGCCATGCGGCCAATGTCATCAAGACTTGACTGTCGCCAAGTGACGCACAAGCGAACTTTTGAGGTTGCTTGCCTTGTTTTTGTGAATGACGTTTTTCTTCGCCAACCGATCAATCAGTGAAGACACCTTTGGAAGGTCAGCTGTGAGCTCCTTCTCGTCCGTCGTGGCGCGGAATTTGCGCAGCGCGTTCCTCATCGTTTTGTGGTAGTAACGATTGCTGAGACGCTTGTTCTCGTTGGAGCGGATTCTCTTGAGTGCCGATTTGTGGTTCGCCATGCTTGCGCGTTAAAGGGGGGCAAATATAGCAAAGCCTTGCATGTCTGCGACCATCAGTACCAAATCAAATGAACCCGAACGGTGGTCGCACCATCTGTAATGTCCACTTCCGTGCTTTCCTCCCCTAGATGATCGCCGATTTTAAACGGCAATCCCACTGCAATAAAGTCCTGTGTAGTGGCCACATCCTCATCAAAAACCGTGAATTCATAGGCCGTTTCAAAGGCCTCCAACTCGATGTTGACCGCCACAAAATCCAAATTGACTGGCAAAGCAGCATCCATGGCTACACCCGAGGTGTACAAAATGGCTTGAGAGTCCGCCACCCTTAATTCGACAAACAAGTCCGGTGCGCCCTCGTCTATCGTGTCGTCGAAATAATTCGGATTGACCTCTAAGACTTCAACGCGGTCGATTACACATCGGGTAATGGGCTCCGGCTCATTGCACGCTGAGAAAGAAGAAAGAACCACAAAAAAGGCAAGCATCTTACGCATGGCGTAAAGTTAAGGCCTCAAATTTTCGGCAAAAAGAGAAGGGCGCCTTCGCGCCCTTCCTTCCTAACAATCTACTTGCCAATCGCCATTTCTAGCGATAGCTGTAGCGAATGTAAGGGGTGACTTGCTTGTTCGAACAATTCACATGCCCCTTATTCAAATATTCTTACTTCTTGAAAATCAAGCGCGTAACATAAAGGCCATTGCCGTCCTGCTTACCCGCATCAGACTCCACCCCACTCACGACAAACTCCAAACTCCATCCGCTCGCGACCAACTTATTGATCTTGTCTGTGATCAAGGCGTCATTCGAAGCGATGTTCTGAAAGTTGATCCCAGCTGCACTAAAAAAGTTCAACAGCTTGGTCTCCTTTAGTCCGCCGACTTTTTGATCCCCCCGCTTGACTTTGCCTTGATCGCTCTTCTTTCCATCCACACGCTCAGTCGTTGCAGCATCGCTGTCTGCTGCCTCTGTGACCTCTACAATACGTGAGCGTCCAAGACCACCTGGAACGATGCTCTCAACCACAGTCACCACCTTGTATTCTTGAGCGGCTGTCTCAATGGTCGCGAAAAGGGCAAGCGCCCCGAGGAAAATCCACTTCTTCATGTTTTGTTTTTTTGAATTCAGTGCAATGTAGCGAGACGCATGAAACCCACACAGACCAAATTGCAAAAACAACACCCCTGAATGCGGCCACACCTCCGCCTGATCAAATTCACTGCGACCTCATTTTCCACATAGAAAAAGGAGGCCAGAAGCCCCCTTTTTCTGCGGCCGATACAGCCGCCGCAACTTGAAATGGCTTATTCCACCACCAACCGCGTGGGCAAGCCTTGCCCGTCAATGGAGGCCACATACACCCCGCTTGCCACCCCTTGTAAAGAAACGCGACTCACACCGGGCTGAAGGCGCTGCTGCAACACCACGCGGCCTGACAAGTCGCGCAGAGCAAGAACACCCGGTTTTCCATTCGTGAGCCACTCCACGGACAACAAATCCTGAACAGGATTCGGATACAGAATGCACTGAATGGCTCCCTGGAAGTCCTCTGTGGATTGAACCACCCCCAGAGAAATCAAAATCGCCCGGAATTCTTGGTGATACAAATTGGCCACTCGCGCATCGTGAACGATGACCGTATTCTCATCGTTCACATTCTCTGCGGACGAAGACCAGTTGTGAGAACCCGTAATCACCACAGGGTCAAATGCAGGACTTTCAAAGTCAACAATGGCATACTTGTGGTGCAGGTCTCCGCTGATGTCATGTTGGTGAACTTGAACCCCCGCGGAAAGTAGGTTTTCATATTCGCTTCCCGTGGTATTGACCTGCTCAATGGCCCCCACAGGGTTCACAAAGAAACTCTCTCCCAAAGTGGCAATGGCTTCTCCAAGGTCATCGCGGGTCAGGGTCAACAAAGCAAATGCGAATTCTGAATCTGCGGCTTCAATTTGCTCGCGGATGGCATTGGTGGTCCCATCCGATGGAGAGAAGTAAAGTTCCACTTCAGTTCCACCAATCAAAAAAGAAGAAGGCGTATTCCATGTCTTGTCTGGACCAAACTTCGCATTGGCAGCATCGGGTATCATGCCCTCTGCCCCCCACATCTCTTCAAATTCCAATGTATATGCCCTCGCCAAGCTTTGATCTTCAAATATGATCACGTTGTTCAGGTCTTGGACCAAATTTCCTGTGGTCAGATTGGTGGATCCAGTGAGCACAAAAGCGTCATCAGTATACTCTGCGTCTCCAATGATGAACTTGTTGTGCATGCCGCTTCCTTCGCCATCTGTTCTCGGATGGGTCACAATTGAACCATCGAGACTTCCCAAGCCAATGTTGGCATTTTGGCCTTCGTAAATCCAGCGGATTTCGACGCCATTGGCCGCGGCCGTGTTGAAGGCATCTTCTAAGGTCTGATCGTTGAAGTTGTATGCTGCAACATCCAAGGTGTGCTGAGCGGAGGTGATCCAGGCCGCCACCGTGTCGTTCATGTCCGTGCCCAAGGACAAAGCGTCTTCTTCAGTGGCCACACTGGTGTCCACTGCGCCATTAAAATAGACATGAATGTCACCTGATGACCCCGACACCGTTGCGTAAGGGCGAATCGATGACGCCGCGCTCTCTCCGCTTGACAACGTAGAAATGGCGCGTGCATAATAAATCTGTCCCGCCTCTAAGCCGGTCAAATCCACGCTGTGACTCACAGAATTAGACCCTCCAGCAATCGACTGACCCAAGGCTTCCGTTAACCCGTATTCCACCACTCCATCTGAGGCCAAATCCGTGGACCACGAGAGTGTAAAACTGGAAGCTGTCATGTTGGACTGGACCACAGGAGACGTGTAGCAGATCCCAGACGCAGGAATCAAATCTTGCGGTCCTCTTGGAAGCAATTGATACCCCCCAAAACCGTCAAAAGAGAACTGAGATACGATGCCCACCAAATCGACAGCGCAACCCGTCAAGGTCTCTCCCATCAAACTGTTGCTCGTGCGCACATAGATGATGCCTGTTTCTCCGTCAGCCGTGAAGTCGTAGGTGTTGTTGCCCACGATTTCCTGTCCCGCCAGTGGAAAGGTGACACCATTGACTTGGACCAACTCACCCTCCAAGGATTCGTCCATTCCGCTTGCAAGAATGACCTGCGGTGCAGGAACCGAACCCGCACCTTCAAACGTGACAACAGTGAGGTTTGGCCCCACTTCCAAAAGACCGTTGTATTCCGTGATTTCCCCCGTCACAGTGAGCGAGTCACCAATCTCCGGTGTTGCAGACCAAGCGGACCAATCTGCTCCAGGATAAAGCGCAATGCCTGCCGTCGCATCCTGCAAATAGCGGACGGACCCCAAGTTGTCATCGCTGGTTACCACCCCCGTGACGGTCACCACGTCGCCAATGGCGAAGTTGGTCCGCATGTCGAGGATGTTGTCCTGAGCGCTTGCACTGATGGCCACCGTCAAAACGGCAGCAGAAAGAAGGAGACGAAAATTCATGATGTTCAACGATTTTGAAGGCCTTTCAGCTCAAGTACAGCACTGAGGCGAACCATGCGAGGTGGCCCCACAAAGACTTCGGCTCGGCCACTCCCCCCTTCCAGACCGTAAGGATTGGGGGCATATTGAGAGTTGTTGGTCGCGTCTGCGATGTACAGACTATTGAAGACGTTGGTCACGCTCAACCGAATCCGCAACAATGCGTTGTCGGACACCTTGAATGCTGTACCTGCATTGATGTTTAAGAGGTCGTAAGCCGGGGTGACCCAAACGTCCTTGGGCGCACCCCCGGTGATCACATCCCCAGGAGAGAAATTGGCATAATGTTGCCAAAACCAAGTGTTGCGAATGGAGAGGTACGTCCCCCGCTTTGGTCGGTAGCTGATCGACGCGGAAATTTGCCGCTGGGCGGCATCACCCACCTTGACCCCATCGAGGTTCACCAAAGTGTCTGCGATCGCGCCATCGGAAATGCGTGTGATGAAGTCGTTGGTGTTGCTGTTGACCAGGTCAACCCGTTCGTTGCTGGTCCAACGCCAATTGCCCGCAGAGAAAACGCCCTGCACATCCAACTTGTCGGTTACATCATACGCAAAGTCCAACTCCACACCCGAGTGAACAGCGTCTGCGTTGAGAAGGTTATAGCCCAAATTCCGATCGACATTCTCGATGATGTTCGTGCTTTCTGTGGCCCAGTCGACATCCTCAACGAGTCGATCATCCTCGGCGAGGACCAATAAATCTTGACGACCCGCCGCACTTGAGGTGTCTGCATAGACAGAAAGGTTTGGATCCTGCCACAGATTAGAGACGCCATAGAAACGGTTGACGGCTTTGTTCTCCCAACCTGTTCGGTACGCATTGACATTGGTCGCAAATCGTCCTTTTGCATACTTCAATCCCACCTCAAGGGCTTTCACGTATTGATTTTCAAACCCGTCAATGACATTGTTGTTGATGTCAAAAACAGAATTAAAGAGGGGGGCTCGGTTCAGGTAGCCCACATTGGTGTAGGCATTCATCCATTCATTGATGTTGTAGCTCCCACCCGCCTTGATGGTTGCACTGTTCAACATCTGCCAATCTGTAGAATAGGTCTCAAGCCCTGGATTGTCTGCCGTGAGAAAGGTTCCGTTGGACAGGGTGTCCATCGACCAATCAGAATCTCCGAGAACACGCCACTCATCAGTCGACCTCACCTCGTAAACCGTGTCGCCTAAAGTGACCACATTTGGACGGAAATAATCAATCGCCCGGTAACCGCTCTGGGCTCCAGACACATTGACAAAGGCTGAATAGTTGTACTTGTCGACTTCCAATTGTAGGTAGGTTCCAGCCCATGCCACTTGACCATCATCGTGGTAATAATACTTGTCGCCTTCTCTCAACGGCGCATCGAAGTCCGCGTTCTGATTCCGTCGGTCATTCGGGGCATCGTAGTAATCGGCACCAAACATGTCACCTATGGTGCGGTAATGGCTGCCCGTGTAGTGGCGTATGTCCAAACCTGTGCTGAAGTTCAAGTCACTGGACAGTTGCGTGGAAAAATTAGACAACGCACCAAACCAACGGTGATCGTTGTGGGCAATGCGAATGAAATTTGACCCCTTCCGCTCACCGTTTTCGTCCACATTCAACCCGTTTGAACCAAATTCAAACAACTGGTGCGCATCCCAAGTGCCTTGAAGGTCGACAGTGCCATCTGAAATACGGGCTCCTGGCGTGCTGTTCAAAGCCTCTCCACCTCCCTTTCCAAAACTGGCGTAGGCTGTGGTGATCAAGGAAGACTTGTCGCTGATGCTCCACACGTCCCGCAAGGTGAAAATGGGCTTGAAATACGCATTCTGACGTGAGTTGTAGCGCCGAGACTCTCCATAGGTGGTGTCCACTTGGCCCGTCTCATCATTGTAGTTGTAGTAGACCTCATCGTAGTTGACCAAGAATTCATTGAACCCCCTGCCACGCGATACAATTGCATTGCCGTCCAATCCAGAAATCACATCTTGCAATTCCGTCTGCCCTTGGGTGTCCGTCAGCTGCTCGGCCAAGTTGGAGTCGAACTCATACACCTGCATTTTGTAGGCGCGTTGTCCGTGTCGTTGAGGTGCGCCAAAAGTGGTAAAGCTCAAGTTGTGGTTGCCCATGGTCTTGCGCGCCTTCAAATAGTAAGCGTAAGCTTTGGACTCTAGTCCCTCGGCGAAACCCTGGTTGTTTTTGTAGGAACCAACAAAGTGGATGAACCCCTTTTCTTGGCTACCGAAGACACCCGCCAAACTGTTTCGGGTATACCCATAATTGCCGAGCTCAGACAAGAAAGTCAACGAACCGTTTCCACTCTCGTCCCCACCAGTCAAAATGTTGATGGTTCCGCCCACAGAAGGGATGGCCAACTTGCTTGAACCCAATCCCCGCTGGACTTGGGTGGTGCGTACCACCAGGTCCAACCCAGCCCAGTTGCTCCAATAAACCCAACCATTCTCCATGTCGTTCATGGGGACACCATCCACCATCACAGCAAGGTTGGTTTGGTCAAATCCGCGAATGGTCACCCGGGCGTCGCCGTCGCCGCCGCCTTGTTGGGTGGCATACACCCCGGGCGTAGAATTCAAAATCAAGGGCAGATCACGACCGGCCAATTCCTCTTGGATTTGAGCCGGAAGAACATTCGTAAATGCCACAGGCGTCTTGCGGTCAATGGCCAAATCAGCAGCGACAACCGCGGCTTCCATGACCAGAGGACTCCAACTTTAGCCGCAGGGCGTAAGAATCGCCATTCAACTGAACCGTTTGTTCCTTGGCTGCGTACCCGATGTACGACACTGTCAGTTTGACCTCTCCTTTCGGCAAGGTCAATTGAAAGCGTCCATCAATGTCTGTGGCGGTGATTTGAGCACCGGACTGGACATAAGCGCCAATCAAAGGGTCCCCAGAAATCCCGTCTTCAACGGTACCCGTGACTGCGCAATTCTGCGCAAAAACCTGAGCCGTTGCAGCCAAGGCCACAACCAACAAGAAGAAACGATTCATGATGAAACTGATGGGAATCAGTGCTTCACAGCCTTCCGGAAGAAGGAGCGACCGTCAGCCGTCAGGATTTCGATCAGGTAAGCACCTGTCGCGACATCGGACATGTTCAAAGACAGGCGAACTGCACTGTTGGCACCCATTCTGCGCACTTCAACGCCCGCCATATTGCGGATGATGACTTCACGCATCGGCGTGCTCATGGTCACATCCAATTGGTTGACAAATGGATTGGGGAATGTGCTGAGTTCAGCACGGTCCTCTTCAATGACGGAGGTTACGCAATCACAAGTGTGGCTTCCAAGTTGATCGAAAGTGTTCACCAGAAGAGAATCCCATTCGGCGAACACGTCAAACTCATTGATGGCATCGGTGTCTCCTCCTGTGACTTCAGCTTTTCTGACCAAAGTGTGGTTTTGGGTGACCTCATCCCAACCCGCTGAACCAGGATCCTCTCCGACGCGACCAAAGATGTCGACCGGTGAGTTGGTGGAAATTTTGCGCAAAACCATGGCATCATTCCCATTGAAATACATGGTGTTGTTTTCTTCATAAACCGGGCAAAGCCACACATCGGCCACTTCGGCGAGCTCGTCCCAGACTGGCGCCTCAAAATCGACACCATCGGGGTCTTGCTTGTCCAACACGAAAACCATCGCTTGTCCTGACTCGATGGTGCCGCTCAACTCAACTTTCTGATTGTCTTCCGCAGCCGTCGCACCATTTGAGTAACGCTCCAAACGGTAATCCGACAGGTCTACAGCGCTGCCTGTGGGGTTGAAAACTTCGATGGCCTTGTTGTTGGACCATCCTTCAATGTATTCTGAAATGAACAGCTCGTTACACTGGGCAGTGATGGCCGAAGTGGAGAGGGCCGCAACGGCCAAGAAAAACAACTTGTGCATGATGTAGGGTAGTGGTGAATCGGTGCAAATGTAGACGGCGAAAGCCACCCTTGCGATTTCACTTATGCCCTCAATATCCCCAACCTGGATTCTGACCGTTGAAAACGTTGGGATTTACTCCCCTTCGTCACCCGATAACCAATCCAAAGCGCGGGCCAGTCCATGATGGTAGTCCGCCAACAAATCTTCTTTCTGAACCCGAAATCCCTCAGAGCGCAGCGGCTTCAATGGCGCGATTTCACGCCACTTTACCCGACCTTCTCCCCCGGTCAACAAACGATCAACCACGTGGTTGTAGCGATGATGTCCGTTCTCGTACAGGTCTACAATGGCCGGACTTTCCTTGTACCAGTAGGTGGCAAATACATCCATCCACCCTTGCTCATAATGCGCGCCAGACGGACGGGTCCGAACCATCAAAATGTTCTTTCCCCCTGCTTGAATGGCCGCATCTAAGGGCAATGCATCCGAAATTCCGCCATCAAACATCCACTTCCCGTCAACTTTGATTTTCCCTCGGGTCACCAAAGGCAGCGTAGCGGACGCCCATAAAATGCGCAACCAATCTCCTGAAACGGGGTTCAGATACAGCGGCTTGCCGGTTTCAAAATCCGTGGTGACAAATCGAATGTGACTTCGGCGAGCATTGAAGGCTGCCGCTTCCAAGTCCAGGGGACGATGGCGACGCACATGGTCAAACAAATGCGCCAAGTTCATCACGCCTTCTTCGCTCCAAGCAGACATCAACCGAATGAACTTCCCATCTTCCGCCACATCGGTGGCGACATCGATGAAGTGTTTGCGTTGACCCGATAAAAAGCTGGTCAGGGCCATGGCTCCAGCAGAAACTGCGAAACACCGCCGAAAGGGATTGTACCCTATGGCTGCAAAAGCATCTAGAACACCCGCGGTGAAGGCACAACGCAAGCTTCCCCCCTCCAGGACCAAGGTGTCATATGTTCTTTTGTTGGGCACTTTCTACAATACGTTGGACGTGTTGGGAAGTTACAACCACGCAATAGCAGGATTTGAAAGCCCTGACTTGAGATTACACCCATTAATTTCGCCCCATGAAATCGCCCCATATGCCGCCTGCTGTCCGGAGCATTGCCCTGGTCTTCTTGTGGGGCATGACCAGTCTGCTCACTGCTCAAACTGACCTTCCTGCCTTTGGACCGGTCTTTCTTCAAGACGAAGTCGCCATCCTTGAGATCACCATGGATTCAGACAGTGCAGAAGCCATGTTGTTTGGCGATGTCGACTATGCCTCCAGCAACCCCTTCCCCGCCACCATCGACTACCAGTCGACCGCGCTAGACACCATCATTGAAACGGTGGCGGTGCGCCTCAGAGGCAACACCTCTCTTTTTGCTCCAAAAAAGAGCTTCAAGGTGGACCTCAATGCGTTCATCCCTGGCCAAAAGTTTGCGGACCTAGAAAAGCTCAATCTGAATGCCAATCAGAACGACCCCTCGCTGCTTCGCGCCGCATTGAGTTGGAGCATCCTCAGGCGCATGGGGCTGGCGGGATCCCGAACCAGCATGGTGAAACTGCTGCTCAACGGAGAATACATGGGCGTCTATGTGAACACCGAACACATGGATGAAGAATTTGTGGAGGAGTACTACGACAAAGACGGCGGCAACTTTTACAAGTGCCTCTGGCCCGCTACCCTGGACTACATCGGTCCGTATCCTGAGGAATACAAATTTGAAGTCAACGGTCGACGAGCCTACGAACTCAAGACCAACACGGAGGCCGATGACTACACCGACATCGCTGAGTTCATTGGCATCCTCAACAACGCCTCCGAAACCGATTTCACCTGCGACATAGAAGAGGTCTTCAATGTACCCGACTTTTTAAAAGTCATGGCATTGGACGTGGTGAGCGCCAATTGGGACGGCTATGCCGGAAACAAAAACAACTTCTACCTGTATCACAATCCACAAACCGGGCTGTTCGACTACATCGCTTATGACTTGGACAACACTTGGGGCATTGACTGGATTGATGGCGATTGGGAATCCCGAGATCCATATGCCTGGTCTACTGAATATCGGCCGCTCTATGACCGCCTAATGGAGGTCGAGGAGTATCGGTCATGGTACACCTATTACCTCCGCAAAGTCGTGCAAGAATATGCCCATCCAGACAGCGTGTCGGCTTTCCTCGATCCCCGCATTGCAGCATTGACAAACGCTGTAGCCACCGACGATTACTACCCGCTCACCTTTGGCTTCACTCCGGCCGATTTTGAGGTCTCCATGGAGGAGGCCTGGGGCCAACATGTTGAATACGGCATCCTGCCTTGGCTCGACTCCAGAACCAATTCGCTCAACGGCCAGCTCGACCCTGAAACGCCCGTTCTGATTCTCCATGAATTGGAGGACAACGCCCCCGTTTTGGACTCCTTGCGCGTTCGTGCCATTGTGGATGCTGGATCTGACGACATAGAGGTCACCTGTTGGATCGACGCTGGCAGTGGCCCCCAAGCCTACACCATGTTTGACGACGGAGAGCATGGCGACCGCAAATCCGGCGATGGGACTTGGGGCGTCAAGGTGGACATCCCGTACAATTGGGTAACCGTGGATTACCAAGTCCAAGCCACAAGTGCAGCTGGACTTGAGCGTTGGTTGCCTTGCGATCCCAAAACGGTTACCGTTGGCCTAACGCCATCCAACTTGGTCATCAATGAACTCATGAGCGCCAATGCCAACAACGTATCCGACGCTTTTGGCGAGTTTGACGACTGGGCAGAGCTCTACAATGCGGGAGGCAGCGCCGTCTCCTTGGGCGGTAAATTCCTGACCGACAACCTCAGCAATCCAGGCAAATACGCTTTACCTGAGGGCGATTTGGCTGCTGGAGACTGGGCCTTTTATTGGCTCGACAATGACCCAGAACAAGGTGAGCTTCACGCCCCATTTACCCTGTCCTCCAGTGGCGACGAATTGGCCCTCACACAGTGGGATGAAGCTTCTGGGGCGTGGGTCATTTTGGACTTTATGCCTTTCGGATTTTCAGAACAGGACATCAGCCTTGGAAGGCTGCCTGACGGCGAGGACTACTGGGTTTGGTTCGCCACACCAACGGCAGACTACTCCAACAATTATGCGGTCGTGTTCGACGTGGACGGACCTGATGCCAGATTGCAGGCCCGTCAATTTGGCCCCAATCCCACCTCTGGTTGCGTGCGCTGGACAGGCCAAGCATCAGACGGTGCCGTCCTGAATCGCATGGGACAACCCGTGGTTCAATTTGCTTCAGCCAAAGGCATTTGCTTGACCCAGCATCCTGCAGGCCTTTACTCTGTGGTCCTGAGAGACGGAAGTCGCTTCCAACTCATCAAGGTGGACTAACCAAACCAAGCGCAGTCGTCAATCCTACAACCAGCTGACCGGAAGGGGAACCTCAAGTCATCATGCACTTTCAAGCCTTTGACTGGACACCGAGGGAAACCTGAAACCCAAGGGGGAGGCTGAGCTCCGCGGTGACCGCAGCCACCGCGCAAATTGGAATTGTCACACACTCCTCTCGGATTATTGAGCAAAAGCATGGCCCTATACGGTTTCTTTGTGCTGTGTCAGAAGGGATCCGAATCAACAAGTACTTGAGCGAAGTGGGACATTGTTCTCGCCGCGCCGCCGATAAACTGCTCGAACTGGGCCGCATCAAAATCAATGGTCAAGTGCCCGAACTGGGGACCAAGGTGATGCCCGGAGACGAGGTCGAGGTCGACGGACAAAAAGTGGGCCAACCCACAAAGGCCGAAGACCATGTGTACATCGCTTACCACAAGCCGGTGGGCATTGTCTGCACAACCGATCAAAAGCGAGAAAAAGACAACATCATTGACGCCATTGGTCACGAACGCCGGATTTTCCCAGTAGGCAGGCTAGACAAACCTTCTGAAGGTCTGATTTTCCTGACCAGCGACGGTGACATCGTGAACAAAATTCTTCGTGCCAGGAACCGCCACGAAAAAGAATACCACGTCACTGTCGACCGCCCGATACGTGGCGACTTCATTGAAGACATGGCCGGAGGCGTCCCCATTTTGGACACCGTCACACGGCGATGCGAGGTGGTTCAAACCGCCCCACGACAGTTTAAGATTGTTTTGACCCAAGGATTGAACCGCCAGATTCGACGCATGTGCGAGCACCTCGGATACAATGTGGTTCGACTCAAACGGATGCGCATCATGCACATGAACCTGGATCTTCCCATGGGTGAATGGCGCGATTTTACCCCACAAGAATTGGAGGACCTTCAGGGGATGGTAAACGATTCCAGCAAAACGTATGATGACCCCCAGTGAACGCCCCATCGTTGTTGGAGGCGGAGTCGCTGGCATCATCGCCTGCCTGGTCTTAGAGGAAGCGGGGCACGCTCCCTTGCTGTTGGAAGCAGGAGATCGATTGGGCGGACGGTTGCGCACAGAACACTTGCCAGACGGCACCCCTGTCGATGTTGGTTTTCAGGTGCTCTTGACGGCTTATCCCGAGCTTCGACGCTGGGTAGACTTCGAAAAATTGGAACCCATCCGATTCGTCCCGGGCGCCAAAATTTTGCGCAACGGTCAATGGAAGACCCTTGCAGACCCTCGGCGCGTCCCTCAGTGGATTTTCTCTACCCTCAGCAGCGGAATTGGAAACCCTTTGGACCACCTGCGAACCCTGTCCATCTTAAAGACCGCCCTGCGGGGAAGTGACCTGTCTGTTCAAAACGGACAACTTGAGGGCTCGACCTTGTCTTTCCTCCAGTCAAGAGGGCTCTCTTCTCGGTTCATCAGCGGATTCTTGTCCCCCTTCTTTTCGGGCATTTTTCTCAACCGCCAACTGGATCCGCCACCGGCGCAATTCCTGTTCACCTTTCGCATGTTCGCCACTGGCGAAGTCATCCGACCCAAAGCCGGAATGCAATCTTTGGTGGACCAGCTGAAAAACCGACTCATTGCAACCAAAGTCCAGCTGAACAGCCCCGTGGCGTCGGTTTTAGACCGAACCGTGGTGATGAAAGACGGCACCAACCTGAAGGGGGCGGGCACCATTATCACGGCACCAAACGTCCATTCAGACTTGCCAAAAGTCCGTTGGAATGGGTGTCTCAACGTGGTATTCGAATGCACCGACCATCCCTTTGGTCATCCCATCATTGGGCTGATTCCAGAGGCAAAAACAGTCACCAACCTGCATTTCATGGAAGATGTCCAAGGAGAAGAAGGACGCGGAAAACTAAACGTGACTGCAGTACATGCATCCGGAAATGAATGGCCTGAGAACGATTGGATACAATGTGTCCGAGAGGACCTTCGCATCGCTGGAATCCATGCGGGTCGATTGCTGTGGGCCAGAATCATCCCCATGGCGCTGCCCAAGTTAGACGCGGTTCAATCCGCCTTGAATGACCCTCGAATTTCCGAAAGCGCCTACGCCGCAGGCGACTTTACCGCTGCACCTTCGCTCGATGCAGCGATGCGCTCAGGAAGGGTGGCCGCTGAGGCTTGGTTGAATGACCGAGCGAAAGCGTAACACCCAACACAGCAACATGCAGAGAGACGTTTGGAAAGCCTGGTGGAAAGAAGGACGGCCAGGCGCCATAGCAGGTCAGGCTTTTGACGAGGCCATGGCCAGATGGGTCCAAGATGGACGTCACAGCAGTGGCGACGCCCCCCATTCTTTGGTGGAATACACCGCTTTGAATGCCGTTCGGATGCGTCGTGTGGCCAAAAACGCCAAGGTGCCCCCTTCCCTCAGCAGCCTGCTAGAATCGGGGCGGCTCCGAGGCCAACAATGGACCGTCATCACAGAAAGCTGGTGCGGTGATGCTGCGCAAACCGGGCCATTGATGGCCACATTGGCCGAACGCGCTGGCATTGTTATTCAATGGGTGCTGAGGGACAGCACGCCGCCCATCATTGAAGATTTTTTGACCGACGGCGCCAAGTCAATCCCCCTATGGATAATCTCAAGTTCAAACGGAGAGGTTTTGGGACAATGGGGGCCCAGACCCAAGGAACTTCAAGAACTGGTTTCTGCCAATAAAAAACAACCAGAACCCGTATCGAAAGGAGACATGGCCATTCAAATTCAGCTGTGGTATGCCAAAAATCGTGGGGGCGCTTTTTTTGCGGAATCCGAGTCACTCCTGCGTTCTACAGCCCTCTCCTGACACAGCATCACCGATCATTCACGCGGAGAAGCATTTCCCTTTGAATGGACATGTTTCAAAAAATATTCAGCTGAACAACTGAACATTCTAAAAAAACACCTGTTCCCATTTTTCAATCATTCAAACCTCAAACATGCTCAAGCATACCCTTTTGATGCCCTTGCTCTTGCTCGGGACCCTCCTTTCAGCCCAGACCACAGTGGTCGACGTTGTAGTGAACAGCGAAGACCACACACTCTTGGAAGCAGCCGTTATTGAAGCCGATTTGGCTGGCGCGCTCTCCGGCGAAGGTCCTTTTACTGTCTTCGCTCCCACGGATGCAGCTTTCACAGCATTGATCGAAGCCCTCGACATCACCACAGATGATCTCCTCGCTTTGGACAACCTCTCCGATATTTTGTTGTACCACGTGGTGCAAGCCAGTGTCATGAGTTCCTCATTGATGGACGGTCAAACGGCGACCACCATGCTCGGTGAAGACGTCACCATTTCCGTCATGGATGGCACAGTCATGGTGAACGACGCAACGGTCACTGTCGCCGACATTGAAGCGGACAATGGCATCGTGCATGTCATCGATGCGGTGCTTTTGCCGCCAGCAGCAGAGACAACGACTGTCGTCGACGTTATCGTGAACAGCGAAGACCACACGCTTTTGGAAGCGGCTGTAATCCAAGCCGACTTGGCTGGCGCGCTTTCCGGTGAAGGTCCTTTCACTGTGTTCGCTCCAACAGACGCGGCTTTCACAGCTTTGATCGAAGCCTTGGACATCACCACAGATGATCTTCTCGCTTTGGAAAACCTCTCCGACATCTTGTTGTACCACGTGGTTCAAGCCAATGTCCTGAGCTCCTCTTTGACAGACGGTCAAACGGCAACCACCATGCTCGGTGAAGACGTGACCATCACCATCACGGATGGAACGGTAATGGTCAACGATGCGACCGTCACAGTGGCGGACATCGAAACCGACAATGGTGTGGTGCACGTCATCGATGCGGTGCTTTTGCCACCAACTCCAGAAGTGACACCAACCGTTGCAGACATCATCGCCAACAGCGCAGACCACACGGTTTTGGCCGCGGTATTGGACAGTACAGATCTGGACGTGGCGCTTTCTGGCGAAGGTCCGTTCACTGTGTTTGCGCCAACAGATGCTGCATTTGACGCCGTGGACCCGATGACCTTGATCTCCTTGTTGTTGGACAACGAGGCACTCAGTGCGGTGTTGACCTACCACGTCGTTGGTGACAGTGTGATGAGCACAGACTTGACCGATGATCAGGTGATCGCCACCTTGAACGGAGGCAATGTCACTGTGTCGATTGTTGATGGCACTGTGATGATCAACGAAGCCACAGTCATTGTGGCTGACCTTGTTGGGTCCAATGGCGTGGTCCACGTTATTGATGCCGTGTTGCTTCCTCCAGCACCTGCGCCTGCTACGGTGGTTGACATCATTGTGAACAGCCCGGATCACACCATTCTCGAAACGGCTGTGATTGCCGCCGGTTTGGCAGACGACCTTTCTGCAGAAGGCCCCTTTACTGTATTTGCACCGACGGACGCTGCCATTGCGGCATTGCCAGAAGGCGCATTGGAGTCCTTGCTTGCTGATCCAACTGGAGCCTTGGCCGACTTGCTGTTGTACCACGTGGTGGGCGCTGCCGCCCTCAGCACAGACCTCAGCGACGGCCAGCTCATCGCTACCCTTCAGGGCGGTGAAGTTGAAGTCACCCTCGACGGAATGGGAGTCATGATCAACAACGCCAACGTCATTGTAGCCGACTTGGTTGCCGACAACGGTGTTGTCCACGTGATCGATGCGGTCTTGAGCCTGCCTACAGGCGTCGAGACAGTCAACCTGTCTGACCTCTTCGAGGTGTACCCTAACCCCACGACTGACTTGATCCGTTGGAATGGCATTGCAGTTGACCGCATCCAAGTGCTCGATGCACAGGGCCGGGTCCGCATGGACACCACCAACCCGTCAAACAGCATTGACCTCTCCGCCCTTGAAAGCGGTGTGTTCATGATTGTTATTCAGGCCGAAGGCCAGCGTGCCGTGAAGTCCGTGCTCAAGCACTGATTCTCCGGCATCATTACAAATCGGCAAGGCCGCCCCATGGGGCGGCCTTGTTGCTTTTTGCCTTCTAACGCTGGCGCCATGGGTGAAGATCGTCTGCCGCCCTGCTTGGACGACTTACTGGACCAGAAACCAAGCGTTGAGCAAGTCTTTCCTGTTGTATTGCATGGTCTTTCCTGTGTTCTGGTCGATCACGTCGAACCCTGCCGCCATGCAAATGGCCTGACCCGCTGCGGTATCCCATTCCATGGTCGGCGCAAACCGCGGATAGCAATCGGCCTTGCCCTCGGCCACCATGCAGAGCTTGAGGGAAGATCCCTTCGAAATCAAGGCCACTTCTCCATGAACCTTTCGGAGTTCAGCAACGAAAGCTTCCGTTTCCGGCGACATGTGCGAACGGCTTGCCACTGCAGTAAAAGGACGATCTCCCTTGTCCATTGGAATCGGCACAGCCCCATTCAAGACCGAGTCAACATTAGCCTCCCCACCAGATGAATGCACGGATTTAACGGCGCCTTGCTTGTCTTCCCCCACATACAACTCTCCGGTTACAGGAACATAGATTACCCCCAATACGGGACGACCATCTCGGATCAGGGCAATGTTCACCGTGAACTCGCCATTGCGCTTGATGAACTCTTTGGTCCCGTCAATGGGATCAACCACCCACAATTCACGCCAAGCCTTTCGCTCTTCAAACGGAATGTTGCGGCCTTCTTCGGACAATACTGGAATGCCCGTGGGAATCAAGTGGCGCACAATGACCTCGTGAGCCGCCACATCCGCACGCGTCAAAGGAGAATCATCCCCTTTCACCATTACGTCAAAATCACCACTGTGGTAGATGTCAAGAATGGCTCGACCCGCTTCAATCGCAGCCGCCACGGCCGTATTTCTGTAACCCAACATGTCGCAAAGCTAGGCCCAAAGACAGTCGCACTTTTAATGCCGGCCCTCTCCCATGGCCGAATAAACCGCCAACAACGGCGCCACTTCTCGCGACCAAGAAAGTGTCTCAGCCGCCCGCTTTAACCCAGGCTCAAATTGTGATGTGCCATTGGATTTGGCCTCCAAAAGCGCCTTTCGCCAACCACTCGGATGGTCTGCCTCCACAATGCTGCCCACTTCGTAAGACGCGATCAGGTCGCGGCAATCTGGCAAGTCATTGGATAGAACGGGCACGCCGGCCAAGATGTACTCGAAGAGTTTGTTTGGCAGACAATACAAATAAGAGAGGCAAGTGGGCTTGACCGATACCAGCCCGATGTCGGCACTCAACGTGTGCGCCAACACTTCTTCATAGGCCACAGCAGGATGCACATGGATATTGGGGTAGCGCGCCGCTGCCTCGTCGACCAAACGCTGAAGCGGACCGTACCCCATGAGCACCAAATGGATGCCCTTATCGGCAAGGCCCTCCACGGCTTCAATGGCCGTTTCCAGTCCCCGATTGTAGTTGAAGGCCCCTTGATACAACGCCACAAAGTCGCCTTGGGGGATGTCAAACCGCTGCTTGAAAAGGTTGGGTTTCGCAACATCTGAGGGGTCACGCAAGCGCGGTGCAGGAACATTTCGAACCAGAAGAACTTGGGGGATTCCGTAGTCTGCATAGCGGGTCTGGTAAGCCTGTACAATGGAAGGGGCTCACCGTGATGACCGAGTGTGCCTTGCGGATCATCCTCCGTTCCAACCACGCCACCATTTTACGTTCAATGGTGGGCTTGGCATTCCGCTCCGCCTCAAATTCATGACAATCGTAAATCAACTGAAGCCGGGGATTGAGCCGTTGTGCCAACCAGCCAAAAACAAAGGCCTCGATGTCGTTGCAATGCCACGCGTCCATGCCGCGCCAGCGCCACACCAACCTCATCCCCAGTTCCGCCATTTTAATGACACCAAATGCAGTTCCCTTGGGGAGCTTGGCCGACCGAACACGCGTGCGAATCACTTGCCAACCACCGTCTCGATTTTCACGTTTAGGCAATGACGGGCCAGCCGCCTCCGGCGATTTTTGCAAGGCCACCACGGTTACCTCGTGGCCGGCGTTGGCCAAACTTTCGGACAGCTTCAATACCCGATTGTCACGGGTAAAGTCATTCAAAACAACGTTAGCGATCCTCATCCTGATGCTGAATAACGGCCTTGACGAGGACACCCAAATTGAGCACGTAATACCCGCACTTGGCCCACACAATGCCCTGAAGCGCTCCCCATTCTCCCCCCCCCAAACCATTCTGGATGGAGCGTCCCGAGGAACCAACCGAGGCCTACGGCCAACAAATGTATCGCATCCAACGCCGCGATCCACTTGGTCTTTCGAACGCGATGGAACATGGAACCCAAGCCCGCAGAGATGAAATTGAGTACGAACCAAGGCGCCAGAATCCGCAGGACGTCGATGGCGCCACGCCAGGGCGCTCCAAACAACCATGCCGTGGTCTCATCTGGGGCTAAAAACACCGCCAGACCCACCAACGTTGCCACCAACCCGAACCCGATGAAAGCCTGAAAAAACAGACGTTGGAGAGGCGCACCATCGGCCCGATCCATCGCCGATTTAAACAACACTGGCGCCGCCGATGTGGCCAACAAGGAAAGGGGCAACATGACCATGCGGCGCGCCATGCCCATCCATCCCAACATGAGCGGTCCAAGGGTCGCACCGATGAGCAACACATGCAACCATTGAGCCAACCGATTCATGGTACTGCCCAACAGCACCCACGTGGGATAGTCTTGGTACACCTGAATGGCTGCGCGTGAAGGGCTGCGCCCCCATGGCGAAGCCGCTTGACAAACGGAATTCAGCCCTCTTCGCATGATGGCCCAACGCATTGCGATGCCTGCACCCGAGCCCAAACTCAGACCCATCAATGGAAACCAGCCTGCGCTTCCCAATTTTGTCAATTCAGAGAGGAACGGGCCCGATGCTTTTGCCACGGCGACATGGCCCACCTGTGACTGACGGTGATGCCAATACTCCAGCAAGCGCGCATGTGCCGCCAAACCCGTAAAAACAGGCAACGACCAAGCGATCCAGTGCCAAGAAGGCAAAGACCACGTGTCGGCCACCCAATGGGCAGACCCAATGCCCACCACAGCGACCAGAAAAACGGTTGCCCAAACAAAGCGCTGGCCCGCCCAAAGCAAGCCCAAGGCGTCCTTTTCTGACTTCGGCAACATCAACGCTTGCTCGAACTTTCCCGTGCCCAGCACCGCACCAATGCCAGTCACCAATGCGAACATCTCGAGGTGCGCATAGGCCTCTGGCCCGTAAATCCGCGCCAAAACAAAGGCGGCACCAAACGCCACCAATTGCCCGGCAAGCGAGCCGCCCAACAACTTCGCCATCCGACGAATCATGCGCTCAGGTATGTGCATTTGAATGGCACGGGACCAAGGTACTGCCCCTTCCCCGTCTCTTCGAGGATTACCTTGTCTCCCATGAGGGCCATTTCCATTGCACAAAAGTTTGGGCTGTTTGAAGAACAATGGTCGCCCAAAATCATCGCGCAGCTCAACGGGCAGGCCGTAAAGCTCGCGAAGATTCAAGGTGAGTTCATGTGGCATGCTCACGCGGAACAGGACGAATTGTTTCACGTCATCAAAGGAAAGATGACCCTAGAATTTAGAGACCGAGCTGTGGAAGTCGGCCCGGGAGAGATTATTGTCGTGCCCAAAGGGGTGGAGCATCGCCCTGTGACCCAAGAAGAGGTGTGGATCCTGTTGTTCGAACCACAAGACACGCACCACACCGGTGGTCAAACCACAGCACGAACAGTCGAGGCGTGCGACCACATCTGACCCAACTTGGCTTCCAAGGCGGAAAAACCCACACAAGACCCCATCCTTTTATTTCACGCTCAAGGCAAGCCAGACAAAGCAAACTGGATGCTTGGTGGACTCATGGCGGCATGAAACAACGCCTGCCAAGTCTGGGGTTGCAGAGACTCAAGGGCGCCATTCACCCCCCATTCTCGATGCGCAGACTCAGTTTGACTTGACCTTGACCTCCTCGCCCAACATCTGCTGAATTTGCTCGACGCCTTCGGACGAAAAGCGGTTGTCTTTGATGTCGAGCATCTTAAGCTGAGCGCATCGGACAAGGCTTGTGGGCAGGTCCGAGAGTTCATTGCCGTTGACGAACAGCTTCTTCAAGCCGGTTAAATTGCCCACACTTTCTGGGAGGGATGACAAGCCATTTCTCGAAACGATCAACGTCTGAAGCGCCACCAATCGATCCAACGCTTCGGGCAATTCTCCAAACAGCATTCCACTGATGTCCAAATACACCAGGTTGGGAATGTCCAAGATCTCTTGGGGAAAGTCCTCGCCCACCAGGTCGGGATCTGTGATTGGATTGAGCCGCAACATCATGCCCCCAATGGTTTGCTCAAGTCGAGCTCCCAGCATTTGGGCCATGGACACCTCGCTTGCCACCGCGGCTGTCGCCTCTGGGCTCCCGGCCACCTCGGTCGACTCCCATTGCTCAATCGCTGTGCCCACGGCATCAAACCGATTCTCCGGCACCATCATTTGAATGTCCTTGTTTTGAGAGCGTTTGCCAATGAGGTTCTTAAAGTCAGGTGCCTTGAAACGCTTGACATCGGGCGCCAGAACAAAATCCCCATTGACTTTAAGTGCCCGACGGCGCTTTAACAGCTGATCTTGCAAGTCCTCTAAAAAGAGAAACTCCTCTCCTCCAGGCAGGACCAAAGCCCGGGCATTGGAAATGGCCTGGGCGCATTTCGCGAACGCATTGCGATGCAAATGAGCCTGTGCCAAATTGAGATTTAACCCCAAGGCAACTGCCCGTGTCACTTTCGCTTTTTTGTCTACAAAATCCACTTTCTCAATCCACTTCTCCCACGTGGCAATGGGGCTAGAAAGCCCATTGAAATAGCCATTGCTCCAAGATTCCAACGCCACATCCCGAGCGGCATCCAATTCGGGGTAATCGTGTTTTCCCTTTCCAGAATAGACCACAACTTCCACCTTTCCCTGAAGGAAGAAGATCCGCGTTTCCAACGCATCAATGGCCCGGCTGAGCTGCAACAAAACCGCCTTTCGCCGAAAGAATCGGCTCCCCTCTTCAGACACCAAGCCCTTCTTCACGGCCTTTTCACTGTCAAAAGCGAGCGTGCCTTTGGAATAACTCAAACTGCCCGGCTTTCGCTCGATGGTAGACACCTTCTCATTGCCGTAGCGAATCAACAGGGGCTGATCCACCTCAAACGCATCCCACATTTCTCCATCCGGAGAGGAAAGGCTTATCCGCATTGGCAGCCGGCAAGGCACATTGGCCCAAAACGTTTGTTCTTCTGAGCCTTTGATGGCCTCCGACTTGAATGTGGGCACCCCTTGACTTTCTGGACCGATGGCCACCGACACCACCAATGAAGGCCCCACATCCACGACTTCCGCCTCATGGCCGACGGTGAAATACTTCATGCCACTCAGTCGCTCACCACTGGACTTCAATAGGTCCATGTTTCCGCCATAGCGCCGAAGGTCATCCAAAGAGAAAAATGTCTCTTCTGCACACAAGTTCAAGGCCACCCGGAATGCGGACTCCACCGGAACCGTTGGAAATTGGACCACCTCAATTTTGGTGGTCTTTTTGCTCACCCGTTGACCCTGCGCAACAAAACTGGAGAGACCAAACAACAGAAAACTAGAAAAGAAGGCGCGAAGGGTCATGCAACAGTGTGAATTTGCCTCAAGGTGACACAATCCCCTGCTCAAAACGCACCTTTGCCTTCGAGTTATCCCAAATGGAAGCCCTAAAAACCATCGGCATTGCCGGATTCCTGTTCTTCTTAATCAAGGGATTGCTTTGGCTCGTTTTCTTCTGGTTGGTTGCCAAAGGCTTTGTCTCTCAGGAGAAGTTGAACCGAATGAAATCCTGGTTTCAGGGGCCTTGGAAGCGGCCATAGGACGGTCTTGATCGCAGAGGCGACGTCGAGCAAATCTCCCAATCAGCCCGCAACATCTAAAAGCCACACCAGTCAATCGTCCATCGAAAAGTCACCCATCCATACCGCAAGCCAAATGGCCGTGTTGATTTAAGCTTTTCTCCGGGGGACCCGTTGGATGGATCCGCCATCCGCCAAAACATAAGCAGAGGGGTCAACTCCAAAGTGATTTTCCAAATCGTTTGCACTCAATTCGGGACGAGCGCCGATCACGCAGGACATGTTGTCGCATGAAACCACGGGTGCACCCTGCGCATCCAAAACCACATAACCCCATGCCTGACGGCGGGCGTCAAGACGTTCCTCGTGGGAGGACGGCGCAGTGTACACCGCGTCTTTGGACTGTCTTAATTCGTTGAGGCTTCTGGGCTTAATCGTGTCCATGGCTGCGCTTGTATAGAAAGGGAAGATAATTCGTAATCCTCACTCAATCAACACCTTATGCGTGTACGATGGACACGGAAGACGGCCAATACGCCCTTGATTCTGCTTCTGTACAGCCCTTGAAGCGCCCTCCTATTCACCCACTACGGCCCCCACGCCATTCAACTTTGCGTGGATTGGACACCCTTCGACATGGGCGCCGGGCAAGTGAGCTGTGCCCATTAAAAACTCGCGGGTGATTTCACCACCGGTGAACTTAAACGTCTTTTTGAACAGGCGAACCCAGCCTTCTATGCTCAATTCACTCTGGAGCGAAAGCCAGGCGCGAAATGAACCATGGTCCTTCTGTAAACGGAGGATCTGCTGCGCATTGTAGATGGCCGCATTGATTTTAAGGCGGTTCCGAACAATCCCAGAATCGGACAGCAACCTGTCCACATCGACGGCGCCGTAGGAGGCCACCTTGGCGATGTCATAATCGTGATAGGCACGACGAAAGTGCGCTTGCTTTTTCAAGATGATGTCCCAAGACAATCCCGCCTGGTTGATTTCCAAGAGAAGCCGTCCAAAGAGCGCGTCATCTGAATCCACGGCAAAACCGTATTCAGAATCGTGGTATACCCGATGGTGGTTTTTCCGCGGGCAAGGCTGCAACGAACGCGCAGTAGGAATTGGACACCTCCATGGGCTCCTGGCCTTTGACTTCAGCGTCGCTTCCCACCCCTTCCCCTATATTCTGCGGGTCTGACTTGCGCAGGGTCTGACCTGCCCACAGGAGCAGACCAACCACCAAGATCAACACCCCAATGTTGGTCAAGGTGTGAGCGCCGGCCAAATGATTCAACTTGAAGGCGACACCAGACACAGTCGTGGCGAGCCCAATTAAAGACAGTGATTTTGGTGCTTTACTCCAGTTCATTTTTTTGTTTTCACGGTCACCTTCGCGGCCGCGTCTTTTGCGCGCTGGACCAATTTAAGCACGGAATGAGTGGTGTCGCCGTAGGCCAATGTGACCCCCATCCGGCGATAAGGCCGCACACTTGGCTTGCCGAACAACCTCAAGTCTGATTGCTCAAACGATGCCGCCTCAAATACGCCCACAAATTCCGGAGTCCCCTCTGGCGCATCCGACGGCGCAAGCACCACAGCACTGGCTCCGTTTCGATGGTGTTCGATCGCGGTGACTGGCAACCCGAGAATGGCCCGTGCATGCAATTCGAATTCAGAGAAATTCTGCGTCCCCGCCAAAGTCACCATACCGGTGTCATGGGGACGCGGTGACAATTCAGAGAAGTAGACTGTGCCTGCCTTTCCGTGATCACCGGACTGAATAAAAAACTCCACGCCCCAAATTCCGTTTCCCCCAAGGGCCAACGTCACTTTGTCAGCCATCTCTTGGGCTTGGGTCAAAAGGTCTGCCTCCATGGCTGCAGGCTGCCAACTCTCTTGGTAATCCCCCCTCTCCTGGCGGTGTCCGATGGGCGGACAAAACAAAGTTTTGCCCTTCGCCTGGGTGAGGGTCAACAAGGTGATCTCGTAATCAAAATCTATGAAGGCCTCCACAATGACTTCCGCCAAATCACCACGGGACCCTTCCAATCCGTGAGCCCATGCGGATTCAATGTCCGATTCGGTTCGGATGACCGACTGCCCTTTGCCCGAACTCGACATCAAGGGCTTGACCACACAAGGCAGGCCCACGGCACTCACCCCCTCTTTGAGCGCTTCAAGACTCGTCGCATAGCGATATGGTGCCGTTTTGAGCCCCAAACCTTGAGCGGCCAGATCGCGGATTGCCTTTCGGTTCATCGTGAATTGAGCCGCCTTTGCCGATGGAACCACCTGGATTCCTCGGGCTTCGTAATCGTAAAACCGCTCCGTTCGAATGGACTCAACTTCAGGCACAATGATGTCGGGTTTGTGCTTGGCCACGACCGCGTCCAGCGCCTCACCATCCAACATGTTGATCACCTCAAACTCATCGGCCACTTGCATTGCGGGAGCACCCTCATATGCGTCTACCGCCACCACATGCTGTCCCAATCGCTGCAATGAAATCGCGACTTCTTTGCCCAGTTCTCCCGAGCCCAATAGCACAATTTTCTTGTTCATGTCCGCAAGCTAGTGCGCGGCGCGGAGCCGAAGAAAATGAAGCTTTAAAAGGCGGCCAAGTCAAAGCAGCGAGGCCGGCACAATGCGCCTCAACCAGGCGCCCCATTGCTTCCTGAATCCAGCCTGCGCGTCTGGATTGAACGACGTGGTGGTTTCCCAAGCATTCTCGGGCGCAAGCTCTTCTAGCATGAGACCCTCGACCTGATCGGCCATGGCCGCAGAAGACATGATGGCCACGCACTCGGTGTTCAGATTTGCGCTTCTCGGATCGAGGTTGAAGGTCCCAATCACCACTGTTTGATGGTCCACCACCATGGATTTGGCGTGGAGGCCAAACGTCGGGAAATAGCCACTGCGCTTTTGTTTCTCTGCGGTGATGAGCTTCTTTCGAATCTTGGCATCGGGCCGGTATTCAAACACCTTTACACCCGACTCCAGCAACGG
>CASICO010000022.1 GCA_949373165.1 uncultured Flavobacteriales bacterium | reverse complement strand
GCCATGTTCTGGCTGACGTCTTGCCCAACAGCATAGGGCCGGTAATCCTTGGCAGGCAAGTGATGCAATGTGTACATCTGGAAAACTGCAGCCACAAGGAGAACGCCCGCAGCCATGGCCCACTCTTGGCCTTGGCGTTTCCATCGCCTGCGGATGCCTTCTGCTGCCGCCAATCCAAAGGCGAGAAACAGGGTTGGAAACCCCCATTCCAACATCACCTCTCCGAAAATCCATGTGATGATCAAAGCCGAGGTATACATCCAAAGCGAACGGTTTCGTTCGTTCAACTCAAACCCTGATGTCCAAGCACTCACCAAAACGGGCAGCAGGAGCAACAGCAAAACCAAGTCTTTGATGAAGCTCTCGTGCGGAGTCAGGGGGATGGCATTGCCAAAACAGCCGCAACTCAGCACACATTGGTTGGGGATCAGCACCTCCACACCGGCCTCGACAATGGTCTTGGCCCCAAACGGATCGCAATGGTCGGTGTAATAGGTCAACCAAGTAAAGAACAACATCAGAACCAAGGTCAGAGCCGAGGTCAGCCTCGGCAATGCCCCAACAAGTAGAGCGATTCCCAGCAGAACCTCTCCAATCGAAGCCAACATCCCCAGCTCTAATGCATAAGGAGTCCAAGCCTCCAAATTCAACGCTCCAGGCTCGAAGTATTCCTCGAGCTTGTACATGAATCCTTTGGCATCATTGATTTTAATGAGGCCAGAAACCACAAACAGGGCGCCAACCAATACGCGGCAAATGTTGGCAAGGGACAGCAAAGCGTTTCTCATGGGAAGACAATTGTCTGCTGCAATTTCGCCCGGAAACCCCTCCATATGCGGCTGACTTAACAGCGCATTAACACGTCATTGGGTGGAATCTCCAGAAGTCAGGTGAATCAGGGCAAACAAGGCGTAATTCGCCATGTCCATGTACCCGGCATCCACACCCTCACTGACCTTGGCTCCCCCTACCAAGTCCTCTAGTTGCTTGATGCGCAGCAATTTCATCAAAATCAAGTCAGTTAGGCTGGACACCCGCATGTCACGCCAGGCCTCGCCATAATCGTGGTTCTTGAGCTGCATCAAATCCCGGGTATTCTTCAAGGCTCCTTCATACAACGCCTGAGCTTCCTTGGGTGGCATCTCCAAAGGGGCATCTTCGGGCAATTCCAATTGAATCAATGCCATCATACAATAGTTGATGATGCCCACAAATTCCGGCTGAATGCCCTCGTCTACCTTCCGTTCTGCGCCTTCCTGCAACGTCCGAATGCGTTGTGCTTTGATGAAGATTTGATCCGTAAGCGAACTCGGTCTCAGCACGCGCCAAGCGGTTCCATAGTCGTGCATCTTGTCGACAAACAAGGTCCTGCAGCGCAACACTTGTGCATCGTATTCCAAAAGCGTCAACTCCGGTTGGTCTTGAGAGGGATATGAAGGGATGTCCTCGTCGGTCATGAACAACAAAGGTCCGAAGGGAAACGTGGCCATAAAACCCCATGAGCGGAGCGGAATGCATGGTTTTCCAACAAGTCATCATCCATCCGGGTGATATTGTTCATCTCACTGCAAATTTGCACCCCATGGAACCGCTGTATTCTGGCCCCCCACACCTTGATTTCGACCACCCAATGGTGATGGGCATTTTAAATGCCACCCCAGATTCGTTTCACTCAGGAAGCCGCGTGAACCGCGACAATGCCATGGCCATGGCTGCCGATATGATTCAGCAAGGCGCCGACATGCTTGATTTGGGGGGGCAAAGCTCCCGACCGGGTGCCACAAAAATTGGCCCCGATCAAGAGTGGGAACGCATCGCTCCCATTCTTCAGGGCTTGGTTGACCGCTGGCCGCGCATGACCGTCAGCGTCGATACGTTTCACGCCAAAGTCGCCGAAAAGGCCATCAGAGCTGGGGCCCGGATGGTCAACGACATATCGGCTGGCACCCTGGATCCAGACCTGCCCCATGTTGTGGCTGAACACGGTGTTCCTTTTGTCATGATGCACATGCAGGGGACACCAAAAACGATGCAAGTTGCGCCCCATTATCAGGACGTGGTATCCGAAGTCTTCGCCCACCTCTCCGAGCGGGTCGGCCACATGCGAAGCTTGGGGATTGAACAGTTGATTCTGGACCCCGGGTTTGGATTCGGTAAGCGGATTGAAGACAATTACGGCCTCCTGTCGCGCTTGTTAGAACTGCAAGGCCTTGGCTGTCCGCTGCTGGTAGGATTGAGCCGTAAATCAATGATTTACAACGCACTAAACCTCACTCCGGAAGAGGCCCTCAATGGCAGCACAGCCTTGCATGCATGGGCACTCGAACGCGGGGCCGACATCCTGCGCGTACACGATGTTGCGCCTGCAGTAGAATGCGTTCGTCTTCACCAATACCTTCGGGGTTCTCAATTGGGATCATAACATGATCGAACAAGCCGCTCTTCAATTTGGCCTTTGGCAGGTGCTGGACATTCTGGCTGTGGCATTAATTCTGTACCAATTGTACCGTCTGAGCCGGGGCACTGCGGCGATTCACATTTTCGTCGGCGTGATGGCCATCTACTTGGTGTATCAAATTGTGGACGCACTGCAAATGCGCATGTTGGCAGAGATCATGGGCCAATTCATCGGTGTTGGCGTGATTGCGCTGCTCATCGTCTTTCAGCAGGAATTGAGGCGATTTCTTCTTCTGATTGGCAACCGTCAAGTCATGTCATCGGCTCCCTCATGGCTTCAAAAGTGGCTCGGTCGCTCGGTTCAAACCTCGGGTGATGTCGCCCGTTGGGACGCTCTGAAATCAGGCCTTGAGGAATGCCGCAGGAGACAATTGGGAGCGCTGGTTGTGGTGCCCCGTGAAGCAGACCCCTCCACAGTAGCCACAGGATGGACGGCCATTGACGCGGCGTTGTCTGCCGCATTGATCGTGGCCCTTTTCGAAAAAGCCAGTCCCCTGCATGATGGCGCGGCTTGCATAGACCAAAAGAAGATCCTCTGGGCTGGCGGAATACTGCCCGTCTCCGGACGCATGGACCTCCCCTCTCAATGCGGCACACGCCACAGAGCTGCCGTTGGCATTTCTGAACAGACCGATGCCGTCGTGTTGGTGGTCAGCGAAGAAACAGGGGCCTTGTCCTTTGTGCATGAAGGCCAATTGGAGACCGGCCTTTCATTTGACCGCTTGACCGAACGTTTGGAAAATGCGCTCACAGATCAAGGCCAGAAGACAAAAAAAGAAGAGTGAGCCTCAGCGGACCAAGAACCGCTGGGTTTCCCCAGATTCCGTTTTCACGAAATAGGTGCCCGGTGCCCATCCTTCTGTGAGGAAAAACCACCACCCTTTGGATCGAAGAGGCCATGAAGCTTGCTCCCTTCCCATGGCATCCAAGACTTTAACGAGGCCCTCAGATTGACTGCGAATCCGCACCCGTCCTTCTTCAGAGTGCAAGGTGATTCCGGCCGCTCCCTGTTCCTCCAATGGGTTCACACTGCTGGCCATTTCAGAGGGACGAACCATAAAAAAGTGACTCTGTGTGCTGATGGCAATGTTGCCGCTCTCGAAGAAAGGATAAACATTCCAAGCCCCTCCTGAAGTGCCCACACCATCCCAAAAAGGATTGGTGTCAAAAAAGGCGGACATCTCCAATTCACCATTGGCCAGATCAACCAGGTCCAACACCTGAAGCCCCGCGTAGTAATTGGCTTCGTAAGCCTGACCCTCGTGAACGTATAGATTGTGATCGGTGACACCCAATGTGCCCTCATGGAAACCGAGAGCCACGGGATTGTCCAAGTCTTGAACATCAAAAATCCAAGTCCGGGTCAAGGGTGCAATGCCTGTCGACTCATCGATTTCATCGTTCATCAGAACGTATCGATGATCTTCCGTCAACCAACCCTGATGCGGATAAACCCACTCCTCATTGGTCATGGTGGCCAAGGTTTGACAATCCGATTTGTCGTCTACATCAATGATGTGACATCCGCTGTAACCGCTGAACGCAAATACAATTTCTTTGCCGACGTGTTCTGCATCGGGACCGCTGTAAACCACCGCTTGCGCATCGTGTATATAGTCCTCTGCCCATGACCCGGCGAGCGTTGGATTGGAGGGGTCGCTGGCATCCACAATGTGCAGGCCGCCATCAAAAGTGTCGGTTCCAACCCCATAGATGAATCCTGTTTCGGGATTCGCCACTACGTTGTGTGCGCGACCAAAGCCCGTGTAATAGGCCAACATTCCCAGTTGGGATCCCGGTTCGGAAAAAGGCAGTTGAGATAGGTCCACCACCTGCATGCCATGTTCGCCTGCTTCACTGACGATGAACGCCACGTCTCCAATCACTTTAATGTCCCGCCACAAGCTGGGCACAGATGCGGTTGGGATGTCCGTGATGATGACTGGATTCACAGGATCCGTGACCTCAATAATGGTGGTGCCATCGCTGCGCCCAAACAACATGAACTCACGGCCATCCGAAGACCACCCCCAGCAATCATTGCCATTCCCTTCAGCCACTCCCCCCATCTCCACCACAGATTTGACACAGAGCAAATCCAGGCCCAAACAAGGGTACTCTCCAGCAAACCCATCTTCGCATGGCACCTGCCCCAACACATTGGAGAAGCCGGACAATGCGAGCGCTGCAATGGTCAACGCAACGCCTACATTCAGGGATTTACCAATCCGCTGCGCGGCGCTCGAAAGTTTGTAGCGTGATGTATTCATCTTGTTCGATGTCATGGAGGGTATGACGCAGTTTGTCGAGGAAACGTTGCTTGAGCACAGGCGTCCCTGATGGGCGATATCCAATGATCAATTGCCGTGCGCGCAACGCCTCTTTTACGGCGGTTACGGCTGTTTCCAGTGACTTCACATCCACCTCGCTGTCTAAGGTCAAAACCGCCTCGACCAAGGCCAATTTCCGCTTTGACAAATCCGAGATGTCGTCTTTCAATGCACCACTCATGACCCTCTCAAATTCAATTTACCCGTGGAAGAATGCCATACTCACTGCTGTAATCCAACATCTGACCGGTAAAGTCATCCGGATAGGTCAACTCTACACTGATGATTTCTCCAGCTTCGTTCATTTCGGCAACCAACTTCGGATTGATGAATCCTCCATAAGGGGCGATGCCCAGCGCCTCCGATCGGGTGAGCACTTCTTGGTGAATCTTCTGGTCCACCTGCACACCATATCCTTCCACCAAAGCTTTGGCGGCCGCATAATCCCCTTGAGACTTGATGCGCTGAACCTCTCTGAGCAACTCTCCAAACAATGCCCGTACGCGGTCGTAGTCTTCGATGTTGTAAAATGTCTTGCCCTCCCGAATCACTTCTCGGATGCTTTGATCTGCTTGGGCCTTTTCGACCACCCAATGGCTGACCCAAGCCCGGTTGCGCATGTGTGATTCTTCGATGTTGTCACCCAATTCAAGACGACGCAACTGCATCATCATTCCGTTACGGATGTAGCTGTCGTATTCGCAGCGTCCAGTTTCCAAGTTTTTGATCAGTTCCAACTCAATCAACTTCTCATCGAGCATGAAGTAGAGCGCGACCAAGTCCGCGCGGCCTTCCTCCAGAGTGCTCGCGTATTCTTTGATTGTGCTGGCAGGCTCCCCCACCCCTGGCTCAAGTTGACCACTGGCGTGGCCAATGACTTCATGAAATGCCGTGTGGATTTTACCGGCCAGGGTTCCGTGAGACCGGGCGCGCAGACGCTCAGATTGGTCAAAAGCAAATTCGTCGGTCAATCCGCCGCCGCCTGCGTTGTCATACGCATCGATGATGTTGCCCAAACTCACACTTTTTGAGCCGTGTATCGTGCGGATCCAATTGGCATTGGGCAGGTTCACACCAATGGGGGTGCTCGGTGACGCATCTCCAGCTTCGCCAACCACATTGACGACATTGTACGTGATGCCCACAACAGTCTCCTTTTTGTGCTCCTCCATAAACGGCATGTTGTCTTCGAACCATTGAGCATTGTCCATCATCACGGCCATGCGCTCAGAAGCAGCAAAGTCCTTGATTTGAACCACCGTCTCATAACTGCCTGTATAGCCCAATGGGTCATTGTAGACCTCCACAAATCCATTGATGTAATCAATGTCTCCTTCTGTATCCCGAACCCAGTTGATGTTGTACAAGCTCCATTTTTCTAGGTCTCCGGTTTTGTAGTAATCCACCAAATGGCGCAAAGCTGCCCCTTGCTTGTCGTTCTCTGCATACTGCTGAGCCATTTCCAACCAAAAGCACACCTTTTCCAAAGCAGCCCCATAAAGGCCCCCAACTTTGTAAGTCTCTTCCACGATTTGACCAGACTCATCCTTGACCAATCGGCTGTTCAATCCTTTCTCAACCGGCTTGTTCCGGTCTACGACATAGGCATCGAAATAGGCGCGCGCTTCTGCCGTCGTCACGTTGGGGCCATAAAAATTGACGGCACTCGCCTCTACCAATCCTTTGGTCGCGTCAAGCTCTACTTTCTTGGTCTCCCGCGTAGAATCATACAGCGCATCCAAGGCGTCCACCAAGTCAGCCTCCAATGCAATACCACTGTTTTCCATCACAAACTCCCAGTAAGTGCGGCTGCACTCTGGCGTCATCTTAGCATTGGAGTAGTGGTGATGTATGCCGTTTGAGAACCAAACACGCTTGGCATAGGTGTGAAAATTCTGCCAGCCCTTTGTTCCCTTGTCTCCGGAAAAGCTCCGATGTGCTTCGTCAATCATGTAACGCACCCGAAGGTTGAATCGATTGTTTTGGTCGTACATCATGTCCCGACCACTCAGGCCCGCTTGGGTCAAGCAGTAGGTCAGCTTTTTCTGATCATCGGAAAGCTGCTGCCAACCGGGAACTTGGTAGCGGATCAATTTTAAGTCTGCAAACTGCTCGGATTGCCACACAAATCCGTTGGCATCCGGTTCACCGGCTGTTTCAACAACGGGATCTGCGGGTTCGCCGTCTGTACCAAGGTCCGCAGCAGGTGCTGCGCAGCCTCCGAGAATCAGGGCGAAAATGAAAAAAGGAAGGAATGGGGACGTCTTGTCACCCAAGGTGTTGGAATCGTTGTGCATATGTTGGCAGTTCGAGCACGAAAAATAGGCAATCTTGCAGCTCGGAAACTGCTTTTTCAGCTCTTCCTTCTTATGGCCTCCACACGACATCCCCATTTGTCTTGAAGCGCACCACTTCACTGCTCCTCAGGTCCTTCATCGGTCCGTTTGTGATCACCTTTTTGGTTGCACTGTTCTTTTTGGACATGCAATTCCTTTGGGTCTACGCGGATGAGTTGATTGGAAAGGGCCTCGCACCTCATGTGGTTTTAGAATTGTTGGTCTATGCCTCCGCACGGCTGGTCAACCTGGCACTGCCACTGGCCATACTGATGAGCAGCATCATGACGCTCGGTAGCTTGGCGGAACACGAAGAGCTCACGGCCCTCAAATCCTCCGGCATGCCGTTGAGCCGAATTTTGAGGCCACTGCTGGTGACCATGGTTTTGGTGGCATTGGGTTCGCTGATGTTTGCAAACCACGCTTGGCCTGTCGCCAACCTGAAGTTCAGAACGCTGCTTTACAGCGTCACGAAGAAAAAACCCACCTTGAATCTGGAAGATGGTGTTTTTTACAATGGCATCGAGGGGTATGCGATTCGCGCAGCCCACGTGGTCAAGGAAACAGGCCAACTTGAAGACGTCATCATCCATCAGCACGGGGGAGGACGTGAAGGGGCCGGGTTGGTCATCCGTGCAAATTCAGGCACCATGCGCACGTCCAGGACAGGGCGATTTCTTTACCTCGACTTAAACAACGGCTCGAGTTACGAGGATCGCCTTGAACCCGGTGTTCGACAGCGCGAGCGGACATTTCCTCATTTGACGACCGGATTTGAATATCAGCGGATTCGCATCGACCTGAGCAGTTTGGACTTCGCGAAAGCGGACGAAGCACTGTTCAAACGCGCCTATGAGATGATGAGCATGGGACAGTTGACCTTGGCCATTGATTCACTCGAACGACAGCGCACACAGACTGCATCTGCCATGCGGGACTTTGGCGACCGCAGTTTAAACCGCACTGCGGCCAGCGCGACGTCCGTTTTCTCTTCAGACACTTCTGCCATTCGAACAGACTGGCTTACCCGATTGGGGCCATCGGCAGAGCGTCGTGTTTATGACGCGGCAAAGGACATGGTCCGAAATGCGGTCCAAACGGCTCAAAATCAATCAGACGACCGTCAGTCAAAACGGACGCTTTCGGACCGGCATGCCATTGAATGGCACCGAAAGCTTTTTCTATCCGTGGCGTGCATTTTGCTCTTCATGATAGGCGCACCTCTTGGGGCCATCATTCGGAAAGGAGGCCTTGGATTGCCCACCGTTTTGGCCATCCTTCTCTTTGTGGTCTACTACGTGGTGACCATTATGGGAGAACGCATGGTCCGGAGTGGCGCCCTCTCCCCTGCTTGGGGTATGTGGTTGGGAACACTCATCATGGTCCCTGCGGCGATTCTATTGCAATGGCGCGCCGCCAACGAAAGGACCTGGAATCCATTTCGCAGCAGAGGCAATTCCCGGTAAATTTGTCCTCCGCAATGCGCGTACTCCAAATTTGTCCCAAACCTCCCGTCCCCTCCATTGATGGAGGTTGTTTGGCCATGAACGCCATGACGGAAGGGTTTGTGTCAAATGGTGCGAAAGTGAAAATCCTCACCGCTTCTACCAGCAAGCATCCCCTGCGACTGGAACAACTAGACAAGGCATACCTCGAAAAAACAAGCATTGAGGGGATACAAATCGAGACGGAATTTGACGTCAGAGATGCATACATCTCTCTCTTTAATGGGGCCTCTTACAACATTTCTCGTTTTTTCGCCCATCACTTTGCAGTGGTGCTCGAAAACGTGCTGTCCCGCCATCATTATGATGTCATTCATCTTGAAAGCTTGTATGCAACGCCTTACATAGAGACCATTCGTCGGCACGCTCCGAATGCACTGGTCTCATTGAGAAGTCACAACCATGAATATCAAATCTGGGAACAGCGCTGGAAAGCCAGTCGGAATCCCATATCGAGGCTTGCACTAAGGCACCTCAGTAAGTCACTTGAGCGTTACGAAAAAGACATTCTCAACCACATCGATGCCTTAGTGGCCATTAGCGAATTGGAAGCAGAAGGCTACAAAAATTGGGGGTACAGTGGCCCCCTTTTCATCGCGGGGTTCGGCATCGACATTCAGCCCGAGGCTTCCCCCTCACGCCCCGTTCCAAACAGCGATAAATCCAAACTGAAGCTCTTTCACATTGGCGCCATGGATTGGGGACCAAACAAAGAAGGCGTAGACTGGTTTGTCGAAAAGGTGTGGCCAGAACTCTATCCAAAGCACCCACACATTGAGCTTCACCTCGCGGGAAAAGGCATGGATTCGAGTTGGTATTCAAACCACCCGAAGGTGTTTAACCACGGCGAAGTACCCGATGCAAAAGTGTTCTCCATGCAAAACGACTTGCTCGTTGTTCCCCTTCTTCGAGGGGCGGGCGTTCGGGTCAAAATTGTTGAAGCCATGGCCCAAGGCATACCCGTGGCCACAACGACACTCGGGTCTACTGGCTTAGGTCTCGAAGGACACGGTTGCCTTTTGGACACGAAACCAGAAGGAATGGCTGCAGCCCTTTCAGAACTTCTTGACAACCCGGATCGTTTGCATTCAATGCGCACAAACTCCCTCGAAGTCGTGCACGCCCGATTTGACCGCCATCGCATTGGAAAAGACGTGCTTGAATTTTACGGCAACCATGTCTAAATCCACAGGTCAGATGCCCCGTTTGGCCGTGGTTACTCCTCGATTTCCTCTTCCATTAAACAAGGGAGATCGACTCCGGATTTACCATCAGCTTGAAGTGCTCAATGACCACTTCAACATCGACCTTCATTGCCTCACCTTTCAACACATCTCTCCTGAGATGCAGGAAGAACTGTCCAGCCGCTGTGACACGTTGACCCTCTATCGGCTGAACCGAATCAAAGCCCTTTCCCGCATGGTTTGGGCTCCCTTTTCTCGCAGACCCTTTCAAGTTTTGCTGTTTACCGACAGAAAGCTCAAGCGTCAAATGCGGACCCAGATTTTGGCGCAAAGCCCTGACGTGCTGCTCGCCCAAATGGTGAGGACCGCAGAGTATGTTAAGGACTTGGACGAGGTACCTCACGTTCTTGACATTATGGACACCCTCCATGCTGGAGCCCAACGAGAAGCTGAACGCGCCCCATTTTGGAAGCGTCCTTTGCTCAAGGAAGAGGGCCGACGACTGCTGCGATACGAACATCGCATGCCCAATTATTTCGACCTGTGCACCATCATTTCGAAACAGGACAGGGACTTGCTCCCGCATCCCGACAGGGACACGGTGGCCATTGTGCCCAATGGCGTGGACACCGCCTATTTCCATCCAGAAGCCAACACCACACCACTGGCTTCTGCTCCCGTTGAATACGACGTCTCCTTTTGTGGAAACCTAGGCTACGCGCCCAATGTGGTGGCGGCAAAGTTTCTGGCAGAAGAGGTTGCCCCCGTGTTCGCCAAGCAATTTGGCCGCCCTTTGAAACTGCTCATCTGCGGCGCACAACCAAGCCCTTCAGTCAAAGCTTTGGCCGGGCTGCACATTGATGTCATTGGCAACGTCCCGGACATCCGATCGGCCTATCTGGCTGCCCCCGTATTCGTGGCGCCGATGCTGGTCAATACAGGCCTCCAAAACAAGTTGCTCGAAGCCATGGCATTGGAACGCGCCTGTGTGACGACCGAGCGCGCACTGTCGGCGTTGGGAACCGACACCCCCGAGTGCATCCTCACAGCCGAGGACGCCTCCTCCTTTGCACAAGCCATCCACAGGCTGCTGGAATCAAAAACAGGGCTTCAAACACGCGGAAAATTGTCCCGAGAGCTCGTGGTCAGCGAATTCAGCTGGAAGGCCGCTACAGCAACTTTGGTTGCGCAGCTGCAGCAAGAAGCACGAAAGGGTTGAAGGACTGACTTCGCCTCGCTATTTTTGTGCATGAGCAAATCCATACCTCTGCTGGACGCAGCCCAATACCTTCACGGGAATGAGCAAGACAAAGCTGCTTTTGCATCAGAACTTCGGTCGGCTTTCGAGCAATATGGATTCATTACCCTGAAAAATCATGGGCTCGACAAGTCCCTGATCGAAGAAACGTATGGCGCGGCGGAACGTTTTTTCGCTTTGCCCACTGACGCGAAGTTGTCCACGAGCATTCCTGGTGTGGGTGGAAACTTCGGTTACACTCCCTTTGGCCAAGAACACGCCAAAGACGAGACCCGCGCTGACCTGAAGGAGTTCTATCACTTTGCACAACGCCATTACACTCAACCCAACTGTCCAGATGTGCCCGAGTTTGTCGACCGCGGCCACACCTTATACGCCGCTCTCGAGACCTTGGCAGGCCATCTGTTGCAAGCTGTCGCTCAATCTCTCGATTTGGACGCCGCTCATTTTGAACATCACGTAACCGGAGGCAACAGCATCTTGCGGGTGCTCCATTACCCCCCTGCCCCTGACGCTCCTGCAGATTCCCCGAGGGCTGGAAGCCACGAGGACATCAACTTGATTACCCTGCTGGTCGGAAGCTCTGCCGACGGACTTGAGGTCTTGGATCGCGATGGCGATTGGATTCCCGTTCGGGCCCATGGAAAGCACTTGACCGTGAATGTCGGAGACATGCTGCAAAACCTGACTGGCGGTGTTCTGCGTTCCACCACTCACCGGGTTATCCTTCCCGAAGGTGAAGGGAAAATGACCTCTCGATTTAGTCTTCCGTTTTTTCTCCACCCCCAAGGCGAGATGCCGCTTGACCCCATTATGGGAGACACCAAGAGCTTTCCTTCTTGGAGTGCGAAGGCCTTTCTTGACCATCGTTTGAACGAAATTGGCCTCAAGTAATCCGCAAGGGCCATTCAATCTTGGACTTGCTGAATCACCAGGCATGTCATCGCATTCACGGTGACTTCTCGCCTGCATTGGGGCAATGCGTTTTGACATTGGCTCAAACTGGCGTTCCATCTGCTGGCCAAAAATCCCCATTGGATAGCCTCAGAGGGTGAAGAATTGGGCATGTTCAAATGCCCCAAGGCTGAGAGTCAGAAGTTTGGACGCCCCATTATTCGCACAGAACCGGTCATCACTGGCGCCCCCTCTGGCCCCTTGTTTATTGCGTTTGGCAAAGGATGCGCCACAGTCATTGTGGTCTGGATTGGCTCCCTGCCATGTGGGGTTCTTGGAAAGACGTCTCCACACTGAGCCGTGATCGCCTGATGCGATATGGGATTATTTAAGAAGTTCTGGCACACCAAAACGCCCGTCCGATTGTTGTTTGGTCAGGTATTCAGCGCCATGAAAAAACACCCCTTTATCTCCTCCTTTGTTGCAGCCGTTTTTGGGGGACTCCTTGTTCTGACCCTTGGCCCATTTTCTTTCTCTCCAGAAAAGCCCCACCCCGATTTCGTTTATCCGGCATTTTGGTCTCCGCCTGCAGCAAAGCCCCACGGATTTGCAACAGCCTCAGTGCCAAACAAGGGCACATCTGATGAAGCGGCAGGATTTAGATTGGCAGCCAATGCCGCACTCGATGCCGTGGTCCACATTCGGACACAACAAAACATCACTGGATCAAACAGGTGGCCTTCTCTTTTTGGACAGAACGCTGCGCCACGGGTACAATACGGCTCGGGAAGTGGTGTGATTCTTCATGACAGTGGGTTCATAGTCACCAACCATCATGTGATTCAAGATGCAGACGTGATTGAAATCGGCCTGAACGACAACCGCAACTACAAGGCCAGACTTCTCGGAAGCGATCCCGCAACAGACATTGCGGTGCTTCAAATCGATGCGTCAGGACTCACCGCCCTCCCATGGGGCAACAGCGACAAGGTGCATGTGGGGGACTGGGTATTGGCCGTTGGGAATCCCTTTGATCTCACAAGCACTGTCACCGCGGGCATTGTGTCGGCCAAAGCAAGAAACCTTCACCTGCTCAAGCCCGACCGGGTCCACGAGGTGTTCCCCGTGGAGAGCTTTATTCAAACAGACGCGGCCGTGAACCCAGGAAACAGCGGAGGTGCCCTCGTCAATACATCCGGCGAGTTGATTGGAATCAACACCGCCATCGCTTCCAAAACCGGCAGCTATTCTGGTTACTCCTTTGCCGTACCGGCCAACCTGGCCAAAAAGGTAGCCTTGGACTTGATCGAGTTTGGGCAGGTACAGCGGGCCTATTTGGGGGTCACCATTCGCGCGGTAGACGAACGGATCGCTGCACAACTTGGCCTTCCTGAGGTAGAAGGTGTTTTGGTGTCTTCGACAGCCACAGGGAGTGGCGCTCAGGAAGCTGGACTCAAGTCCGGTGATGTTATCCTGACTGTCGATGGCGCCCCGACCTCCACCCTGCCGTTGCTTTTGGAGCGTGTCAATCAGTTCCGCCCAGGTGAATTCACGGATGTACAGATCTGGCGCGATCGCGAATTGGTCTCCGTCCAAGTGGAGTTGAGAGACCGGGATGGCAAATCTACCCTTGCGAATGCCGCAGATGATCGCAAAGGGTCCCTGTTGGGAGGGCAATTCAAAAACTTCAAAAACTCAAAGCTTTCGGGCGCAGAGGTGTTGCCTCACCCCAATGGCGCCTTTGCACGCGCCAACATTTCATCGGGGACGGTCATCACAACTGCCGATGGGAAACCCATTGACGGCGTTGACAGCCTCATCAAAAGCATAAAATCTGCCCAGAAGGCCAACAAAAGAGGGGTCCTGTTAGAAGGCATATCCCCCAATGGAGAAAAGCACTTCTGGGCCCTTTCCTTAAGGCCATGAGAAATGGACCAATCGCCTTATCTTAAATACATGGGTCGCCCTGCTTTCCACCTGCCATTGTTCCCCTTGGGGGTTTTTCTTCTTCCAGGGGAAAGGACCGGCTTGCACATTTTCGAACCCCGCTACCGTCAATTGGTGGCGGAATTAGAAGCCGCATTGCAAAGTGGCACAGAAGAGGCCAACCGATTTGGCATCCCCTTTTTTCACGAAGACATCACCGCCTCCACTGGCACCATCGCCAAACTTGTCGAAGTCAAGAAAACGCACGCCAATGGGCGAAAGGACATTGTGGTCGAGTGTGTTGGCCATTTTGAGACGCGAAGATTCGAGTCTGTTGCCAACCCAAAACTCTATCCCGGAGGCCATGTGGTGCACATGGACATGTGCCTGACCACACCTCTTGAACCCCAACACAGGGCGCAAGTCATGCGAATCAAGGAGATCTTGAGCAGCAGAGAGGTGGATTTAGATCAACTTCATGGCGAGACCATCGAAGATTTAACCGCTTGGCTGGGGTTACCGCCTGCACACAAGCACAGGCTCCTCACCGCATCAGGAATCCAACGCACTGAATTCCTGAGCAGTATACTCAGATGGACACTTCTGATCCTTCAACAAGAATCCAAAGTGGAAAAGGGGTTCTTTCCCAACTGAGCCCGCCTTCACTCGAGGTTATCTTCGTTGCATGAGCGAGGAACCTCAATTGTCCATTCAGGTCATCGGCCTCCCATTGACTTTGGGGCTGTTCCTGTTTTGCGGCATTCTTTTCAGTGGATGTAGCGACACCGCGACCCTCGCGGAACCCCAAACTGATGTGAACTCTGGTGTCGAATCCTACCTCGATCCCACCAGTGACAGCTACATGAGTGGTCCCACCAAGATCCTTTGTCCGGATTCTGCAGAGGTCTTCTTAGACGCGCTCGATTACGTCGAATTCCAAGATCGCCTTCTTGGGTTCCTCGAATCCAACAATGAAAGCCGGTTTCGTGAACACTTCAAAGAATTTTATATCCCCGAGGTCTTTAAACCGGACTCCCTTTTTGAGCAGTACATCCGCATGTACAATCAATGGGACAGCATCGGTGTACAAAACAGATTGGACCGGTGGACCTTGCGTTACGTATCCCCATTCTTTGAGGGAGAGACTTACGATGTCGCCATAGCAGAAGTGGACATCCGTCACCATATGGCCTTTGAAAAGCGGTGGACTGGCAACTACCGAAATTTCGGAAGGACACTCGCTCAGCGCTATCCAGGCGGTCAAATCGCATACATGGACACGACGTTTGAGGCACTCAACGGGGACACGATTTACAGGCGGCACATCACTTCTGAAGCCACCAGGCTCATTTATGCGATTCGGGGCCATGGAGACTCTCCGAACCGCCCGAAAGACATTCGATGGTTGCCCGACGGATGGCAATTGCAACCCTCCATTGTCCCTCTCATGGACTCAACTGCTGTTGCACAAGCTGACTTGCACAGGGATGAACACGGCCGCTTGAAGCAACGCCCACCGGTCACGGGACGCTGAGATGAAAGAGAACCGATGAAGATTGGCATTTCAAACGAGTGGGCTCCTCTGAAGCGGGTCATGGTGGGACACGGAATGAGCATGGGGCCAGCCCCCTCTGTCGAGACCGCGTATGACCCCACCTCAAAACACCACCTAAAAGCAGGAACCTATCCCCTTCCCGAAAAGGTAGAGGAGCAGCTCGACCATTTGGCAAAATGCCTGATTCAGGAAGGGATTGAAGTGATTCGCCCCCTGAATGTCCCCCAGTTGGAGCAAGTCTTTGCCCGTGATGTCGGAATGGTCATTGACGACATCTTCATTCGGTCCCGCATGATTGAGGAGAGAAGGGCTGAATGGAATGGCATTTCACCTCAACTTGGCGACATCCCGGTTCTCGCCTTGCCCGACAAGGCTGACCTAGAAGGGGGAGACGTCGTTGTCTTAGAGGGAGCCATCGCCGTTGGCGTTACCCGAGACCCCTCATTGACGGCGCTCCAGACAGCGCGGACAAACCAGGCTGGTGTGGATTTCTTAAGGTCCACTTTCCCACAGCGGGATATTCTGGCTGTGGAGCTGCATAAAAACGACGAAGACCCGGCACAATGCGCACTCCATCTGGATTGCGCATTCATGCCACTTGGCGGCGGAGAAGCCATTATGTGCCGCGATGCATTCCTGAGCCAAGGTCAATTCGATGCTTTGGCTAGTCGTTTCAGTGACATCATTGACATCTCAACCGAAGAAGCCGCGCTGCTTCAGTCCAACCTCTTGCACGTCGCGCCAGATGTTGTGCTCATGGATCCTCGGTTCAAAAGGCTTGGAGAGGCGCTTCGAAACAGAGGATATAGGCTCATTGACTGCCCCATGGACCAAGTGGGCAAAATGGGCGGCTTGTTTCGCTGTACCACACTCCCTCTCCTTCGTCTTTCCTGACCGCTTATCCCTAGACCACCCATGCCCCAACAATCATCGGACCTGATCCTCATGATTCGCCCAGCCTCATTCAGAATGAATGAGGAGACAGCAGTCAACAACGGGTATCAACAGGAATGGACGGACACTTCGAGCCCCCTCGACTTGGCTCGAGAAGAGTTCAATGGGCGTGGTCGATGCACTGCGCAGCTGTGACATCGAAGTTGCCGTGTATGAAGACGAGCCTGAATCCGATACCCCAGATGCACTGTTCCCCAACAACTGGGTGAGCTTTCATGCCGATGGCCGTGTCGGACTCTACCCCATGTTTGCTGTCAACCGCAGACGAGAGCGACGGGAAGTTCTGGTTCACCGTTTGGCTTCAGACTATGGCCGTGAAGTGGACACCTTGGTGGACTTCACTGAATTTGAGGCGCACAATGTGTTCCTAGAAGGCACTGGAAGCCTGATTTTGGACCGCATCAACCGGGTGGCCTATGCTTCTATTGGTCCGCGGACTGACCTTCATGCAGCGGAACATTTCTGCGACACTTTTGACTTCGAATTGGAAGCGTTTACAGCAAACCAAACCACCGGAGACACCCTCGCCCCAATCTATCACACCAATGTGATGTTGGCTTTGGGCACAGATTGGGCTGTGGTTTGTGATGACATCGTCACTGACCCTGAGGAGAAAGCCCAACTGACAGAGCGGCTCCGTCAGGGCGGAAGAACCCTCATTCACATCACAGCGGAGCAGGTCAATGGTTTTGCCGGCAACGTACTCGAGGTTCAGAACAAGCGCGGCGAAAAGTTCATCGCCATGTCTTCGGCCGCATACCACGCTTTTGACTCCGAACAACGGGCCTCCCTTTCGGCTCACGCCCAGCTGATCCACGCCCCCATCCCCACCATTGAGCGGTGCGGTGGTGGCTCCGTCCGTTGCATGATGGCCGAAGTCTTTCTCCCCAGTCAATCTCACTGACATGCGCATCGATCCACAACTGCAAGAGCTGGTAGCCAGCGCATTTCTCGACACTTTCGGTGCCGAAATCGCCCCCTCCGAGGTTTCTGTTCAAAAGACCCGGAAGGAGTTTGAAGGCGACCGCACCATTGTGTGTTTCCCCTTGGCAAGAAAAAGCCGGTGCGCCCCTGACGCCACCGCCACTCAACTGGGACAGGCCTTGGTTCAAGCCGAAGGGCCCGTGGAGGGCTTCAACGTTGTCAAAGGCTTTCTCAACCTCGAAATTGAAGCCCAATATTGGAAGAACTGGCTCGTTACCGACGCCGCTTCTGCTTCTTATGGGACCCAACCTGCAGGGTCTGCGCCTCACATTATGGTGGAGTACAGCTCCCCCAACACCAACAAGCCCTTGCACCTGGGGCACCTGCGCAACAACTTCTTGGGGCATTCCGTGAGTCGGATTCTCGAAGCCACCGGTCACAAGGTGACAAAGGTTCAAATCATCAATGACCGCGGCATTCACATCTGCAAATCGATGGTCGCTTGGAGCAAATTTGGCGAAGGTGAGACCCCCACGAGCACTGGGCTCAAAGGCGACAAGCTTGTCGGAAAATATTACGTCGCATTTGACCGCGCTTTCAAAGAAGAAGTGCGCGTTCTGACCGAGGGCGGAATGGCCGCAAAGGAAGCGGAGCAAACCGCCCCCATTCTTCTCGAAGCACAAAACGTCCTTCGTCTCTGGGAGCAAGGTGACGAAGAGACCGTCTCCTTGTGGAAGACCATGAACGGTTGGGTCTATGAGGGGTTCAAGACCACCTATGCCACCATGGGGGTTGAATTCGACAAGCTCTATTACGAGAGTGATACCTATTTGACCGGAAAGGAGCGTGTTCTGGAAGGCTTGGAAAGGGGCGTATTTGAGCGTACCGATGACGGCGCTGTGTGGATTGACTTGACCGCTGACGGGCTAGACAGGAAGCTGTTGCTGCGAAAAGACGGCACCACGGTCTACATGACACAAGACATCGGCACAGCCCTCCTTCGTTTTCAAGATTGCCCCGATTTGGACAGGCAAGTGTATACCGTCGGCAACGAGCAAGAATACCATTTCAAGGTCTTGTTCCTGATTTTGTCGAAGCTTGGATTCGAGCAAGCTGAAAGGTGTCATCACCTCAGCTATGGCATGGTTGAATTGCCTGAGGGTAAAATGAAATCCAGGGAAGGCACCGTAGTCGATGCCGATGACCTGATGGAAAACATGTTCGGCATCGCCAAGGACATTGCCCAAGAGGCCGGCAAACTAGAGGGACTCGAAGAGAAGGATCAGTCTGCAGTATTTCAGCGTGTTGGGCTTAGTGCGTTAAAGTATTTTCTACTCAAAGTGGATCCGAAGAAGAACATGATGTTCGACCCCACTGCCTCCATCGACTTTTACGGCAATACGGGCCCCTTTATTCTGTTCAACTACGTCCGAGGAAGGAGCATTCTTCGAAGGGCAGAATCGGAACAACACGACATAGCACCGAACCAAATGGCCACGCCAGGCCGCGCAGAAATGGACCTCATCGGCTGGCTACATGACCTCCCCGAAGTGATTCAAGAGGCGGCAAACACCTACAATCCGTCGTTGCTCGCCAACTGGTGTTATGACATCACCAAAGGGTTCAGCAGCTACTACCAAGAGCACTCCATCCTCGGGGCAGACAACGCGGATACGCGTGCCCTGCGTTTGGTCCTCACTGAACGTTTTACTCGGAGCTTGAAGTTGGGCATGCACTTGTTGGGCATCGCCCTTCCTGAGCGGATGTAATTCAGCCGTCAATCCGACGACGAATCACCTGATTGCCAAAGTCAAACTTCAACATCTCAGGTTGTTGATCTAGGGGAATCTCCACAACTTGTGGACCTTTCTCAAGCTGAGTTTCGAAGTGACCCCCTTCCCATTCCACCCGGCAGGAAGTGGCCACATCGGTCTCGAAGGCGACGGCAATCCTTCCCGGTTCCGCCCATATGCACGATGCCACTCGTGCGTAACTGCCTGTGATTCGGCCACGCATCATCATGGCCACAAATCGACGGTACAAAACATACAGCAGCATCGCCATCAAGGCGACAAAAAGCACTTGCGAAATCAAATCCAAGGTCAACATGTCGACGGGGTCAAAGTGAAAAGATGTTTCCGACTGCTGAGGCCGCTTCGTAACGTTCAAAAACGACATCGGCGCTGGCCACTGTTTCTCGGATGGTCAAAGCCACATACTTGCCGCCGCCACTGGATTTTCTCTGAACATCGACATGGTCTGGAAAAGCCGCCAAAACCCCTTCAATCTTCTCAGCTTGGTTGGGGGCTATGAACTTGAACATGTATTCAGATGGCCACTCATGGTGGGCATCCAATTGGGCGCGAAGGCCATCGCGTCGTGCGTCGTCCATAACGCGAAGGTATTGCCCTGAAAAAGGAAAGGGGCACCCAATGGGCACCCCTTTCATTTCAATTCACCTCGGTGAAGGTCTGGTTTTGGTTTTCAGCCGAAAGAATCACTCTGGACAAGTCTGTCCGTATATCTGGAAGAAGTCCAGCAAGTCATTGATGTTGATGGTGCCATCGCCATTCAAGTCACCTGGACAAGGGGGCGTGTATTCACAACTGCCATCGTTTGTATTGGCCAAACTGTTGTAGTTCTCTGCCATTGGATCAGTACATCCCTCCATGGGCAGAATACATCCAGAGTCATAGTTGGCTGCAGGGTCGTAGTTCAATGCAGTCTCATCCGTACAACCAGGATAAATACAGGAACCATCATTCGTCAGGGCGTCCGCATCGTAGTTGGCAGCCCCAGTGTCCGTGCAACCTTCCGCGGGGTAGCTGCAGAAACCGCCCACATTCGCAGTGGGATCGTAATTCTCTGCATCTGCATCCATACAGCCCAAGAACAAGCAAGAACCATCGTCGTCCGATGCTGCATCGACATAGTTCAATGCTGCGGCATCATTACAACCAGGCACCTCCAACTCATCGCAAATGCCATCGTTGTCGCTGTCATTGGTGCACGTCTCGCCATCACAAGCATAGATGCCTGCATAAGCGCAACTGCCGTCGTCATTGATTACGGCTGCATCGAAGTTGCACGCCTCCAGGTCGGTACATCCACAAGCGCTGTTTCCAATGGGGAACGTCATCACCAAAGCGCTGTCGCCATCTCCTTCTGGGAACACCTGTAAGCTGATTTCACCGCTGATTGATCCACTCGTAGTGAACTGACCAATCAAGACACGGAGATCCTCTCCCGCCATGGAATTGGCCCGCTCCATTCAATGTGAACCAGACGCCACCAAATTCTCCATCCAAGGATAGGTTTCCTCCAGCTTCAAACGGTGCGACCCAGTTGGATCCTTCGCTCTCCACTGCAGTGACATCCACCTCACCTGCCAACGTATTGGCAGCTTGCGTGAGTCCAATGGTGACATAACTGTCAAACTCCAACTGAGGCGAAATGCCATACAAGATGGGGTTGATGGCCTGTCCCAATGCACCGCCAAACGGGTCCTGGTAGAAGGAAGTCGACGTGTTAATGTGGGTCTCCATGCCGGTCTCTCCCAGCACACTCGAGAGGACGTCCGTTGGGTTCACCATGGTCACATACATCCTGTATGTGGTCATTCCAGGGACGCCGTCGACCGCCACCTCTTCCATCTCAAGGCTATACCCATTGATTTCTGGAGCGTTCAAACAGCTGCAGTAATCGCATGATCCGTCCTCTACGTTGGCCACTTCAAAGTAATTGCACGCGGAAGCGTCCATGCACCCCTCCACTTCGACAAGCAGGCAAGTGCCATTGTCAATGTCGGCAAGCGGGTTGAAATTGAATGCCTCTGGATTGGTACACCCTTCATAAAGACAAGTGCCGTTGCCCGCCATCGCTTCGGCATTGAAGTTGGCCGCATCCGGATCGTCACAACCCAAAGTGAAGGTTACATTGATCTGTTGGGCCACGTCCACTGCGTTGCCGCAATCATCCGTGATCGTGAACACACGGCTTGCGGTGTACCCACCAAGTCCCTGCGCTGAACAAATGTCCAAGAATGAGATGGACACAGACCCGCAGAGGTCCTCCGCAACGGGCATTTCCGAGGGAATGGCCTCCCCCGCCATCACCACATAAGTGGTGTCCGCAGGGACAGAGAGGACTGCAGGCGCCGTCGTGTCCGTAAAGACAATGTTCTGAACGTAACTCGACGTGTTTCCGCATTCATCCTCCGCAATGAAGGTGCGCAAGACTGTGTAGTCGCCCGTGCAATCGCCAGCAACTGTAGAGTCGCTGTAGGTCAACATGGCTTGACCACAATTGTCTTGGGCCTCTGGCATGGTCAATGGCGTGTCATCTCCGCATTCCAAAGCCAAGTCCTCAGGTGTTGACGTGAATGCCGGAGCGGTACTGTCAATAAAGGAAATGGTCTGCACGTGGGCACTTGTGTTGCCACAAAGGTCCACGGCGGTGAAGGTCCGTTCAATCACCCGGCTTCCTGGGCAAGGGTATGACTCTACGTCAGAATGGCTCAACTCAAAGGTGGAGCAGTTGTCCGTGGCCGTGGCCATTTCAAATGCATACTCACCCTCGCAATCCAACACTTGGTCTGCAGGCAGAAAGTCGAATTCAGGTGCCGCATTGTCTTCCAAAGAAATCAATTGCGTGGCTGAATTCACATTGCCACAAGCATCCGTTGCTGTCCACGTACGCGTGATCACGTTGTTTGAGAAGCAGTTCACACTGCTGAATACAGAGACACTGGCCATGCCTCCATCCTGAATGGACAACGTCTCCCCATCTGCTTCTGTCCAACTCAGCACCACCTCTTCAGCGGATGTGGACTGCGTGAAGATCGCCCCATTCGCATCGGTGAACAGGCTGTTCGCCGCCACTTGGGCATTCACGATGTCTCCTCCCACGATGTTGCTGATGCGCACTTCAATGAAGTCATAGGTTTCTGAGCCGATCACGTCCAAGACAGCCAATTCAATGCTGCTTCCAACGACGTCCACTGAGAGTGCACCTCGGAAGTTCAAAGGATTGGACACCTGATCATCCAAATCAAGCTCTACGCCGTCTCCCAAAGTCACGCCAGTGACTTCCAAAACACGGGGGAAGTTGGACAGGTTGTTCAGGCGAAGTTCCACGCGAATGTCTGCCGTCAGACCCTCCAGCGAGTAAGCCGCACTGCTCACTTCATCAGAATAAGTCACCACAGGAGACGCGTCACATGCATCGGATGCATCGGTTACCTCACCCGCTTCTTCTGGAGCGGCTGCAGACCCACAATCCAATGTGACATCTGCGGGGACCGTGAAGGTCGGAGCCGTGGTGTCCTCATACGTCATGGTCCAATCTTGGGTCGCCATGTTGCCACACGCATCGGTCGCTGTAAAGGTCCGAACCACTTGATACTGGCAAGCATCAATCGTGCTTTGAACATCACCAAACGTGACACTCACAGCCCCTTCACATCCGTCGATTGCAGATACGTCATGGGCAGGAACATCCGCTCCACACTCCAGTGTCACATCGGCAGGAACGCCCGAGATTGCGGGGGCTTCATCATCCTGGACCGTTACGGCTTGGATGGCCTGACTGAAATTGCCACATTCATCAATGGCTGTGAATGTCCGCACCAAAGTGTACGTATTGGCACAATTCCCTTCCTGTGTCGTCACCTCTTCGGTCAGGTCAACTGCACTGCACGCATCCGTTGCCGTGGGCATCGGGAAGGTGTAATCAGAGGTGCAGCCAATGGTCGTGTCTGAAGGAACTCCGACAATGAGAGGGTTGGTTCCGTCTACGATCGTGTAGGTCGTGGTTTCGATATTGGTGTTTCCGCAAGCATCTTCTCGCAGACCATGTCCGCACCAGAGTGCCTGTCGCCCCGCAACCCGTGCTGACCATTTCATCAGCATACGTTACGGTTACCCCATTGCAGTTGTCCACTGCAACAGCCAAGGCTGTCGGGAGCGCATCTCCGCATTCCAACGTTTCATCTGCGGGCACATTGGTGAAGACAGGCGCCTGCTCATCCACCACGTGGATGACATGTGACACCGTATCGGCGTATCCAAAGTCATCCGTGGCAATGTAGCTACGCAAGATGTCGTAGGTCTCTCCGCAAGGTCCAGCCAGAATCTCATCTGTGTAAGTGAAGGTCAAATCCTGGTCACAGTTGTCTGTTGCACTGGGCATCACCACAGTCAGGTCCGCTGAGCAGCTGACAATCATGTCTGCCGGGGTCTCCGTGAACTCAGGAGCCTCCGCATCGAACAAGCAGATGTCATCACAACCGTAGCCAAACTGCGGGTAGTAACAGCTTTCGTCATCAATGATGGCGCTGGCAGAGAAGTTACAGGCGTTCACATCCATACATCCGCACTGACTGCCCCCAAAGGTGAGGGTCACGCGCTCCTGATTGATGTTGTTTCCCTCTGGGAATACTTGGACATAAAACTGTCCGCTCAGATCTCCGTTGGTGGTCAATTGAGCCAACAAGACTTTCTGATCATCCCCAGCCAATCCGTTTGACGCATCTGGATTCACGAACCAACCGGATCCAATGACATCGTCAATGGTAAATCCTGAACCTCCTTCAAAGATGGAGGACCAAGGGTCTGGTTCTGGAAGGCCTTGTACGTTTCCTTCTCCGTTGGCGCTTACTGGTGCAGCATCAATGCCCACCGTGAACCAACTGTCGTACTCAATGAGTGGGACGAAGTCATACAGAATCGGGTTGATTCCATTCGGGAAAACGCCTCCATTCGGGTGCTGATAGAAGTCTCCGGTGGTTTCCACAGACAGCGGGTTTCCAGCGACACCCGTTACCGCACTCACCTTATCGGTTGCATGAGGTGTGGTCACGTATACGCGGTAAGTCGTGTAGCCAGGAATCTCGTTGGTGCCAAACTCCTCAACCTGAATTCCATAACCAGGAATGTCTGTGGTAAAGCCAGAGCAACTGCAAAAGTCACACGATCCATCGTCAGAATCAGCGAACGCGTCGTAGTTGCACGCCAAAGCGTCCATACACCCATCGTAATTGCCGTCAAAGGCATCGCAAATTCCATCTCCATCGGAGTCGGTTACGCAATTGCCATCGCAATCATACTCCGGCTCTGGGTAGGTGCAAGAGCCATCATCCACGGTGGATGCTGAATCGTAGTTGCATGCCGCAGAGGTTGTGCAACCGTTGCAACTTGTGAATTCACAGCTGTCATCGTTGATCAGCGCATCGCTGTCATAGTTGCACGCGTTGGCATTCGTGCAACCTGTGCAACTTGTGTACTCACAGCTGTTGTCACTGAACGTGGCCTCGGCGACGAAGTTGCAGGCATTCACATCGGTACAACCCAAGGTTTCTTGCTCATCGCAAATCCCGTTGTTGTTGCCGTCGTTGAGGCAAGCCCCGCTGCAATCGACATACGTGCTGGCCGGATAAGCGCAACCTCCATCATCGTTTGAAGCCGTTGCGTCATAGTTGCAAGCGTCGGAATCGGTGCACCCAAAGCACGCTGCATAATCGCAACTGCCATCGTTGATGCTCGCTGCAGCTTCATAGTTGCAGGCCAATGCATCTGTACATCCAGCACAACTTGTGGTGTCGCAAGAACCATTGTCCAATGTGGCATTGTCGGTGTAGTTGCACGCCAAGGGGTTGGTACAGCCTGTCACCTCCTGCTCGTCACACTGTCCATTGTTGTTGGTGTCATTGATGCAGTTTCCGTCGCAATCCACATCTGTGCTGCCATAGATGTCCTCGGGATAAAGACAGGTGACCGGAATGGTGGCGTCGGCATCGTAGTTGCACGCATCGGATGCGACACAACCAGAACAAGAGCCAAACTCACAGTCGTTGTTTGCGTCACCGAAGTTGCAAGCAAACGGAAGCTCACAGCCCACGAATTCGATCATGGGAGCCGAACCTCCATACACACACCCGTAAGTCAGGAAGTCTGCGACCCCTGTCTCGTAGTTGTCCGCTGCTGGATCTCCACAACACGTGTAGAAATCACATTGGCTGTCATCTTGAAGCGTGGCCTCTGAATCATAGTTGCAAGCAAACGTCACCATGCACCCTGCGCAACTGGTGAATTCGCAAGATCCATCGCTCACATTGGCGTTCAGGTCAAAGTTGCAAGCACCACTGTCTATGCAACCTGCGAACTGGCAAGAGCCATCGTTGAAGTCCACACCAGCTTCGTAGTTGACTGCAGTCTCATCGTTGCAACCCCCGAACAGGCAAGACCCATCATCAATGGTGGCAGTGCTGTTGAAGTTGAACGCATTGTCGTTGATGCAACCGCGGCAGCTAAAGAATTCACATGACCCGTCATTCAGCAAGGCCAGAGCATCGTAGTTACATGCGATTTCATTGGTACAACCACCGCAAGAAACCAAGTCGCAAGACCCGTCATCTTGGTTTGAGCCAATGGTATAGTTGCACGCGATTGGATTTGTACAACCGGGATAAATGCAAGACCCATTATTGAAGTCCGCTGCGCTTGAATAGTTGGCCGCACTGTTGTCCGTGCAACCACCATAAATGCACTGCCCATCATCCAAAAGCGCATCGGCATCGTAATTGAATGCCGCTTGATCGGTGCACCCGAAGCAGTCATAAACACATGACCCATCATTTTCGGTTGCCCCTGCGTTAAAGTTGCATGCGTTCGGCAGGTTGCACCCCTGAACCTCATTGAGGTCACAGATGCCATCAAAGTCCACATCGCTGATGCACGCTCCATCACACTGATATCCATAGTCCGCATAGGTACACGTTCCGTTGTCGTCGGTGGCCAAAGCATCAAAATTGCAGGCCACATCATCCATACAGCCAGGAACCTCGTCCTCGTCGCAGACTTGATCGCCATCTGCATCATTCAAACAGACGCCGTCGCAATCATAGTAGGCCGCCCCAAACAAATCCGATGGATAGAGGCAGTTGCTGTTGTCTGTGTATGCGGTGTTGACATCGTAGTTACACGCATCCTCCAATTGACATCCACACTGAGGCTCTCCAAAACGCAAGCTCTGGAACTGCATGTTCTCTCCGTTTCCTTGAGGGAACACTTGGACATACAATTGACCACTGAATACGCCGTCGGTGGTAAACTGACCGAGCAAGACACGCAGGTCTTCGCCAGCTGTGCCGTTGGACGCGCCGTTCAATGCAAACCATCCACCGCCATACTCGCCGCCAATTTCAAGGTTGTTTCCCCCCTCAAAGGCCGCCATCCATGGCTCACCTTCTACAACGCTCACCTCGCCTTCTCCTTCAGCCGAATTCGCTGTTCCCGTCAAACCAATGGTCACCCAGCTGTCAAAAGCCAAGTCTGGGAACGTCGAGTAAAGCAAGGGGTTGATGCCATGCGCATTGCCGGATCCAAGCGGGTTCTGATAAAAATCAGTGTTGGTCCTCACAAAGGATGGATTGTTCGCGTCTCCAGTGACTGCACTCACAAAATCTGAAGCGTTCTCCAAGGTCAAGTAGACCTGATACGTTGTTTGACCCGCGATGCCATCAACGATGGTGTCGATGTCCACGTTGTATGGACCCGAAGCTGGGTATACGCCATTACAGGAACAGTAGTCACAGCTTCCATCATCGGCCGTTGCAGCCGAATTGAAATTGCATGCCAATGCATCTGTGCATCCAAGCAATTCCAAAACAGTAATGGTCTGAGTCGCCGTTGCAAAGTTGCCGCAGGCGTCCACTGCAGTGAAGGTCCTGACCACAAGTGCAAAGTCATTTGCGCTGCCATCTACCACATCTGCGGACAGCACATTGACCGAACTGCAGTTGTCGGAAGCCTGTGCCATTGTTGTTGGCAGCTCATCGTAAACACCCACTGTGACGTCACCTGGGACATCTGTGAAAATGGGTGCAACCGTGTCCATCACGGAAATGGTTTGCACATACTGCACACTGTTGCCGCAGGCATCTGTTGCAACAAACGTGCGCAGAATAGTGGATGCTCCGTCGCATTCTCCTTCCTCTACAAGGTCAGATTGGCTAATGGTCACAGCGCCACAATCGTCCGTCGCGGTGATGTTCGATACCGGAACATCCGCGCCACAGGCAATCGCAGTGTCTGCGGGAGCCAAGGTCACCACTGGGGAAGCGGCGTCCACAATAGAAATGAGCTGGATGTCCATGGCCTCATTGCCACACGCATCCGTTACGAGCCAAGTCCTGGAAATCTGTTCTCCCAAGCAGGGATTTGTGTTGGACACCTGGACGTCGCTAAATGTCACTGTATGGGTGCCACAATCACTGATGTTGGTTGGCTCACCTGTTGATGTTGGTGAGGTGTCCTCTCCGCAATTCACGCTGACATCTGCAGGAGAGTCAAATGTGGGGGCTGAATTGTCCACGACAGAAATCGTCCAATCGGCAGACGTGCTGTTTCCAGCCAAGTCAACCGCTGTGTATGTGCGAACCACAGAAACCGAACAACCTTCTCCGGTTGTGGACTCTGTCATGCTCACCTCTGCGCTGGAACAGGCGTCTGTGGCCTGAACATCTGCAGTGGGCAAGGCTTCGTCACAACCCACGGTCACGTTGGTCGGGAAGTCAACGAAACTCGGGGCATCAATGTCTACGTTTGGACCGAAAGAAAGGGTCACCAAGTCACCCAAACCTGTGGAAGGGTCGCCGTGAGGCAAAACCTGCACGTGGAACTGCCCACTCAGGTCGCCCGCAGTGGTCAATTGTGCGATCAGGACCCGCTTGTCCTCACCTGCAATGCCGTTGTCGTTGTTGGCTGTTACAAACCAAGCGCCTCCAAAGAAACCGTTGATGGCCAGGTTTTGACCGGCCTCAAACTCAGTCAACCAACTCTCTGATTCAGCAAAGCTCACCTGAGCTTCGTTTGAATTCAAGTCTGGCGCTTGGTCAATGCCAATCGTAACCCAGCTGTCATATTCCAAAGAAGGAAAGGACGAAAACAGCGCAGGGTTAATGCCGTTCGGGAAAGCCCCGCCAAGCTCGTCTTGATAGAACGAAGTGGTTGTAGAAATTAAAGTTGGCGTCTCGGAATCACCACTTACAGAACTCACGACGTCGTCTGTATTGGGCGTGGTGATGTAAAAACGGTACGTCCGCATTCCAGGAATGCCATCCCATGCGACGATGTCTTGCTCCAAGGCGTAACCTGCCATGTCGCTGCTCAAATCCGCACAACAGAAATGGCAACTTCCGTCGTCATATCCAGCCATCGAGGTGTAGTTGCATGCAGCCGGTGTGGTGCAGCCACTCATCGGACATTCGGAGCAGCTGTTCCAGCAGACCGTGGGAAGGACAGCCGAAGC
>CASICO010000021.1 GCA_949373165.1 uncultured Flavobacteriales bacterium | reverse complement strand
TGTGTGCAACGAGACGTCATCATCGCCGACAGGGCGACCACTGCCATCGAACGGTTGGTTCGGCATTTACAGGGTGCATCCTTGATTGGGGCCGAAAAGTCCAAAGATGAAATCATCGCCCGGATTCGCGGTTTGGCTCAAAATGCCATGCCCCGAGAGGCAAGAAAAGCCCGATTCGAGACCATCGCAGGCGACATCTGGAGTGTTCTGGCTCACAACCACCGCATTTACTATCTGGTCGAGGAGAAACGCGTGGTTGTGCTCGACGTCATTCTAGACGCCGAGATTCATTCCGTGGAATCGGCTTGATGCAGGTGGCCGCCTCTGGCCCCAAATGAAGCAACACGTCCAAGATGCCCAGCTGCGCATAAGGAATGTCCTGTTGTCGGTCCTGCCATACATGAGACCAACGAATACCCATTTCTTCTGTGGCCCTCGTCCAAGTTGACATGGCTTGCCTATGGTCTTGGATGACGTGCTCATGCGGAGAAACATCCAACGGCACAGCCAAGCCAAGCCACCCGGCGGCCCAAGCAATGGTTGACCGATTCCACTCTCCAAGTCCATCAGCTCCTGACAGGAAGATGGACTCCAATTCACCGGACATTTCCTCGAAATATGGCGCCCTTCCATACGCGGACTTCAACGCCTGCCAAGCCTTTCGATTGGGCTCGCCCAATATCCTCATGGTTTGATCCTGAGGGCGCGGACGTCCGCCTCGGCGTTCCACAGGAACGGTCACGTGAACAGGCCCTGTGGACTGCATGATCCAATACCGATTTCGAAAGGTGCGCTTGGGGTAATTCTCGACCCCATCCAAACCAACATTCCCATCCACAGCTGCACACCACCATGGCAAAGGAGGAAAGGGGCAAATCGGCAACTGCGTCAAACCGCCCGTCACTTCACCGCCTTGAACATCCGATCCCAACGAATGCCAGATTCTCCATGCTGGGCTTCGTTCATTTTGGAAAACCAAGTGAAAGCCGCTTTGCCAACGACATGGTCCTCAGGGACAAAGCCCCAGTAGCGGCTGTCTGCAGAACTGTGACGGTTGTCCCCCATGAGCCAATAGTAACCTTGAGAGAAAGTGTAAGTTGTCGCCGCTTCACCGTCGATGAACACCTGCCCGTCACGCTCTTCAAAACCATGGCCTTCGTAAGCTGTGATCACCCGCTTATACAGGGCCACATTTCGCGGGGTTAAGTCCACAGTTTCGCCCGCCGCTGGCAAGTGTATGGGCCCGTAATTGTCCAAGTCCCAAGTGGCAAAGTCGAACTTATTGGTGTTGGGGTACATGTCCAATGTGCCCCTTCGAGAGGTCGGGTCGTAGGGCTGAATCTCAGCCACCAAATTTTGGTCCACCATCTCCTCTGCTTCGTCCTTGCGCAAGGCCATGAAGACATTGCCCCCAGGGGCCTTCCCTTGAATGTCGATGTTGGTCAAGCCAAACCTCTCCTTGATCATTTTCAAATCCGCTTCTCGCTTCAACTTGACCATGTAATTGAATTGCAGGCCCACGGGGGACTCCACCACTTCTCCATCGATGACCAATTCTCGGTTCACAATCGCCAAGTTGTCTCCTGGTAGACCCACACAGCGTTTCACGTAGTGCTCCTTTTTGTCGACTGGTCGCGATTTGATTCCGTGACTCCGGCTCCAATCCTTTCTGGCCATTGCGTTAAACCGGTCCTTGTCGGCTTCGAATGCCACTGGGTCGCCTCCGGCAAATCCGATTGCCCTTTGTCGCAATAGGGCCTGGTAATCGTGCCCCGACAAATAGGCGTCTACCACAACGGTGTCTCCATTCGGGAAATTGAACACGACTGCGTCATAGCGCTCCACATCCCCAAAGCCCGGAAGCCGGCTATATGGAATCTGAACCCATTCCAAATAGCTCGACCGCAGATGGGTGCCCGGTATGGCATTGTGCACGAATGGAAGAGAAAGGGGGGTTTCTGGCACCTTCGGGCCATAACTCATCTTGCTCACCACCAAATAGTCCCCTACGAGCATGCTGTCCTCCATGGACGCCGTAGGAATCATGAACGCTTCAAAAACGTAGCCGCGAATCAAGGACGCCACAACAGTGGCCCACAGAATGGCCTCACTCCATTCCCTGTACTTGCTCTTTTTAACCTTAGACCAATCCCGCGGCCCAACAAAAGCCCCATCGGTGCGAAAGGCCAACCAAGGCATAGACGCCCACGGTAATGCGCCCATCCACCATTGCTCAACCGTTTTACGGTGCCCAAATGCGATGCCCGACTCCACATGAAGGATGGACATCATGATCAAGTTTGGGCCAGGAAAAAGCAAGGGGATCAACCAGTGCTTAGGCCTCTTCAACATGCCGAGCCAAGTCCAATAATTCAATCCCGGCACAAACCCATGCCAAGAAGTGAGCCCTGCACGCCGAAACAGACGCGGAAGGGTCACCATGTGAATCAAAGGAAAAATCAAGAGAAGAAGTAGGGGGAGATTCATGGGCAGAGGAGTCCTAAACTCGGTTGCAATATCAGCCCCAAACGTCGTCCATGCCTAAAATGTTGTTGCACGGTCCTGCGTGGGAAACAAGCCATTCCGCACTTTGAACGGCTCCCAAGGCAAACCCGGAACGGTTCTTCGCCGAATGCTCGAGCTGGATTTGATCCATCCCCGCATCCCAAGTCACCCTGTGCGTTCCTGGCACACCCGGCAAACGGGTCGCGCCAACCGGAATGCCTTCTCGCCCGGCCTCTTTCAAATCCGAAGCCAAGGCCAACGCCGTCCCACTGGGCGCATCCTTCTTACCCACATGGTGAATTTCATCAATTCGAACAGAGAACCCATGTCCCCTCAATTGAGACTCCACTGCCGCCAAAGCTTTCCGAAACAGGTGGATTCCCACAGAAAAGTTTGGAGACCAAAGGAAGCGATGACCACTGGCCCTCACCGCCGACTCCACCGCATCTCGATGGGCCTCCCAACCCGTGGTTCCACTCACCAGAGGGAGGTCCTGCTTTCGACAAGCCTCAAATACCGTCAATGCCGATTCAGGCAGCGTAAAATCAATGGCCACATCCGCCTTTGGCCACACTCCCTTGGCCAACTCTTTCCGCCCCCAACAAGCCACAACACTGTGGCCTCGCTCCTCAGCAGCCGCTCGAACAGACTGCCCCATTCGACCGCGGCCGATCACCAAAATTGTCAACGGAGTGGGATGTTTCATCGGACTATTTTCTGACGCTTGGACCCCCATGATCGAGACAGGCGCACCCCAACAATGGGGCCAACGCCAGGGGCCCAACTCAAGTCTTCTGAAACATCGAACCCAAGCAACTGAGCGTCGACATGCGCATCGATCACTTGGGCGCCCCAGAGCAATGCAAAGGTCAAAATACTCTGTTCCATGTTGGACCGATGGAAGTCACGTCTGTCCTTGACTTCTGTTTGGTCAAACTGCGTCACATAGACGGTCGTGGGGTCGTTGTCGGTCATGGCTTGATAGCCATCCCTGTATCCCCGGTAGAGTTTGCCTTCCACTTGAATAAAGTGACCGCTCACGCCAAGGGCCCCGTAGACCAAAGGCACCTTCCACCACTTTCCGTTGTTCACTTGACCCCATCCGGGCAAGACCGCACTGTGCCATGTCGTTCGGGCGATTCGATCTCGATCTGCGTCATTCTGAGCCGAAAGCGCAGTTGACAGCGCAAGAAGGCACGCGAATGTCCCCCACTTGAACACCTTCAACGTGCGTCCAATTCGTCCAAAAGCTGCTGAAGGTCGTCGGCATCTTGGAAATACAGTTCAATCCGACCGGCGCCATCGCCTTTGGCCTTCACATCTAGAGATCGCCCTGAAAACCGACTTCTCAAATGCGCCCTCATGGTTTGCATCTGCAGGCTCAGCGTTGCGGCATTGGACTTCTTGGATGGCTTCCTGCCTACAATCTCGCTGGCCTCTCGTTCTGTCTGCCTCACATTGAGTCCCTTGTCGAGAATGCGACGATACAGGGCCTTTTGATTCTTCGGCTCTTGAAGCCCCGCCAAAACCCGGGCATGTCCAAAGCTCAAGTGGCCTGCCGCCACGGACTGTTGAACACCTGCTGGCAGCCCCAACAATCGAATGTAGTTGGACACCGTGGAGCGTTGCTTGCCTACACGTGACGCCAACTCTTCTTGGGTAAGTGCGCATTCTTCCATGAGGCGTCGAAAACTGATGGCCACTTCGATGGCATCGAGGTCTTCACGCTGGATGTTCTCCACCAACGCCATCTCCAGCATCTCTTGGTCGTTCGCCTCTCGGACATAGGCCGGAACCCGATCTAAGCCAGCCAATTGGGACGCACGAAAACGACGCTCACCAGAAATCAACTGGTACCGCGCCGCCGACATCCGACGAACCGTCAGCGGCTGAATGATGCCCAGCGTTCGGATGCTGTCCGCCAGTTCGTTCAAGGCAAATGGCTCGAATGTTCTTCTGGGCTGATCGGGATTGGCTTCAATCACACTGATGGGAAGCAAGGCAACTCTGCCGGCCATGTTGACCGCAGCTTCGTCCTCTGCCACATTTTTTCCCTCCGACTTCTTTGCGTCTGTTCGGTGCGATTGACCCGCTTGTTGTGCCTCGAGCAAAGCGCCCAAGCCTCGGCCCAAAGCTGGCTTTTTGTTTCCTTTCTTCGACATGAGGCTGTGCTCAGTTCAACTCGGGTTGAACTCCGGCACCCTCGGAGGCGATCCCCCCATTGATGTCCAAGAACTTCTCCGCATTGGGGACCTTGGTGAGGTCGTTCTTCTGAAGGATTTCGCGGGCGAGGTTCAGATAGTTGATGGCCCCTTTGCATGATGCATCGTGCATCACAATGGTCTCTCCATGACTCGGCGCTTCGCCCAATCGGGTGTTTCGATGAATCAAGGTGTCGAAAACCAAATCCCGGAAATGCATCCGCACTTCTTCGACCACCTGATTAGAGAGTCGGAGACGTGTGTCATACATGGTTAGAAGAATTCCCTCGATGGACAATTCAGTGTTCAATCCACCTTGAACAATTTTGATGGTATTCAAAAGCTTACCCAAGCCTTCCAACGCGAAGTACTCGCACTGAACAGGGATCACCACACTGTCTGCGGCAGACAATGCATTGAGCGTAATCAAGCCCAGCGAAGGTGAGCAGTCAATGAGGATGAAGTCGAACTCGTCTCTCAGCGGCTCCAATGCTTTGCGCAAGCGCTGCTCCCGTTCCGCCTCGCTGATCAATTCGATTTCCGCGCCCACCAAGTCAATGTGAGAAGGGATCAACCACAGGTTTGGATTGCCCGTCTCGACAATGGCTGTGCGGGCATCTTCTTGGGCAATCAAGCACTGATAGGTTCCCTTCTCCACTTCCTTCGGATTGACCCCAACACCTGAAGTGCTGTTGGCTTGTGGATCTGCATCCACAAGCAAAGTCTTGTACTCGAGTGCACCCAAGCTGGCGCCGAGATTGATGGCGGTCGTGGTTTTGCCCACTCCACCTTTTTGGTTTGCAATGGCGATGATTTTACCCATGTTCAAAAAGGAATGTCCAGCACCTCTGAGATGCCAAGTAAATGAAGTTGTCCCCCCGCCTCACTGACGGTACGGAATGCCTCCTCTCGATCAATCTCGATGGGAGGGAAGGTGTTGTAGTGCATGCCCACCACCAAACTGCAATTGAGCATGTCCATGGCGGCAGGAACGTCTGCGTATCCCATTGTGAAGGTTCCCCCAATGGGAAGAATGGCCAAGGCCGGAGGCCACAATCGACCAATCAATGCCATGTCCGCTGTCAAAGCTGTATCGCCAGCATGGTAAATGGATTTCTCACCGTCGTCCAGCAAGTAACCACAAGGAGCGCCTCCCGGACTCCCATCAGGCAAAGTGGAGGAGTGCGCTGCACTCACTGCCCGTACCTGCAATTCCCCCTTCTTTCCCTTCAAAGAGAAAGTGGCTCCTGGGTTGATGGCGCGAACATGTTCCACACCCTTTGCAACGAACCAATTGGCCACTTCGTACGGCGCAATCAATTCCGCCCCACTTGCACGTGCAATCGATTCTGCATCGGCCACATGATCTTCATGGCCATGGGTCAATAAAATGTGGGTCGGACACAAGGCTTCCACATCGACCATATTCGCAGCCTCATTGGGGCGAATGAAGGGGTCAATGAGCACGCTGAGGCCCAAAACCTCTAGCGCAAAACAGCTGTGTCCGTAGTAATGGAGTTGCATCTGGGCGTGGACCAAATATAACCGGGCCACCCCCCAGAATTCAGGATGAATTATCCACATGGAACCCCCGTTCCATGAAGGAACTGGACCTCAAAGGTCTTCGAACCGAACGTCGGTGTCCTCGCCAGTTTGCCCCTCTGTCCGACGCGGGCCATTGTGCTCACCCGACTGAAAGTCGCCGGTGCCTTGCAATTCAGCGATTTTATCCAAAGAGTCACGAAGGCCTTCGTGGAACTTCTCGAAATCCTCTTTGTACAAGAAAAGCTTGTGTTTGCTGTAACTCACCTCTCCAGAGGCATTGGTCTGACGTTTACTCTCGGTTACCGTGAGATAAAGGTCCTTTGCACGTGTGGCGCGGATGTCAAAAAAATAGGTGCGTTTCCCAGCTTTCACTGAAATGGTATGCACATCTTCTTCTCTGCGGTCTCCTCGAGACCAATCTTGATTGTGATCACCCATGTATCCAATTTCTTGGAGCAAAAGTTAAGGCAATCCCTTGCGATTTTACCGCAAGAGCTGAATCTGCCCCGTGTAAGTGAACGGGATTCTGAGCTGATCCTCGAGGTAAACCTGATAGAGGTACATCCCATCCGGGGCAAAATGTAGGCCTTCCTTGACCTCTCCCTGCCAAAATGCATTTGGGTCTGTTGTGCTAAAAACGACTTCACCCCACCGGTTGTAAACCGAACATGAGTAAGCTGCGGTCCCTGTTGTCACAGGTTGCCATGCATCGTTGAGTCCGTCGTTGTTGGGCGAAAAACTGTTGGGTGCATAAAACAAGGTTCCATTCACCCCAACCTCTCCTTGGGCAACCGCAGTGCATCCAAATTCGTTGATCACCGTTTGGGTGACGTCAAATATCCCCGCGCCTTGAAAAATGTAAGATGGACTGGGCTCATCACTTGACCCGCCATCTCCAAAGTTGTAGAAATGCTGGTTGGCGCCCATGCTCAAATCCTCCACCTCGACATAAGGCTCCAAGATGTCCACGATGTTGGGCTCAATGGAAAAGCCGGGGGTCGGCTCGGGATAGACCTCGATGAACGCAGTTTTGGTTTGCGCCAAGTCCTGAACACAAAAACCAGTCGTGCTCATTTCCAGCGTCACTGTGTACGTTCCGGGAACCTCAAAAACATGGGTTGGATTGGCCAACGAAGACGTGCTGCCGTCTCCGAAATACCAAGTATAAGCCGCCGCGGTCTCCGTTTGAGAGAAGTTCTCAAAACTCACCGGCAATGGCGGACATCCTGAACCCGGACCTCCGTCAAAACCTATGGTCGGATCAAACAACACCTCGACAAGGGTTTCGTAATCTCGTTGGCACCCCTCTGCGGTCACAGTGACGGTGACTGGATACACACCTGGATCAGGGAAGGACAGGCCTTGCAAAAAGGCACCCGCATCCGAGGTTGCAGTGCCGGGTGCGTAGTCCCAGTTGAATGCCGCATTTGGATCGGTGACGCCAATGGCCTCTAAGTTGAAGCTGTGTTCCTGGAAACATTCCGGTGCCGGTTGAGCCACAAAGGGCTCAAGCAACCACGCCACCTCGAAAACCTCGGTGGCGGTATCCGGACATTGAAACGCAGCCGATGCCACCAATTCAACTTCGAACGTACCTGGCCCCCTCGTAGGTCCATGTCGGAAACGCGTCAAAGCTCACATCAGAATTGCCGGGGTACACCAAAATCCCACATGTAAGCGTCGCTGGCCTCACTGGCGTTGACGAAACTCAAAGAAAAGCCCGAGCAGAAATCCTCTTGAGGCGCTATCGCCGCCATCGGCGGGGGGGGAGGAACCCATTCCAGAACGCCATTTCCAACGCAGCCATTGGACACGATGGTCAACGCTGCATCCACATCATTCACCGTTGGAAAAGCTATCCCTGAGGGAGATTCTAGGTCGCTTAAATCCACCGAGGACAAGGCGCCAAACTCCCAATTGAAATTGGCCTCAGGGTAGGCGTCTTCTGTACCAAAAGTGAACAGGGGCGTCCCCGATGAACAGTCCACATCCAGAACTTCCAGCACAGGATTTACTGGCGCAAACACTTCGTATATCGAGGCGCTTGAATCTGCACAAGGCCAACCCGGGTTGGCGATGAGCACAACCTCATAAATGCCGGGCTCAGGGAAGGTGAACGTGGGGTTCGCAAGATTGGAGGTGTCGCTGTCCACACCCTCTACACCAAAATCCCAGAGGAAAAATGTGGCATTGATGGAAAACTGCTGAAACTCCAAGGTTTCGCCAATGCACAATTGCGATCCAGTCTGGTTGGCCACCAAAGACGTGATATTGGGGTCGCAAATCGTCACATTCATTTGGAAGTCGCGGTTTGATGTGCTCAGCAAAGAGCCATCTCTCCATTCTTCCACACAAATTCCAATGGCATATTGCCCCGCTGCCGTGGGCATGCCTGTGAGGTAGCCCGTGACCGGATCAATTGAAAATGACGGTGCCCCATCGATCGGATTTGTGGCAGAATAACCCGGCGCCCAATTCACGGGAGTGTATGGCGGACCATTGGGTGGATTTGGCGCCGGCTCATTGGGTGTTCCTCCAAACAAAGGAGAGCACAGTGCATATGCCAGACTGTCCCCATCTAAATCTGTGGCACTGTGGTCGAAAAAGAAGTCGAATCCAGCGCACAAAGCCACAGGAGGCAAACTGTTCCAAACGGGACTGCTGTTCGGGGCTGTGGTTTGGAGGGTGCCCGGGATTTCCGTCGTGAAGGTGGCCCCGGCATCATCCGGGCTCGTCAAATTGACAATCGAGGGGTTTCTGCAGCACCGCTGGTAACTGAGTGTGAAACCCGTAACGGACTCCCCCAAATTCACGACCTGCTCATACACGGCTTGTTCCACGCAAACAGAAGGAGGAGGTGTCCCGCATGGGTTTTCCAACACCACGGGCAGCTCATCCACGTTTTGAAAAGAAAGGGGGATGTTCATGAGGTCAACCAACTGCCCCGTTGAGTTGAAAATACCGACCGATGCCGCGTTGTCAAATCCAGTGCCATTCTGGTTGGTTGGCCCGCAATCCCGATAAACCACAAGTCGAACGCGATAGACCCCATCTCCCAAGTCCTCGTAACTGATTTCACCTCCAACGATGTGCGTCGCACACATCTGTCCACAAAGACTGAGAAGAAAGACAAGGAGAATGTGGCGCATGACGATAAAAAGTGCGATTCACAGGGTACGTGAAATACTAACCGATGAGTTCAAGTAAAGTTGCATCTGCTGCTCAAATTTAACCCCCATGCTGCGCACCCATGACAATGTCCGACCTTTGCCGCATTCGCCGTAAGTGCGGACCTACAGATTGATGATTGATATGCACAGCGCCAACGAAGAGTTGGCACCCCAAGACGCGTCCAAGTCCACAGAAGGACAACCAGAAGCCGAGGCGCAGGAAGCGCTTACCCCGGACGCCACCGAAGACACCCCCGAAGCCGAGGCTCCGCCGGAGGAGCCTAAAAAGCTTCCATTCCGTGAGCTGCCTTTGTGCGGCCCGGTTCAAGAAGGCTTGGAGTCCATGGGATTTGAGATGGCCACGCCCATTCAAACCCTCGCCATTCCGCCCATCACCGAGGGGAAGGACTTGATTGGCATCGCCCAAACGGGAACCGGAAAGACCGCCGCGTTTCTTTTGCCCACAATGCACAACATTTACGAGCGGGGAGGAGGAGACCACATTAAGTGTCTCATCATCACACCCACCCGTGAATTGGCGCTCCAGATTGATCAAGCCACAGAGGGCTTTGGTTATTTCTCTGGAACATCCAGCGTGGCGATTTATGGTGGAGGTAGCGGAAGCGACTTTGACCGCGAAAAGAACGCCCTCACTACGGGTGTGGACATCGCCATCGTGACGCCTGGTCGAATGATCAGTCACATGAACCTGGGGTATGTGGACTTGAGCAAACTCGAGGTGTTGATTCTCGATGAGGCGGACCGAATGTTGGACATGGGCTTCCTTGGCGACATCAACCGAATCGCTGAGCACTGCAGTCCGGAAAGGCAAACCTTGCTGTTCAGCGCCACCATGCCTGAAAGGATTGGGAAATTGGCCAATTCCATGCTGAAGGATCCTGTTACGGTGCAAATTGCGCTTTCTCGCCCAGCAGAAAAGGTCATTCAAGCTGCATATCCTGTGCACGATGACCAGAAGCCAAAGCTGCTCGTGAGCTTGCTGAAGGACCGCGGATTCAAATCCGTCATCGTCTTCTCCAGTAGAAAGCGTTCCATTGCAGTCATTGCGCGCTCTTTGGCCAAAGCCGGTTTGAATGTGGGGTCGATCAGTTCAGATTTGGAACAAAAAGACCGGGAAGACGTGATGCGTCGCTTTCGAAATCGGAAAATTCACATCCTCGTCGCCACTGACGTCGTGAGCCGAGGCATTGACATCGACAACATTGAGATGGTCATCAATTACGATGTCCCTCCGAATGAAGAGGATTACGTTCACCGTATCGGCCGAACAGCGAGAGCTGAGCGCTCAGGCATGGGCATCACATTGATCACTCCCGGTGAGATGCGCAACTTCTCAAAAATCGAAAAGCTCATCGGCATGGAGGTTCGAAAGGAGCCCCTGCCTGCAGAATTGGGAGAAGGCCCCAAATACGACCCCAATGCACCTTCTCATCGCGGAGGTCGCGGCGGAAACCGCGGCGGCGGAGGCGGCGGACGTGGGCGAGATGGCCATCGCGGAGGAGGCGGCGGACGCAACAACGACCGAAGAAAGGGCGGAGGACATCGCAGTGAAGGCGGCAATCGGAATGGCCAAGGCGGCGGCGACAGAAATCGCGGCGGCAAAGGAGGAAGCGAAAGGGGTGGGCAAAAAGGAGGCCACGCTGGCGGCTCCAATTGATGGCGCCAAAAGACTTGAGCGACAAGGCACTTCAGGCCAAACTCACCTCAGAGGAATTCCGAGTCCTAAGGAAGAATGGGACGGAGCGCCCATTCTCCAGTCCATTGAATGAAGAGGGTAGGTCAGGAACCTACCACTGTAAAGTGTGCCACACTGCGTTGTATTCCGGAACAGCCAAATTCGATTCCGGATGCGGCTGGCCCAGTTTCGACAGTGAAGTTGAATCCGAAAAGGTGACCCGCATCCGGGACATCTCGCATGGGATGATTCGGGTTGAAATCCGATGCACAACCTGTGATTCGCACCTCGGTCACGTCTTTCCCGATGGGCCAACCGACACAGGCGCTCGGCATTGTGTGAATGGGGTGTGCCTGACGTTCAAGCCAGACCCCATCTAGCGGTCAATCTCGGCTTTTGCCCAGGCCTGGGCCACTCCTTCGGTTTGGCCGTGACATGCGATCGCCCATGCGCTGACGCATGTCGCGATCAAAACTTCGTTTCGCAGACAACATCTGAACGGCAAACTCTGGGCTAAAAGCCTGCGCCACCGCTTTCAGAAATGCAGCTCGCTCTCCTGCAAACTCATGTTCAATAAGCGTCAACGCATCCAGCTTCTCGTCAAATTCCACCAGGGAATTGCCCCCTGCTTTTACCAATTCCTCTCGGACACTGCGCACGCGGCTCTCCAGTTCCTCCAAACCCTCGGAGAATTCGTTATAGATGGGCCAAAACCGTTGCCCCTTTTCCACAGTCAAGTCGAGCTCCTCGGTGAGGTACGCCACGTACATCCGTTTCATGCGCTCTCGCATTTGATTGCGATTCGGCTCCTCCGATTTAGACGGGCTTTGCGCCAAAATCGGCATGGCAACGCAAAGGCACATCCCAAGCCAGAGACCGTTTGAAAAAAGCATGTTGCTCATCGTCATTCTGTGTTTTCCAATGTCATAAACCCCAGCTTTCTTCTCCCCAAAACAACCCCTGATCTTCGGAACCATCGTCCAGCAATTCCATCATCATCTCCATCTCTTCGTCGGACAGGCATTCCAACTGACAGGCCCATGTTAAGCAAGGCTCTTCTTCGGGCCAAGCCGACAGGGCCAATCCCAACCCAAGAAGCCCGAAAATTGCAGCAGCCATGCCACGCCAAGGTCTCCGGACGAAAGCCGGCTGAAGCCGCGTGAATTCCACAGCCGCGATGCCGCGGTCAATCGTTTCCGAATCAAATCGGAAGCCATCGTCATGGCGGGGTGCTGTATCCAAGTTGTCGGGCATCGTTTGAAGAACGTTTTGGGTCGCGGCGCGTTTAAAATCAGCGGTGAAAAACGAGCGATGCCTCAGCCTTGAGAACCTTCTCAATCTTCTTTTTCGCGTGGTGATATGAGGCCTTTAATGCGCCTTCCGAAGTCCCTGTTTCTAGGGAGAGATGCGCATAAGACCTCCCATCAAAATACCGGGCTTGAAAAACCCAGCGTTGCTTCGGAGGCAGCGTTGCAATGGCCGCGTGCAGCAAGGCCATGATTCGTTCTCCTGAAAAGTCATCCGAAGACAAGACACCAGATGTTCGCTCCTCAAGCTGGGTGTCAACCGGAAGCATTCTCCTCAACCTTCTCTTTCTGGCCGAGTCCACTGTCGTGTTGCGTGCGATTCTAAGCAACCAAGCCTGCCGTTGCGCCGGATTGCCTTCAAATCCTTCCCACGCCTTCCATGCTTTTAGGAAAACCTGCTGGGTCACATCCTCGGCATCCTCCCTAACCAACAACATTCTCCGGGCTTGAGACAGAACCAACGGGTAATTCTCTCGCATCCAGTCCGGGAAATTTGGAGGTGGTGAGTGTTGATCGGAAGTCGCGATTGCCATGTCAGCTGCTGAATCAACGCGTTGCCCAGATCTAGGTTTAATCAAAGGCCTCGGCCGTCACATCGACCACGGCCTTCATTAAACCCGGCGCAGCGGCCAGGACTTCTCGACCCGACAACAAAGCTGTGGGCGCGCAAACCCCATTAAAATCTGAAGTCGATCCGCCCGCTTCGGTCACCAAAAGCAGACCCGCTGCAATGTCCCATGGCTGCAAACTGTATTCGAAAAACGCATCAAACCTCCCGCAGGCCACATATGCCAAGTCGATTGCCGCAGACCCCATTCTTCGTAGGCCTCTTGTGCCTTTGGCAAACGCCGTGAGCGCCACCAAATAATTCGGCATCCGAGTGAAGTCCCAATGCGGAAATCCAGTGGCCACCAAGGCGTCAGCGAGGTCGGTTCTCTGCGCACATTTCACTGGCTTTCCATTCAACCGGGTTCCCCCACCCAAGACGGCCGTAAAACACTCGTTGCGGTTCGGGTCATGAACCACAGCCAAAACAGGAGAGTCCCCATCCACCAAGGCCACCGACACACAAAACACAGGGAGCCCATGAATCAGGTTCGTGGTGCCATCCAGCGGGTCAACGACCCAACGAAACCGCGCACCAGCCTTGTTGCCTGCTGTGCCCTCTTCTGCAAGAAAACCGGCTTCCGGAAGCAATGCAGAGAGGCCTTCAACCAGACGCACTTCTGCCGTCTTGTCCACATGACTCACCAGCGAATTGAGTCCTTTTACCTCGATGTCCGATTCCAGAACTCTCTGGGCAACCAAGTAATCACCAACCGGTCGGATTACCGCCACGGCTTGATCCAGCAACGCGACTAAGTCAAAAGGGAAGGGGGCGAAATCGCTCATTCATCCTTGGATAATGTCCTCATTCAGGCGCGCTTTGATCGGCGCAAAACAAATGCAGCCAAAGCCACTCCACCGAAGAACGTACACGTCGAAATCAACTCCGCTTGGGTGAGGGTGACCCCCAAAAAGTCCATTTCTGCATTCACCCGAATCTTCTCAATGAAGAACCGCTCCACACCATTGAACATGAGGTAGATAGAGAACAACAGACCGGGCGTTTTCAATCGTTTGCGGATGGTCCACAACAAGGCGAAAATGCCAACCGCCATGATGGTTTCGTAAAATGATGTTGGGAAAACCCCAGGATCCAAGTAGGTGCCAAAGCCTTCGAAAATGGGCCAAGGGTCACTTTCTGTGATCAACTTCCCAGTGTATCCGGCAGGACGAGGGCCATAAACGGCATTCACGTTGTTTGGAAAAGGGTAGCTCCAAACCCAATCCGGAGCCCAAGACAGCCAATTGGGCTTTGGCGCAGGATTGGGGATTCCCCAGTCGCCATCGCCACTGATTTGACAACCCAGACGTCCAATGCCATAGGCCAGCATCAAACCCGGTGCAGTGGCATCTGCCAAATGCAAAAAGGGCATCCTGTGTCGGCGAGCATAGGCCGCAACCGCCAATCCACCCACAATTAACCCCCCATATATGGTCAACCCCCCAATGAAGGCCTGCAAAGAGGGGGCTTGAAAAAAGGCCACGAATTCATCGGGGTATTCCAAGAGGTGAAAAAGCTTCGCTCCGGTCACGCCACCTACCGCAGCAACCAACGTGATGTTCCCTGTTCGTTCCCAAGGATGGACCTTGAGTTTGCGCTGCTCCGGCTGATCCAGGCGCTGTTTCACATCCTCCTTCCACCGAAGCCAAGCCATCAAGGCTGCCACGGCCAATCCCAACAGCGGATACCCTTCTCCACTAAACAAATGACGCTGAGGCGGGGCTACTCCCGTGAAAAGATCTGATGCATTCCAGAGCAACCAAAGCACCTTCCAACCCAAAAGGAAGCCCAACAAGCCACTCGAAACCCAAGACAAAGGGCCTTCGGGTTTGCCCACCCAAACTTGTTTTTCTGTAGGATCAAGCGCCCCTTCTTTCTCCTTCCGTTGCAACTCACGGCGCAACAAGCCACTTCCAGCCACGAACGCCAAAGCGACAAGCAAACCAAAGGAATTGACCAACTTCAGCGCCGAGATTTCGACACCGAACAAGTCTTGAAAAAGGAAATACAGATTGGGGTACACAGCAGGTGATTCTGTCGGCAAGTTAAGCGGAGACTTTGTCCCCTTGAACCCGTCCTTCACTCATCCTCCCAAGTTTTACATCCACGACCTGGCCAGCCTCAATGGACGCTCCCTCCGACAATGCCACCCGCACATATTCAGGCGTGTAGCCGCTCCGCCTTCCAGCTGCATCTACATCCGACTCCAACAAGACAGGCCGGATTTGCCCCTCAAACCGAGCAGCATGGGCCCACTGTTTTTTCATGCTGACTTGCTGCAAAACCTTGTTTCTCGCCTTCCGGACAGGAATGGGCACCACATCAGACATGCGAAGGGCCGTGGTTTTCGCGCGTTCACTGTAAGTAAACACATGTAAATACGACGCGGGCAAATCAAGCAAGAAGTCACGCGTGGCATCAAATTCCTTCTCCGTCTCGCCGGGGAAACCCACAATCACATCAATTCCGATGCCGGCTTCCGGCATGCGATCTGCGATGTAACGCACCCGATCCTTGTATTCCTCTGTCCGATACCGCCTGCGCATGCTCGCCAAAATCACATCACTTCCGCTTTGAAGTGGAATGTGGAAATGAGGTTGGAATTTATCCGATGCCGCCACGAAGTCAATCAGTGACTCACTCAACAAGTTGGGCTCAATGGAACTGATGCGATAGCGGCTCACGGCTTTCAAGGCCGGGTCTGTTTCCAGCGCTTGGCAAAGCTCCAAAAAACTTTGATTTTGGGCCTTTCCAAAATCGCCAATGTTCACCCCCGTCAGCACGATTTCACGCGCGCCAGCATCCGCCGCCTTTCGGGCTTCGACCAATGTTGTTTCAATGTTTGCGCTTCTCGAACGGCCACGGGCCAAAGGAATCGTACAAAATGCACAGAAATAGTCACACCCATCTTGGACTTTCAGAAAGCTCCGCGTGCGGTCACCCGAACTGACCGCTGGGTGGAAGGCATAGACATTCCGAATTTCACCGCGCTGTATGGCCGCAGTCTCGTCCCCCAAGGCTTTGCGTTCTCGCTGCGCCTCAAGGTGTGCAGCCAAATTGAATTTCTCCTGCGCGCCCAGCACCAAGTCGACGCCTTCTATCTCTGAAATTTCCTTTGGCTTCAATTGAGCATAACAACCGATGACCGCCACAAACGAGTCTGGATTTGCTGTTTTGGCCCTGCGCACAATGTTTCGGCATTTGGCATCCGCGTGATCGGTAACACTGCAGGTGTTGACGACAACCACATCCGGTCGGTCATCCATGGCCACCTTCGCATACCCGGCCTCGGACAACCCCCTTGCCAAAGCACTGCTTTCCGAGAAGTTGAGCTTACAACCCAGTGTTTCAAAGGCCACTCGACCATGGTTCGCCATTGGACAAAATTAAGCCGAACCTTTACTCGCCCTGCGATGTTATTCTGCAGGGGTCAAGTGCAAGAGCCTAAGCGCTGTGTATATTGGGTCCCTGCAAAACCACATAGGATGAAACCACATCGCTTCTACCTCTTGACCGCGCTGCTTTCGAGCGCTGTCCTTATAAATGCTCAAACATTTAACCTCTCCACAGAAATGCTGGGAGGAACGTTCAATTCTGGAGGACCCATTGGGTTCATTGATGTCGACAATGACGGTTTAGATGATGTGGTTCTCTTTGACCAAGGAGAAGACGTAAATGTGATGTACCAGACGGCCTCTGGATTCACCCCCGTGCATTATGGTCCCATCAGCGATCAAAACCAATGGGGTGCTTGCATTGGCGACATCGACAATGACGGAACCAAAGACATCTTTTCTGGCGGAAGCTATGATGGCGTCCACTTGATGCACTTCGGGGCAGGGGAGAGCTATGAAATCGATGAACTCGACAACAATTCGATGTTCATGCAAGCCTGCAACATGGCCGACTTGGACAATGATGGCGTACTCGATGCCTTTGGTTGCCACGACGACGCCCTGAGCCGCACATGGAAAGGTTCTGAGTCCAGCATGCCCATGAACGACTTGGAGCTCATGCCCTTGACGAGCTACGATTTCAGTGACTATCCAGACACTGACCACAGCGGCAATTACGGGACTGTTTTTTCCGACTTTGACAGCGATGGTGACGTGGATCTTTTCATCGCCAAGTGCCGTCAGTTTGTCAATGATCCTCAAGACCCCCGCCGCATCAACCAACTTTGGATCAATGATGGTCAAGGAGGTTGGACCGAAGAAGCTTTGGAACGCGGACTGGTGTTTTATGAGCAAAGCTGGACAGCCGACTTTGGTGACATCGACAACGATGGCGACATGGACATTGCCGTGACCAACCACAGCACTACGGTTTTCCTTCTAGAAAACGACGGCAACGGCTACTACACAGACATCACAGCCGGCAGCGGTATGGAAGTCAGCGGTTTCTTCCTCCAGAGCAAGTTTGTCGACTTTGACAATGACGGCTTCCTTGACTTCATCACCACAGGGGACGACAGCTCGAACTATTACTTCAAGGGCAATGGCGACGGGACATTTGAACAAATGGACTGGCCATTCTCGTACAATGATCCAATGTTGAGCTTTGCCACGGGAGACTTTGGCAACGATGGCCAAATCGACTTGATTGCCAGCCATGGCAACGGGTATGTAACAGCTGACAACAACAACCCCGACCAGTTCTACATCAACCAGGGCAATGACAACCACTGGATCACCTTTGACCTTCAGGGCATCATTTCCAACAGCGATGCAGTGGGCGCACAAATTGCACTCTACGGTCCTTGGGGAATTCAGCTTCGAGACGTTCGGGCAGGGGAAAGCTATGGCATCACCTGTTCCACCCACGCCCACTTTGGCATGGGCACCGCAGAATATGCGGACAGTGCCGTGGTTCACTTCCCCAGCGGATTCACCACCACCATTGTCGACCCCGCAATCGACACTTACCACAACGTAATCGAAGCGCCATGCGTCGTCGATGCATTTGACGTTACACTCGAAGGGCAGTCGGTCATTTGTCCGGGTGAATCGGTCACCTTAACCGCTCCTGCAGGCTACAGTAGCTACACATGGAGCAACGGTATGGTCGGAGAGAGCATCATGGTGGGGGAGACTGGAAACTTCACGGTTTTGGTCTACGACGAAAATGATTGTGCGGGCATCTCGAGTGCGATTGCCATAGAAGTGTACCAACCTGAAATGCCCACCATCTCCATCGATGGCGACCTGAAGCTCTGTGACGGAGAAACCGTAACCCTTATCTGCAGTTCCGCTCCAGAGTACAATTGGAGCAATGGCTCAACAGCACAGTCCATTCAAGTCTCAGAAGCGGGAACATTCGATGTCGCAGTGGCTGGCGAATGCGCAGAGCCCACATCGTCCGAGTCGGTGACGGTGGAAGTGTTCAGCACTCCATTGGCACCGACCGTAGAAGATGAGACCTTGGAATCGCCATCAAGCACCACCCTCGAATTCACGGGGACCGAGCTGCATTGGTACGACAGCGAAACTGCTGAAACCCCAGTCTTCATTGGAAACAGCTACATCACGCCTGTCTTAAGCGAAACCACCACTTTATGGGTAGAAGACGTGATCAACCACGGACTCGAAACTGCGGTGGGTGGATCCAACGCCCAAAGCGAGGGTCAATATCACAACAACAGCAACTACTGGCTCAGATTTGACGCTTACCAACCCCTCATATTGAACAGCATCAAGACTTTCGCCAACGGAGAAGGCGAGCGGACATTTGCTGTGATTGACGCAGCAGGCACCATCCTCGATCAAGTCACGGTGCTTGTCCCTGACGGAGAAAGCGTCGTGACCCTTGACTTGAATGTCCCTGAAGGTGTGGCCCACGGCTTGCGGACTTTGGACAACAACCCTCAACTCTGGCGCGACGGACAGGGATCAGACCTAAACTACCCCTATGCTTTGGGTGATTTGGCTTCTATCACATCGAGCAGCGTGAGCAACCCCAACAACGCCACGAACTACTATTATTTCTTCTACGATTGGACCGTGAGCACACAAGGCGTCGCCTGTGCATCCGACCGGGTTCCCGTCACTGTTTCCATTTCCATCTCTGGAATCGCCGACATCGGTGCATTGAAAGGTGGACTTCAATTGTTCCCTAATCCCTCTGAAGGGCAAGTTCAACTGCAATGGGAAACCACCACGGGCGCTGTACTCTGCGAGGTGATTGATGCTGCTGGCCGTGTCTTGTTCAGCCGTGAGGCCGCAGGCCCAAGCCAACTCGGTACGCTCGACCTGAGCTCACTGCCACGTGGCGTTCACATTTTGAAACTGACCCAAGGAAACCGCACATCCACAGCCCGCGTGGTCCTGCGTTAATCCCATCGTCTTCCATTCAAGGACCCCGCCCGGCAACGGCGCGGGGTTCTTTGTTACTTGCCTATATGAAGCGAACCCTTCTCTTCTTGATTACGGTTGTGGCCTTGGTGGCCACCGGAGCGCTCCTAACTCTGGAAGCTTCGGATGCTGAACGGGCCCAATTTTACCATCACGGGGTAGAAGGAACTTTGTACCGAGATGTGCTCGGCGGATTGCCCGATACCATCAATTCGCTGTTTTACGGTTCAGGAAAATGCTCCGGCTGTCACGGTGTTGACCCAAACCACTTGGCCTCAAAGGCGGGACAGACGTTCCCCATGGTGCCCATGCCCGATGCATGGGACGTGAACGTTGTGGACGATTGGCGCAGTTCCATCATGGCCAACAGCACAAAGGATCCTTTTTGGCGGGCCAAAGTGCGCCACGAAGTGCTCACCAATCCATCGCATGCCGCAGGATTAGAAGACAAATGCACCAGCTGCCATGCCCCAGTTGGGCACTTTGCAGCCCATCACGATGGTGCTGAGTATTACTCATTGCTCGAGGCCATCACTGATTCTCTCGCCTTGGATGGTGTCAATTGTGCTGTCTGCCATCAGCAAGACGCAGACGGAATTGGCACCCGATTCTCTGGGGACATGACCTTTGTAGAAGACACCATTTATGGCCCTTACGGCGGTGGAAAAGATGAGTACCCTGTCCAGTACCAGCCCATGCAAAGCTTCATCGGCTTCTTTCCCATGTTTGGACAACACATGACCCAGTCCGAAAGCTGCGCAGCATGCCACAGCTTGATCACCAACAGCGTGACCCTAGAGGGTGAATACACCGGAGAAACCGTCATTGAGCAGGCCACCTATCACGAATGGTTGAATTCCATTTATTCTACAGGTCCTGCGCAGCAAGAGTGCCAAGGATGCCACATGCCACAGATCAATGATCCTGTGGGCATCGCGGGTGGATATGCATGGCTTCAGCCACGTTCTCCTTTTTCTCTGCACTACTTCGTAGGCGCCAATACACACATGCTGCGCATGCTACGCAACAACGTCGACTCTTTGGACTTGACGGCTACCGAGGCTCAATTTGACAGCACCATTGACCGCACGTTGGCCATGCTTCAAGAGCAAAGTCTCGATTTGAATGCCTCCCTCATTTTGGACGCTGGATTGCCTAGAGTAGAAGTCAACTTAATCAACAAAGCCGGCCACAAATTTCCTTCAGGTTATCCTGCTCGTCGCGCTTGGGTAGAATTGAAAGTGAATGGCGACAATGGCAATCTCCTTTTCCACTCAGGGGCTTGGAATGCTGAAACTGGACACATTCTTGGCCAAGAAAACACGGATTGGGAGCCACATCACGACGTGATTTCAGACGATGCAGACGTGGTCATTTACGAATTGGTTTTGGGGGACGTGAACGGAGATGTGACCACCGTTCTCGAGCGGGCCCATGCACATCTCAAAGACAACAGACTCACCCCACAAGGATTCTCAACCTCCCACGCCGTGTACGACACAACTGCCATTGTAGGCGCAGCCAATGCCGACCCCAACTTCAACCTGAGCAGCGAAGGAACAGAGGGCACCGGTGGAGACCGCATCCAGTTCTTGTTGCCCACCGGTTGGGAAGAGAACCAGAACTTGAGTGTGGAGTGTAACGTTTGGTATCAGAGTCTGCCTCCCAAATGGGTGGCCCCAACCTTGGCCATTCAAGGCGACAGTTTGATTGATGGCTTTCGGAATTTGTACGCGGAATTCGCACCCGTTCCCGAACGGATCGCCACCGTCAATTTCACCCAGACTGTCGATGCCATCGTGCCCGTAGCGTCCCTGTCCATCAATGCATGGCCAAATCCAACCCTAGACGGCGTGGTCTTGGTTGAAGCGGATCAGAGCACACCGCTCGGGCAATACGTGCTGTATGACGCCACAGGGCGCGAAATAGAAAGAGGAAATTGCCCGCAATCTAGACTCCGGTTGGCCCTTCCAACTTCAGGGCGCTACATCCTGCGTACAGAGAAAGCCGGTGCCATTCCGTTGATTCGACAGTAACCCGTCGAAGAGCACCGTCCATTAAATCTGGTAATCCAAGACTACTGGACAGTGATCTGAGCCATGCACATCGACCCAGATTTCAGCTTTCCCACAATGGGGCAAAGCTTGCGCTGAAGCCAAGAAGTAATCGAGTCGCCAACCCACGTTCTTTTCGCGGGAACCTCCTCGGTAACTCCACCAAGAGTATTGCACCCGTTCTGGATTTTGGTCTCGCCAGACATCTGTGAATCCGCCATCCAACAGAGCCGACATCCCATCAATCTCCTCTTGGGTATATCCAGGCGTCTTGTTGTAGTTGGACTTTGGCCGCGCAAGGTCCAAGGGCTGATGGGCAACATTGAGGTCACCGCAGCACAACACGGGTTTTTCCGAAGACAACCGCTTCAAGTAATCCAAAAAGGCCACGTCCCATTCCTTTCTAAAAGGAAGACGCTTTAAACCAGAAGAACTGTTGGGCGTATAGACCGTTACAAAATGAAACGCCCCGAAGTCTGCGGAAGTCACGCGGCCCTCGTCGTCCATGCCATCAACGCCAATGCCGTGGGTCACCGATACTGGTTCCACCTTGGATATAATCGCTGTGCCACTGTATCCCTTCTTCACTGCGCTCGAACTGTACACATGCCAGTCTCCGCTCAAACCGAAAAGCGCTTCGCGAACTTGATCGTCCTGGGCCTTGGTCTCTTGCAATCCCAAAACGTCGAGGCCACTGCTGGCCAACCATCCTTCAAAGTCCTTTTTCACAACGGCGCGCACACCGTTTACATTCCACGTCCCGAGTTTCATGCTTGCAAGCTCGGAAGGGAAAGCCAAATTCAAGGCATCCCCGGTGGACGCCCCCAACCTTTCGACACCAAATGGGACATCAGGGGCTCGCATTGCGCATGGGACATGACCGTCCGACGCACTTGAAGCATCTCCATTAGGTGTTCTCCTTCGTTCTCATAGCCCGCGCTGTGGTCCATGCGCACCAAGTGACTAAACTGGTCAGTTTCACCGACATCCAGAATCCGGAATTCTTGCGTCAATGGCTCATAACCCACAATCAAGCGTCGCCCTTCTGCTTCTGCCAACTCGAAGAAGTGTGGCATGGTCAAAAATTCCAACTGCCATGGCGCCATGTACCCCAAAGAGAAGAAAGGGTAGTAACGCTCGATGAAAGGAATGCCCAATCCATTTAACCCTTCTTTCAAAGCCGACATGGCCTTGCGAACACGATGACCTGTGGTTAAATCTGGATCGAAATTTTGGAATGAGCCCCATCGCTTGGTTGGCGTGTAGTATTCAAAATTTCCCAAGCTCAACTTATAGTCGAAATCAGAGGGCAAATCCAAAACATACCCTGGGTAATACCATTTGAAACCCGCAGATTGGCCCCATTCCACCTCTTTGAGCATGGTGTATATGCCCAACCCATACTTCTTGTACTCTGGATGCTGCAGGCCAATTAAACTGGCCATTGAACGCTCTCCAATGTCGAAGTAGCTCACGGCAACAAGCTTGTCTCCGTCGTATACACACACTTCTCGTGTGTCAAAAACAGTGCGGTGAAACCCACTCGTGAGATACTCGTTCAGCGTGGGATGAATGAAGCCTTTAAAACGTTGCTTGTGCATGGCATACAACGCTTCTTTCTCTGCATCGGGCTTGGCTGTTCCAATGCTAAAGGAAAACTTCTTGTCGCTTCTTTTCAGGCGTTTACGCTGGCTCTTCTTCAATTCAAACTGCCCCAAGCTCAATCGGATATTCACCACCCCGAAAATCCCAGACTCGATGCACAACAGGTCCACCTTGTACAACATCACACTTCCTCGAAACCACCCCGAAGCGAGATACTGATCGTATCTCTTGGGGGCCAATTTTCGAGGGAAGTGGGTTTGAACCAACATGGAGGACAGCAAGATACGTTAGCCTAAGTCAGAGCGCAGGTGCTTTGTTCGGCCAAGCCCGCATTTAGAGACGGCGGGAAAGCCAACGAACCAACGCCAGTTTGGCTGGACCAAAAGGAGGGAAGGAGAGGGGCACTGCGGTCCAAGGTAAGATTTTGCGCATGACACTTCTTCGGTTGGAAAAAGCATCGAAAGCGGCACGTCCATTGGAACGCCCCATGCCACTGGCTTGAATGCCTCCGAACGGCAATTCTGGGTTGGCGATTTGAACCACCGTTTCCCCAATGCCAACCGAACCCGAACGCGTAGAGGTGAGCCATTGATCCAACCGTCTTCGGTTTCGACTAAACAGATACATCGCCAAGGGTTGATCCTTCACATTGGCCACCCAATTGGCCACTTCTTCTGGTTTGACCCACGTGACCACAGGGAGCAACGGACCGAAAATTTCTTCTCGCATGACCACCATTTCCAGTGTGACATTCGTCAGGATGGTGGGCTCCATGAACAGCTGCTCTCGGTTGTGTCGTCCTCCATGGTAAATCACAGCTCCCTTCGAGGTCGCATCTTCCAAGGCTTCCAACAAGCGATCAAACTGAGTCTCGTTGACCACACGGCCATATTCGACAGAAGAATCCACGTCTTCTCCAAACCAACGGCCCCAGGTACTTGCGAGCTCCGACAGCACTCTCGCTGCCGCCTTCTCCTCTAACAAGAGGTAATCTGGCGCAATGCAAACCTGTCCAGAATTGAGGGCCTTTCCCCAACCAATTCGACCGGCCACATGCTTCGGAGAAGCCGTGGCATCCACAACCGCAGGACTCTTTCCTCCCAACTCCAACGTGAGAGAAGTCAGGTGTTCAGCAGCAGATCGCATCACCTTTTTTCCCGTGCTGGCTCCCCCGGTAAAAAAGATGTGATCGAAAGGAAGCGAGGTCAGGTGAGCGGCTTCCTCTGGACCGCCCAACACGACATGCACTCGATCAGAAGGCATCGATTCTCGGAGCCAATTCGCCATCACAAGAGATGTGGCTGACGCTTGTTCCGGAGGCTTAACCACCACGCGGTTGCCCGCAGCCAATGCCGCAATCACAGGCTTGATGGTCAAAAGAAGAGGGAAATTCCAAGGTGCAATCACCAAGACGACACCTTTTGGCTGATTGATGATCCGAGAAGACGTCCCCATCAATTGCAACGGCGTGGCCCGGACATCGGGTCTCATCCAATCTGAAAGTTTCCGGAGCACAAATTCAATCTCCTTCCGAATGGGAAAGAACTCCGTCAAACGCGCCTCTGGTTCCGATTTCCCCAAATCTTTTTGAAGGGCTTCGAGCAAATCAGACTCATGTCGCCTCAGCCCATGAAGCAAGGAGCGGAGCAACATCTTCCTTTCCTTCAAGGTGGGCACCGGATTTATCCGCTGTGCCGACTGAAGTCCGTGGAATGCTTGGTCGAGGTTAGAATGCTTCAATCCTTCAACAATTCTTTGATGCTGCCCACACTGCCCATCATGCCACTGGCTTCAAAAGGCATGAAGACCACACGGGATTTGTCGTTCGACGTGTCCATCATCTTCTCCAACGCTTCCACATAGCGAACTGCAATCAAATACTGTGTGGGGTCAGCCTTCGTTGTGGATACTGCATCGGCGATTCTCCGAATGGCTTCCGCTTCCGCTTCTGCCACTTTCAACCGCGCTTGAGAGCGGCCTTCTGCTTCCAGAATCATGGCCTGACGCTGCCCCTCGGCTTGGTTGATGTCGGCCCCCTTCTGGCCCTCTGCCTCCAAAATTGCAGCTGACTTTGTGCCCTCAGCCTCAATAATTTGAGCACGGCGACTGCGTTCTGCTCGCATCTGCTTTTCCATCGCCTCTTTGATGTCTTGAGAGGGATTGATGTCTTGCAATTCCACCCGGTTGACCTTCACACCCCATTTGTTGGTGGCTTCATCCAAAATGGCCCTCAACTTGGTGTTGATGGTGTCGCGACTGGACAAGCATTCATCCAACGCCAACTCTCCCAACACGTTTCTGAGGGTAGTCTGGGTCAACTTTTCAATCGCATTAGGGAGGTTGTTGATCTCATAAACGCTCTTTACGGGGTCCACAATTTGGAAGTAAATCAACGCATTGATTTCCGTGACCACATTGTCTCGGGTGATCACACTTTGGCGCGGGAAATCGAAGACCGTCTCGCGCATGTCGATTCGCTCCAACATCTTGTATCCCACCACGCGCTCGCCCAAGGCGTCTTCTTTCACATACCTCCAATAGCTTGCCCTTGGCCGATCAATGAAAGGAATGATGATGTTGATGCCCGCCGTTAAGGTGGAACTATAGCGCCCTAAACGTTCGATCACCATGGCTTCGCTTTGCTTGACAATGCGCAATCCACGGACCACGACAACCGTAGTCAGTATGAGCAGGGCGATGGATATGAATGAAAAACCTTCCATGTTGATTCAGTTTGTTTTTTTGATGGGAACAACCACAAGCACATTGGACTCCACCCGAAGGACTTCGAGTTCATCTCCCACGACGTGTTGAGCAGGGTCGTTCAAAGATGCGACACCGTCGATTCGCTGCCCACTCCAATCCTCTGGGAATTCAATCAACCAATCGTCACCGTCTACACTTCCTCTTCCCCTGCGACTTCCGGATTCAATTGGGGAAGTGATGCGCACTCGGCGCCCAGGCAATGCATCTACACCCGTGGCCACAGACTCACCACTGAACCATTTCTTCATGGCCAAGGGACGCAGAAACACCAAGGCGACCAGAGTGCCTACCGAAGCCGCCACGAATTGAATTTCCCACCAATCGGTGAAGGCACTGGACAACCCCCCTGCCAGAGCCCCAACGGCCAGAGACCCCAGGACAAGACCTGGCAAAAACGCCTCGCCGATCATCAAAACCAAAGCGATCAAAGTCCACCAATGCCAATGCTCCATCATGTCCCAAAATAGACATAATACCGAGGACAATTCGCAGGCGTCACTTTTGCCATTGGTGGTGAATACCCTCCGTATGTCCAAGCCCTTCGCCAGACAATAAAAAGCACTCCATTTCTAGAGAGAGAGCACAACCACACGGCCATGGGCCAAAACAACACGCACCAATACAGGGGCGACTGTCCCCAAATCGAGTCCCTCACCATTCCAGGTTCCCTGGTCCACATTCAACAGTTGACGGCCCGAAAGGTCAAAGGCAGTGATGCGGTCAATGGCACTCCAATCCCCCTTCCAAACAAGGGCTTGGCCTTGCCGATTGCACAACCAAGGCTCTTCTTTGATGCCCTCTGAGATCAGCAATGAATTGGAAGGAATGGACAACGTTCCCAGATGAAAACACCCATTGGCATCTTCAACAAGCCAAGCCAAATCCGCTGGCGCAAATGCCCAGCCCTCTGAATCGATTGGCCCCGTCCACATGATGTCATGGGGCGCTGTCCCACCCTCCACGTTCAAGAGAACTTGCGCAGAATCTGAGAGGCCATCGTATTCAAAAGAGGCGCTCGCATCAATCAGCTCAGGCTCTACGATGATAATTTCCAACGTCTCCATGCACCCCAAACTGTCGATGGCTGAAAACAAGAGAGGGCCAGGCCACAGCGTGTCTAAGCTGGCGTTCCCCCAAGAAACACCCAAAGGCGGCACCCCTCCATCCACGTCAACAGTGGCCTGACCAGGCTCGCCAAAACAAGGTGGGTGAATCACGTCTACCTCAATCAAAATGGGCACAGGCAGGGTCACATCCATCTGCAACTCCTGTGTACAGCCTTGCCCATAATCCCAAATCATCGTGTGCTCCCCTGGCGGAACGGCCAACCCTGTTCCTGAATTCGACAAAGAATCTTCCTCCCAAATCAAATGAAGTGCCTCCGCCGAATTCCACCCAAATGAACCCGAGTCTCCCACACAATCTGGCTGGGTCAATTCCCAAGCAGCCAACGGTGGCAGGAGAAGTTCAACTTCCACAATTTGGCTCCAAGAATATTGACCATTCCACCAAGACCCTTCCAAAACATACGTGCCTGCAGTGTCGACCTGCACAAAATTCTCCTCAACGGGAACACTGTTCCAAGTGAATTCAACATGGGCTGTGTCAAAAGGCAAAAGGAACGTCATCGAATTCCATGGACAAATGGCATCCAAAGGCTCCAACTCAACATTGACCGTCCCCTCAATTACCGTCATGGCTGTATCTGCTGGGATATCGTACAACACCTCCTCGAGCCCACTGGGCCAGGCGATGCAAATCGAGTCCACAACGGCCGCATCACCCATCCCAAAAAACTGCGTGTACGAATGCTGTGTCATGTAATCGCACCCCGCAGAAACCAGGCGCATCTGCTGAACACCCTCGGCATATACAAGAATTTCTGCGCCCACAGCGTGAGAGTTGGAAACTGTCCCCACCAAATTCACGGTCAATCGAGCGGCACCATCAGGATTCGTGTTCATGAGAACCTGAGCATGGTCTGCGTTTCCATGCCCAATGATGTCAGGGGACCTGTCCCCATCCAAATCAAACCTGCCCAAGCAATACAATTGAAGCTGTTCATTCGGCCAAGCAGAAGTCTCATCTGAGAAACCTGAGCCATTGCCCAAATTCATGTAGAGGAGATTGTCGTAGGGAGTGGCGTTTGGAAACCGATATGTGGCCACCATCAAGTCCAAGTTCATGTCGCCGTTCACATCCAAAGCACAGACGCCCCAAGAGTATTGCAAGGAAGCCACACCAGCAAAGGAAGCCACGTCGAGATATACGCCGTCGTTGTTCCGGAGGAAGACGTTGGGGTTGTTCTCGATGTTGCTCATGTACATGTCCCAATCCCCATCGTTGTCATCGTCCAAAAGCGTTGCAGACATGGCCTCGATGGCCACGGCAGCCCCCACATCTTCCGCAATGTCAAAGAAGCTTCCGTCACCCATGTTTTTGTAGAGTGAATTGGTGTAAACGCTTCGGTCATTGATGACCCACAGGTCGTCTAAGCCATCGTCATCGAAGTCAAACCAAGCACCCTGAAAAGAATGTTTTAACCCATTGCCTACACCCGCCTCCTCAGTCACGTCTATGAAAGTTCCATCTCCTTGATTCTGCAGGAGCATATTTTCATAGGCCAAATTTGACTCTGTAGCATGGTAACTCGCGATGTAGATATCAAGGTCATTGTCCTTGTCATAATCACATGCAGAAAAACCCCTAACCTGCCAATCAGGAAGAATGGGGACCCCATGGGCTACTCCATCCTCAATCAATGTCCCATCCTCTTGCTGCAAATACAAGTGCACGCCAACGTTCATGACCCCCGCAAACAAGTCCAGATCACCGTCATTGTCGATGTCGACCCAAAGCACGGCCTTGGATTCAGAATCGTGAACCATTTCTTGGTGAAGTGCGAGTCCGTCTGGCCCGCCTTTAAACAAGCTCACGCGACCGTCCGTGCTGGACGCTGTCACGTCGTCCCATCCATCCCCATCGAAATCTGCCACACTGAGCCCACAACCAAACCAACTGGATTCTGTCGAAACAGGCAAAAGATGCTGAACGGAAACGTCCTCCCACTGCGCCGCAGTCACAAAAGGAGCCATCATGCAAAGCCACAATAAAAATGACCGCACTTGGTGGCTTATCAACGTCGTTCTCATCATGGCTCAGGCTGGTCTCATGAATGACGGGAACCTCATTGAAAGGTTGCCTTGATTGGATCGAGTTTGTCCATGAACCTAACCACCTGAGGCACAAGCGGTACTGTGCCATCATTGACGATAACATGGTCTGCACGCTCCGCCCTTTGATGGTCTGTCCATTGCCTTGACATCCGTTGCTCAACATCTGCCTTTGTCATTCCATTTCTGCGCATCACACGTTCCAGCCGAATTGATTCTGGAGCGGACACCGTGCACACAAAGTCGCACTGTTCATGTGCCCCAGACTCAAATAAAACGGCTGCTTCGCGAAAGACACAGTCTTGGCCTGCACATTTTTGGCGCTTTGCCCAATGGTCAAAATGACGGCGAACAGCAGGATGAACCAAGCTGTTCAACTTGGCCAAGGCAGAATCAGAGCCAAAAACGTGATCCGCCAATGCCGGCCGATTCAATTCGCCATTGGACATGAGGATGTCCTGGCCAAATTCTTGAACCACCAAAGCCAGCAATTCCGGATCTCTATCGTAGAGCGTCTTGGCGTGAAAGTCACTGTCATAAACGGCATGACCCAGACATTTGATGACGCGACAAACCGTGCTCTTTCCCGCTCCCATGCCCCCTGTGATCCCAACGGTCATCACCCGGCTTGGGCCAGTGTCTTGAGAAGTTGTGGAACCTGTCGATAAAGCCATAGCACAATATTCGCACGAATGCATCAGATGACAGCATCTTTGACAGATGTCTCACATGATTGCTCCCTCTCTCCTTGCCGCCGACTTTGCCCATCTCGGACGTGACGTAGCCATGGTCGAGCGCAGCCAAGCGGATTGGCATCACATCGACGTAATGGACGGCATGTTCGTGCCCAACATCAGCTACGGAATGCCCGTGATTTCAGCCATCGCCCGCCACGCCGAAAAGCCACTCGATGTGCACCTGATGATCGAGAATCCCGACCGATACATTCAAGCTTTTGCGGATTTGGGGTCCGCCAACTTGACGGTTCACGTGGAGGCTTGCACACACTTGCACCGGACATTGGGCGCGATCAAAGAGGCGGGCATGAAAGCGGGAGTGGCCCTGAATCCACACACGCCTTTGCACAGCATTGAAGAGGTCTTACTCGATTTAGATGTGGTCTGCCTCATGAGTGTCAATCCGGGTTTCGGAGGACAAAAGTTCATCCCATCCACACTGGGTAAGGTTCGCCGTTTGGCAGACATGAGAAAAGCACATGGCGGTACCTTCTTGATTGAAGTCGATGGGGGAGTAGGACGAAAAAATGCGGGGGACTTGGTTCAAGCAGGAGCCGACGTTTTGGTGGCGGGGTCTTCCGTTTTCAAAGCCGAAAATCCAGAAGGCGAAGTTGAATGGCTCAAGTCCAGTGCCATACTGAGCGAAACCGCTCAATAAAGAAAGCGGTGCAAAATTCGTCCCGACGCTCCTGTTAAGCGAATGAATCCATGCGGGGGAAGGCCGCCTTGATCAAATGGCCAAGGGCCCAACCCCTCCAAATTTTCGGAACGCTCAAGCCTGCCATCTAGGCCGAAAGCCTCAAATTTAAATGCCCCATCAGAAGGAGCCTTGGCAGAAAGAACCCTCATTTCGGAGGTGAGGGACCAAGACCAATGGCCCTGTTCATCGATTTCAACCAGGGAAAGGTTGATCAGGCTCTGAAGACCCAGTGAAAGACACCCATTGGCATCTTCAATCACCCAGCTGTACAGACCCGTGGTCAAATCAGTCAATTCCAATTCACCCGATGTCCCATCATTCCAAAGGACATCATAAGGGGGTATACCCCCTTCCAATTCAAGGGAAATTGACCCGTCGAATCCATTGTCTTCATTGACCACACTCACCAAAACCTCAATAGGAGTGGGGTATGTTACCGCAATAGAAGAGTCAATCACACACCCATTGTCATCCGTCAATGTCAATGGAACATCACCCTCTGGAAGCGCCGAGGGGTTCACGTCGAACCAATTGACCAAGTATGCGGGATTCCCTCCGTATCCTGTAGCTGAAGCAAACGCCACATCACCGTAACAGGACGCCGGTTCGTAAATGATGTACAGGCCCAATGCCGGTGGTTCTGACAAAATGACCACATGGTTTTCGGCGCACCCACTCGCCCCATTGGTGGTGGTGATCATGGCCTCTCCTCCAGGTGCTTGAATGCCGCCTGACGCTGAGGGCCAATCGTTCCCCATAAAAGTGACAACAAATCCCGAATCCACTTGCCAAGTCAGGTTGCCAAGCTCGCCTGAACAATTGGGCTCTGTCCATCCCACAGACAACAAATGCGGTTCCTCCATTGCCCATTCCAAAGTGTCTGTCCACTCAAACAATCCCCCCATCCACTGGCAAGTCAAAACAAACGTGCCGGATTCAGTCAAGGGCACGATGGCCGAATCCATTGGCTCGCCATTCCACAGCATAGCAGGTGCATTAAACGGAGCCACGGCCTGAGCCGAATCTGAACTGCATGCAGACCCCAAAATACCGATGGACGCTACAGTGCTTCCTTCAATCAACGAAGCTGTTGTATTGGCTGGCCAATCATACCAAGCTTCTCGAAGTCCACTTGGCCAGTGCACAACAATGGAGTCGACAGATTCCTCTTGCGCCAAACCAAAGAACCGGGTTCCATACTGTTGGGTCATAAAATCAGACCCATTGCTCACCAATTGTGTTTGGACAACCGTTCCTGCATGAACCTCTATTCTCGCCCCGATGGCCCAGCGGTTGGACTCAGTGCCACAAAGTCGCACGGCCAACCGGTGATGATTGTTGGACATTGCGACCCCCATATTCTGAAGCGTCTGTGCGAAAGTGCCGTCGCCAAAACCCACGATATCCGGCGCTAAATCTTGATTTAAATCCGTGACCCCCACGCAATACAAGGACGATTCCGCAGTGGGTGTCTCTGCCGTCACGTCATCGAATCCTGAACCAGGCCCTCCATTTTGGAAGAAGTAATTGTCATAAGGCTGACTAAAAGGAAAAGGACTGGTGGCCACCACCAAATCCTCCCACATGTCGCCATCAAAATCAATCCAACATGCACCCCAACTCTGCCTCTCACCGATGACTCCAACTTCCAAAGCCACATCCTCATAATAACCCACTTCATTGTCTAACAATAGATTACCCTCACCTTCATTGGTGGTGCAATACAATTCAAACTGACCATCATTGTCATGGTCCCCCACAGTAGCTGAACGGGCAAATGCCCCAAGTGCTAGGCCCATTTGTTCGGTAACGTCTGTGAACGTGCCGTCCCCCTGGTTGGCGTACAACGCATTCAAAAAGATGTCCCGGTCATTGACCACCCAAAGATCAAGATCTCCATCTTCATCGAAGTCCAACCATGTGGATTGAAAGGTCTGTTGAAGGCCATTGCCCACACCAGCAAGAACCGTTACATCTGAGAAGAAGCCGAAACCGTCATTGTTGAACAGCAAGTTTGTCGACGTGCCGGAGAGGCCGTTGTGGTACATGGACAGGTACACGTCCAAATCGCTGTCTCCATCATAATCCGCTACAGAAACACCACGGCATTCCCATTGGTTGGTCAGCGGAAGCCCGCGAAGGTCTGCTTGATTGTCGAAAATCTCACCGTCCCGGATGTGGAGTTCAAGCGCTCCAAATCTTCGAGACAGAAGCAAATCCAAATCATCATCGCCATCCACATCTAACCAAGAGACACCTTGTGCTTGATTCTCACCACTGAACACGTGAGACAACATAAATCCTCCTTCTGGCAATTGAGCATAGGCTCTAACCTCCCCTTGGCTGTCTGCAAGGGTAACATCGCCAAGCCCATCCAAATTGAAGTCTGCCAAACTCATACCACAGCCCAACCAACTGGCTTGTGTGCTGGCTTCTAGCCCATTGAATTCTGTCACGTCCATCCATTGCCCTGCCAATGGCAAAGACAACAACGACACGGCTGCCGCACTCAAAAAGCGCATTAGAACTGACATATTACAAGGTTCCGGTAAGGACCGGTAAAATAGGCGGTCTTCTTGACTGAACAAGAACGCTGAAAAAGTCGAATCAAGCAGGCTCCACTTCCGCACTCAAGTCGCGCTCAGTCAGTGCCGTGCAAATCGGCTCCAATTGGTCGAGGTCTCCATTTTTCACAGAGCACTTCCCCTTGGTGTGCACAATGATGGCACATTGCTCGGCTTGAAGCGCATCGTGACCGCAATAGGCCATGAGGCATTCAATCACGTGATCAAACGTGTTTTCGTCATCGTTGTACAGCACGATGTGCCAGCCCTCAGATACCGCTTCGTCCAAAGCCACCTCCTCTTCAACGAGGGTGTCTTCATCGTGTCCTGCGCTTAGTGGATAATTCACAGCGCAAAACTAGCCCTTCTCACCCTGACCCATCATTCCAAGCAAATGACATCCATACCCCCAAAAAACCAGCTTGGGCCTTTTCGCCGGCAAACCGAAACATATTCAAAGTAAGGGTGTTGTGTATTTGAAATGATTCGAAAACCAAGCATCCTTATTCTCGGCCCGGACGCCACCACACGTCAACCTTTCGCTCAATTAGAAGAGTTGGGGTGTGACGTCCACTCCGCGAGCAAAGCAGCAGAAGCCGCAGGCCTTTGTCTCTTTACCCCACCCGATTTGATTGTGGTCACCGGACGCAACAACGGCATCGATGAGTTCATTGGACAGCTGAAAGAGCAGAACAAATTGAAGGTGTTGGACATGGCTATGGTCTCGGCCAATGGAGAAGAGGCTGTCGACGAAGCCATTCACTTTGAAGAGAGTGTGACTGCCGCTTTGGAAGAACTGGACACTTCCAAAATGAGAGCCAAGCATTTCTTCACGAAAGTTGGAAACAAGTTGCGTCGCATCCACTTGAATGACGTTCGTTTCATCGAGGTAGAAGGCAAATACAGCGCCATCCACGTCGGAGAGAAGAAATACAATGTCAAGGCCAGCTTGAAGGATTTGCTTCTGAAGCTTCCGAATGAAGACTTTGTGAGGGTGAGCCGAAACTTTGTGATCAACATTGACCGCGTGACCCACATTGATACGTTTCAGTTCATCATTAAGATTGACCAAGATGAGATTCCGATCTCCAGAACGTACAAGGACGAACTGATGAAAAGGATTCAATTGCTGTAAACTTTTCCAATCCCGAAAAACGCCCCAACTGATGATTCAGTTGGGGCGTTTTCGTTTAAAGCAATCTATAAACTAAGGGTGATCAATGGCGCCACCCCACGCCGGACCACCTCCAATCCATGGACTCGGCAGCTTTCGGGCTCATCCCGACCACGCCTCTCAACGCACTGTTCCGGATAAAGGACCATCCTCTCTCAGCATCGCACAAGACGAGCCAGCGATAGCGGCGCTGCCACCAAGGACAACCCACCTGCACCAAAAGGTCTCCTTCATGGAGCCAGCGGTCATCCACATCCTTTAATCCGCAACACCGGTCCCGGTTTTCCCATTTGATGGGACGTCCGGACCACCACAGTCCTTCACGGCTGTAAAATCGGGTCCCCGAATCTTCTTCGCGCATCCAACCCACAATGCGGTCCGCACGTCGAAGGCGATACCGTCGGATTTCATCCACTGGGGTTAAAGACTTTGAATTCACATATAGACAACCGCTTTCTCGGCTTCCTGTTCTTGCAGAGGCATGAACTAATAAAAAGAGGGGGCACAAGCCTGCTCTAGAGGATAAATTTGCACCATGTCCGATCGCACACCGAACACCCCCAATGCAGGAGAAGACAATGTGTCCTCTCAGCACTTCATTCAGCAGATCATCTCCGCTGACCTGAATTCGGGCAAGCACCAACAAGTCCATACCCGGTTCCCTCCAGAGCCCAATGGCTATCTGCACATCGGTCATGCCAAGGCCATCTGTCTCTCCTTTGGACTCGCCGAAGAACACCAGGGACTGGTCAATTTGCGATTCGATGACACCAATCCGGAAAAAGAGAGCCAAGAATACGTAGACGCCATTCGTCGAGATGTCTCATGGCTTGGCTACACATGGAACGGAGGTGAACACTACACCAGTGATCAGTTTGAGAAGCTCTTTCAATTCGCCGTGCAATTGATCGAATCCGGCAAAGCCTACGTTGACCATCAAAGCGCCGAGGACATGGGCGCCCAAAAAGGCACCCCTACTTCTCCTGGTTCGAACAGCCCGCATCGCAACCGCACCATTGCAGAAAACCTCGCTCTTTTTCAAGAAATGAGGGCTGGCGTGCACCCTGATGGACATTGCGTCCTCCGTGCGAAAATTGACATGACGCATGCCAATATGCACATGCGCGACCCCATCATATACCGCATCAAAAGGGCACACCACCAAAGAACCGGAGATGATTGGTGCATTTATCCGATGTATGACTTCGCCCATGGTCAGTGCGACTCATTGGAAGGGATCACACATTCATTGTGCACCTTGGAGTTTGAAGTTCACCGCCCATTGTATGCGTGGTTCATCGAAAACCTTGACATATTTCCAAGCCGACAAATCGAATTCGCCCGTTTGAATTTGGACCACACCATTATGTCCAAGAGGAAACTCCTTCGCCTTGTCGAAGAAGGACATGTGGACGGCTGGGATGACCCGCGCATGCCCACCATCAGCGGATTGCGGCGCCGGGGATTTACACCCGAGAGCATCCGGACGTTTTGCGAACGTGTGGGCATTGCCAAGAGAGAGAATGTGATCGATTTCAGCCTTCTAGAATGGGCGCTCCGGGACCACTTGAACCGCACCGCACCGCGTGCCATGGCCGTTTTGGACCCCATCAAATTGACCCTCGTCAATTACCCAGAAGGTCAAACTGAATCGCTCACATCAGAAAACAACCCCGAAGACCCCGATGCGGGCGTTCGCACTTTGCCCTTTAGTGGCCAACTCTGGATGGAGCGAGAAGACTTCAAATTGGAGGCCAACAAAAAATGGTTTCGACTCGCCCCTGGAAAAACAGTGCGCTTGAAATCAGCCTTCATTGTTCGCTATGTAGATCACGTTCTGGACGACAGCGGTCAGGTGTCCGAAGTCAAAGTCGAGTATTTCCCCGACAGCCGGAGTGGTTCAGACACAAGTGGAATCAAAGCAAAAGGCACGCTCCATTGGGTAAATGTCGACACTGCCATCGACGCAGAAGTGCGGCTTTATGACCGACTGTTTTCTGACCCTGCGCCAGATGGACACGAAGGCAAGGACTTCACGGACTTCATCAATCCCAACAGTTTGACCATCCGCCCCCATTGTATGCTAGAGCCTTCTTTGGCCAATGCAGACGCTGAAAATCCAATTCAATTCACGCGCTTGGGGTACTTCTCGCTGGACCAAAAAAGAACAGAAGAAATTGGACGTCCTGCTTGGAATCGGTCTGTCACGCTCAAAGATGGTTGGAAGGGGTGAGGTTAAACCTCGAATTGAGTCAGCCAAGTATCAAAAGTTTCCCGTGCGCCTTTTTCGTTGAATTCGCCCTCTGAAAGGCGAAACTGAATGGATTTCCATTCCGCCAGCACTTTTGGTCCACAGCGCATCATCAATGCACGTGCATCATCAGGTTGATTTGGAATGACCCCATCCATAATGGCGTCCTTGATGATGTTTTTGATGGCACCAATTGGACGACATGGAGGGATGGAGAATGCCGCCATGATGTCTTCCCCGCTGATCGGAGGCTCAAAATTTCTGACCCTGTCTTTCTCCTCGACCTCGACCAGTTTTCTGACCACGACGTCATAGTTCTTGAGGTAACGCTCCACCTTCGCCTCGTTTTTTGACGTGATGTCGGCCCTGGCTAAGGTCATCAGGTCATCCACGTCATCTCCCGCTTCAAAGAGCAACCTGCGGACAGCAGAGTCCGTTACCTCCTCCTTTGTCAAGGCAATGGGTCTCAAATGCAACAGAACCAACTTCTGGACATACCGCATTTGATGGTCCATCGGCAGTTTGAGTCGCTTGAAAATCTTCGGCACCATCCGGGCACCTCTGTCTTCATGGCCATGGAAAGTCCAACCGTGATCGGGGTGAAAGCGTTTCGTTGGAGGCTTGGCTATGTCGTGTAACAATGCCGCCCAACGCAGCCACAAATGGTCACTCGTCTCCGACACATTGTCCACCACTTCCAACGTGTGGTAGAAGTTGTCCTTGTGGCCGATGCCGTTTTTCCGCTCCACGCCCTTTAGGTCCACCATCTCAGGGAAAAACCGATGAAGCAACGTGGTGTTGAACATGAGCTTGAAACCCACACTTGGTCGCTCACTCAGAAGAATCTTATTCAATTCAACATGGATGCGTTCTGCCGAAATGATGTCCAGTCGATTGGCGTTTCGCTCAATGGAATCCAAACTCTTCTTTTCGACATGAAACCCAAGCTGTGACGCAAATCTGACAGCCCGCATCATTCTCAATGGGTCATCGCTAAACGTGACATCGGGGTCCAAAGGTGTCCTGAGGGTTTTCTCCTCCAAATCAGTCAAGCCATCAAAGGGGTCTACCAAATCACCAAACCCATCTGAATTGAGTCGGAAGGCCATGGCATTGATTGTGAAATCACGCCTGTTCTGGTCATCCTCAATGCTGCCATCTTCCACAATGGGCTTGCGACTGCCTCGCTCATAAGATTCCTTCCGGGCTCCTACAAACTCCACCTCCATGTCGCCATGGCAAAACATAGCGGTTCCGAAATTCTTAAAGACCGACACCTTTCCTGCCCCGAGCACCTTCGCAACCGCTTTGGCCAGCTCGATGCCACTGCCCTCCACCACAATGTCAATGTCCTTGCTCGGTCTCCCGAGCAACATGTCCCTTACAAATCCGCCAATGGCAAAAGCAGACTGCCCCTTGCGGTCAGCTTCTTCTCCAACAGCCCGAAAAACTGGGTGTGTCAATTGACCTGCAAAATTCATGGCCTCAAAATGTCGATGCGTCCTGCATCATCCAATTTGATCATGCTCGACGTTTGCCCGCCTCTTCGGTCTCTTCCTGTGGTGCACGCATGGTCCACGCCCGTCCGAATCGCCTTCGGTATTTCGTCAAAGTGACCTGGGGTAGGGTGCCCTGAAAGGTTCGCAGACGTGCTGACCAACGGAAGGTCAATTCCACGGATGATGAATTGAAGAAAGGGGTCATAAACCACCCTCATCGCCAAGCTACCGTCTTCGGCAAGAAGGGCAGGGGTCACGTCCTTTCCTCCGGGCAAAACCAAAGTCATGGGACGACTGCTTGTTCCCGAATACTCGTTTAGAAGATCCCAGGCAATGTCCGGTACTGGATGAGCATACTCCTCCAAGAGGCCTTCTGCATCCAACAACACCAAAGAAGGCTGAGCACCATCCCGCCCCTTCAAACGATAGAGCTTCTCTAGCGCGGCCTTGTCATCGGCGCGACATCCCAAACCCCAAACCGTATCGGTGGGATACAAAATGACGCCTCCGGCTTTCAAACAGCGCACGGCGGCTATGGCGTCTGTGCGCCAGGGAGCATTCTTTAATGCGCGAGGAGCCACGATTCAATGTTTTTTTGGATTCTCATCACAGTGTCGGTTTCACCTGATTTCTCAAAATTTTGACCTGAAACCCTTTCAAAAAGGGAAATGTATCGGTCACTCACCATTTGCACGAATTCCTCCGTCATTTCTGGAATGACCTGGCCTTCCTTGCCCATAAAGCCCCCTTCAATCAACCATTCCCTCACGAACTCTTTGCTGAGTTGAGGCTGCGGGTCACCCGCCGCTTGCCTCGCCTCAAAACCGTCCAAGTGAAAGTATCGGCTGCTGTCAGGCGTATGTACCTCATCCATCAACATCAATTCCCCTTCATAAAGGCCGAATTCATATTTCGTATCAACCAAAATGAGACCTCGGGACTCGGCCATTTTTTGACCGCGCGCAAAAAGAGCACGGGTCACCCTTTCCATTTCGCGGTACAACGGCTCAGGCACCCATTGCTGCGACAAAATTTCTTCGGCTGATATGTCTTCGTCATGGCCCTCTTCCGCTTTCGTAGCGGGCGTGATGATGGGGGTTGGAAAGGCCTCGTGCTCTTTCATTCCCTCGGGAAGGTTCACCCCGCACAAAACGCGAAGGCCAGCGTCATAAGTCCGCCAGGCGTGGCCCGTCAAATGCCCCCGGATGACCATTTCCAACCGAATGGGTTCACAGCGTTTTCCCACAGCCACATTCGGATCGGGGTCATCCTCAAACCATGTGGGAACGATGTCCGAAACAGATCGCAGCATGTATGCCGCCAATTGATTCAGCACCTGTCCCTTGAAAGGAATGGGCTTGGGCAATACGACATCAAATGCTGAAATCCGATCACTGGCCACCATCAACAGGCGGCCATCATGGAGCGAGTGCACATCGCGAACCTTGCCGCGATAGAAATCGGTTTCCCCTTCAAATTGGATCCGCTGATCAAAAAGGGGAGAGGGGGTTGAGGAAGACAGCATCATTCAGGCGGCGCAATATCGGAATCCGCTTCGTTTTGCACCTCATCTGAAGGCGCTTCATCCTTCCGCCATTTCTGAGCGGCTACCTGGCCCATGGAAGGCCCCATTCCACCTTCATTCCCGCTGGATTCTTCATCCTCAAATGCCAGAATAACCCGCTTCACCAATGCATGACGCACCACGTCATCTCCGGTCAATTCAACAAAAGAAAGCCCCTCAACGCGGCCAAGAACCCTTCTTGCAAAGCGCAATCCGCTTTCTTGCTTCCGCGGAAGGTCAACCTGAGAAGGGTCCCCCGTGATCATGAATGTGGCAGAGCGGCCCATTCTGGTCAAAAACATTTTCATCTGGGCGACTGTCGTGTTTTGGGCCTCATCCAAAATCACAAATGCCTTGTCCAAAGTCCGGCCCCTCATAAAGGCCAACGGTGCAATTTCAATGACCCCTTTCTCCAAATGGTCTGCCACGCGATCGTAAGGGATCATGTCGGTGAGCGCATCGTACAAGGGCTGCATGTATGGATCGAGCTTTTCCTTCAAGTCTCCCGGCAAGAAGCCCAAGTTTTCGCCAGCCTCCACAGCAGGTCTGGTCATGATGATTCTTCGCACTCGCTTTTCCTTCAAGGCTTGAACGGCAAGCGCCACAGCGGTATAGGTCTTTCCAGACCCCGCTGGGCCAATGGCAAAGACCATGTCGTTCTTTCTGACCTCATCCACCAACTTTCGTTGATTGGGGGTTCTCGCCGTGACCCTGAGCCCTCCAGGGCCATAAACCAACGTGTCGTCTTCGGAAGCCGAGCGCTTGAGCACCTCTCCATCTTCACGCACCAAGCGCTCCAAATCATCTTCCTCCAGTTTGCCGTAACGGTCCAAGTGCCAGACGATCAGCTCCCATTTCGCGGCAAAGACCTCGATGTCGGCCTTGGACCCCATGGCTTTCACCTCGTTTCCGCGGCCCACCAATTTTAATTTTGGGAAATGCCCTTTCAGGCTGGTAAATTTTCTATGTCCCACCCCGAAAAACTCCAAAGGAGCCACGTCTGGCAAGGGAAAGCGGCGTTCAATGGCCATTTGTGAAGTTCAATGTGGGGAGGTTGGGGGGAATTTCCTGCGAGATGCAAAGCTACTCCGCACAAGCTTCCGGATTTTTGACACATCATGGCATCCCCTGAAGTCTCATCGCGAATCATTACCCTCACTTCGGACTATGGCGCAGACAGCCTCTATGCTGCCGCGCTTCGTGGGGCCATCCTCCAGCAGGACCCCTCGGTCCGCATTGTGGACATTACACACTCCATTCGGCCTTTCGACACAAATGCTGCTGCGTTCGCACTTCGTTCAGTTTCCCCGCACTTCCCGCGTGGCACGGTACACATTCTGGCACTCAATACCAATCAGGAGGAAGACTATGTTCACCGCGTAATGGAATTGGGCGGCCAGTTTTTTGTGGGCTTGGATGATGGCATTTTCAGCTTGATTGCCGACCGGGAGCCCGATGCCATTCACGACATCGACATGCAATCGGAAAGTGACATCCTGACCTTTCCAGAGAGGCACTTGTTTGTGCAGGTGGCATGCCACCTTGTCCAAGGCGGCGTTCTCGCCGCCGTCGGACGACAGAGCCCTGGTTGGGAAGAAAGCGAATGGCAACGTCCGCTCATCGGTGCAGATTATGTCCAAGGTTCAGTGCTCCATGTCGATCGATTTGGCAACCTCATTACCAACTTGGACGAACGCACCTTCCGAGAAGTGGGCCGCGACCGGCCATTTCGCATCCCTTTGCGCTCGAGCAGAATGGACGTCACCCGAATCCACACCTCCTATTCAGCTGTCCCCAGTGGAGAGCGTGTCGCCCTCTTTAACCACATGGGCCTTCTTGAGATCGCCATTCGACATGGATCTCAAGGGAGCGGAGGAGGAGCCAGCCAACTTTTCGGAATCAAAGAAGGTGCGACCATTCGGATCGAATTCGAGGCCGCACCCAAAATGGGCAACTTGATTTGACCGCCATGATCCTCCGCACCGTTCACATGACATTCAAACCCGAGGCTGTGCCCGAGTTTTTGACCCTTTTTGCCCAACACCGAAAGGCCATAGCCCAGCAGCCTGGCTGCCGATCCGTGCAACTGATTCAATCTTTAGATACTCCAGAAGAACTGGGAACTGTTAGCACTTGGGACAACCAAGAATCGCTCGATGCTTATCGCCACAGCGCACTGTTTGCTGTGGTCTGGCCTGCCACAAAAGCATTATTTGCGGACCGACCGCAAGCAAAAAGCCACCAGCTGCTCTGGGCTTCCTAATTTCGGACTGCATTCATGACAGCTTTGTACAAAAAGGAAGTGCGCGCTTTCCTCTCCTCCGTGATTGGCGCCGTGGTTCTCGCCGTTTTTCTCCTCGTTAGCGGATTGTTCCACTGGGTCTTTCCAGGACAATGGAACCTATTGGATTCTGGCGTAGCTGAACTGACCAGCTTCTTTTTATTTACCCCTTGGGTCTTTCTCTTTCTAATTCCCGCCATCACCATGAGGAGCATCGCAGAAGAAAGGAAAAATGGAACCCTTGAATTGCTGCTCACCCACCCTTTAGATTCTCACCGCATTGTCCTGGCAAAGTTCTTAGCAGGCACCACGCTTGTTGCGGCGGCGTTGCTGCCCACCCTGGCCGGCTATCTCGTTCTTCATCAATTGGGCAATCCCGTGGGCAATATCGATGGGGGATCTGTTCTTGCAGGGTACTTTGGCTTGTTGCTGCTGGGCGCGGCCTTTGTCGCCACTGGGCTCGCCACCTCTGCACGAACCGATAGCCAAGTCGTGGCCTTCCTGTCCTCGGCCTTGGTTTGCATGGTCATGTACTATGGACCATCGGCATTGGGTTCATACGCCCTCTTCGGCGATGTCGATTACATCGTCCAATGGTTTGCAATGGAAACCCATTTTAGGTCCATTGGAACCGGCGTCGTGGTGATTGCCGATGTCGCTTGGTTCTTCGCCTACATCGCTCTGGCCCTGGCTTTTGCGCAACGATACATTCAACCCGGTCGCGCATGAAGCTCTCCAACGTTCTCAAGGGCCCAGAGGGGAAGGGATGGCGCACGGCTGCTTTGGCATTGGCCTTGTTGGCCTTGCTCGGGCAATGGCCACTCCGCATGGATGTCACCGAAGACCAACGTCACAGCTTGTCAACCGCAACGGAAACCATGCTGGACGCTCTGCGAGAAGGAGAGGAGGAAGTCCTTGTGAAGTGTTATTTGGAGGGCGATTTTCCTGCACGGTATCGCCGTTTGGGGGAGGAGGTCCGCTCGAAACTGAGAACCTTTGCAAGAAAGAGCGGGGGCAAGGTCCGGTGGCAATTCATCGATGTTGCTGCTTCCGGAGACGACAAGACCATTGGCGAGACAGAGCTTGCGCTATACGAGCAAGGCCTTCGATTCACCCGAATCGCACACAGAGAAGGCGGAGTTGCTTCCTTCCAAAACGTCTGGCCATGTGCTGTCGTGAGTGTGAAAGGGGTGGATTATCCTGTTCAATTTCTTCGTTCTGAAAACATGGACCCCGACGAAGTCATGGTCCAAAATGCGATCACCCAAGTCGAGTTTAATTTGGGCCAGGCGATGCGCATGGGCTTGCGTGACCGTCGACCCATTGTGGGCATTCTCCAGGGGCATGGTTGTTACTTGCCTGTCGAAACAGCGGACTTTTCCAGCGCCCTATCCGAAACGGCAGACGTGGTAGACGTCACCCTTGATGGCGCTGTGGATGCCTTGTGCGAGGCCATTGATGGACGTCCATGGCGCCAACCCAAGTACGACGCGTTGGTCATTGCAGGACCCGATTCAACGTTCAGTGACCGAGACAAACTCCTCCTCGATCAATACCTGATGAATGGCGGGCACATGATGTGGTTGGTCGACCCTCTCGTGACCAACATTGACAGCATTAGAGACAATCAGCAAACACTGGCAACAACAAGAGAATCCGGGATTTATGACCTCCTGTTTCACCATGGCGTTCGCCTGAATCGAAACATGGTTCTCGATGCTCAATGTGCGCCCATCATGATGGGGGCAGGCCCCATGGGAGACCATCGGAACATGCAAATGTTCAATTGGTACTTTTCTCCAGTCGTGCTGTCCGAACCCGATGCCCATCCCATTTGCGCCAACCTCGACCCGCTTCTTTTTGAATTCACCAGCACCCTAGACTTGGTCAATGTTCAACCCGAACGAAGCGCCACAATCCTGCTCAAAAGCTCACCACAATCCTTGGTCTACAATGCACCTGTGCGCGTGGCCAGTGCGGTTGTCAATCTTCCCCCTGAACATTTTGAAACGGGCAACCCAGAGGGGTTTCCATTGGCGGTTCTACTTGAGGGTCAGTTTGACAGCTTTTACGCCTTGCGCTTGAACAAGGAACTGAAGGAAGATGTCGCCTTTGGATTCCGGCCTTCCACAGAGAATGGAAAGCTGCTTGTGGTTGGAGATGCCGATTTCATTCGGAACGACACCCGACCGACCGAGGAAGGATTGATCCCGTTGCCTTTGGGATGGGACCGCTACAGTCAAAGGGTCATCTACGACAACAAAGAATGGCTTCTGAACGCCCTCAGCTATCTACTCGATGATGCTGGTCAAATCAGCTTGCGCTCGAGGAGCATCGCTTTTCGTCCACTGGACGACAAGCGAATCCGAGGCAATGAAACAACCTGGACCGTCGCAGCCGTTGGACTTCCCATTGCTTTGGTGATTGGACTGGGCCTAATTTTGCCCGCTTGGAGACGCCGACGCTGGACACAGAATACCCATTCATGAACCGAAGCTTCCTCACCCTTGCGGCTGTGGTCATTGCCGCTGGCATTGCCATCGTCATGGCCCTTCAACCTGAATCAGGCAGATTGGACGCAGACGACAGCACCCACTTCTCCATTGCGGACACCGCCGCAGTCACCAAAATCCGGATTGCAGATGCACTTGGAGGGGTCGCTGTATTAGAACGCAGTGCACATCCACTTGGGCTCTGGACATTGAACGGGCGTCTTTTCGCCCGCAAAGACGCCACGGATTTGCTCCTCAAAACCTTCAAGAGAGTCTCCGTTCGTCAGCCCGTTCGAGCGTCAGCCTCTGCAGGGGTGCTCAAGATGATGGCCTCCTCGGGCAAACGAGTCGACATTCACATCGAGGGTCAAGACGCTCCGGTCAAAACTTGGTTCATTGGCACCCCTACACAAAGCCACACAGGGACCCACATGTTGCTTGAACTCCCTGGTCAAGGGCGCTCAACTTCTCCCTATGTTACCCATATGGAAGGCTTCACAGGCTTTTTGTCGACCCGTTTTTTTACTTCAGAAGGAGAGTGGAGGTACACCGGAGTGTATGAGTCAAATGCTGACCAAATTCAATCCATTTCCGCTTGGCCAATCGATGATGTTGGACGCCAAGCCAAACTGACTTGGTCAGAAGACGAAGAATCCATTGTTGCCTTCGGAGAAAATGGCCCCCTGAACTTGCCTCAAGCTCTGCTTAGGGAGCAATGGGTGCGGATGTGCAAAGTGCACATCGAAACTTGGGACAGCCACCTTTCCCCTTCAAACCAAGACAGCTTAAGACAATCCGAATTGGCTTGGCGTCTCGAAGTAGAATACAAAGATGGCCGCACCATCCCCATGGACATTCATTGGAAAACGCCCATCATCGAGGAGTTGGACCTTCAGGGCAACATCATGACCCACGATGCAAGCCGCATGTATGCCGTGGTCAACAATGAAGTCGCGCTCATTCAAACCTTTGTCTTCAATCCCATTTTGGATTTCTGGCGAGGCCTTTCATTCCCTCTGTCACCTGCATCATGATGAACGCCTTTCTCATAGACGGCATCCGAACCCCCATTGGCAACTTTGGCGGAACTCTGGCCCCCGTTCGTACAGACGATTTGGCCGCACATGCGATTCAAGCCTTGCTCGAACGACACCCTGATTTTGATCCCACCCACATTGGAGATGTCCTGTTTGGATGTGCAAATCAAGCGGGAGAAGACAACCGAAACGTGGCCCGGATGGCCGCATTGCTTGCCGGGGTGCCCACGTCGGTTCCCGGCGAGACCATCAATCGCCTTTGCGCCTCCGGCATGGCCGCAACTGTGCACGCGGCGAGAGCACTGCATGTCCAAGACGCCAACGTCATGATCACGGGAGGGGTGGAGCACATGACCCGTGGCCCATGGGTCATCAGCAAAGCCAGCCGCCCTTTTGGTCGGGATGCACAAATGCACGACAGCAGCTTTGGATGGCGGTTCATCAATCCAAAACTGGACGCCTTGTACGGGACCGATGGCATGGGCACCACAGCGGAGAATCTCGTCGACCTGCATGGCATCAGCAGAGAAGACCAAGATCGTTTCGCTGCATGGTCTCAAGAGAAGGCCACTTTGGCTCAGCAACAAGGCCACTTTGCAGAAGAGATTGGCTCGGTTCGGATCCCAAGAAGAAAGCAAGACGACTTGATCTTCGATGCAGATGAGTTCATCAAACCCAAATCCACCCAAGACATCTTGGCCAAGCTCAGGCCCGCGTTTCGAAAGGAAGGAGGAACTGTAACAGCCGGCAACAGCAGCGGGCTAAATGATGGCGCTTGTGCACTTCTGATGGCCAATCAAGAAGGAATGAAGCAACACGGTTGGACGCCTTTGGCACAAATCGTCTCCAGTGCAGTGGTCGGAGTAGAGCCTCGAATCATGGGCATCGGCCCGGTAGAAGCCTCCAAACAGGCCTTATCCAAAGCCAACCTTCGCCTCGAGGACATGGACCACATTGAGCTCAACGAAGCCTTTGCCGCCCAAAGCCTCGCATGCACGCGGTCGTTGGGTCTTCAAGACAATGACCCTCGCATCAATCCACAGGGAGGGGCCATCGCATTGGGACACCCCCTTGGCATGACAGGCGCACGAATCCTCCTCACCGCTGCGCGACAACTTTCACGCAATGGAGGAAAGTATGCCCTGGTGTCCCTCTGTATTGGAGTTGGACAAGGCTATGCCACCGTAATCAAGAACCCGGCCTTTGAATGATTCAAGCCTTCAAATCCATGGTCCCCGTTGTGGCTGAATCTGCCTATGTTCATCCTCAAGCCACTGTCATTGGCCATGTAACCATTGGCCCCAATTGCTACATCGGTCCCGGAGCAGTCTTGCGCGGTGACTGGGGCAGAATTGAATTGGCCAAGGGGTGCAATGTTCAAGAGAACTGCGTCGTCCACATGTTTCCGGGAACCACAGTTCGCCTCGAAGAAGGCGCACACGTTGGACACGGAGCCATTGTGCACGGAGCCCATCTTGGTCAACAATGCATGGTCGGAATGAATGCGGTCATCATGGATGATGTCCGAGTAGGTGAGGGGTGCATTGTTGGCGCTTTGGCCTTCCTTAAGGCTCAAAGCCAATGGGAGCCCCGCAGCATTATTGCCGGAAATCCAGCCAAAATCATTGGTGAAGTTTCCGACGACATGCTCCTACACAAAATAGAAGGCACAGGTTTATACCAAGCGCTACCTGCCGATTTCCATGCCAACTTGAGGGAATGCGAGCCGCTGCGCCAAGTGCCGGACAATCGCCATGACGACTTCCCGAAATTTGAAACGTGGCAAAAACGCCGCAGCAGGAAATAAACCTCGGCAAAAGGGACTTTCCACTGAAAGACGTTTTCCGTCAAACCAGACAGGGCCTTTCAGATGAAAAGGGAAGGACACTCTGGATATCGCAGAGCAATGCCTCAAATTGATTTCGCCTTATTGAAGGGGGACGCGGGCCTTAGCCGCCCAGAACACGCTTGAGATCGCCCAGTTGCTTTTCCCAAAGCAAAGTGGCCTCTTCAATCTCATCCTCCTCCGCATAATCAGTGACGAGAAGGGCGGTATCCCCAGTTAGGGGGTCGATTTTGATGCGCATCTCAAAGAAGGTCTTTTCCCCTTCTTCTTCATGCTCCATCCAACGGAATTTGACAAACTCTTCCCGCTTTTGGGTCACAAGCCTTGCAGACTCCTCTGATCCATCCCAGAAAAACGTAAAGACATCCTTTTTGATGTTCACGTCATCCGAAAACCACTCGGACAAACCGCTTGGATTGTTCAGGCGACTGAAGATGGAACCCTTGCTAGCCTGGATAGGCACCTCAACTTGAAATTCAACTCGATCCATAAAACACAGATTGCTCGAAAGATACGACGACTTGAGCAGGTCTTACACTTGAATGGCAGGAACATTCACAAATTCTCACGTTTCCACCTGCGCTTTCATTAAATTTGCCGCCCGTTTGAGATAAAACACATTTTGGCGAGGTAGCTCAGCTGGTTAGAGCGCAGGATTCATAATCCTGAGGTCGAGAGTTCAAGTCTCTCTCTCGCTACAAAGAAAAAAGCCCGGAACTCCGGGCTTTTTTTGTGGCCAACAACTTCATTTCGACCTCTTGCAGTCGTGTAATAATTAGACTAAAATGCATTTTTAGTAGATTATTGGCTATTTTAGAGGCACCAAATAGAGTTGCCATGCCTCGTTTCCTTCTTCTTTGTTTGACCCTGTCGATTCAAATCGGCTCCATTTGGGCGCAATGCGCAGATCCAGAGGCCTGCAACTATACTCCTGAGAGTTCAGACTCAACTGAAGCCAGTGTTTGCCTCATATTGGACCCCATTGCCTTTCACACAGAAGGCAGCCTTTCTGGACTGACCACCTACAGGTTGTATGTCTACTTGTCTGAGCCCGACCATTTTCTTTCGGCCATCAGCACCGTGATTGACGACAGTTTGGATCCAGAAACGCACCCTGGACAGACCTCCACGATTCGCATAGCCACAAGTACTACATTTTACCAAGATCCCCTTGGAAGCGCCACTTCATCAGGCATCTCACCTGCATTGCTGGATTTCATTCCCGAACTGCTTTACGACAGTTGGGTCACCATTGGCCACGCACCAGAAAACGGAACAGCATCGGCAACCGTGAGCACCATCGCGAGCCCCTCTCAAAATTGGGTGGCCAACTTCGAAGCGGGTCAAAACCTTGTGATGGACGACATCATTGGCGGTCTCTGGTACATCTACAACGATGGCAATGACCAAGGCGTCCCTGATGAAAATGGCAAGGTCCTCATTGCCCAAATCACAACCGACGGGGAGGTCGAGGTGGAATTGTCTGGGCAATATTTTCCTGACTTCGGCACTGGCGTCAATGGAGAAGCCGATGGAACCTCGGACATCCAATTCATTTCGGCGTTGGGCCCCGAGTGCCCGAATAACCCCAATTCCGATTGCACCTATTCAGGTCCGGAGCTCGACTGTGACGGAAACTGCTTCATCGATGTTGATGAAGATGGAATCTGCGACGCCAATGATTCTTGCATTGGAAGCCTGGACATCTGCGGCATTTGCAATGGCCCAGGCGACGTCTATGCCTGCGGCTGCGACGCCATTCCCGATGGCGATTGCGACTGCAATGGAAATCAGCTCGATGCCCTGGGCATTTGCGGCGGATTGTGCTCTGCTGACCTCGACAATGATGACGTCTGTGACGACATTGATCCCTGCATTGGCACCTTTGACGCTTGCGGAGAATGCAATGGTCCCGGCGCCATTTATGACTGCGGTTGCACCGGAATCCCCAATGGCGATTGCGACTGCAATGGCAATCAGCTCGATGCCCTCGGCATTTGCGGTGGTTCCTGCCCTTCTGACAACGACCAAGACGGGCTTTGTGACGACACCGACCCCTGTGTTGGTTCTTACGACGCCCTTGACGTATGCAACGGGAACTGCGCTTCTGACCTTGACAATGACAACATTTGCGACGACACCGACCCTTGCATTGGCACCTATGACGCTTTGGGGGAATGCAATGGGAATTGCCCTGCAGACGTCGACGGAGATGGCGTCTGCGACAATGCAGAAATTCCCGGTTGCACAAACAATTCAGCCTGCAACTTTAATGCGAATGCCACGGATGATGATGGCACTTGCGCGTCAGATGACGCCATTGGAGAATGCGGAGGCCATTGCCTCTCCGACAATGACGAAGATGGAATTTGTGATGACATCGACCCCTGTGTTGGAAATCTAGACGCCTGCGGCATCTGCAACGGCCCAGGCGATGTCTATGATTGCGGCTGCACAGGCATTCCCAATGGCGATTGCGATTGCAATGGCAACCAAACAGACATCATCGGAGACTGCGGCGGAAACTGCGTGGCCGATGAAGATGGCGACGGCATTTGTGACGACATCGATTCTTGCGTTGGCTCCTTGGATGACTGTGGCATTTGCAACGGCCCCGGTGCGGCCTTTGAGTGCGGGTGCAATGGTGTGTCCGATGGAGAATGTGACTGCAATGGCAATCAACTCGACGCGCTCGGCATCTGCGGCGGAAGCTGCTCAGCAGACATCGACCAAGACGGCATTTGCGACGACATCGACCCTTGTGTTGGCGCACTCGATGCTTGCGGCGTGTGCAATGGAGTAGGGGACATCTTCCAATGCGGGTGCAACAACATTCCAGAGGGCGACTGCGACTGCAATGGCAATCAGCTCGACGCACTTGGCATTTGCGACGGAACCTGTGCTGTCGACCTTGACCAAGACGGAATTTGTGACGACATCGACCCCTGTGTAGGCGCACTCGATGTGTGCGGAGTTTGCGAAGGCGTAGGCGACATTTTCCAATGTGGGTGCAACAACATTCCAGAAGGGGATTGCGACTGCAATGGTCAGCAACTCGACATACTGGGCATTTGTGGGGGAACCTGCACGGCCGATACCGACCAAGACGGAATTTGCGACAACATCGACCCTTGCGTGGGTGCCCTTGATGCTTGTGGAGTGTGCAATGGCGTAGGTGAGGCCTTCCAATGCGGGTGCAACAACATTCCAGAAGGGGATTGCGACTGCAATGGAAATCAACCCGACGCAATCGGCGTGTGCGGTGGAACCTGCTCTGCCGACCTCGATCAGGATGGCATATGCGACACCATTGATGCTTGCATTGGAACCTTTGATGCTTGCGGCGTATGCAATGGACCTGGAGCGCTCTTCGACTGCGGCTGCGCAGGCATTCCTGACGGAGACTGCGATTGTAGCGGCAATCAAGCCGACGCACTTGGGATTTGCGGCGGCAGCTGCACTTCAGATGAAAACAACAACGGCATTTGCGACAATTTGGACAATCCCGGGTGCACCTACAGCGAAAGCGACAATTTCAATCCCGCGGCCACCTATGACGATGGTTCATGCACATTCCCAGATCCGTGTGACGAGAACAACTGCCCCTATGACATCAACAATGATGGCAACGTGGGCATTGTTGATTTGCTGGATCTTTTGGTCTACTTCGGAGACTATTGCCTTGAATAAAATAATCTCGCTTGTCATACTCGTAAACAAATTAGATTATAAATTATAGGCTTTCGACGAATTTTAGCCCCATCTTAACGTTGCCAAAAAAAATCACTTGCCACTATGCCCGCAACCAAGGTCATTGCCCCAACCACTCTGGGGCTGGTATTTTTTATTGTTACCGTATTCGGCTTTTTCACAGCCGAAGCCCAGTGTGACTCCACTGCTGGAGGATACTCTTTGTCCATTGAACTCCTTCACGAGGACATTGGTGTCGTGGGAGGCAACGGGTCCTCCACGGACCTCAGCGGATTCAACACCTATCGGGTCTATTTGGAATGCGAGGGCTCCGCAGACAAGCTCAGCGCCATTGAAGGCAACGACAACCGACCGTTGAATGTGAGCAGCACAACCGGTTTTTACCAGACCTCTCTTTTTTCGGGAAGCGCCAATGCTTTGCCCAACTTCATCTCACCCATTCTCTACACCAGCTTCCCGGACATTGTCTACGACAGCTGGGTCACCATCGGAATCGAAGAAACAGCAGATTCAGGGGCCAATGAAACCGAAGTGAAGTTGACCGAAGACTCGAGTAATCCTCTATCCAATGGTTTTGCCAGCGGCAACGATTTAATCATCAACAGCGCAACAGGGTCAGCTTGGTACATTCAAGATTCAGACAACCACAGCAATGGCCTGGCCGGAGCCAATTCCAAGGTGCTGGTGGCTCAGCTGACCACCGACGGCCAAATCTCTGGCCAAATGGGCATGCAGGTGTTCCGCAATGGCATCTCGACCACTGAGAATTGTGTCCGGCCCTATTTGTCTTTCCAAAGCCACGGCTGCATGGAAAGCTCGGCTTGCAACTACGCTCCAACCGCCATCATCGACAACGGCTCTTGCGACTTCTGCTCTTGCCCGGACTCTGTTCAAGTGTTGAGCGCTTCGTTCCCCAACGACAGCATCCCCTCCTTGTCTTTGGAAGTCGAAATCATCGCCGATCACGACACCACCGAGATCAATACAAACGTCTTTGGAACGCCGGACCCGCTGGCGGGAATGAAAACCTACCGGGTCTATGCCCAAGTCGATGACGCCTTGACTTTGGTTACTGCAGGTTTTGGCGGAACAGCCGCGGCCCTAGACATCTCGTCTACCGCTCCATTTTACATGAGTCCATTGGGCGGAATTACCCCCTCAAACAACTCAGCTTCGCTCTTCGAAATCTCTCCGTACAGGGACCTCAAATATGACAGTTGGGTCACCATCGGACTCGATAGGGCGACATCACAAATGCCAGACTCTCCGTCAGGATTGGATTATGTCGATGTCTCCACCATTGGCGATTGGGATGCAGAATTTTCCAATGGAGGCGGTCTCTACGCCTCTGGAAACATCGGAGGAACTTGGTTTGCTTACCCCTCTTCGGCGAATGTGATTCCCGATGAAAACCTTCGGGTGTTGATCGCTCAATTCACCACAGCAGGTGTTGTAAGCGGCACTTTGGGCTTGCAAGTCGTACCCGAAACGGCACCCAGCGATTCGACCAACGACTACCGACTTCCGTTCAGCTTTAGCACGCAAGGTTTGGGGGATTACACCCCCATTTTTCCTGAAATCTGCAGCTGTGAAAACGCAGACAACGACTACATCTGTGACGATGTGGACCCATGCATTGGTACCGAGGATGTATGCGGCGTATGCGATGGGCCTGGCGAGGTCTACACATGTGGTTGCACGGACATCCCCGCAGGTGACTGTGATTGCAACGGCAACCAACTTGACGCCGTTGGCGCTTGTGGCGGAACCTGCACAGCAGATATAGACAACAACGGAACTTGTGACGACAGCGAAATCCAAGGGTGCATGGACCTGGACGCATCCAATTACAGTTCTGCGGCTACACAAGATGATGGCACCTGTTTCTACAACGGATGTACCGATCCCAATGCAGACAATTACGACGAGACCGCAGACACCAATGACGGATCGTGTATCTATCTCGGCTGCATGGACAATGACGCCTGGAATTATGATCCTGCCGCAAACCAAGATGACGGCAGTTGTCAAGCCAACGCCTGCGGAATAGACGGTGTTTTGGTGGCGGTCACGAACTATGCCTTCACCCCGTCTTCCGTGTCCATTCCTTTGGGCGGAACCGTAGTCTGGCAGAACAACAGTTCATCACTCCACAACGTCAATGGCGACATTGATACACAAACCGAAACCAGCTTCGGCAACCCCGAGGCCTTTGGCCTGCCGAATTCCGTCGGAAACGTGCAAGGCACCTGTATGGGAGCAGTGACGTTCAATGTGCCCGGAGAATATCAATATGATTGTTCAATCGGCATCCATGCTGCACTCGGTATGGTGGCATCCATTACCGTTGGTGACGGGGGATGCACCGACATCACGGCCACCAATTACGACAGCTCGGCCGACTACGACAACGGCTCTTGCATGTTTGCCGGCTGCACCGATTCTTCGGCATGCAACTACGACCCTAACGCCTCCAGCAATGATGGAAGTTGCGTTTTCGTCGACGGAATTTGTGAGACGTGCGAAAGTGGTTCCATCGTCCACAACGATGCCGATAGCGATGGCGTCTGCGATGCAGACGAAGTGACCGGTTGTACCGATTCAGCGGCGTGCAACTACGATGCGAATCCCACAACCGATACCGACAATGGCCTTTGCATTTTTGCCACCGGTTGCCAAACCTGTTCAGGCGACACAGACGGAACAGGAAGCGTCATCAACAACGATGCGGACAACGACGGTGTTTGTGATGCCAACGAAATCGAGGGTTGCACAAACACAACGGCCTGCAATTACGACGCAACACCCACTACGGACACCAACAACAATCTCTGCGTTTTCCCATCCGGTTGTGAAACCTGTTCCGGCGAAAACAACGGATCGGGAACTGTTGTCGACAACGACACCGACAACGATGGTGTCTGTGATCAAGATGAAGAGCTCGGGTGCACAAACCCTGTAGCTTGTAACTATGATGCAGACCCCACAACCGACCCAGACAACTCACTCTGCACATTTGCGGTAGGTTGCGAGTCCTGTTCTGGTCAGGTTGACGGAACCGGAACCGTGGTCGAAAACGATGCCGACAACGACGGCGTCTGCAATGCCGACGAAGTGACCGGATGCACCGATGCGGCAGCTTGCAACTACGACGCAACTCCAACCACAGACACCGACAACTCCCTGTGCATTTTCGCAACAGGTTGTGAGTCCTGCTCTGGTCAGGTTGACGGAACCGGAACCGTCGTCGACAACGACGCCGACAACGATGGCGTATGCGATGCCGACGAAGTGACCGGATGCACCGACTCCGCAGCTTGCAACTACGACGCAACTCCAACCACCGACACCGACAACTCCCTCTGCACTTTCGCAACAGGTTGCGAGTCCTGCTCTGGTCAGGTTGACGGAACCGGAACCGTGGTCGACAACGATGCCGACAACGACGGCGTCTGCAATGCCGACGAGGTCCCAGGCTGCACCGACTCTGCAGCCTGCAACTACGACGCAACTCCAACCACCGACACCGACAACTCCCTCTGCATTTTCGCAACCGGTTGTGAGTCCTGCTCTGGCCAGGTTGACGGAACCGGAACCGTGGTCGACAACGACGCCGACAACGATGGCGTATGCGATGCCGACGAAGTGACCGGATGCACCGACTCCGCAGCTTGCAACTACGACGCAACTCCAACCACCGACACCGACAACTCCCTCTGCATTTTCACAACAGGTTGTGAGTCCTGCTCTGGCCAGGTTGACGGAACCGGAACCGTGGTCGACAACGACGCCGACAGCGATGGCGTCTGCAATGCCGACGAAGTGACCGGATGCACCGATGCGGCAGCTTGCAACTATGACGCAACTCCAACCACCGACACCGACAACGCCCTCTGCACTTTCGCAACAGGTTGCGAGTCCTGCTCTGGCCAGGTTGACGGAACCGGAACCGTGGTCGACAACGACGCCGACAACGACGGCGTCTGCAATGCCGACGAAGTGACCGGATGCACCGACTCCGCAGCTTGCAACTACGACGCAACTCCAACCACCGACACCGACAACTCCCTCTGCACTTTCGCAACGGGTTGTGAAACGTGCTCAGGAGAGACGGATGGTTCTGGATCCATTGTCGACAACGATGCCGACAGCGATGGCGTCTGCGATGCAAACGAAGTGACCGGATGTACCGATGCCGCAGCGTGCAACTACGACGCAACTTCAACCACCGACACCGACAACTCCGTCTGCATTTTCGCAACAGGTTGTGAGTCCTGCTCTGGTCAGGTTGACGGAACAGGAACCGTGGTCGACAACGATGCCGACAACGACGGCGTCTGCAATGCCAACGAAGTGACCGGATGTACCAATGCCGCAGCTTGCAACTACGATGCAACTCCAACCACAGACACCGACAACGCCCTCTGCATTTTCGCAACAGGTTGTGAGTCCTGCTCTGGTCAGGTTGACGGAACAGGAACCGTGGTCGACAACGATGCCGACAACGATGGCGTCTGCGATGCCGACGAAGTGACCGGATGTACCAATGCCGCAGCTTGCAACTACGATGCAACTCCAACCACAGACACCGACAACTCCCTCTGCATTTTCGCAACAGGTTGTGAGTCCTGCTCTGGCCAGGTTGACGGAACAGGAACCGTGGTCGACAACGATGCCGACAACGATGGCGTCTGCGATGCCGACGAAGTGACCGGGTGCACCAATGCCGCAGCTTGCAACTACGATGCAACTCCAACCACAGACACCGACAACGCCCTCTGCATTTTCGCAGCGGGTTGTGAGTCCTGTTCTGGTGGCACAGATGGAACTGGAACCGTGATCGACAACGACGCCGACAACGATGGCGTCTGCGATGCCGACGAAGTGACCGGATGCACCGACTCCGCAGCTTGCAACTACGACGCAACTCCAACCACCGACACCGACAACTCCCTCTGCATTTTCACAACAGGTTGTGAGTCCTGCTCTGGTCAGGTTGACGGAACAGGAACCGTGGTAGACAACGATGCCGACAACGACGGCGTCTGCAATGCCGACGAAGTCAAAGGCTGCACCGACTCTGCAGCGTGCAACTACGACGCAACTCCAACCACCGACACCGACAACTCCCTCTGCATTTTCGCAACGGGATGTGAAACGTGCTCAGGAGAGACGAATGGTTCTGGAGCCATTGTCGACAACGATGCCGACAGCGATGGCGTCTGCGATGCCGACGAAGTGACCGGATGCACCAATGCCGCAGCTTGCAACTACGACGCAACTCCAACCACAGACACCGACAACGCCCTCTGCATTTTCGCAGCGGGTTGTGAGTCCTGTTCTGGTGGCACAGATGGAACTGGAACCGTGATCGACAACGACGCCGACAACGATGGCGTCTGCGATGCCGACGAAGTGACCGGATGCACCGACTCCGCAGCTTGCAACTACGACGCAACTCCAACCACCGACACCGACAACTCCCTCTGCATTTTCGCAACAGGTTGTGAGTCCTGCTCTGGTCAGGTTGACGGAACAGGAACCGTGGTAGACAACGATGCCGACAACGACGGCGTCTGCAATGCCGACGAAGTCAAAGGCTGCACCGACTCTGCAGCGTGCAACTACGACGCAACTCCAACCACCGACACAGACAACTCCCTCTGCATTTTCGCAACGGGATGTGAAACGTGCTCAGGAGAGACGAATGGTTCTGGAGCCATTGTCGACAACGATGCCGACAGCGATGGCGTCTGCGATGCAGACGAAGTGACCGGATGCACCGACTCCGCAGCTTGCAACTACGACGCAACTCCAACCACCGACACCGACAACACGATCTGCACTTTCACCGATGGCATTTGCCAAACCTGCATCAATGGTGAGGTCATTGACAATGATGCCGATGAAGATGGCATTTGCGACAACGATGAAGTGGCAGGTTGCACAGACCCCAGTGCCTGTAATGTTGGAGACTTCTCAGATACAGACAACAGCCTGTGCACCTACATCGATGGCATATGCCAGTCTTGCATTGATGGCTCAGTAATCGACAACGACGCCGACAGCGATGGCGTCTGCGATGCAGACGAAGTGACCGGTTGTACCAATGCGGCAGCTTGCAACTACGACGCAAACCCTACCACCGACACCGACAACACCCTCTGCATTTTCGCAACAGGTTGTGAGTCCTGTTCAGGTGGCTCAGACGGAACCGGAACCGTTGTCGACAACGACGCCGACAGCGATGGCGTCTGCGATGCCGACGAAGTGACCGGATGTACCGATGCTGCAGCTTGCAACTACGACGCAAACCCAACCACAGACACCGACAACACCCTCTGCACTTTCGCAACAGGTTGTGAGTCCTGTTCTGGTGGCACAGATGGAACTGGAACCGTCGTCGACAACGACGCCGACAGCGATGGCGTCTGCGATGCCGACGAAGTGACCGGATGCACCAATGCCGCAGCTTGCAACTACGATGCAACTCCAACCACCGACACCGACAACTCCGTCTGCATTTTCGCAACAGGTTGTGAGTCCTGCTCTGGTCAGGTTGACGGAACAGGAACCGTGGTCGACAACGATGCCGACAACGACGGCGTCTGCAATGCCAACGAAGTGACCGGATGTACCAATGCCGCAGCTTGCAACTACGATGCAACTCCAACCACAGACACCGACAACACCCTCTGCACTTTCGCAACAGGTTGTGAGTCCTGCTCTGGTCAGGTTGACGGAACAGGAACCGTGGTCGACAACGATGCCGACAACGATGGCGTCTGCAATGCCGACGAAGTGACCGGATGTACCGATGCCGCAGCTTGCAACTACGATGCAACTCCAACCACAGACACCGACAACGCCCTCTGCATTTTCGCAACAGGTTGTGAGTCCTGCTCTGGTCAGGTTGACGGAACAGGAACCGTGGTCGACAACGATGCCGACAGCGATGGCGTCTGCGATGCCGACGAAGTGACCGGGTGCACCAATGCCGCAGCTTGCAACTACGATGCAACTCCAACCACAGACACCGACAACGCCCTCTGCATTTTCGCAGCGGGTTGTGAGTCCTGTTCTGGTGGCACAGATGGAACTGGAACCGTGATCGACAACGACGCCGACAACGATGGCGTCTGCGATGCCGACGAAGTGATCGGATGTACCGATGCCTCTGCCTGCAACTACGACGCAACTCCAACCACCGACACCGACAACACGATCTGCACTTTCACCGATGGCATTTGCCAAACCTGCATCAATGGTGAGGTCGTTGACAATGATGCCGATGAAGATGGCATTTGCGACAACGATGAAGTGGCAGGTTGCACAGACCCCAGTGCCTGTAATGTTGGAGACTTCTCAGATACAGACAACAGCCTGTGCACCTACATCGATGGCATATGCCAGTCTTGCATTGACGGCTCAGTAATCGACAACGATGCCGACAGCGATGGCGTCTGCGATGCCGACGAAGTGACCGGTTGTACCGATGCGGCAGCTTGCAACTATGACGCAACTCCAACCACCGATACCGACAACTCCCTCTGCACTTTCGCAACAGGTTGTGAGTCTTGCTCTGGTGGCACAGACGGAACTGGAACCGTGGTCGACAACGACGCCGACAGCGATGGCGTCTGCGATGCCGACGAAGTGACCGGATGTACCAATGCGGCAGCTTGCAACTATGACGCAAACCCTGCCACCGACACCGACAACACCCTCTGCACTTTCGCAACCGGTTGTGAGTCCTGTTCTGGTGGCACAGATGGAACTGGAACCGTCGTCGACAACGATGCCGACAGCGATGGCGTCTGCGATGCAGACGAAGTGACCGGATGTACCAATGCCGCAGCTTGCAACTACGATGCAACTCCAACCACCGACACCGACAACACCCTCTGCACTTTCGCAACAGGTTGTGAGTCCTGCTCTGGTCAGGTTGACGGAACAGGAACCGTGGTCGACAACGATGCCGACAACGATGGCGTCTGCAATGCCGACGAAGTGACCGGATGTACCAATGCCGCAGCTTGCAACTACGATGCAACTCCAACCACCGACACCGACAACGCCCTCTGCATTTTCGCAACAGGTTGTGAGTCCTGCTCTGGTCAGGTTGACGGAACAGGAACGGTGGTCGACAACGATGCCGACAACGATGGCGTCTGCGATGCAGACGAAGTGACCGGATGCACCAATGCCGCAGCTTGCAACTACGATGCAACTCCAACCACAGACACCGACAACACCCTCTGCATTTTCGCAACAGGTTGTGAGTCCTGCTCTGGTGGCACAGACGGAACTGGAACCGTGGTCGACAACGACGCCGACAACGATGGCGTCTGCGATGCCGACGAAGTGATCGGATGTACCGATGCCTCTGCCTGCAACTACGACGCAACTCCAACCACCGACACCGACAACACGATCTGCACTTTCACCGATGGCATTTGCCAAACCTGCATCAATGGTGAGGTCGTTGACAATGATGCCGATGAAGATGGCATTTGCGACAACGATGAAGTGGCAGGTTGCACAGACCCCAGTGCCTGTAATGTTGGAGACTTCTCAGATACCGACAACAGCCTGTGCACCTACATCGATGGCATATGCCAGTCTTGCATTGACGGCTCAGTAATCGACAACGATGCCGACAGCGATGGCGTCTGCGATGCCGACGAAGTGACCGGTTGTACCGATGCGGCAGCTTGCAACTATGACGCAACTCCAACCACCGATACCGACAACTCCCTCTGCACTTTCGCAACAGGTTGTGAGTCCTGCTCTGGTGGCACAGACGGAACTGGAACCGTGGTCGACAACGACGCCGACAGCGATGGCGTCTGCGATGCCGACGAAGTGACCGGATGTACCAATGCGGCAGCTTGCAACTACGACGCAAACTCCTGCCACCGACACCGACAACACCCTCTGCACTTTCGCAACCGGTTGTGAGTCCTGTTCTGGTGGCACAGATGGAACTGGAACCGTCGTCGACAACGATGCCGACAACGATGGCGTCTGCAATGCCGACGAAGTGACCGGTTGTACCAATGCGGCAGCTTGCAACTATGACGCAACTTCAACCACAGACACCGACAACACCCTCTGCATTTTCGCAACAGGTTGTGAGTCCTGTTCTGGTGGCACAGATGGAACCGGAACCGTGGTCGACAACGACGCCGACAGCGATGGCGTCTGCGACTGCCGACGAAGTGACCGGATGTACCGATGCGGCAGCTTGCAACTATGACGCAACCTTCACAACGGACGTCGACAATACCCTCTGCACATTCCCCGTAGGCTGTGAGACTTGCTCTGGTCAAATTGACGGATCTGGAACCCTCGTCAGCAACGACACAGATCAAGATGGCATCTGTGACGCAGACGAAGTCTCTGGGTGCAATGACGCCTCTGCATGCAACTACAACGTTCTCGCTACGGATGACGACGGTTCATGTGAGTTCAGCAGTTGCATCGGTTGCACGGATTCTGTCGCTTGCAATTATAATGTTGACGCAACAGATGACGACGGCTCTTGCACCTATGCAGATGCTGGATTGGATTGCGACGGAAACTGCGTGAATGACAGCAACAACAACGGCATCTGTGACGAAGACGAGAACGACTGTCCAGACTACAATCAGAATGGCATATGTGACCCCCTCGAAGTCTACGGATGCACCTACTCGGATGCTTGTAACTATCAACTGGGTGCCACAGCGGACAATGGTTCATGCACTTACCCCGCATATGGTTTTAACTGCGACGGCACAACCATTGACGGGTCCAATCAATATGCAGGCTGCACTTACAGCGAAGCCTTGAATTACAGCGATGTGGCCACTGTTGACGATGGCAGTTGCGTCCTTCCTCGAGACTGGCCAAGTCGGCGCGTGCCTGTTTGACGTCTCAGGAGACGGTTCAGTCAATACGCCAGACCTTTTGATCTTCCTGTCTTTGTGGGAGACCACGTGCGAATAAATCACGCATGATCAAGAGAAAAGCCGCGCCGTCAATGGCGCGGCTTTTTTTATGTCCTTGACGAAAACAGAAGAAAGTCAATCCCATTTCAATCCACCGCTCTTCCAATCGGTGCCTCCAAGTTTTCCAAGACCTCCATTCTTCTGCCACACATCCGCAAAGCGAATAGACACCCAACAAAAAAGAAAAGGGGAGGAGGGGAGAGTGACACTCAGTCCATTTTCAGCATGGCCTCTTGACGGCTCAAGATGTCCTCAATTTGCTCTGCACCCACCTGCTTGGCGATGACGCGCTTGTCGGCGTCCAACAAAAACATCTTGGGTGTAGCATACACGTCGAATGTGGTTCGGAAATTCAAACTCTGGAGGGTTGTGATGCCCGCCATAATCAAGGCTGTCGCACTGTCTGCCGCGTTAATTGCAGGATTGTCAGACACGTGAATCCAATCTTGGATGTCTTTTTTTCTCACAAAATCCAACCAGGGCTCCGGCTCAAAATCATTGCCAATGGCATAAATCTCAAGGCCTTTGTCATGCCATTTGTCGTACAACTCCTGCAGCTTCGGCATCTCCTTTTTACAGTGACCACAGGTGGATTCCCAGATGGAAACCAAGGTGTATTTGGCCTCTACATCGTACAGGCTTACCCAATTTTCTTGGGTTGTGTCTGGCAGAATGATGTTCGGAATGCGGTTACCACATTGACTGTAACGGAGGTCTTCGGCGCGGTCGGTGACCTTTTTAAGTTGCTCGCCTTTGAGCCAGTCCGCTTTGCCTGTGGCATAATATCGATCCACCAAATTGACAAAAACCTTGTCCATGCACATGACCTGGCTCTTCTCTGCGGAAAACGTAAAGAAGTGTACGAGATACTTGAACATGTCGGGGTTGCTCGTGGACCGAGAAATCAACTTGTTGACTTCGACCAATGCAGTATCCGGCAACTGCGGCATGACTGAACTCCAGTATTGCTCCAACAACGTGTGCAAAGCGGGATCGCGAACCAAACGGCCATCAGTAAAGTCGACACGGTCCCAATAGAGCTCCCGGAATTTAAAATACCGCCATAGCTGCGGATTTTCTGCATCCAATGGCGCTTCGGGGACATCTGGCTCCCGAACCATTCGAATCATCTTGGCA
>CASICO010000020.1 GCA_949373165.1 uncultured Flavobacteriales bacterium | reverse complement strand
CTCGATGCCCTCGGCGCATGTGGCGGTGACTGCGCGGCAGACGCCGACAACGACGGCATCTGCGACAACGTAGACGACTGCGTGGGTCAGCTCGATGACTGCGGGATCTGCAACGGTCCCGGTGCCATCTACGATTGCGGATGCGCAGGCATCCCCGCAGGAGACTGCGACTGCAACGGAAACCAGCTCGACGCCCTCGGCATTTGCGGTGGTGACTGCGCGGCAGACGCCGATGCCGATGGCATCTGCGACAACGTAGACGATTGCGTGGGACAACTCGATGACTGCGGAATCTGCAACGGTCCCGGTGCCATTTACGATTGCGGATGCGCAGGCATCCCCGCAGGAGACTGCGATTGCGACGGAAACCAGCTCGACGCCCTCGGCGCATGTGGCGGTGATTGCGCGGCAGACGCCGATGCCGACGGCATCTGCGACAACGTAGACGACTGCATTGGCGAAAGAGACGGCTGCGGGATCTGTAACGGACCTGGCGCCATCTACGATTGCGGATGTTCCAGCATCCCAGCGGGAGACTGCGACTGCGACGGAAACCAGCTCGACGCCCTCGGCGCATGTGGCGGTGACTGCGCGGCAGACGCCGACAACGACGGCATCTGCGACAACGTAGACGACTGCGTGGGTCAGCTCGATGATTGCGGGATCTGTAACGGACCCGGTGCCATATACGATTGCGGATGCGCAGGCATCCCCGAAGGAGACTGCGACTGCGACGGAAACCAGCTCGACGCCCTCGGCATTTGCGGTGGCGATTGCATGGCAGACGCCGATGCCGATGGCATCTGCGACAACGTAGACTTCTGTATCGGCAATTTTGACGCGTGTGGTGTATGCAATGGACCCGGTGCCATTTACGATTGCGGATGCACAGGCATCCCCGCAGGTGACTGCGACTGCGCCGGAAACCAGCTCGATGCCCTCGGCGCATGTGGCGGTGACTGCGCGGCAGACGCCGACAACGACGGCATCTGCGACAACGTAGACGACTGCGTGGGTCAGCTCGATGATTGTGGGATCTGCAACGGACCCGGTGCCACATACGATTGCGGATGCGCAGGCATCCCCGCAGGCGACTGCGACTGTGACGGAAACCAGCTCGACGCCCTCGGCATTTGCGGTGGTGATTGCGCGGCAGACGCAGACAACGACGGCATCTGCGACAACGTAGACGACTGCGTGGGTCAGCTCGATGATTGCGGGATCTGCAACGGACCCGGTGCCATCTACGACTGCGGATGTGCCAGCATCCCCGCGGGAGACTGCGACTGCAACGGAAACCAGCTCGACGCCCTCGGCATTTGCGGTGGTGACTGCGCGGCAGACGCCGATGCCGATGGCATCTGCGACAACGTAGACGACTGCGTGGGACAGCTCGATGATTGCGGGATCTGCAACGGACCCGGTGCCATTTACGACTGCGGATGTTCCAGCATTCCAGCGGGAGACTGCGACTGCAACGGAAACCAGCTCGACGCCCTCGGCGCATGTGGCGGTGACTGCGCGGCAGACGCCGATGCCGATGGCATCTGCGACAACGTAGACGACTGCGTGGGACAGCTCGATGATTGTGGGATCTGCAACGGACCCGGTGCCATCTACGACTGCGGATGCGCAGGCATTCCAGCGGGAGACTGCGACTGCAACGGAAACCAGCTCGACGCCCTCGGCATTTGCGGTGGCGATTGCGCGGCAGACGCCGATGCCGATGGCATCTGCGACAATGTAGACGATTGCGTGGGACAGCTCGATGATTGCGGAGTCTGCAACGGACCCGGTGCCATATACGATTGCGGATGCGCAGGCATCCCCGCAGGAGACTGCGACTGCGACGGAAACCAGCTCGATGCCCTCGGCATTTGCGGCGGCGATTGCGCGGCAGACGCCGACAACGACGGCATCTGCGACAACGCAGACGACTGCGTGGGACAGCTCGATGATTGCGGGATCTGCAACGGACCCGGTGCCATCTACGACTGCGGATGTTCCAGCATTCCAGCGGGAGACTGCGACTGCAACGGAAACCAGCTCGATGCGACCGGCGTCTGTGGTGGCACTTGCGACTCCGACATGGATGACGATGGCATTTGCGACACCGATGAAGTCGCAGGTTGCACCGATTCCTTGGCCTCAAACTATGATGACCTGGCGACTGAAGAAAATGGCTCTTGCACATACCTCGGGTGCACCGACGCAGAAGCGGACAATTTTGACGCCATTGCCAACACCGATGACGGGACTTGTGAATACAGCTGCACTGGACTCGCAGGATGCACCTACCCCACAGCCATCAATTTCAACCCTCAGGCCGTTTGTGATGATGGAAATTGTACCTTCTTCGATGCACCGCCCGATGACACATGCCCCTTTGACGCGGACGGAAATGGCATCATCGGGGCTGCCGACCTCATCATTTTGCTCTCCCTATTTGAAACGAGTTGCGAGTGATCACCCCTTTCGATTCTGCCCATTTCTCGCTCTCTGAAGCAGGCATTTAACAGGCGTTCCAAGTAGAACCAAACTCAGAGTTGGGTAGGTAGAGATTCGCACTATCTTTGGCGGCCTTAACGGTGGCTATAGCTCAGCTGGTTAGAGCATCGGTTTGTGGTACCGAGGGTCGTGGGTTCGAGCCCCATTAGCCACCCCAAAAGAAAAACGCCTGGTCCATTGGACCGGGCGTTTTGCATTCACCAAATTTCAGGTTCGCGCACTCAGGAAAATCAGACAAAGGCACTCATGTCAGAAAAACCAACAGGGGACTGGGTTTCAAAGCCCTCCCCAGAGTTGACCCCAATCAGACGCCCCATGGTGATGTCACGGCCGCGAACAACGGCCATAAACTCGGGCGTAGAAATGGGGGTTGCCAATTCTGATGCGCTGGGAACAGCCGCAGAAACAGAGGGGTCTGCGCCAGGTACAAAAAATTGAGAGGAATAACAGGCGATGGCGGCATACTTGGCCTCTTCCATACCGCTGATGTCCATCACAATGGACGGCTCTCGAAAACGATCCTGGATGTAGTGCAGCACCTGATTCGGACGATGCGCAGCTTGCGGCGTCCCGTCCAAATCGTGGGTTTCAATTCTCGCCAAACCGGCCAAAAAACATGCACGGTGAACGAATTCTGCCGCGCGGCCATGGTCAGTATGTCTGTCGAACAACGCATTGGCCAAAACAGTCCGAGGCCGGTGCCTTCGAATGGCGCCAATGACCGCCATGATGACCTTCTCCTCGTTCTCGGGAAGGCCATCTTTTAAATTCAGGTTTTCTCTGATCGACAGCCCCAACACCTTCGCTGCTGCTGCCGATTCTTTCGCCCTCAACTCTGCGGAACCACGTGTGCCGAGTTCCCCGCGGGTCATGTCGATGATACCCGTTCGCTTGCCTTGTAAACCGGCCTTGATTAGCGTGCCGCCTGCACTCAATTCAACGTCGTCTGGATGTGCACCGAAAGCAAGCACATCCAATGCTTTGTGACTCGTCATCCCATGAAGGTCGTCAATGTGGTTTACTTGCCTTGCGCAAAGGCAAGAATCTCGCCTCCCATTGGATTGGCGCCCGACTTTAAAGACGACACCAATCTGCCATCGCTGTCGATCAGGAATTTGTGAAAATTCCAACCAACTTGGTGATCTCCCACTCCGTTGTCACCCAGATTGCAAAGCCAGCTGTAGACAGGGTGCTGGCCCGACCCTTTCACATCGACCTTCTCCATCATTTGGAATTCCACCCCGTAGTTTTTGGAGCAGAAATCCGAAATTTCGCCTGCGGTTCCTGGTTCTTGACGGCCAAACTGGTTGCAGGGGAAACCCAAAATCACGAAGTTCTCTCCGGCATGGGCCGCATGCAGTTCCTGTAATTTTTTGTATTGGGGCGTGTAGCCGCAGCGACTCGCGGTATTGACAATCAAGACGCGCTTCCCCTTTAATTCTGAGAAGTCAAAAGCCTGACCATCTAGGGTATTGGCTGTGAGGCTGTAAAAGTCGGACATGGAAGGGGTGGGTGAGTAATGTGCTTCCGTTCCCCCAGTTACCGCTCCTTTCAACATTCCAAAGGCGACGAGTCCAAAAAGAGAGACCAGGGCAACGAGCAAGTAAATCATAGATCGAATCATGCACAAAGAACACACGTATTGGGCGGATGTTCGACAAAACCCGGTCCTGTACCGAAATCAGGAACCCTCATAAAATAGAAACGCCCCGGCTTTCCGGGGCGCTTCAAGCAATTGGAAAAAACCTCATCATGCTGTTGTCTTAAGACTTGCAGGCCTCGGTTTCAGAGGTAAAACGCCAAAAGCCAACCTAAGGTTTCAAAAGCCCTGCTTTTTTTTTCGCCATGACAAGAAAATGAACGTCCATACCCATCTGGCGTACCTTATTCCGCCAATCACAATTGAACAGAATCCCAATCGAATTTGTTGCTGAGCATATGACGTCCTCGCCCTCCTCTACTCCCCTCGACGTTGCTGTCATCGGATCTGGCTTTGCTGGGTTGGCTGCAGCCACCACACTCGCCAGCCGAGGCTTAAACGTAGCCATTTTTGAACGTCACGACCAAGCCGGCGGTCGGGCAAGGCAGTTTCGGGCAGAGGGATTCACCTTTGACATGGGCCCCAGTTGGTATTGGATGCCCGACGTGTTCGACCGGTATTTTGCCCAGTTTAATCGCAAAGTCAGCGATCTCTATGACCTCAAGCGACTCGACCCATCGTATCGGGTAGAATATGATCAAGGGCCTTTGGATATTCCAGCAGGCATCGCTCCTTTGGCCGAATTGTTTGAATCCATTGAACCGGGGGCAGGGAATCAATTGCTGCGCTTTCTAAAAGAAGCCAAAACCAAGTACGACATTGGCATGGGTCGCTTCGTAAACAAACCTGCGCACAGCCCCTTGGAATTTGCACGACTCGACATCTTGCGAGACGCTCCTAGGCTCCAACTGCTTCGCAGCTTCAGTGATCATGTTCGGAAACACTTCACTGACCCTCGGTTGATTCAACTGATGGAGTTCCCCGTCCTCTTTTTAGGATCCAAGCCGCAAACCACACCCGCCCTCTACAGCCTGATGAACTACGCAGATACCGCGTTGGGCACATGGTATCCGATGGGCGGAATGCACAAAATTGTGGAAGGCATGGTACAAGTCGCTGAAGAACAAGGCGTCAAATTCCATTACAACTGCACGGTGGAAGCCATCTTGGAGGAAAATGGCAAAACCTCTGGCTTACGTGTAGGTGGCACCAACATCCCCTGTGACAAAGTCATTGCCGCTTGCGACTATCACCATGCAGAGCAAAACCTATTGCCCAAGGCCCACCGCAGGTACTCAGAAGACTATTGGGACAAGAGGGCCATGTCTCCCAGCTCCCTCCTTTTCTACATCGGCGTGAACCGACGAATTCCTGGCCTGAAACACCACACCCTGTTCTTCGACACGCCTTTCGACGCACATGCCGAAGAGATTTACGACCAACCCGCTTGGCCAAAAGACCCGCTTTTCTACGTCTGCGCGCCAAGCGTAACCGATGCTTCCGTAGCGCCAGAGGGACATGAAAACCTGTTCCTCTTGGTCCCCACTGCTCCGGGAATGGCCGATGATCAAGCCGCATGCAACCGGATTTACGGCCAAATCATGGACAGGTTGGAGAAGAGGATGAACGTGCCCATTCGGGAACACATTGTATACCAGCGGCAATTTGACCATCGCCAATTCGTCTCCGACTACAGTGCCTACAAGGGCAATGCCTATGGTCTGGCCAATACACTCAGACAAACGGCCTTTTTGAAGCCGAAGTTGAAATCAAAGTTGCCCGGGACGTGGTTTGCTGGGCAATTGACAACCCCGGGACCCGGGGTTCCACCGAGCATCATTAGCGGCCAAGTAGCCGCAAGCGAAGTCCTCAAGTCGAAAGGCATGAAAGGGCTGCCCGAAATGGTCCAAATCGAACAAAGCGAGCCGATACCGGTTTAACTTGCGCTGTCCAGATGAATGCCCGCCCCCCCATAGCCAGCCTTAATGCGAATCGCGAAAAACCCGCGGCTCAAGAGCAAAGGGGACAGACGGCTGTGAATCAAGGCTTGTTGGATACGGGTAAGCCGCTTTTTGACCAAGTTTCTCTTCGTTGCAGCGCGCTGACCACATCGGCCTACAGCACCTCTTTCAGCATGGGCATCCGCTTGCTCACGCCCGAGTTGAGGGCGCCCATCCATGCCATTTACGGATTTGTTCGATTTGCCGATGAAATCGTAGATGCGTTCCATGACTTTGACAAGACCATTTTACTGGATCGCTTCAAACAGGATACCCACCAAGCCATAGCGGAACGGATTTCTCTAAACCCCATCTTGAATAGTTTTCAGTGGGCTTTCCACGCTTACAGCATGGACATGGCCCATGTCGACAAGTTTCTCGCATCCATGGAGCGGGACCTGGACCAAACGGCCTACGACCGCGATGGTTATGACGACTACATCGTCGGCAGCGCCGAAGTGGTTGGCTTGATGTGCCTGTCGGTTTTTGTTCAAGGCAACAAAGACCAGTACGATAGCCTCCTCCCCCACGCAAGGAGCTTGGGCGCAGCTTTTCAGAAAATCAATTTCTTGAGGGATTTGCAAGCCGATTGGGAAGGCCTAGGTCGAACCTACTTCCCTGGTCTGCATCTGAATGATTTTGATCACAACGCGAAGCAGAACATTGAAGCGGAGATCGACCGCGACTTTGCCCATGCCTTAGAAGGCATTCTTCGTTTGCCAAGCAACGCCCGGTTGGGTGTCTACATGGCTTACATCTACTACACACGACTTTTTCGCAAAATCAAGCGGTTGTCTCATCAACGAATCCTTCAAGAGCGGATTCGCATACCCAACCGTCAAAAAGTGGCGTTGTTAGTGGGCTCCTATCTGCGCCATCAGTTCAATTTGCTCTGAAGATGGTTTCGCTGTTCGCCAGGTGGCCTTTTCTGTTTGTTCTCTTCTCTGCCCTTCCCCTTGTCGGATTAGGTCAAGAAGATTGTGGACGTCTCCGGGAATTGCGGACCGCATTCATGGACCACAGCACACTAGAGCAGGCCGAGGAAACAGAACGCCTGGCGATGGTTTTTTTGGAATCAGCTTCTGGCGACTGCGCCCTTTTAATCGAAGCGCACCGTTGGGTTTCTCTGGCCCGAAGTGCAGATTTCGGTTTCAATCCCGCAACAAAACTGCAACGCCTCAATGCAGGACTAAAAGGTCTCGATGCACTGATCATGAGGCGGCCAGATCTAAAGGTCATCCAAGCTTTGAGATTGAGCATCACCGGAACAGCCCCTCGGTTCCTGGGCGTGGACGACCATTGGGCGGCTGACTTGGCTGCCCTCCAACAATTGCTCCAAGCCAAACATTGGAAGGACAACGCCCCATACACCGCATGGATGAGGGATTTGGCAAAACAAATTCAACAGGAAAGAGCATGACGGCCACCTTAGAGGAGCATGTGGTCTTGGTCAATACCCTGGACAAAGCACAGGGGACCATGGAAAAAATGTCCGCCCACAAAAAAGGAATCCTGCACCGGGCATTTAGTGTGTTCATTCTCAATAGCAAAGGAGAACTCCTGTTGCAGCAACGGGCGCAGCACAAGTACCACAGCGGTGGACTTTGGACCAATACCTGTTGCAGTCACCCCCGGGACGGTGAGGACATCCTCGACGCTGGAATCCGAAGATTGAATGAAGAGATGGGCATGAAGTGCCAACTCTCCAAAGGCTTCGACTTCATCTACCGTTCGGAATTGGACAGTGGGCTAATCGAACATGAATTTGACCATGTCTTGTTTGGGCGGAGCGACCTGCCACCGACACCCAACATGGACGAAGTGGCCAGCCATCGCTATCAGACTTTCGCCTCCATTCGTCAGGAGATGAGCGCTCATCCAGAACGCTACACCACGTGGTTCAGAATTTGCTTTGAACGTGCGGCCGAGTTCCTCGGAAAGTGAGCACAGTAGCGGTCATTGGAGCCGGGATTGGTGGACTCTCCACTGCCATTCGGGCCGCTGCGGCGGGGCGAAAGGTCACCCTGTTTGAAGCCGGTCCAGAGGTGGGTGGAAAGCTGCGACAACTTCACCTTGGAGATTATCGTTTCGACCTCGGCCCCAGCCTTTTCACTTGGCCAGCACTCCTGCAAGACACCCTGGCCTCTGCTGGACCGAATGCCGCGCCATTCGATTTCCTCAAATTGGACCGCTCCTGCCACTATTTCTGGCCAGACGGCACCCGCTTCACAGCCTGGAGTGACCGGACCAAGCTGACAGAAGAAATTCAGACCACCTTCGGCATGGATCCGGAGCCTGTCCTTCAGCACTTGGACAGCAGCCAAAGGGGATTCGAGGCCACACGCGCCCTGTTTTTGGAGCAATCCCTTCACGAATCGTCCAACTGGCGGCCAAAGGTGGCACTTCCCCACATTCGCAAGGCCCTCAAGTCATGGCGAGATCTTCCGTTGACCCGGAAACTGAACGATTGGAATCGCAAGACGGGACACCCACAGTTGCAACAGCTCTTTAACCGCTACGCGACATACAATGGTAGCGACCCCTTTCGGGCCCCTGCCATGCTGCATGTGATCCCTCACCTTGAATTTGGCATGGGCACCTTTGCCCCAATCGGCGGCATGCATGCCATTGTGGACGCCCTCCATCGCACGGCGCTCAACCTGGGTGTCGACATCCGAACGAACGCCCCAGTCGAACAGATTCAAGTGTCTTCGGGCCGCGTCCAAGGTGTGGTTCACTCCGGAAACCAAACCTTTGAGGCCAGTGTTGTGGTCTCGGGAGCAGACGTCACGCCTACCTATCAAAAACTCCTGAAAGGTCATGGCCAACCCCATCGCATCTTGAACGCGGAACCTTCAACCTCTGGTGTGATTTTCTACTGGGGAATGCAGCATTCGGCACCGGAACTTCACCTCCACAACATTCTGTGGGCCCAGGACTATAAAGCTGAATTTCAAGCCCTCTTTGCTGGCAAAACCATCGCCGAAGACCCTACAGTTTACATCAACATTGGATCCAAGACCTCCCCAGAGGATGCCCCTGAAGGGGCTGGGAATTGGTTTGTCATGGTCAATGCCCCCGCCGGATGGGATCCCCAAGGAATCGACGATTTAAGACAGCGGATTGAGAAAAAAATTGAAGCCATGACCGGTATCCATGTTGCGGAGCACAGGGTCTGCGAACACATCCTCACACCAAAAGACATCGCCGCAAGAACAGGGAGCCACCAAGGCGCTTTGTATGGACCTGCGAGCAATGCGCCATTGAGTGCTTTTCTTCGACAACGCAACCGCGACCGGAGGATCAAAGGGCTCTATTTTGCAGGAGGAAGTGTTCACCCAGGCGGTGGCATCCCCCTTTGTTTACTCAGTGGTCGAATCACACACGAACTCATGACTCAGCATGACCCCATCCAATAATCGCGGCGCCTTTGGCATATCCGGTCGTTGGGGAGGCATACCCTTCTGGATTGGACTTCTCGCCTTTCTCCATTCTGTAGGGCTGGTTGGAGTGATGACTTACGATCCCACACTCATTCTCAACTTCACCGCAGTTAACCTGTTGTTTTCGGCATTGGTCGTTTTGGGCTTTGGAAACCCGGAAGGCGCATGGCGTTGGGCATTGATCGCTTACATCACTTACGCTGTGGAGGTCATTGGGGTTCAAACGGGATTTCCATTCGGGGAATACGCATACGGGTGGCGATTGGGGCCACACTTTTACAACACCCCTCCCATGATTGGCGTCCTGTGGCTGCTTACCCTCATGGGCGCCATGTATTGGTCTGAACGGTGCATTGGCAGTGAAGAGTCCATGAAGGCTCATGGCCTGCGCGCCGCACTGGCAGCCACAATCATGGTCGCCTTTGACATTGTCTTGGAGCCAGTGGCGATCATGGCCAACTTTTGGACATGGAGCGGAGACCACATTCCCCTTAAGAATTACATCGCTTGGTGGGTGATCGCCTTCACCTTGGCTTGGGTGTGGCGCAAAGCCGTACACCTGAGAACAAACCGTGCCGCAGGCCTATTGCTTATCATACAGACCGCCTTTTTTATCGGCCTCCTGGTTTTGCCATGGAAATCTTAATCGCTTCCCTCATCGTTCTGGCCACATTCTGCACCATGGAAGGGGTGGCTTGGGGTGCTCACAAATACCTCATGCATGGCGCCATGTGGTATTTCCACAGGGATCATCATCAACACGAACCCGGATTTTTCGAGAAGAACGATGCCTTCTTTTTGATTTTCGCCGTGCCCAGTGCTTGGTGCTTTGTGACGGGCAGCATTCACAGTGACTTCCGTTTTTGGATTGGAACAGGCATTGCCGCCTATGGGCTGTGTTATTTCTTGGTGCATGACGTCTTCATCCACAGAAGATTCAAATGGTTCAGAAACGCCAACACCCCTACTTTGCTGCCATCAGGAAGGCCCACAAGGTCCATCACAAACACCTCAATAAAGAAGACGGGGAGTGCTTTGGCATGTTGTGGGTTCCCTTTCAATTTTTCCGTGAAGCCACAAAAGCACACGCCACGAAATCGCCAAGCAAAGGATGAACCCCCACTATCTCTACCTCGCTGTCGACTTAGCTGTCATTGGCATACCCTTGGCTTTGAGCTTTGATCGCAAGGTGAGATTTGCTCGGTTTTGGCCAGCTTTGTTTCCCGCAATCGGCATCATGATGGCCGTCTTCATGCCTTGGGACATCGCCTTCACTGCAAACGGAATTTGGGGCTTCAATGAAGCCTACCTATCGGGGATTTGGCTGCTCGGGCTTCCACTGGAGGGTGGCTGTTTTTCATTTGTATTCCTTACGCATGTGTCTTTACCTATGAGTCACTTAAGCACTACATACCCAACCCTCCCGGCCGTCCTTTCGCCATTCCAGCCTCTGCCCTTTTGGCCATATTGACTGCCTCTTTGGCTTTGTCTAACCCGGATCGATCTTACATCGCAGTCAGCTGCGGCATCACAGCCGTGTTCAGCGCATGTCTGGCCATTGCGGCAGCGACTAGGCCCCATGTAAACCGGTGGAACCACCGACTTTGGTTTGCCTACCTGCCCTTGCTTATCCCCTTTATCCTGAGCAATGGTGTGCTCACAGGCATTCACTTTTGGGAATATCCATTCCTGAATGCCAACGTCGATCAATTCAAGACCAAATCGTGTGGTACAACAATGACCACAACCTGCAATTTCGGCTGTTTTCAATGCCCATAGACGATCTGATTTATGGTTTCTTGATGATCGCCATGACCATTATTGGGTACGAGATTGTGGCCAGTAAAATGGGCCTGGTCACGGGTTCAACACCCGGAGCTCAGCAGCTACAAAACGGTGATCGCTGAGGCCATTGCCTCCCGTCTGATAAGACAACACCTCCCAACTCGGGTCCACCAGCACATGGTCTATGCGAACCCCCGGGACAGCGCCTTGCCAAGTGCCGTCCATCCTAAACCCTTGGACATCATGTGCATCTCGCAGTGTTGAGCGCAAAGTGCTGAGCGTCCACTCACGGGCGTATCGTTGAAGTCTCCGCACAGCAACACAGGGTGAGGGCTATTTTCGACGGCAGCCAATACGGCCTTCACTTGATCCACCCTGAGCGCATACGCCTGTTTCATGCGGGACCACATTCGCTCCCTGACTTCAGCGTCAGGCACCCCTCCTTCCAAGGCTTCATAGTCCTGTGAATCGAAATGAAGGCTTGCGAAATGGACGTTGAACACCCGCAGGGTGTCTCCTCCCAAACGACATCGGTTATGGCACACACATTGTTGCTCCGTGTACCAAAACGAATTGCTTCGCGGCGAACGATGGGCTGTGTGGTCCAGGTTCCGACGCCAAATTTCCGTCCACCCTTTTCGCGCGCCCATACCAAGTGCTGATTCACTGGGTCTTCTGCGCCTCCGGCCAATGCCATTAGCAGGGGCTCACCTATGGGGAAAGACGACGGAGAAGCTGCCTTGAAATGCTCCTGAAGACAGAGCACATTTGGTCCCTCCTTTTCGATGGATTTCATGATGTCTGACTTCACGCCACCGAGCCATCCATAGTGATCAAACAAACGCACATTCCAGCTCATGCACTTCAATACTGGGCCACTCTTCGGTCCCACGGGCATTGCAATTCCGAAATCGCCCCATGTGCTTCGATACAAGGGCGCGGTAACCAGCACGGTCAAGACAAAAATCGAAGCTGACCTCCAACGACCAAAACGCAGCGCCATGAGCACCCCAAACAAAAGGAGAACCCCGAAAACGGGAAAACCAAGTCCTGCCAGAGCTGGCAGGGGAACCACAGAAGGAGAAATCAAAGTGGCCAAGAAGGCCGCCCATGATCCAATCGCCCCAATCGCCCCCAATGCAAGCGCCAGTCGCCCCTTCTTGCGCTCTTTGGCCATCCTTTAAAGGTCCCCACCAAATTTGAAGAGGAAGTCCTTTTCCTCTTTGGTCAGCTGATCATAACCCGCACTTGAAATCTTGTCCAAGATGCGATCAATGCGTTGCTGTCTGGCCAGTTTATCTGCGTTGAATTCTTCGTCCGTTTGGGCGCGATCTGTGCCGCCACTCACTTTGACTTTCCGGTGCACTGCGCGCAATCCACCCCTGCTGCGACGTGAACGCTTCGACTTCGTGCCCTTGCCTTTGGCAGAGCCAAACCCTGTGACCAACCCGTCAATCAAACGTTCCAACCCTGCTCCCAAATCCACGTTTCGCTTCATCCCTCTGATGTATGCATAGCCATAGACCGCCCCACCAATGTGACCAAGGTGCCCGCCAATGTTGCTGCCATTGGACAACGCGACGTAATCCAACACAACGTAGGCCAAGGCCACCCATTTCAATTTGACCGGGCCAATCAAAAACAACCGAATCACGGTGTCGGGGACATACGTCGCTGTGGCCACCATCAACGCCATGACCGCCGATGAAGCACCCAAGGCATAACCTCCTTGCGGAAATGCAGGAATCAGATTCGTGGCCACCACAAAGAGGAAAAATCCAGATATGCCCCCCATCAAGTAAGTACTCAACGTTCTGCGGTCTCCGAAAAACGAACGAAACATGCCCCCCATCCACCACAAGATGAGCATGTTCATCACCAGATGCCAGACTTCGGTGTGGGCAAACATGTGGGTGATTGCGCTCCAAGGACGCATCGCCAAACGGCCCAAGTCAGCGGTTGTTGCCAAACCAAAAGCCCCGGGCAAGACCGGCAGAGGCAAGCCCAAGCTCAGAAGCAACCTCAATGTGGCCAAAATCAAAAACACCAAGGCATTGAACATGACCAACCTGACCGCCATGCCACCTGACGCCCAACGCGCCTTCAAATCCTCTGAAATGCTACTCATCTTCTCCAATCACCAACGCAGCTTCTCTCAATAAAATACCTCGCGGTCCTTTTGCCATTTTTTGAGCAGGATGTACCCAAAAATCATGCCGCCCAAATGGGCAAAGTGCGCCACGTTGTCACCGGGGTTGTTGTCCAGAGCCAACATCAATTCCAATGCGCCATATCCCAAAACAAAGTAGCGGGCTTTAATGGGCACTGGAGGGGAACAGCAAACGCAAACGTGTATTGGGGAACAACATGCCAAAGCCAAGCAACAATCCAAAAACGGCACCCGAAGCACCGACGACAGGAATGAACATGTTTCGCGCTTGCGCCATGCTGGCGCTGTATCCCAAATTCGGATAGATCTCCTCTACACGGGGAAACCAAGTCCCATAGGTGGCATAAAACCCATATCCCACCACGATTTCATGCAAGAAAAACGCACCCAAACCACAGGCCAAATAGTAGTTGAGAAAGCGCTTTGCCCCCCAAACTCGCTCCAATTGAGACCCAAACATGAACAACGCGAACATGTTAAAGAACAAGTGACCGAGCCCCGCATGCATGAACATGTGGGTGATCACCTGCCAAGGCTGAAACTGTGGCGAACTCGGATAGTAACCGGCCAAGACACCGGCCAAGTCCGTGAACAACACATGCGTGACCAAATAGAAAATACCGTTGACAATCAACAGGTTACGAACAACAGGCGTGGCTTGACTGAACATGTAGGGTGAATCAACGGAAGCGTGAGGCCACAGCTTCTTGGTCAAAGGTAGCAATGGTGGGTCTTCCCCAAGGGTCACGGTCGGGCTCTTGACAAGCAAAAAGGCCGTCCACCAAGTCCAACATCTCTGTGCGCGTCAAGGTCCGACCCGAGGGTATCGCAGCCGCCCTCGCCAAACCAGCCGTGGCCAAGCTCGCCCTCAGTTCTGCATCTACCTCTCCTGCCTCTCTTAACTCCTCCAAAATCGCATCAATGAGCGCAGCTGGATCTCGCTCAGCGGCGGCTTGAGGAAGACCAATCACCTTGACCGTGGCGGAGTCCGGGAAGACCACGTCTAAACCCAATGCCTGGAGGCTCTCCACCGCGTCTGTGAGCAATGCAACGTCAGCTGGACCCAACGCCAAAACCGCGGGGAAAAGCAACTGCTGCGCACCCTGCCCCTTCTGCACTGGAGCTGAGGAAAACCGTTCGTATAAAATCCGGGTGTGCGCCCTGTGTTGGTCAATCAAAACCAAACCGCTTCTTGTGGCCGTGACAATCCACCCACCAAACAACTGAAACAAGGGCCGTTGATGGTCATATTCCCCCTCCACCTTGGCCTCAGGCAAACCCAAGTCTGACTTCGTCTCCGAAAAAACCAATCTCGCCCCCCCATCACCTGTGGGTGTCGCAGTGTTCGTCTCCGAATCAAAAAACCGCCTTGTCGCCTCGATTCGGTCCGACTTAAATGGGTCACGCACACCAGAAGAACCAAACGATGAAGAACCAGCTCCTCGTCCTTTACCTCCCGTCCGTGGAGCATGAAAGGGATTGTAGTCTGGGTCCAGTTGGATTTGAGGCTCTCCCACTTCCTGTCCGGGACGTGGGGGGTGCAATGTCAAACGCCGTTTCCGTGTCAAAATCCAAAGACGGCGCCACATGGAATCGGCCCAAAGCGCGCTTCACTGCCGCCTGAAGAATCGCCACAATGGGCCTTTCTTCTTGAAACTTCGCCTCCACTTTTGTGGGGTGAATGTTGACGTCAACTCGGCTTGCATCCACCTCTAAAAACAAGACATAGAGGGGAAATTGACCCGGCGTCAGCAAGCCGTCCATGGCCCTGAGCACCGCAGCATGAAATGCAGGATGCTTGATGAATCGGCCATTCACAAATAGAAACTGCTCCCCTCTGGTCCGTCGCGCAAATTCCGGCTTGCCTACAAAACCAGACAAACCGACAACATCGGTCTTCTCATCCACAGGCACCAAACGCTCGTCATACCTGGCGCCAAAAACACGAACCAAACGTTGACGCAAAGAGCCAGAAGGCAAGTCAAACAACTCACCACCATTGTGACTCAGGCGAAATGTTCGGTTGGGGTGAGCCAACGCGATGCGCTGAAATTCATCGATCGCATGCCTGAGCTCTACGGGATCACTCTTTAGGAAATTCCGTCTTGCGGGGACATTAAAAAACAGGTGTTTCACCGTCATCCGTGTGCCCACATCACAATGCACAGGCTCCGGCGCCTGATGCTCACCGCCCTCTATCACGAGGCTTAACCCCAACTCATCTTCGGCCCTGCGGGTTCTTAGCTCTACCCTCGCAATACTGGCTATGCTGGCCAATGCTTCTCCTCGAAACCCCATGGTGGCCAAACCCAACAAGTCATCTGCCGACCTGAGCTTGGACGTGGCGTGACGCTCAAAACACAACACCGCATCCTCCGCACCCATGCCAAGGCCGTTGTCTTCCACCACAATTCGATTGCGCCCTGCGTCTTTCAACTCCACCACTATCCGCTGCGCCCCAGCATCCAAAGCGTTCTCCATCAATTCCTTGACCACAGAAGCCGGACGCTGGACCACCTCGCCTGCGGCAATTTGATTGGCCACATGTTCGGGCAACCGCTGAATGTGGGTGTCTGTTGCCGTGCTCATCCCGGGGCGGTCATCAGAAATTCTTTGGCGAAATCGGTGGTCTCGACCCACTTTAATCCGAGCCAAGCCGCATAAAGCAGTACCATCAAAATCACCACACTTCGCAACATGGCTCGTCGGCGAGATCGGCGCAATCCAGCCAATCTGCCTTGCCTCTCGGTCCGTGTTCCTCCATCCGTTCTGAATCGAAGTTTACGCGGGGCGGAATCAGGTGAAGCGCCCTCCACTTCCTGTTCAATCGCTTCCTTTCGGTCTTTCCAACGCAGGGTGCGCGCATCCACATGCGCCGATCGAAACTTGAAGTTTCGAGGAGCATGACGGACGTTCCGAAATAGACTGGGCAATCGAGGTGGATTCATTCGTTCTCCAAATTTGCTTGCTCTTGAGCAAAATCCCGCAACACATCATCCACAGCTCGTCCACCACCGAAACGTTCAAGAATTTTTTGAAGCACCCGATCCACGGCACTGTCCGGACAAGATGCTCCCGAAGTCAGCAACACTGTCGGCACCTTGCCCTCGGGTAAATCCACTGTCCACCAATTCTCTGCACTCTCTCGCTTTCCGGTGATTAAGTTGAAATGACCCAGTCCACCATCTCCTTCAAATTCCTCTGCACTCCGCACATACCACGTGGGCATTTGATCTTGGCAGAGTTCCACCAAGTGACTGGTGTTGCTCGAATTGTACCCCCCCACCACAAAAGCAAGGTCGATGTCCACCTGTGCCTCCGCCAAAGCACCCGTTGTCGCTGTCTGGTTGTCCAAGGTGGCGTAGCAAAGGGTGTCTCGCGTGCTCGCAAAACGGTCTGCTTTTCCTCCATCTCGGTGCTCCAAGGCCAGTTTTAAGTGGTCAGCAATGGCTTGTGTATCGCTGGCCAACATGGTCGTTTGGTTGACCACCCCAAAGCGCTCGAGATCTTCTGGCACCCGAAATCCTTCACTTGACCTGCCAGAAAAATGCGCCTCAAATGTGGCCCAATCCCGCTCTCCTCTGATGAACTCTCCCAACACCACTGCCTCATCCATGTTTTTCACGATCAAGGACTTCGCCGAAGAACTGCTGTGGCTAAACGTGGCACGCGTTTCCTCATGGGTGGGTTTGCCATGAATCACAACGGTGTATTCCTTCTGCCCCAACTGAGCCGCTCGCTTCCACACCTTTTCTACGAAGGGACAAGTCGTGTTGTACTTCTGGATGTCGACTCCAATCTCCATGAGCTTCGCTTCCAATTCCAAGGTGGTTCCGAAAGCCGGTACAATGACCACGTCGTCTGACCGCAGAGACTCAAAAGGCGTAATCACGCCGCCCTCTGTGTCCATCAAAAAACCAATCCCCTGTGATTCCAAATCCGCATTGACCTCGGGATTGTGGATCATTTGACTGAGAAGCCAAAGACGCTTTCCCGGATTTTCGGCCACCGCTCGATAAGCGATTTCGATGGCGTTCTCAACACCAAAGCAAAATCCGAAATGACGTGGCAACACAATTTTTACCGAACCAAAGTCCAACAAACTTGGTGCGAAATCCCGTTTGCGTGGATCACGCAATTTCCGAATCGCCTTGACTTTGCCAATGACGGGGGAACGATAAGCCTCAGGAATGTCAAACGTCCGCATCGCAACGAAGGTAAGAGGCGTGGTTTCGTTGCCCTTGCCAAAAAATCGATGAATCAAGAAATCTGAAACCTATTCAACGCACACCCGTATTCACACCACAATTCCATGGCAAACACCCGAAAGAGGTTGGACTTGGAGTGTAACGTATTCGCCCCACAACATGTGTGGAGCAATGGCCACCTGAAGAAAGAGCTGCGTGCAGCTCGATTGAGGTAGATGTGGTGAGAAAGGGCTGCTGGAGGGCGGCCCTTTCAATTTTTTACTCCCCCCAATTCAACCCCGTTTTGCTCACGAAGTCCCTTTGTTTGGCTTGGGAACGGTCGGACTCGGGATCTCTCCCCCAACACGGCCGAAACAACCTTCGGCGGGCCTTACATGCCGCCCAAGCCTCTGATTTTATGCGCAGCAAGAAAGCCCCCTCCTTGCCCGTGAGCCAAGCTGTTTCCGTCCCATTGAGCGCCACATGAATCTCGGGATGTGCCTGCAGCCATCGGACAATGAGGATGTCCACAACCTCCTGAATGTCGGCGCATGTCCTTCCTTTTTTGTCTCGGCGTAGCGCCCTCTTTGCCCATTGATCCATCAACAATGCCTCGTCCGAAGACGCGACTTCAGCCATGGGGTCAAAAGGCGGGGCATCACATGGACCAGAGGCCCTCATTCCTTCACACTTAAACGCGACGAGCGCTAAAAATGCTGCGCTAAAAAGCACGGTTCGCCACATGGTTTAATGTCCTTCCGATTCTGTAAAAGACACACCTTCTTGTGCCAGACCCTGCAGCAATGGACCATACAAACCCGGGGAAGTGGGCAACAAAACCCCCGTATCATTCCAATCACCACGCATCCACATTCGGGCGGCCAATGCCAAGGGCAATCCGACAGTCAACGACATTGCTGTGTGGACCTCATCCTCTCCAATGTGCACCAAATGGGAGGTTTTGACTTTGGTTTCTCCGTCGCTTGTGCGGTATCGGAAACGATGCCACATGACAATCATGTCCAAATCACCTTCACCAAGCGACCATTTCTTCTCCAACAAATCCTGCAAAATATCGGCGGGTGTTCCAGCCAACTTGGAGGGGATATCCTCTGAGAACAGGCCCAAGTCTTCGAGCAAGTCCAATGACCGTGCCTCTGCCCCTGTAATGTCCTGGACCGCCGCACGAACATCGGCTGCATCGGCATGACGTGGTACTCCACCTGTGAAGCCCGCTGTAAACTCTCGCCATGACGTGCCCTTTGGCAGCGACACAGACGCATCGTCTCGGTTCATTCCCAATTGGAATATCGCATCCCAACCACCACAGAATCCATCTCCCCTTAGCGTGCCCCGAACCAAGGACTCGATGCCTTCTAGACCATAAATCTTTTCGTATGCCAAACTGTCTCGGTTGGCATACCCTTCAAAACGACCTGCACCTGGGACTTCCACAGCGGTCACCTCTTTGAACAAACGGTGGGGTGGCAAAACACGAATTCGCCCAGACTCTTTGAAGGTCGCAGAACTGCCTTGCCCGGCGAGAACCACATTCCTTGGGTTCCAAGTGAATTTGTAGTGCCACGGATTGTCGTCGCTCTCTGGCGCAACCAATCCTCCCGTATAACTCTCAAATCCAGTGAGCGTTGACCCTTCGGCACGCAAGCCATCGATGACCTCCATCGCACTCAAATGGTCGATTCCCGGGTCCAACCCCAACTCATTGAGGATGGGGATTCCCGCCGCTTTTGCTGCGGCGTCCATCGCCTTAATTTCTGGAGACAAATAACTCGGTGTGATCAATGGCGTGCGGGTTGCAATCGCATCCTTGGCCACTTCCGGATGAAGGAATGCCGGCAGCATGCTGATGACCAAATCCGCATGCTCAATTTCGGACCTTCTTGCATCTGGGTTCTTCGCATCCAAGGCAAACGTGGTGGCACGGGGGTGACCCTCTGCCTTGCGCGCCGCCAATTCTGGGTCCAAATCTCCAATTCTCACGTCAAAATTTTCCACTTCTGCATTCTGCAGCAAATGACGAATCAAAGAAGAGCTGGAACGGCCCGCTCCGAGGATAACAATGCGACGTGACATGTCTCAAATTTCGGGATTCTAAAACACCCTTCTGCCTCGGGGTTGAAAATACTGGCACGAGACTTGTCCACAAGAACAGCACGCTCCCGTAATTTCGAACTGAATAAAAGCCCCCCTCCTGTGATTCGTCTCCTCCTTCTGCTTTCTGGTTTGGCTTTCCTCTTGGTGTCCTGCAATGGCCCCAAAGGCATCACCAAACGCGCCACTGAACTGCAGATGGCCGGCATGGATCGCCAAGCGGCTGACCTTTACTACATGGCGCTCCGGAAAAAGCCAGGGTACATCGATGCCATGGTCGGGCTCAAGCTTTCGGGTCAAGGTGTATTGGACGCGGAACTCGGAGAGTTCCAACGATTTGCCATGAGTGGAGAACGTGCAAACGCCATTTCCACCTTCGACAACATGACCCGTTATGTGGCCAAAATCGCCTCCGTCAAAGTGGACTTGCTGATTCCCCCCTCCACTTCAAAAACCCATGCCAATTTGGTCGATGACCATTTGATTGAGCTCGACGAGCAAGCCCACACGCAAATGGCTGAGGAAGATTTCGCAAGCGCTGAAACAACACTGAAAGAGATCCTTCAGTTGGACCCCACTTTCGGCGATGCTGCAGCGCTTTTGATTGTCGCCAAGGCAGAGCCCAAATACAGAGCTGGGAAACTCGCCTACGAAGCCGCGTTATACCGCACGGCGACATCGAACCTCAACGAGGTCATCCGACTCGACAAGGAATACAAAGACGCCCGCGAGCTGCTGGCCGTCGCCCTTGAGGAGGGGCGATTCAATGTGGCCGTGACCAGCTTCGAGTCCAACGCCAACCAGAAGGACATCGCATTGGAGATGAGGAGTGGGATTCAAAACGCCCTACTCAATACCACAGACCCCTTCATTGGGGTGGTGGACCGAACCTTGCGTGAGGACATCATTGCCGAGCAAGAACTTTCCCTCTCGGGCATTTCCGACGAAACGGTCGATGTGGGCGGAATTGCCGGAGCGAAGGCCATCCTGACCGGCGCCGTCCTGCAATTCTCTTCAGAAACCTCCAGGCCCATCAGCACCACCCGCAACGCATTTCGGAAGTATTTCAAAGAGGTGCTTGACGATGAAGGCAAAACAAAAAAAGTGGCTGCATTTGCTCCCGCGAGATATACCCTACACAACCAACGGAGGACGGTCCAATTGAAGTTTGAAATCAAATTGGTCAGCACCGAAACTGGTGCCGTTTTGATGTCTCAGGTCGAACAAGTTCAGGTCGAAGACGCCATCGAATTTGCAGTGAGTCAAGTTCAAGCGGGCAGCCTTTACCCCGCCCGTTCCAATGGTGCAGTAGACCGCAATGGCCAGCGCCGAATGAATCAACTTCTGCGTGCTCCGCGCGAATTGCGGCCAGCAAGCAGCATGCGCACCCAACTGGTTGCCCAGGCCATCGCCCGCGGGCAAAAGGACATTGAGGGCTTTTTGTCGCAACACATCCAATGAAGCGGTCTATGGTCCATTTGCCGTTCGCCGCATTGGCCTTTCTCTTGCTCACGGGTTGTGGGCAGAACAAGGGGGTGCAAGAAACTCCGCCACCATCATGGGTTCAGTCACGTCCCTTATCCAATGGCCACTATATCGGCATTGGCAGCGCGAACGCAAGCCTCACACCTGGGGAAGCACTCCGAAGTGCAAAAGAGCGGGCAGCAGCTGATCTGGCTGGGGAAATTGCATTGCGGATCGAGAGTGCTTCACTTTTGGAAACAGAGGAGCGCAATGGCCATGTCCAAGAAGATTTTTCAAGCACCATTTCCAGCCGCGCCGACGAACGGATTGCCGGTTTTGAAGTCGTAGACGTTTGGGAAAACGCCTCGGGATGTTACGTCTACTACCGACTCAATAAAGCCCAACATGCTGCGGCTCGAAAGGCCCGACAGGAGCAGGCGATTGCCACCGCATTGGATGAATTGAAATCAGGAGAGTCCGACATTGCCAAAGGGCAAGTCATCAGCGCCCTGAACCACTGGGGGACTGGAGTCCTTGCCTTGGAAGAGTTCTGGAATGAAGTCAACAAAGGAAGTCACAAAGGAGAAACCCTGACTTTGGAGCCCCATTTGATCCGCAAAATGCGGGAGGCTCTCCGAAACATCGAGCTCGTACCTGCCGTGAACCGAGTGACCCTTCGCGCGGAGAACAACTTTAAATTCCCGTTGGGTGTTCACGCCACTTTGAACGGCCTGGGTGTTCCTTCAATTCCTGTGAAATACAGTTATCACAACGGCACATACATTAAAAAAGCCACTGAGTTCACCAGCAGTGAGGGCATCCTGGTTGCCCTCATAGACGGAGTGGCTCCGGAACGACCCGATGAGAATTTCACCGGCAGTTTAGATGTGACACGGCTCCTGAAGTCCGCCGCATTGAAGCCGGTCATTGTGGAACTGGTGGGCGACATCAATGCCCCCACATTTCGAATTCCGCTGGACGTGGTTCTCCCCTCTGTGTTCATTCAAGCCTCCCCCTCATCCGGTTTGGCAGTCCAACAACACGACGCCGTGATTCAAGCCCTGCGTGGAGCCCTGCTGGCCGAAGGCTACGGAATGGAATCGACTTCCAATCGCTCTGATTTCACCATCAGCTTCAACCTTAGATCGGAGCACAGAACACCGGTGGGCGATTTCGGCAACTTTCACACCGCCTACATCACCGGCAGCATCTCGCTTCGAAACGCCACCGGAAAACTCATCAAAGAAATCGCTTTGGACAAAGTAAAAGGTGTCCAATTGGACCCCAATGCCGCTTTAAACTTGGCCTTGTCTAACGCAGCAGAAGCTGTCGAAAAAAAACACGCTCCGGATCTCATTCGCTCGTTGCGATAGAAGACTTGGCACGATATTGGCAAACCAACAATCACAACAAGAAAACACCCAACCCATGACCCGCAAAACATCCCTTACCCTGACGGGCCTGGTGCTCGGCCTTGCCGTCTTCACCACTGGCTGCAAAAAGAGCAAAGAAGTCGCCAAACCAACGGGCGAAGTTGAAATCGTCGAATACTGCTCTGGAAGTGAATACCAAAGCAGCAGCAAGCATTTCCGCTCCAGCGCAACCGGAGAAAGCCAAGACCGTGAAATCGCCAAGAAAAAAGCCCGCTCCAACGCTGCATCTCGCTTGGCTTCAACAGTGAGCGTCACCGTCAAAGCTGTGACCGACAACTATGTCTCCAGCACCGAATTCAACAATCGGGAAGAAGCGACAGAATCTTTCAATGAGCTATCGCGCTCGGTGGTCAATCAGGAGCTTCGCGGTGCCATTGCCATCTGCGAAAAACTGACGCAACGCGAAAATGGAGTTTACGTTTCCTACGTCGCGCTCGAATTGAGCGGAGAGAAATTGGCTTCGAAGTACAATGAAAAAGTATCGGAAGACGAACGCATCAGGGCTGATTTCAACTATGAGCGTTACAAGAAGACACTTCAAGATGAAATGGACAAGTTCGGCAACTGAACTTGACCTTGATTGAATAAAAAAAAGCGCCTCCGGGCGCTTTTTTTATGCCCGTAAAGTCAGAAGCCACGCCTTCAACATCTCTCCGCCCTTGGGGGTCAATACACTCTCAGGATGGAATTGCAATCCGCAAAGCGGCAATGTCTTGTGCCGCAAACCCAAAATCAAATCAGGTTCTCCATTCACTTCTGCCGTTACCATCCAACACTCAGGAAGCGTGGCCCTTTCGGCACACCAACTGTGATAATGCCCCACTTCGAATGTGCTCGGAAGTCCCGCGAACAATGGCCCGGCGCTGCGGCGAACTGCGATGCTTGAAACACCGTGACGCACAGTTTCCATCTGGCTGAGCGCCCCCCCACTCCACCGAACCAAAGCCTGAAGCCCCAGACAAACCCCCAAAATGGGCCGTTTTGGAGCCCACGAAGAAACCAATTTCATGAGCCCTGCGCTCTCCTCTGGGAGCCCGGGACCCGGTGAAAGGACGATGCCATCAAATCCCTGGGCATCTTCCGTGGCGCAATCCGCCGATTGTCGAACCGTGACCTCGGCTCCATGTCTCTCCAAGTCATGGGCCAAATTCCAAGTGAACGAATCTCGGTTGTCGACAAGAAGAATGCGAAGGGAAGACATGCTACAAAGGTTCGAAGAAGTGGGCGATACTTGCACCATGTCCAAACCCATTGCGAGCTACAGCCCGTTTAGACGCGCTGGAAGCACCGTCTACTGCAGCGGTCAGATCCCCTTGATTCCAGAAACAGGAGAACTTCTTTCCGGCACCATTGCTGAACAAGTCCACCAAGCCATTGACAATTTGGAGGCCGTCCTTTCCTCTGCAAATGCCACTTTGGGCCATGTGGTCAAAACCACGGTTTTTCTGATTGACCCGCGCGACTACGATGCCATGGACCAAGCTTATCGTGATCGATTTGAAGACCCCCTTCCCGCCAGAGAAGCCGTTTTTGTGGCTGGATTGCCCAAACAAGCCCGCGTGGAAATCAGTGCCATAGCCTGCGATTGAACACCACCCCCTCTCATTTGTCCTCTTCTGTGACCCTCCCTTACTCATGGCCATTCTCCGTAAAATCTTACACTACGCCAATCCACTCAACCTCTTTCGCAAGAGCGAAGGAGAAGGCGTAAATCTTCGGGTCATGCACAGCATCAACAAGGTCTCCATGACCCTGTTCCTTCTGTGCTTGATTTACTTGATGATACGAACCTTGACTCGCTAATCTACAGTAGGTTACGAAACGAGTTGAGCCGCTACCTAATCAAGCCGCTGCCCTGAAAGCGCTTGTCTAGCTTCACGTCCTTCAGCATGGAAGCCTTCACGGCAAGTCGAAGCTGCAAACTCTGTTGGATGCCAAAGGGAATCCATCGTGCGGAAAACTCCCAGCAGTGCAAATCCCAAAACAAGTTGACTTGGGTATTGGTGAAATCCTTTGCCTTGAAATCATAGCCTGAGCCCACGGTGAGGCGCCAATCTTCAAAGAGGGTCACATCTGCGTTGAGGGTCAAGTTTTGAGTCAAGATTGTGGTGTCCTGTTGTTCCGCTGTCTGCCAGTTCCTCTGCAACCTCATGGTGTAGCCTGTGCGCAAACTCCAAGGAAATTTACCGTTGCCGTTCCAACGGCCATTCACCGAAGCGTTCATGCGCTTTAACCGCAGAGGCGCCCCGCCTTCCTCCCACAGGAACCTGTTGATTTGGGCGCCTGTAGAGTCCCGTGCATACACGCTGTGGGCGAAACCCACGTTGACCGGGAATTTCCCAGCCAATGTGGTGAAACCAGAGCCCGAAATGTCACTCCATCGCAGGGAATCCGCCTGCAAATTGTGGCTCGCCCGAAGACTCAAGTTGTCGATGATTCGAACCTTTCTGACTTCGCCCTCTCGGTCTCGAATCTTGGCTTCCAAGTTGTTGTTCAGCGTAAAGTTCAACGACCCCTGTGCGCCAAGCTCAGACGGAGTGTAGAGGCCGGGCGCCAATGGGTCATAAACCTCCAAAACACTGCCATCGAGGCCAACTACGGTGTCCCTTCTTTGGAATGCGGGATTGTAACTAAAGCCCACCTGCGGGGTGACCACATGCCGGAGGGCGCGGAGTCGGCCCTCCTTGCGGTTGTTGAACGTCCCATAAAACTTGGTGTTCGCACTGACCCCCATGCGCCAGTCTCCATCGGCATAAAACCCGCGCAACGTATCGGTGACCACACTGTCCGGTACATCCAAGCTGACCGCCTTGTCTAAGGCCGCGAAATTCCAATACCCATTGTAAGAGACGTTCGGGGTCAAACTCACAAAGCCCGCCTTGATTTGGGTCGACGCTGTCGCCGTGTGCTTGACCCCTGAAGTGGCGCGTTCAATTAAACCAGACAGCCCTTCCTCAAACAGCGTGCTGTCTGTTCCACTCACCCTTTGCTCAGACTTGAGGGCATAGGTCATGCCAATGCGATCGTACCACTTTCGTGTGACCGAATTGGGCGCGAAAATTCGCGACAAGGGCAATTCAAATCGACTCACATTGACGCCCAAGGAAGGAACCACCAAGTCCACGCGCCCTGTGCTGCTGTTTTGGTTGTGTCGGGCCGTGGCCGTAACGCTGATTGGCTTCCCGGGAATGGACGCGTTGTAGTTGACACTTGAAGAGAATGTGTTGGACAAGAAGTCCTCCTGGGAACTGTTGAGCTGCGAGCGGAAATTCCCACTGGAACCGAAATTGACATTGGCATTGAACCGCCCGTTGGGGCGGGCCTTGGGGTCTTGACTGTGACTCCATCGCACGAAAAACTCTGTCCGTCGCGACGCTCCAGGGTCACCCGCAGTTCCACCGGACACAATGCTGGAACGAGACAACTGGAAGTTTCCGCTGAATCGATAGCGGTAGCGGTATTGGGCTGTCCCAGACAAACGCCAAGTGCCGCGACTGTAGAGGTCTCCTTGAACCCGGGCATCCCAATGGTCCCCCAAAGGCTCATACCACCCCAAATCTTTGATGAAATATCCAAGATCCTGGCCATTGCCAAAACTGGGGAAAATGAGTCCCCTGCTCCGTTCATCTTTTTGCGGAAACCAGAAAAACGGCAAGCCAATCGGCAGAGGGATGCTCCGCACCTTGACATACATGGGGCCGCTGACTACTTTCTCGTTGGGCACGAGCATGCCCCGGGTCAGGTGAAAGTGAAAATGAGGATTGGGCGCATCACACGTTGTGAATTTTCCGCCTTTCATGAAAATCCGACCATCTGGAAAACGTTTGGCCCGTTCTGCGTGAAAGGTGAGTTCCCCCTCCTTGGTTACCGCATGCTGACTCAAACCCTTCCGACTTTCCAAATCGTACCTAAGGCGGTCTTGGGTAAACGACTTTCCCCCTTGGGTAAAGACAGGTCGTCCGATCCAGGTGTCTGCGCTATCTGGCACCCCAACGGCTTCCATCTCCCGAATGCCAGCGAAATAATCGATGCGCGCCGCTTTCAATTCGATGCCCCCGGTCTCCACCAAAGCGTCGCCATGCAAAGCCACCTGCTCCTCGGCCACATGAAACACAATGCTGTCGGTCGAACTGTACGCGATGGGGGCATCTGCCTCTGGAAGCAAACTGTCGACCGGAGGAGTCCATGGGGCCTGCGTCTCTGTGGCTGATGGATGAACCCCTCGCATCAGTTCCTGATTGCGATCAGGACGAGACCGACGCACAAACCCCGGCAAATGCGCCGCATCCTGGGCGCCATCCAAAGGGCGCTTGGCCAACTCTGCCAAGTTGGCGAACTCCCCAGCGGGCGCCTTGAACAACGTGATGGCAGACAACCCCACTGAGTCCAGCTTCATTCTGATTTCCGTGCAGGCGGCACGGTTGGCCTGCGCGAGGGGCATGGGAACACTGTCGCGCAACGCCTCCAAAATTGCAGAACTGTCCGGGTCAGCGAAGTACAAGGTTCGGCCATTCCCGGTCATCACGAGCGTGCGCAATTGCCCCCCTTCGAACTCACCATCGAGCTCTCTCCCAGACAGTTGGTGGGGAAACCCAGACGCGGATGGACTCACCAATAATGCATGGCCACGCACCTCCATTTGCTCTGGACGTCCGTCGCTCAGGAACAAACGAATGGAATCCCCCGTCAATTGGTCTTCTCCATTCCACAGGACGGGAGACCCATTGAGCGTCACTTTTTCCTCGGATTCAGACCACTTTAATGATTCTGCTGCCGCAGTCACGTCGTCAAAGTCAAGAACTGCACCATTGGGCGCCAGCAGGGTCCTGCCAAATGCGTCATCCAAGATGTTCAGCGCTGGGCCCCGAACCTTCAAGGGACTGTCTCCTTCAAAAAGCCAAGCCGATGCATGCCCCCTCAGTTCAACATTGGACATGCGCTTGCCCTCCTCCTCTTGCGCAAACCGCGCCGAGTCAGCCGTCAAGCGATAAGCCCCTAGCGTGTCCTGCAAGACCACCTGCCCAAAAGCCAAACTCAAACTGTCTCTCAAAACCAGACTGTCTCCTTCCACAGCCAAATCACCATCCAAGAACTTGGCCGTCGTCAGGGAGTCTCCAACAAACCAACCCCGTCCAGAGTCCAACTCCCATTGGCCTCCTGCACATTCAACGCCACCAGAAGGGTAATCAACTTCGGCCGCCACCGGAAAGTCCAATTTGCGCTCACCCGGCCAATAATCCAGCCATTCCGAACGCACATTCAGCGAATCCAAAGACAACACGACTTGCCCTTTGAATCCCAATTTTCGGCGTTCCCGATCAAAGAGGCCAGCCCAACTTTCTATCCGTTCGTTGGCCGTGGTCACAACACCCCCGCCTTCAAAACGAGCCAAGCCCAGGCGAAAATCGTAATTGAGCGCTGTGGTAACCAAGGTTCGAACATTGCTGACTTCCGTTCGGTCCACCAACCGCACTTCTTTTCCCGTAAGGGTGCCAAGACCACTGTCTGGAAGCAGCAACAACTGGTCTCCTGTCATGTCGACCTCACCGTCCTGAGCCAGCACATCTCCCATCAATTGAAAGGCGCCATTGGGATAACGCCAAGCACTGTCGCACGCCACTTCTGCAGTGCCTACGGCCAGCAACACGTTTCCAATCAAACGCTGACCTTCGACAATGTCTGGGTTGCGGCTGACTTCATCGGCCCGCAGAATTTGAACCTCCACCGATTGCCCCCAGAAATTGGCGGACAAACAGAAAAGTGCAGACAAAAGAAAACCTGAACGCACCACGTTGTGCATGGGAGGGACAACGCGAAAATCGCGGGCTCGGTATAATGAGACGTTTTCCAACAACGCACGGCGCACATTCTAGATGCAGACGCATCCAATTGCACGTCAAAGCTAGATAGATTCCAAGCTTGAAAGGCCATGCAAAGCACAAGCATACCAAAAGGCAATTTGGACCCACCTAAAAGGGTCGGTTTTCTGCGCTCCAACCGCGCTGTTGTGGCCGCGGCATGCTTGGCTATCCTTGTCCTGAGCAGCGCATTTGAGCCCCCAGTCAAGCCCGCCATGACCGTGGTGATTGACGCGGGACACGGAGGAAAAGACCCAGGCAACCTCGGAACTGGTCGCTACAAAACGGCTGAAAAGGACATCACCCTGGCAGTGGCCAAGAAAACTGCCGCTTACATCCAAGAACGTGTTCCCGAGGTGAAAGTCATCATGACGCGAACTGGAGACACCTACCCCACTGTCCCGGGACGTGTTCGCATCGCCAACGAAGCGAAAGCCGATCTGCTCTTGTCTATACACTGCGACAGTTTTCACAAGTCGACAGCAAAGGGCAGCTCCAGCTTCGTGATGGGCTTGGACATCAGCGAGGAGAGCTTGCGGATTGAGCAAAAGGAGAATGCCGCCCTGTACGAGGACACCCCTGACGCCGATGACGGCTTTGATCCAGATGACCCCGATACCTTCATTGCATTGGCTTTGAAGCAACAGATTTATCTGGACCGCAGCCTTGAACTGGCCGACTTGATTCAAACCCAATTCCGAGAACGTGTCGGCCGAACAGATCGGGGCGTTCGACAAGCCCGTTACTATGTTACCGCTTACGCCAACATGCCCAGTGTTTTGGTGGAATTGGGCTTTTTAACCAATCCTCTTGAAGAGGACTTCCTCCGCTCGGAACAGGGCCAAGACTTTATGGCCAGCGCTCTATTCAGGTCCTTTCGCACCTATGCCGACCGTTGGTTCACCTTGAACTCTGCCATTGAATCTCCCCCCGCAGTTGTCCCAGAAGAAGAGGCCGTGCACGCGGCTCCTTCAGTCACCACTCCAACGTGGCACAAAGACATCCAAAACCAATGTGACGGACCCGTTTGCTTTTCGGTACAAGCCGCGAGCAACCGAACGGGAGGCCCCCTGACCGATGATGCAGGACATGAAATTCCGCATGTGCTCCAACAAGCGTTTGCAAACGTTTACAAGTACCGGGTGGGCTCGACCGCTTCTTATGCCGAAGCTTGCCAGATGCGCGATAACTTGCGTAAGAATGGTTTTCCAGATGCTTTCGTGTTGGCCTTTGAAGAGGACACCCGAATTCCACTGGACAAAGCCCTGAAAAAAACAGGACACTGACGCCCGCATTCAGCATGGAAAGAGGAAAGGAACTCAAAATCGGCATACTCGTTCTTGTTGGAGCGGGCATCCTCATTTTGGGCGTGAATTACCTCAAGGGCTTCAATCCACTGGGAAGAGGAACCGAATTTCACGCCATCTACAACCGGGTGGATGGTCTGGCTGTATCCAACCCTGTCATCGTCAATGGGTTCAAAGTGGGGCAGGTATCGAGCATTGAATTCGATGCCAGTGGTACAGGTGGATTGCACGTCACCTTTTTGATAGACCAACCGAAACTTCAATTGACCCAAGGCACGGTCGCCAGGATCGTATCCAATGACCTCTTTGGAACCAAAGCCATCGATTTGATTGCAGGCCGCGGCGCCGGACTGGCACAGTCCGGAGACACCTTGTTTTCCGACATCGAAATGGGCATCGCAGAGTCGGTGAAACAAGAGCTTATTCCACTCCGCCAGCGCACCGACCAACTGATTGCCGGCGTAGATGAAATCCTGCTCAATCTGCAAACGGTATTTCAAGACAGCGCCACCCAAGGTTTGCCGAAAGCATTCGAGAGCATCCAAAGGACCATGGAGAACCTGGAGAGCACCTCCAAAACTCTAGACTTGACCGTGGCCGAGAACAGGTCCGCTCTAAAAGGCATTGTAGACAACATGGAATCCCTCACTGGCTTCGTCAACAGCCAACAGGGTGCCCTGAGCAATGCATTGGGCAACTTTAGCCAGATTTCTGACTCCTTGGCCAACCTCCAATTGGCGACCACCCTCCGACGCGCAGACCAATCTGTTGCGGAACTCAACCGATTGCTTTCTGGGCTAAACGCTGGAGAAGGCAGCCTAGGAAAACTGCTGAAAAGCGACAGTCTTCACGACGGTCTCATGTCCACAAACAAGGAAATGCAGTTCTTGATCAACGACCTGTATTTGAATCCCCAGCGCTACGTGCGGGTTTCTGTTTTTGGCGGGCGAGAGAAGCGAAACATGAGCAAAAAAGAACTCGAGCGATTGCAACGTTTGATCGATGCCGAATTGGATGAACGGGACGCTCAATAATCCCAACTGAACCTCACAAAGCATCGACATGCCCCATTTCGTCGGACAATTGATTTTCGCCCTCCTCTTGGGCATTGCTGCTGTTTTATTTGGGCGACGCATTGGCCAAATCCGCCGAAACATCAACCTCGGACGGGACATTGACTTGACCGACAGAAAAGGCGAGCGCTGGGCCACCATGGCGCGCGTCGCACTGGGACAATCCAAGATGGTGACCCGTCCCGTTGCGGGCATCATGCACATCGTCATTTACGTGGGCTTCATCCTCATCAACATTGAAGTCCTTGAAATTTTGGCCGACGGCCTCTTTGGAACCCACAGGGTCTTCGCCCCGTTTTTAGGCCAATTCTACAATGTCCTCATTGGCACATTCGAGTGGCTCGCATTGGGCGTACTTGTGGCATGCGTGGTCTTTCTGGCCCGGAGAAACTTGCTTCCCATAGCCCGTTTCCGAAGTCCAGAAATGAAGGGGTGGCCAAAAAACGACGCCAACATTATTCTCGTGGTCGAGGTCTTGTTGATGTTCGCCTTCTTGTCCATGAATGCGGCAGACGGCATCGCTCAGCAACGCATCCTAGACGGGGTTTGGAACCATGCTCATCATTACATCGATGCTGGCGCATTTCCGGTGAGTCAATGGCTGTTCCCCCTCTATGAAGGTCTATCCGACGCTGGCATTGTGGCCATAGAGCGCGGAGCTTGGTGGTTCCACATTGTGGGCATCCTCTCCTTTTTGGTCTACGTCCCCTTACAGCAAGCACTTTCACATTTTCCTGGCCTTCCCCAACACCTGGTACAGCAACCTCGATCCCTCGGGAAAGCTTGACAACATGGCTGCGGTGAAGAAAGAGGTGGATCTGATGATGTCTGGCGATCCATTTTCCGCCCCTGCCGAGCCTGAGGGTGATGTGCCGACTGAGCCTGCCCGATTCGGTGCCAAAGACGCCACAGACTTGACTTGGAAGCAGCTCATGGAGGCATACAGCTGCACAGAATGTGGCCGGTGCACATCCGCGTGTCCTGCCAATGCCACAGGCAAATTGCTGAGCCCCTCGGAAAATCATGATGGACACCCGAGACCGGATTGAAGAAGTCGGCCAAGCCATGAATGCCGCTGGCGGATCATGGGGAAATGGCGACGGCAAAACGCTCCTGGGTGATTACATATCCGAAGAAGAACTTTGGGCCTGCACCAGTTGCCAAGCCTGCGTAGACGCTTGCCCAATCAACATCAGCCCCATGGGCATCATTTTGGACATGCGCAGAAGCCTCATCATGGAGGATTCCAAAGCCCCCCGAGCCCATCACCGCCATGTTCAATAACGTGGAAAACAATGGCGCTCCCTGGGCGTTCCCAGCTGCTGAACGCGGCAAGTGGACCGATGAACTCTCTTCCGAATCCTGAATCAAAGACATGGCCTTAACTGTCCCCCACCCTCGCCGAATTGAACGCCCGTGGAGAGAATGCTGAAGTGCTCTTTTGGGTAGGCTGCGCTGGAAGCTTTGACGACCGAGCCAAACGCATCACAAAAGCCATCGCAAAAATTCTTCATGCAGCGGAGGTTCCTTTTGCCGTCCTCGGCGCGGAAGAAAGCTGCACGGGTGACCCTGCCAAACGGGCTGGAAACGAGTTCTTGTTTCAAATGCAAGCTGCCCCAAAACATTGCCGTGTTGAACGGATATGGCGTCAAGCGAATCGTCACCGGATGCCCCCACTGCTTCAATACCCTCAAAAACGAATACCCTGAGCTTGGCGGAGAATATGAAGTCCTCCACCACACCCAGTTCATTCAGCAATTGATCAATGATGGTCGCCTGCGCATTGCCGACGGAAATCCATTCAAAGGCAAACGAATCACGTTTCACGACCCCTGCTACTTGGGCCGCGGAAATGGCGAATACGATGCCCCTCGTGCGGCCCTTCAAGCATTGGATGCTGACTTGGTTGAGATGCGACGGTGCAAGAAAAATGGCCTGTGCTGCGGCGCTGGTGGAGCTCAAATGTTCAAGGACGCTGAGAAAGGCAAACGTGAAGTCAACCACGAACGCACAGACGACGTTCTTCAAACCGGCGCCAAAGTTGTGGCCACAGGTTGCCCATTCTGCAACACCATGATGACCGACGGCGTCAAAAACGCAGAAAAAGAAGGGGACATTGACGTCAAAGACATTGCAGAATTGATCGCCGAAGCGGCTGATTTGCTGTGAACCCCTCTGAATCGAAACCGCAGCACTCATGCTGCAACCAACATTGAACCATGGCCTTACTCGAAGGAAAAATTGCGCTGATCACTGGAGCATCACGCGGCATCGGAAAATCCATCGCCCAACGCTTTGTGCAAGAAGGCGCCACTGTCGCATTCACCTACAGAAGCAGCGACGAAAAAGCCAAAGCACTTGAAGAAGAGCTCACGGCATCGGGCGGAACCGCTAAAGGGTTTAAGTCTGACGCAGGCAGTTTGGAACAAAGTGAAGCCCTCGTCAAAGAAGTTGTCGACGCCTTTGGCACCGTAGACATCCTCATCAACAATGCCGGAATCACCCGAGACACACTGCTCATGCGGATGTCCGAAGAGCAGTGGGACGACATTATGCAAGTCAACCTGAAGAGTTGCTTTAACCTAACCAAAGCGACATTGAGAACCATGCTCAAGGCACGCTCTGGCAGCATCATCAACATGTCCAGTGTTGTGGGCATCCAAGGCAACGCAGGTCAAGCCAATTACTCCGCATCCAAAGCAGGCATCCTCGGCTTTACCAAGAGTGTGGCCCTCGAACTCGGCAGCCGCAGCATTCGATGCAACGCCATTGCCCCCCGGTTTCATTGAGACGGAAATGACAGAATCCCTCGACGAAGCCACTGTGCAAGGGTGGCGTGACGCCATCCCCCTCAAGCGAGGTGGGAAACCGGAAGACATTGCCAGCGCCTGCGTCTTTTTGGGGTCAGACATGAGCACCTACATCACCGGACAAACCTTGTCGGTGGATGGTGGCATGCGGATGTAACTTCGCGCCATGCGCGATCTCGTTCTCGATGCCCCCCTCTTTCAGGTCGCGCTGGCCCTCACCATTGTGGTGGCTGCAGCGGCGCTGCTGTATAGAATTGACCGGGGAAACAAGCATTTATCCAGTGGACTCCGGGCCACATTGGGGGTGATTCGTGCCACTGCACTTGCCGTCCTTGTCCTGCTTCTGTTTCGCCCTGTTCTCAGAAGCGAGCAACGCAACACGACCCAGCCCTCCCTCCTTGTTCTTCAAGATGTGAGCCAATCGATTGGGGAGGACCATCCCGAATGGACAGACAGTCTGAATCGGTGGATTTCCAGTCTGCCAGCCGAAGAAGGAGAGCCGGGCGCAGCCATTCAGGCCTATGCTTTCGGCGCTGACCTCAGCGAATGGAATCAGGAGCAGGCCATGTCTTCCCCTGTCACTGATCTCTCAACGCCTCTTGAACTGATTCAAGGACAGTGGGCAGGCCGTCCCATAGGGGCTGTGGTGATTGCGACTGATGGCCGATTCAACAGAGGAAAAAAACCCCGAAACGATGGCCGCCAAATTGGGCGCACCCATCCACTTTGTTCTTTTGGGCGACACCACAGTTCGACAAGACATCCGGATCAAACCAGCTCCTCCACAATGACGTCGCCGGGATTGGCAACCAATTCCCAATCGAAGTGGAGGTAGGCGGAAACGGTTACGAGGGCACTGTGGGTGTCACCCTGACCGGAGCCGGAATTCGCCAAAGGCTGGAGGTGCAACTTGACCTAAGTGGTGCCCCCCGCCATCGCGACTTTTCTTTTGGATGCCAAAACACCAGGCATTCAGCGCTATACCGTTGAGGTAGAAGGCATCCCTGGAGAAGCCAATACCGAGAACAACACCCGCAAGGCCACCATTGATGTAATCGAACGGCGCAAACGCATTCTATTGACCTCCCTCGGGCCACATCCTGATCGTGGCGCTTGGTCCAACGCATTGGCAGACAATGCCAATTACGAAGTGCTTCATTTGCCGATTGAAGAATTGGTCACCGGAGATTTCGCCAAAGAAGAAGACTGGGATGCAGTCTACTTCTTTGGATTCGATCCAGGGAATCAAGCGGTTCGTTCGGCATACGCAAACGCCAAAGAAGTAGGGACTGCCCGTGGGCCTCATTGTCGATCCAAGGGCCGATTTCGAAGCGCTGGCACAATTGGGCATTGGGTTGAACTTCACCCTCACACGCGAAGGATTGACCACAGACCCCCAAAGGCAGCCTGAACCCTGCGTTTCCACACTTTACCTTGGACCCCCGCTTTGGAGTCAATGCTCGCCGAGGTGCCCCCACTGGTTGCGCCATTCGGCGAGGCCGACTGGGGACCGGCACATGCGCCTTTGCTCTTCCAACGCATTGGTGGCATCACAACCGCATATCCACTCTTGACCGTTGCACAGACCTCCCAAGGACGATCTATGGTGCTCCTTGGAGAAGGAAGCTGGCGTTGGCGTCAAGTGGGATATCTCCGAACGGACAGCCACGAGCGCTTCAATGAATTGGTAGGGAAACTGACCCAATACCTCACCTCCGATCCAGGAGTCGACCGGTTTAGGGTAGACGGACCACGGCTCCTCGACGAAGACCAACGCCTCAACTTTCAAGCCCGTGTTTACGACGCCACTTTGCAACCCCTGCAGGGAGCGGACATTTCCCTCCAAATGACAGACAGCGCAGGTGCCTCTTATGATTACCGCTTTTCTTCGTCCAATCCAGGGCGCTATAGCCTCGATGCTGGTCGGCTTCCCAAGGGCACGTACAATTGGACTGCACAAACGGACATCGCTGAGAAAGCCTTCCGCCGATCTGGCACGGTCGCCATCCGTGGCATTCAACTCGAACGCAATGGCCGTCCAGCTCAACACGATGCCCTTCGAAGGATGGCCGAACAGACCGGCGGTACCACCTTTTCTTCCGCGGCCTTGAAAGACTTAACACAAGCCCTGACCGATTCCGGACAGTTTGTGCCAGAATTGCGTCTCTCTGAGCGACTTCAAGACCTGATTGGGTGGAAAACACTGCTCTACATCCTCACCTTTTTATTGGCCGCAGAATGGGCCATTCGCCGGTGGGCAGGAACATATTGAATCCCGCATGATTACAGGGCTTCATGCGTAGATTCGAAGCATGAACAACCCTGCACGCATCCGCGTCATCGCCATTGCCTCTGGCATCTTTATGGCCCTCCTCATCAGCTGGTCCTCCATTACTGTGACCATTCCTTCTGGTCATGCAGGCCTCATTTTCCGCACTTTTAGTGATGGAATTGATGCCACCGAAATGCCCATTGGACAGGGCTTCCACTTCAAAGCACCCTGGGATCGCATCGTGGTGTATGAAGTCCGCCAGAACGAGTCACAGCAAAAGCTGATGGTTCTCTCTTCCAACTTGCTGAAAATCGAACTCGACATGACGGTCTTCCACCAGCCTGTCTTGGCCAATTTGGGGGCGCTAGAAGTAGAAAGGGGCCGAGGCTACGAAGAGAACGTCATTGTTCCCTCCGTGCGTTCTGTCTCCCGTGAAGTCATCGCCAAATACCTCCCAGAGGAAATCAACACATCCAAGAGACAGCAAATTCAAGATGAGATTCAAGACCGTCTGAGAGAAAAGCTTGCGGCGAACTTCATCCAACTCAACGACGTTCTGATCCGCAACATTCGCTTGCCTCAAACTTTGGAGGCTGCGATTGAACGAAAACTCCAACAGGAGCAAGAATCCCTTGAATACGAATTCCGTTTGGAAAAAGAATCCAAAGAGGCGGAGCGCAAGCGAATTGAAGCCGCGGGCATTCGGGACTTTCAGGACATCGTATCCAAGGGGATCTCCGACGAACTTCTCCGATGGAAAGGCATTGAAGCCACACAGAACTTGGCAGAAAGCCCGAACACGAAAATCGTCGTGGTTGGTGGTGGAGACGACGGCCTCCCCATCATCTTGGGCAACAATTGAACCCCCCATCTTTTGTCATGAAAAAGGCCCGCCAAATGGCGGGCCTTTTTCATGACATCAAACCGAGCTGATTAAGCCTCGGTCCAAGTGCCTTTTTCTTTGGCGTTGGAAATGGCCCCCAACACACCCAGGCGGTTGATGTTGCGCATGCCTGAAGCACTCACCTTCAAGGATACCCAGCGGTCCTCTTCTGGAATGAAGAAGCGCTTCTTGAACAGGTTGGGGTAAAAACGACGCTTGGTGCGGCGCTTGGAGTGGGAAACGTTGTTTCCGACCATCACCTTCTTACCGGTCAACTGACAAATGCGGCTCATGGGACCTGAGATTCAGTGGTTCTTTAGGGTTTCCGAATTTTTCGGGAGTGCAAAGGTGCATTTTTCAGAGCGAATCCACAACACCTTTCGCACCAGAATTCATCACAATCGAATTTGAGCGGCCAACTTCCAAAATCAAGCGGCACGCTGCTCGGATGGTCATGCCCAAATTTCGGGTGCGATCGCGACCAAAATGATGCACCTCACATTGGGTTCCGTTTGGGCCAGAACACGCAATGAATACTGTACCTACCGGCTTTTGATCGCTCCCGCCTTCCGGCCCTGCAATGCCAGTAATGCCCACGCCAAAGTGGGCGTGCAGTGCGCTTTTTGCTCCTTCTGCCATGGCCCGTGCCACAGGTTCTGAGACCGCTCCATGCTCCGAAATCCACTCCGGTGGGACACCCAACAATTCAGATTTCGCCTGATTCGAATAAGATTGTACGCCTCCCAAAAAGTATTGGCTGGCCCCAGGACTCGCCACCAACGCTGCGCCCAAACCACCCCCAGTGCAGCTTTCGGCAACCGACAAGGTCCAACCTTCCTTTTTCCAGAGGTCGGCCAATGCTTGGACCACCGTCTCTCCATTTTTGGTCACCACGTAATCTTGAAGCCGCGAGCATACCTGAGCATGCGCAGCATCCAATTCTCCAACGGCCTCTCCCTCTGCCGTTAACCGAATTCGCACACTGCCCGGACTGGGCAAATAAGCCAACTTGATGCCCTTGCTCAGCCAACCTGTCTCCAAATCTTCGATCCGCACCGCCAATTGACTCTCTCCCGTGCCCATGGTCAACAATGACCGATGCGCCCGACGTGGAGACCGCCCGTTCGCTTCCAAAACACTGCGCATTCTGGGAATCACCCCCTCTGACATGATGTGCTCCATCTCGTAAGGAACACCAGGCATGGACACCGTCACCCCCCCCTCTCTGTCGAACCACATGCCACTGGCTGTTCCCAAGGGGTTGTCCAACACAACACATGCTTCGGGAAGCAGGGCTTGGTCTCGGTTAACCTGAAGCACCTCCCGTCCCCGGCGTTCAAACCAAGAGACAATCCGCGCCTCAACGCCCGGATTCCGAACCAATGAAGTGCCGTAGTAGTCGCACAAAACGTGCTTGGTGATGTCGTCTCTGGTTGGCCCTAAACCTCCCGTAATGAGCACCAACTCCGCCCTGGATTCAGCCTGTCGTATCGCCTCCAACATGACTTCCCTCTCGTCGGGAATCGTCACGCATCGGGCCACATGCCATCCTTGGGACTCCAATCGCTCTCCCATCCAGGCGGCATTGGTGTTCACCGTCTGTCCGATCAGCAATTCATCGCCAATGGACAGGACCTCTACCTCCAACCGCCTCGATGACAAAGCAATCAGCGAATGGAGAGACGCTCGATGCTGCGCGCACCCGAACCGCTCACTTCGACCGTATAAATGCCAGGAGTCAGCGCAGAAACGTCCATTCTGGCCAGCTTGCCCTGAACTTGGGTTTGACGAACCAAGCGTCCACTCATGTCACGGATTCGGACTTCGGCCCCCAAGAGCAATTCGTCGAGCACAATTTCCACGACTGCATCTGCTGGATTCGGGAAAAGGCCAAACCCGACTTCTGCGATTTCACCCACAGCTACGTAATCTTCAAAGTCCACGTCCGCGCAATCGTCGAGGTCCTCCACATTCATGGTCAACCCCACAATGTCATTGATGTCGATCGGGTCTTCATCTCCACGCACGTGCAAACCGGGCTCAAAGTCCCGCTGGAATGTCATGTTCAGTTCTCCTGCCTGAATCCGAGAAGGAATGCAAGGGTAGACGGCCTCAATCAAGTCAAAGTCCAAGTCAGGCGTGACATCACAAGCCGACTCTGAATTCCATGTTTCACCGAGGTCTGTAGAATGCACCACGTAGCAGTGGCGGTAATTCTGGACACCTGTGCTGAAATTCTCCATGAGGGCGCTATACGCCACCACAATCGTGTTGGTCTCTTCTACCAAACCGGCTGAAGCCTGTGAACTGATGCCCACAAAGTATCCTGCGATCTCGTCCTCATAATCCAAAGTACCGCTTTCGTCGATGTCGTATGCGTAGGCAATGGTCATGCTGCTGTCCGGGCCCATAGACGGACGCCAGTACTCCAGACCATTGGTGAACGGATAGTAACTGGTATTCCCATCTGTGGTGTCACTGTCGGCGTAGAACATGGCGCCGTAGAAAACGTGTACACCTCCAGCATTGTCCACCAATACATCGCCGCTGCGGTCGGTATTGAAGAACATTCCGTTGCCTTCGGTGTCGATGTCGTCTGCGAGAGCGGTGTCCAGCAATGCACCCGAATCCATGATGTAGTTGTCGACTGGAAAGTCCACCATCACTTCGTAAGACCACGTTTCTCCGTTGTCGTTGGAAATCATGACAAAACTGTCATCAAAACCATTGAATGCGGCAAAAGCCACTGTTTCACCAGAAGCATGGATGCCATAGGCATCTGCAACAAATCCACCTGCAAACGACGCAGTGTCCAATTCTGCAAAGGTTTGCATGTCCCAATTTGCCCCACCGTCTGTTGAGCGCATGTACACCAACGCCCCGTCTTGACCGTTGTACAGCACGCCGCCATTTCCTGCAGGCGCAGTGATGCATATGGCGTGAATGCTGTTCCCATCGGCTCCGCCAACGGTCGCACGCGGCCACAAGTGCCAAATGTCTGTTCCGTCCTCAGCACTCAACGCAGGGAGCGTTGTGGTGGACCAAGGTGCATCTCCTCCAATGTCGTCGCGGGTGGCAAAAACCAAACCACCCGTACTGCCATGGCTCAAAGCAAACTCAGAACCGTTCTCGAGGTGACCCAACGAAGGCCATCCAATGCGCACATCCTCGATGCGGTCATAAGGAATTTCTCCCCAGTCACTGTCGATTCCTGCAGCCTTGTGGTTGTACCCAGTTCCTCGGTCACTAAAAGG
>CASICO010000019.1 GCA_949373165.1 uncultured Flavobacteriales bacterium | reverse complement strand
CCGATGTGAGCACCTACACCTGCTCTGCAGACGATGCTGTGGAGGAGGGCAGTCACCTGGTAACGCGCACCTTCACCGTAACGGCTGTTGACTGCGCTGGAAACAGCACAACAAAAACCGTGGATCAGGTCATTACGATCACCGACAATGAGGTGCCAATGGCCACGTTGACCGCTCCGGCCGACACGACCATTTACTTGGACGAAACTTGTTTCGCCTCGGATGTGGCTCACCCCGTTTCCGGTGATGCCACTGGATTCTTGGTGGATGCTACGGACAACTGTGACAGCGAAGTGGCCCACACCATTGTCCATGAGGACGACACCACCTACACAGGTGTTGCCGATGGGGTTGGAAGCTTTGACATTCTTCGGACGTACACGGTCACCTTGGTGGACGATTGTGGCAATGACACCACAGAAACGACCAGTCACATGATTCATGTGATGGACACGATCCACCCTGCCACGTATACGGACTTCCCGAACGACACCATCATCTATGCCGACGACAGCAACGGATACTTTGATCCAACGCCAAGCAGCACAGGTGGTCCACTGGTGAACTACAGCGACAACTGCAGTGGTTCAGGTGACAGCCAATACGGTGTAATTGGACAGTCCGCTTCAACCGGAGGATTGATCATTACGGCCATTGCAGATCCGAACAGTGGTGCTTCCTGCCGCTTTGTGGAAATCCACAACAGCAGCGATGCCGGCATCAACTTGTCCGGATATGCATTGCAGCGTTGGACCAACGGCAACAGCGGTCCGTCCGCCAGCAACAACATTGACCTGAGCCCCATTGGCACACTCGAGCCTGGTGTCTACGCCCACATCGCAAGGAGCACTGACTTCTCTGATTGTTATGGATTTGCTCCGGACATCGTGGGAAGCGGAAGTGGACCAGTAGACAGCAATGGAGATGACCAGGTTGCCATCATCGATGGCAGTGCCAACATCATCGACATCTTCGGTGTCATTGGCGAGGCTGGCGACAACAATTGCCACGATTTCGAAGACGGCATGGCCTTGCGCGCAGGATCCAATACCGATCCGAACGCCGGCACATGGGATGAGTCTGGTTGGATCGTATACAGTGATTACTCCACAGCCAGTGGCTGCACAAACCACAACGCAAATCAGCCACAGGCTCCCGCGGACATTGCGCCATTCGTGAGCAACTGGGCGGGTGCAGCTCCACCTGCTGAAGAAACAGATTTCAACAGCACGGACATGAGCTTTGCCGACGTCACCACGAGTTACACGGCTTCGGCGTGCTACACGTTCGAACGGACTTGGACAGTGACGGTCACCGACAACAACGGAAACGCCACAACCACGAGTTCGGTTCAGACCATCGCGGTGTCCGATACCACGGCTCCGGTCATCACGGCAGACGCTGAGACGACTGCGGCATGTGACCTCTTCGGATTCGACCTTTCAGCTGGAGACGAGTCAACCCTGTTGGCTGGAACCAGCTTCGAGCAAGCTTCAACGGGCAGTCAATACACAGACACCGGTGATGCGAGTGAGGACCATGCATTGGTCAACAACCCAGGTCAGGCCGATGTGAACTTCACAGCAGCCAATGGAGAGATGGGCTTCACCAGCTACTTCTATACCACAGGGTCTGGAGGTTTGTCCAATGACTTTACCGGTGTCTCTAGTTACACGGGGACAGTGGGTGCGTTCACGGACGGAGCACAAGGCTTCCAGATGACGGACGTTGACGGCCTGATGGAATTGACCTTCGATGAGGTGGATGTGAGCGACGGAGGTGTTACACTGAGCATCGACGCCTTCATCCAAAGCACAGGATGGGAGGTCGCTGATTTGGTGCGCATCTGGATTGTTGCTGATGGCGGCGAAGTCGACCTGTTGAACACAACCGGTCAGGACATCGATAACCTGGGGATTGAGGATCAATGGATCACCTATACCCTTGACCTAGACGGATATGACTCAGCTGAGCTTCACGTCAGTCTGGCCAGTAACTCAGGTTCCGAAACGCTGTACATCGACAACATTTCCTTCAGCCAAGGCAACAGCCCATTGGCGGCGCTCATGGCCAACGGTTATGTGGCCTTCAACGACAATGTTGAGTTGGCCAGCACCGCCGCATCCATCACATTGGATGGGACGACGTGCGAAGGCGCTTACGACATCGTTTACTCTGCCGCCGACAGCTGTGGAAATGCGTCGAGCATGAGCCAGCGAATTGAGTTGGTAGACACAGTAGATCCAGTGCTGACGGTCATCGAGCCGGCGGACACCGTTATCTATGCCGATGCGAATTGCTTCGCGGACTACATCGACGGGGTGCCATACCCGGCAGCCAGTGCGACTGACAACTGTGACGAAGATGTCGAAATCACAGCGTACCATGTGGACAGTCCAAAGCAGTACGCTTGTCTTCCAGGAACGGGGGCATTCACCTTGCAGCGGACATATACCACAACGGCAACGGACAACTGTGGCAATGAGCATACAGTTCAAGTGAACCGCTTGGTGACGGTATTGGATACCATCAAGCCCACGTTCAATGTCACAGCGCCAGCCGCACTGTTTGTGAACATCGATCCATTCTGTGGAGCAAACACCAGCACAACGATTGGTGGTGAGCCAACGATAACGGATGTCGATGACAACTGTGACATCGATGTGGATGTGGCCACCACGCATGTGGATTCAGCGCCGGTATACACTTGCAGCGATGCCGACGGCACTGCGGAAGGTTCATACACCTTCGTGCGGACGTTCACCATCACAGCCACGGACGATTGTGGAAATGAGATGGTGCAGACCGTCACGCAAACCGTCACAGCTACGGACGTGACTTCACCGGTGATCACGGCAGTACCGGCCATGCCAGAGGAGGTGTTCAGCCTTGATTCAGACTGCTACGCAGATTTGTCTCCGACGGCCTCACCAACAGCAGTGGCTTCTGATGCTTGTGACTCAGATGTGGCCATTTCTTCGGTGTATGTGGACAGTGCACCGATTTACACCTGCAGTGACAGCGATGGAGAAGCAGAAGGTTCCTTCAGCTTCACCAGAACTTGGACGGTGACTGCCACGGATGATTGCGCAAACAGCTCCAGTCAGCAGACCTCACAAATGGTGAGCGTCTTGGATGAATTGGCACCAAGTCTGATTGCGACTTGGCCATCAGACTATGCGACAGGCTTGGATGCAAATTGTGCGGCTGATTTGTCGCCAACGATGGCGGGCGAAGCGACGGCCACGGGAGACGATGCTTGCGACAGTCAAGTTGAGATTGCGATCAGCCATGCAGACCACGACACCACGCTGCTTGCAGTAAATGTGGATGCGCTGGCTGAGGGTGGATACACCTTCATCCGCACATGGACTGCAACGGCGACAGATGATTGTGGCAACGAGACCAGTGAAACGCACGATCAGGTGATCACCGCAAACGATGTCTTGGCACCGTCACAAACCCTAGAGACTCTTCCAACTTACACGGTAGAAGGCTGCTATGGAGATGTGGATTTGTCTCCTGCGACGACAGGAACGCCAAACGTGACTGCGGAAGATGCTTGTGACAGCGAGTTGGACATCGATGTGACCTACACAACGGACGACTTGGCTTTCAACGAGGTCATGGGCAATTACACCTTGGTGATTGACACAATCAGTGGCCCTGAAGAAGGAATCATCGGGTCGACCACAGTGCGCATGTACATCGAGACCGAGAATGAAGGAGACTTCATCAGTGCTGTGGCCGGAGACTTGACAAATCCAACAGGCATTCGCACCACAACGAGTTTCTACCAAAATGCACTGGGTAGCAATACGGCCAACAACCTGAGTGGTCTGCTCTTGGCAGCCGATCCGATGTTGGCGTATGACAGTTGGGTGACCATTGGCCTTGAGGAAGCACCAAACGCTGCAGGTGGAGAATTGGAAACATCCACCATTGGCGACTGGAACGTTGAATTTGCAGCTGGAGGTAACCTGTTGATCAGTGACTTCTTCGGAGGCAGCTGGTACACGATTTATCCCAACACCGCCGCTGTGGCGGGGGCAGATCAGCGTGTGCTGTTGGGTCAGTTCACCACGGATGGACAGATGAGTGGGCAGCTCTTCGTGCAGGTGTTCCCGAATGGCATCGGAACCGACGAGCAGCGCCTCAGCTTCACCTTCGGGGACTGTGCAGAGGACGACGACACGCCGGAAGGCAGTTACTCCTTCACTCGCCGATGGGAGAGTGTGGTCACGGACGATGCGAACAACCAGGATACAGCTGTGAACTACCAGCACATCATGGTCCTCGATACGGAGGCGCCTCAGCTGACCAACACATGTGACATTGACAATGGAGAAGTTGTTGAATACGACTGCCCAGGACAAGGGGTGCTCGACTTTGACCCAGTGCCGGCGCCATGCGATGTCACGGCCATTGACAATTGTGACTCTGAAGTCAATGTGAACTTGTTCACGGAGACAGCGGGCTACATTCCGACTGACTTGATCCGGAACTACTGTGCTCCGACTACGCCTGAGGCCCAAGGTGGAGCTCAGACGTGCGACGATCGCGCTCCTGAGGTCTTGCGTCTCTTCAACTTCCCAGGCATGGATGACAGCTTCGTGATGGCGGGCAACGACAATCTGGTTCAGGTGCTGTCAGACGGCAGCATGGGAATCTCGTTGGAGGTGCAGAATGCCGACGGAACAGGTGGGTTTGTCATGACAGCATCGTATGGTGCGGGTCAGGATTGGGCCACTTGGCAAGCCGGTGGAAGCAACTACAAGAAGGACTGCGCTGAGATTTACCCGGGCGAAGCCGTTTGGGAAGATTGGATCTACTTCATGATGACCTCTGGTAACCTGGAAGGAACAGGCATGTATGCAGGATCTAGTTTCTCACTGACCCATCAGCCTTCAAACGGCTATTATGGCATGCAGATGGGATTGGGCGCCAACAACAAAAACACCAACTATGGTGGAAGCGCCTGGTTCTTCTGGCAGGGCAACCTGTTCATGAATGGTGTGGACATGGGCCCAATGGCCAGTTCAGGAGATGTCTACATGGACATGGACTGCTGTCTGGAGTGGGAAGTGAACTACTTCTACACCGCTTTGGACGACTGTGGCAACCCAACTGGATTCAGCTACAGTGAGAGCATGGGATCAGGAATCGGCAATGGCGATACGGATGTTTCCGGAGGCCACACGGTGGGACCTGTTGACCTGACCTCTGCTGGGGGCATCAAAGAGCCGATCCGCATCACTGGATTGGCTCCGAACCCAACGAACGACCAGAGTCAGTTGACCTTCGTGGTCAGCCAGAACATGAGGTTGAGGGTGGACCTCTACACCATGGAAGGTTTGCTGGTCCAAGAGTTGTACCAAGGAAACGCGGTGACAGGTGTCCAATACATGATGGACATTGATGCCGATGACCTTTCCGCGGGCATGTACCAAGTGCGCGTGAGTAGCAATATCTACCTCGCCGTTAAGAAGCTTCTTGTGGCGGATTGATCGGTTTTAAACTTTGAATCATCGAGCGGGCTGCCTTAGGGTGGCCCGCTTTTTTTTTGACCCAGCGGGAGGACAGTGGGTGTATAAGCAAGATGGTCGATTGTTTGGGGCGATTCAGGGGTTGTGTAATCACCCCATTTCGACGAATGAGAACGGAGTTCGTATTCGTTACAACACAAGACACTGTAAATCAATGTGTTAAACGGAGGCAAAATATAACAGTCCGTAGACCAATTATAATTCAAGACGAAAGGTTCTTTTGGAAATTACACATGACCAAAACTCGTCAAGATGAACCCTCTTCGCTTGCCCTTCTGCATGTCCGTTGCCCTATTGGGTGCGGTGTTTTGCTTCGCTACAATTCAACCTTTGTCTGCCAATTCGGGTGGATGGCTGGATTGCGACTCCGTCTGTTATGTGACATCTTATGATGTTGTGAACGATACGGTGGCCTGCCTGGATGAGCTTGACGCTTACACCTGTGCGGCTTTGACCATTGTCGACACATGTACCATGGGTCAAACCATTGCGGCGCAAGTTGTGGCCAATGGAGCCGACAGTGTCACGTCTTGCTTGGCCACCACTGCGCAAGGCATTGGTCCCGATGGCGCGATTCGGATGTATGGAATCTCACTGTCTGGTTTGGTCGACAGCGATTATTTCGTGGAAACCGAAGAAGGGTTGACGTTCAAGCAGTACAAGAATGGCATTGCCATTCTTACCGGTGAGGTTGCGGCAGAGGGGAATCCTGATCAGAGGTTTGAGGTCTTCATTGTCTATGAGAACCGTGTGGATGGAACAGAATGGGCGGGCGGATTTAAGCATGCCATGGGCTGCACTCCGCCTACGGATTCGTGGGACGTATATACCATGAAGCCGGACCAAAGTCACCTTTTGGGTCAAGGGGATTTGGCCGGCAGTTTGATTCGGGTCACCCACGCGCCAAGTTCACAGTATTTCGGATTCCAGGTTGGAGAGGGTGCGAACGACCACAACTGTGGTTACGGAGCAGGCGGATGGTTCAGCTGGGAGGGGTCCATCTGTGGCACAGAGTTGGCTGGCGCAATGGGGGACGTGATTGTAGACTTGGCTTGCAGTACTGATTTTGATCCTTGTCATGCGCGATCAACAGCCCATTTTAGCGCCTACATCGCAGACTGCGGTGTCCTCCAATATGATTTTGACATCGTTCGCCATGACGACACTGCTCCGGTGATTTCGGGCATTCCAGCGGACACCATTCAAGATTGCACATTGCCGTTGCTCGTGCCTGCAGGCATCACTGTCAGTGACGATTGCCCCGAGCCCGGATTTCCAACGTTGACCTTTCATGGAACGTTTGAAGTGGAGCCTCAAGATGGCCATTGTAAAACCTATGAGCAGCGCTGGAGTGCAGAAGATGCGTGCGGCAATGTGAACGAATCGATTCGTTTGATTCACACCTATGACAACATCCCTCCAGCCATGGTTGGGGCAGAGATTTTGGAGTTGGAATGCGACGAATGGCCCGGTGGAAACGAGCCTGCATTTTCCATTTTAGTGGAGGCCGGCATCATCGATGTGGAAGAAAATTGTTCGCTTGATACGGTTCTCATTGATTACGGGGTCATGTCCGGAGGTTGCCATTACGACCATGTGCTGACCTACACCCCGATTGACGCCTGTGGAAATGTGGGAGAGAGCCTTTATCAGATTGTGGTGATTCACGATACGCAGGCTCCTGTTTTGGTCGGTGTTCCTCAGGACACGGTTGTGTCTTGTGCGACCGACCCTTCGGCCATTGATGGCCTTCCAACGGCCATCGACAATTGCGATCCCGATGTCGATTTGTCCTATGAAGTTCAAGTCCTTGACGATGGCGATGGCTGCGACGAAACGTTCATTCTCGAGCGGGTTTTTACCGCTGTGGATTGTGGGTACAACCACACGCGAGACACCCAGTATGTTCATGTGGTCGACACGGCTGCCCCTGTTTTGCTTCTTTTCCTTCCAGAAGACGCCGCAATCGATGGTTGCTTCGGTGTCGCGGACTTGAGCGTGGATGTCTTGGGGTCTGCAGAGTCCATTGTTGTGGACGATTGCGGAGAAGTGACCACGAGTTTGGTGTACGTCGATGTTCTGCTCGATGTGTGCACCAATGAGGACGGTACCGAGGGTGGTTCTGCCTTGATTGAACGGACATGGACGCTGTCGGCTGTGGATTGTGCGGGCAACAGCGCAACGGAGTCTAACGTGCAAACGATTCAAGTCGAAGACCTTTCGGCGCCCAGCATTTCGGCTACACCTATGGCCACAATGCCGTGCGCGCAATGGGTGGATGGCTTTAGTGGAGCGGAAGCCCTGGCCTTAGGTCTGGTGGAAGCATCAGACAATTGTTTGCTCGATTCAATAGCGGTTGCGATTGGCGGTCAATTGAGTGGCAGTTGCGCAGGCACCTTCGAGGTGGTGTACACAGCCTACGATGCCTGCGGCCTGTCTGCCCAAGCGTCCCAGATCATCGAGTTGTTCGATGATGTTGCGCCCGTTTTCGCATCAGTTCCGGCAGATGAGACCCTGCCTTGCGATGGAGATCCCGCCCCTTATGATCCGGCAGATGCCACTGCAGTGGATGCCTGTGGAGCGGTTCAAATTACAGCCGCAGATGAGCTGTTGATTGATGACTGTGGGGCAACCGCAGTTTGGGAGCGCACGTGGACAGCGACGGACGATTGCGACAACAGCAGCACTTACATCCAGCGTTTCCAACGTCAGGATTTGGTGGGGCCTGTCATTTCTTCTTATCCCGCCGACATCACAGTGACTTGTACATTGCCCGAGTTTGACGCCGCGGAGGTTTCCGCTTCAGATGATTGCGATGTGGCGCCCGTTGTGACCTCGGTGGACGACACGGTAGCATATGCGTGCTCAGGAACGTTCACAGTAGAGCGTCACATCATGGCCACAGACTGCGCGGGCAATGCCTCCGAAGTCATTCAAACCCTCGATGTCGTCGACAATACGGCACCTGTTCTGGTGTCCGCTGGGCCATTTGTGACCCTTTCTTGTTCAGAGTGGACATGCGACATCAACTTGCTCGTAGCGAACGGATTTGTATCGGCTACCGACAATTGTGGTGCGGTGGATTTGTCTGTCCAATGCTTGGCCATGTCGGGAGGGTGTGTTGAGCCACATGGAACCTACACGCTACAGTACACAGCCACAGACGCCTGCGGAAACACATCGACAGCTGAGCAGGTCTTGGAGTTGGTGGACGAGGAGGCGCCAGTGGGCAGTTTAACTTGTCCTGACGACGTGACCCTTGACTTGGATCAGGATTGCACTTACGTGTTGGGCGAACCCAGTGCAGAGGGAGTTTGGGGCATGGCCTCAGGCAGTGCCATAGACAATTGCGATGCCACGCCAGCGCTTTCCATGTCCTACCAAGATGGCCCACCACAATCCGCCTGCGGAGAAGGAGGGTCAATCACGGTAGAACGCACCCATACGCTCCACATGGAAGACCGCTGCGGCAACTCCAGCGAGGTGTCCTGTGTCCAGACCCTTTACTTCTTGGACGTCACAGGGCCTGAGTTGGAGATGGCCCCCTTGTTCCCCCAGAACTTGTTCACTTGCATTGCGAATGTGGACACATCGACGGCGGCATTGGGCTTGCCGATTGTTACCGCAGTCGATGCCTGTGGTGGAGAGGTGACCGTGGACATCAGCTACGAGGATTCATTTGTGGTGACTTGCTCAGGCGACGACAATCAGCCCGAGGGCAGTGGCACGCTGGAACGGGTCTTTACCGTTGTGGCGTCTGATTGCGAGGGCAATGAGACCACCGGGACCATCACTCAGATCATCAATTTCTTCGATGTCGCAGCCCCGTCTTTGGACTTGGCTTGCCCTGCAGACACTTCTGTGGCATCCGATGCGGACTGCCTTGTGGACCTCAGCCCCGAGACATTGGGACTGCCCGTGGCAGACGTGTTGGACAACTGCGATACTGACCCCGCATCATCGGTGACGTTCTCAGATTCGGAAACACCTGGAGATTGCGAAGGCAAGCGGGTGGTTGTGCGCACTTTTACGGTAGAAGCTTTGGATGATTGTGGCAACAGCATCAGCGCCACTTGCACGCAAACCATTACGGTTTTGGATGAGACTGCCCCCACCGTCTTCTTGGTTTGTCCGGAGGATGTTCAGGTGGCCTTGGATTCTGAGTGTGATTGGAGCGGGGATGCCGGTCAGCCAGAGGTGATTGTCGCCGATGGATGCGATGCCAACCCTGCGGTGAACGTGTCTTTTACGGACCACGACACCATGCCGTTGTGTGCGGGTGACGATGCCGCCTTGGAAGGCAGCATTTCCTTCGTTCGCACATGGAGTGTGACCGCAACGGACGCCTGTGGCAATACCACAGAAATAAGCTGCGATCAAGCCATTTCCCTTCTGGATGTTTTGGCGCCGATTGGGCACGAATTGGAGACCTTGACCACCGATACTTTGATCTTGGACGATGAATGCATGGCGGATGTATCTCCGCTCATTCAGCCGGTATCCTCCGCATTGGATGCGTGCGATTCCGATGTCTCCGTTTTCGTGAGCCATTCGGATGACCCCGCAGTCTATGAAGCGCAATTTGACGGCGTTCAATTGGAATTGGATACGCTTCCCATTCAGGGGATTGTGGGCATGACGACCTATCGTCTCTATGCGGTCTTGACTAAGCCCGGACAATTGCTGTCCGCAGTGGCAGGTGAGGGCAATGACGCCACTTGGATCACCTCTACTGCACCGTTCTATCAAAATACGGATTTTGGTGGGGCCACTCCCCAGAGCATCAATCCTTTGCTCTACGCGGTGTATCCCGAATTGGCCTATGATTCGTGGGTGACGATCGGCATTGATCAAGTGCCCAATCCCACATTGGGCCAAGGCGACATTCAGATTTTTGAGTCGTCCACTTGGGCTTCGGACTTTGAAGCCGGCGGCTCAGTCGCTCTCAACAGTGGTTTTGGTGATGGATGGTTCTCCACCGCAAACAACACCAACGGCCTTCCAGATGAAGACGGCCGAGTTCTGGTGGCTCAGCTCACCACATCAGGCCACTTGAGTGGACAATTGTATTTCCAGGTCTTGGAAGGGGGTGCTGGCGGAGAAGACGTTCGTTACACCCTTTCGTTTGGCAACGCTTGCACGGAAGAAGATGGAGCTCAAGAGGGCAGCTACACCTTTGTGCGCACTTGGGAAAGTGTAGCAACAGATGACTGCGGCAACAGCGACACGGTGTTCACCTTCCAAAATATTGCGGTTTTGGATACAGCCGCGCCACAATGGACGCACACCTGCGGTTTGGAGAATGGAGAGGAGATAACGCTGCCATGCGCTGGAGAGGGCATTTTGGATTTTGATCCACTTCCCGCTCCGTGCTTGACGGAGGCTGTCGACCAGTGCGACACCGAGGTGGGCATTGCGCGATTCGATGACATAGACCCCGACGCTCCAACAGGCGACGCGTGCAACATTTGTGCGCCATCAGACCCATCGCCTACCAATGGAGGACTCACCTGCGATGGTGAAGCGCCACAGTCTATGAGGCTTTACAACTTCAATGGCGCATCCGAAGCGACGTTTACGCTCGCTTCCACAGAGGTGTCTCGGTTTGAGGTGGGCTGCGACAGCAGCCTTCTGGTGACCCTTCATCTCACCGATGGCAATGGCGGAGGGTTTGTGTTCCAAGCTGAGTATGAAGGCGGATGGGATTGGGAGAGCTGGAGCGGGGATGACCATCCGAGCAACTCAGGCACAGGGGGCTCATACAAGCAGGATTGTCCGGGTGTTTTCGACGGGGCTCCAGTTTGGTTGGATTGGCATTACTTCGTGTTGAGTGGAGGTGAATTGCAAGGGACAGGTGCCTATGAGGGCAGCGCCTTCAACTTGTCTCATCAGCCCAGTAGCATGTACTTCGGTTTCCAAGTGGGCGAAGGCGCCAACAACAAAAACGAAGAGTACGGTGCCAGTGGTTGGTTCTTTTGGGACGGCCAACTGGTCGTAGACGGAGTGGCTCAGGGCAATTTGGCCTCGAGTGGAGACATTTTTGTCGACCTTGATTGCTGCTTGCCATGGGAGGCAGAACACGATTATGTGGCCCAGGACGATTGCGCCAATGCGGTCACATTTGAGTACACCGTGGTCAATACGGGAACCCCAGTTGTAGATGGTGCAGAACTCCAAGGCGGGGTCCACTCCACTGGACCGGTTGTTTTGGCAGGCGGTCAGCCAGAAAAGTCCCCCATTCAGGTCCTCGGATTGATGCCAAATCCAACTTCAGACTTGGCGCAGCTTCAATTTGAAGTGTCCGAAACGCAAAGATTGACGGTTCGCCTGCACACCATGACGGGAGATCACCTGCTCGATTTGTTTGATGCAGTGGCCGAACCTGACATGATTTATCAAATCCCCATCGATGTTCAGGGCATGGCATCTGGCCTTTATCAGCTCCGAATTGCCGGCTCTGAATACAGCGAAGTGAGGAAGCTTTTGGTCACGGAATAAGCGTATAAATAGACCAGCAACACATAAACGGGGGTGGAGGAGAGTCCGCCCCTGTTCATTTGTTGGTTTAAGCCTCAATGTTTTCGGGATTTCAAACGAATACAAGATTGGGTGGTCGGTATGGTATAATGACGACAAGAGTTGATGGAAAGGTGGCATCTTTTCCATTGACCAAAACCGTCTTGTTATGCTCAGTCCCAGAAGCTTTGCTGTTGCAATTATCCTTGCAACCATCCCAGTTTGCCTCTCTGCCCAACCTCCGGTGGATTCCCCGCCTGCTTTCTTTGTTCACCACAAGCAAGCAAGCTCTGAGCAAGGGCTCGACCAGAAATATGGATCCTCGGTTGCGCTCACCAATGGTGTTCTGGTGGCTGCCGACGAAAACGAGCACGTTGAGATATTGAGACAAGCGGCTGATGGCACTTGGGCTCTTGAGGCGACCATTCCGGCACCTGAGGCCGGCATCGCTTTTGGCGCACGGGAGGCTCTGGCCACCAATGGGGATTGGATTGCAGTAGGCGCCAAGATGGATGACACTTTTGGAACCAATGCAGGTGCTGTTCACATGTACAAGTTCAATGGTCTCGACTGGGATTACAGAGGCGCATTGAGCCACATGGCACCCTTCGGAAACATTGTGACGGATCAATTCGGCATGGCCTTGGCCATGGATGGAGAGCGCATGGTGGTGGGGTCTAGGGCAGAAAATGGAGCGGGAGCGGCAGGAGCTGTGCACTATTTCCAATACAACGGCATGTTGGACATGTGGATCGAAAGCGGCTTCATCGCCAGCGAGCACACGTCGGGAAATTCAACGAGCAAGTTCGCTGAGAGTGTGGACATTTCTGGCGACTACATGATCGTCGGTGAGCACAGAAACAACACCAATGGCAATTTTGCCGGTGCGGCTCACATCTATTCATTCTACAACCAGTGTTGGCACTTGCAGAACGTGTTTTATGGGCACAATGCGGACGATATTTTGGGCAAGGATGTCGCCATCAGCGGGACTGTGGCGATTGCAGGTTCGCCCTTTGCAGATACCGATGGACTCAATGAGGCCGGTGCTGTAACCGTGTATGAATTGGTGCCATTCTCAGGAGGTGAAAGCGCTTGGGCCGAGACCGCGCACTTCGCGCCTGAAGGAACAGCAGCTGGGGACTGGGTAGGTTCTGCACTGGACATTGACGGCTCACTGATTGCTGTGGGCGTGCCCCGCGACGACGCCTTTCCCATCAATGGAGGAGCGGGATACTTCCTCTTTGACTGCAGCGATGGTGCTTTGACGTGCGTCAGTGAAGGCTACGCGTGCGATGCGATGCAAAATGACCGCCTTGGATTTGATGTGGCCGTGAGCAATGGATTGGCAGCGATTGGTGCCACCCTCGACGACAACATCTATGAAGATGCAGGTTCGGTGTATATCCTTGGTGCGGATGATGTCGGGTTCGAATGCGATTTGACTGCACCAGGAGTATCCGGAGTTGACTTGCTCGACGTGGACGACACGGGAATCAGCAATCAAGACGACATTACCCGTCACACCACGCCGGACTTCGATGTGTTCTTGCCGGGAGGTGGACCACTTTCGGTCATGGAAGGATGGCTTGCAGAAGCCGGAGATGCATTGGTCTGGTACATGGAAGGAACCGGCGACAGCGCCATTCACATTCTGAGTCAAGATGACATCGATGCGGGCGTTGTCCCGATTACGTTCATCTATCCTGGCCCGGTATTGCCAGACGGTGAGTATACCTTCTGTTCATACGTGATCGACGCATTTGGAAACATTGGAGATACAGGTTGCTTGACCATTGCGATTGACAATGAAGACCCCTTGCCATCAGGGGCGTTTGATTCTCCTGTTTTGGCTTTGGCAGACACCACTTTGTATTTAGATGCAAACGGCGACGCCGAATTGTTGGTTTACCCGCTGACGAACCTGACAGCGACAGACAACATCGGCATCGATACGCTCTTTGTTGATCTGGAAGAATATGACTGCTCCAACCTCAATGTGCCCGTCACGGTCACACTGACAGCCATTGACCTCGCAGGAAACATCGGTACGACCGAATTCACGGCTTCAGTCTTGGACATTACCGGACCTGTGATGACCGTTCAGGATTTGACGGTTTATCTGGATGAAAGTGGAAACACCTCAGTTTCTCCGGGCGAAGGAGACGCGGGCTCATACGATGTATGCAGCGCTGTCGAATTCAGTTGGGAGCAAGCACCTGAATGTGCGGGGAACATTCCGCGCTACCCTCTAACGTCGGGAACATATGATGACAACACTTCTGAATGCGACGATTGCACCACCGGAGTTGAAATCGGATTTGACTTTAATTTCTACGGAGAGGAGTATAGCAGCCTGTGGATTTCTTCCAATGGCCTGCTCAGCTTTTTGAGTGACGACGACTACTGCTGTGAAGGTGAGTCTTTGACCGATGGTTCATATGAAGCGGTGATTGCAGTGATTCATACGGACATTGATCCCGACGAGTGCGACGATTGTGGCATCTACTATAGTTCGTACGGGGAGGCCCCGAATCGGGAGTTCGTCGTGAGTTGGCATTATGTCTCCAACTACGAGGAGAACGAAATCCGCCATGACGGACAAGCCGTCCTCTACGAAGGGAGCAATGTCATCGAGATCTTCAATGGTGGATTTTCATCCTACTTGCCTGATGATTGTGATGACCCGATGACAACGGGCATTTCCAATCAGGATGGAACCGAAGGTGTCGGTCCATATGAGCAGATTTGTGATCCTGTAGCCCCAGCTTTGTTTGTCTTTACTCCCAATACAAATGGCGGGTATGACATGGTGCAATGCACAAGTGACTTGTATTTCAATTGCAGTCATGTTGGAGAGAATACTGTGGTCTTGGTGGCCACTGACGAGTCTGGAAATGCATCTCAGCATGAACTGACCATTACCGTTCTTGATGAGGTAGGGCCCAGCATTGCCCAAGAAGAATACATTCTCTACCTCAATGCACTTGGTGAAGTCGAGGATGAAGATTTGACGGGGATATACACCGCCAATGACATCTGTGGGATGGACACCTCATACGTCACGCACACTTTATCGTGTGACGATGCGATAGGAATTGACGATCAGGTATTATTGGTCGAGGCTGGAGAAGACATGATGCTTTTCGTTGACCATGATCAGAATTTATATGGTTTCAATGCGTCCACAAACGCAGTGACTCGAATTGAAGCCGATCTTCAAGGCTTTTCTTCGGCTGATTTGATGTTCTCCGATGGGGAGGGAAACATTGTCTTTGGCGAAGGTGACGATGAGTTCATCCGAATCAATGTCCAAACAGGAGCGGCATCGGGAGAATTCTATTCCGACGAGGACAATGGAATTATGTTTGACAATGGCAATGGTCTTGGTTTCGAAGACTTGCAGTCTGTCGAAACGGTTGGAGGCGTGCATTATGCCTTGTCCCACGACGGAGACGGATACAATGTTGGGTCAGGGACGCCGTTGTTCTCTTTTGAACTGGGCTCTGCTTACCCGGAGACCAACTACTATGCTCCGTTTACTGCCACATTGATTCGGATGCTTCCCGCTGAGTCTCCAGAAGGAAATGATTGGGACTGGACAGCCCTTGCCGTCGATGCAGAGCAGCAGGTGGCTTATGCCATCTGTGATGAAAACGGACTGGACAGCGGATCTAGTGAGAAAGAGCTGTGGTCCATAGACATGAGTTCCTCTCCAGTGGTTGAAGCTTCAAATTGCCCGGAGTGTGATGTCGACGCGTTCGTTGAGTACACAAAAGAGGATTCTGCGATTGGTGTTGCCGATACCATTACACCTTATGTGGCTTTGGCCCGAGGAAATCGTCAAGGCTATTTCAACGCGATCACCCAAAACTCCTGGAATGGTTCAGGACCTGAAGGGACATATTGGAAGATGGGACCAACAGCAGAGGAGGGAGCCTACTCTTCTTGGGTAGTGGCACATGATAATTGTGCCAGTTGCCAAGTGGACGACACCATATCGCTTTGGATTCCGCAAGGCAATTTCTTCTTTGACATTGTAACCACGAGCTGGACCTGCTGTCAAGATGGAGGTGGGTTCTCCTATTCTCGAACGTTGGTTGACGCACCTGAATATGCCGTGGAGGTGCCGAGCATGGAAGGCGTTGAGCATCTCGGGCGAATTTCCAGTCCCGCGGATGCCATGATTTTTTATGATGGCTCTTTGATCCTTGGGTTCGAAAATGGAAACATTGGGAGGGTGTCCTTCTCGGATTCAGGACTTGAGCAAGAACTATTGGTGGCCAATGTTGCTTCGGACGACTTTGGTGCGGTCCTTTCTGGTTTTTCACCGCAATACTCCTCATCCATTGATGTAACCGCCATTGACATTTATGGCAACACGTCCGAATCGCAATTGAGCGTTTTGTTGGTGGATACCATTCTGCCCACCATTCTTGCTCAAGACACCACCTTGTTCTTGGACGGAAATGGGTTAGCATCGCTTACGCTTGAAGAGCTGGCTGGAGGGAGCTATGACAACTGTGGAATTGAAAGCTTGACTTCAGATGGGTTGGATTTCGATTGCGACTCCAAGGGTGACAACTCCATCACGATTACAGCAGTCGACAATTTGGGCAATGTGGATTCCCTCACCGTAACCGTGACTGTCTTGGACCTCGTTTTGCCCACGGCTGTTGCGCAAGACATCACGATTTACTTGGACGCAGCCGGTACGGCGAGCATTGACAGTTCTGATGTAGACAATGGTTCAGACCACCCTTGTGGCGGCATTGTCAGCATGGACTTGAGTCAGTCGGAATTCGACTGCAGTCATGTGGGAGCCAATACAGTGACTTTGACTGTGTTTGATGGTTCAGGAAACTCCGCTACGGACGACGCGAATGTGCAGGTGGTCGACACCATTTCTCCATCGGCCATCGCTCAGGATTTGACGGTTCAACTCGACGCGTCTGGCGCGGGCAGCATCACGGCAGCCCAGGTGGGCAGCGGTTCTTCGGATGCCTGTGGCATCGCTGACCTGTCCTTGAGCCAATTGGCCTTCGACTGCACCCACGTTGGAACCAACGCGGTGACCCTGACGGTGACTGACAACAATGGCAACCAGAGTGTGGCTCAGGCCACCATCACCGTGTTGGACGAGATTGATCCTGTCGTGTTGGCTCAGAACGTGACCGTTCAACTTGACGCCAATGGGGCGGGCAGCGTCACAGCTGCGCAGATAGACAATGGATCATCCGATGCTTGTGGCATTTCCAGCACATTGCTGGAAGGAAATGGGGGGGCATTTGTTGAGAGCCTTTCATTCAATTGCAGTCATGTGGGATCCAATGAAGTGACCATTCTTGTAACGGATGTCAGCGGAAACGAGGGCGAAACCATGGTCACAGTGACGGTCGAGGACAACGTAAATCCCACAGCAATGGCTCAGGATTTGGTGGTTCAACTCGACGCATCGGGTGCCGGTAGCATCACTGCTGCTCAAATCGACAACGGATCGTCTGATGCCTGTGGCATCGCCACAACCACATTGAGTCAAAACAGCTTTGATTGTTCTCACGTGGGAGCCAACTCGGTCACTTTGACGGTGACCGACAACAATGGCAACGTATCTACGGACATTGCGACCGTGACGGTCGAAGACAACGTGGATCCAGTGGCCATTGCACAGAACATCACCTTGCAGCTTGACGCTTCAGGTGCAGGAAGCATTGCGGCGTCCCAAATCGACAACGGCTCTAATGACGCTTGTGGCATTGCCACGATCACAGTGAGTCAAGAGAGCTTTGATTGCTCACATGTGGGCGCGAATGAAATCACTTTAACGGTGACCGACAACAATGGCAACGTCTCTACCGACATCGCCACCGTCACGGTGGAGGACAAAGTGGACCCCGTGGCCATCGCGCAGGACCTCACGGTTGAGCTCGACGCATCGGGTGCCGGCAGCATCACTGTGGCTCAAATCGACAACGGATCGTCTGATGCCTGCGGCATCGCCACAACCACATTGAGTCAAAACAGCTTTGATTGTTCTCACGTGGGAGCCAACTCGGTCACTTTGACGGTGACCGACAACAATGGCAACGTATCTACGGACATTGCGACCGTGACGGTCGAAGACAACGTGGATCCAGTGGCCATTGCACAGAACATCACCTTGCAGCTTGACGCTTCAGGTGCAGGAAGCATTGCGGCGTCCCAAATCGACAACGGCTCTAATGACGCTTGTGGCATTGCCACGATCACAGTGAGTCAAGAGAGCTTTGATTGCTCACATGTGGGCGCGAATGAAATCACTTTAACGGTGACCGACAACAATGGCAACGTCTCTACCGACATCGCCACCGTCACGGTGGAGGACAAAGTGGACCCCGTGGCCATCGCGCAGGACCTCACGGTTGAGCTCGACGCATCGGGTGCCGGCAGCATCACGGCGGCTCAAATCGACAACGGATCGTCGGATGCCTGCGGCATCGCCACAACCACATTGAGCCAAGAGAGCTTTGACTGCACGCATTTAGGAGCCAATACGGTGACCTTGACGGTGACCGACAACAATGGCAACGAAACCACGGCTTCAGCGACAATTACTGTGGAGGACAACATGGCACCCACTGTGTCTGCCAGCGGAGTCACTGTCTACCTCGATGAGAACGGCTCCGGCACATTGTCGGTAGCGTCCACAGCATCTGGTGTGACCGACAATTGTTCTGTGGCTTCTCTGACGATTTCCATTGATGGAAGTGCTCCTGCTGAGAGTGTGGATTTTGATTGCTCTCGCGTTGGTGATGGCGGCACCGAGGCGGAAATCTTGGTGACGGACGGCTCTGGAAATTCAACATCCGCCACGGCAATCATCATCGCCTTGGATACCATAAGCCCTGTCGTATTGACCCAGAATCTGACAATTCAACTGGATGTCAATGGAGCTGCTAGCATCACGGCCGAGGCTGTGAACAATGGTTCGTCCGATGCCTGTGGCATCGAGAACTTGGCGTTGAACCAGACCGATTTCGATTGCAGTCATGTTGGCACAAACACGGTGACCTTGGCGGTGACCGACGTGAACGGCAACTTGGCTTCAGCCACGGCAACAGTCACGGTTCAGGACAATGTGAATCCACAGGCTGTCGCCCAAGATTTGACGGTCCAGCTCGACGCGGATGGAGCGGGGAGCATTACCGTGGACCAGGTGAACAACGGCTCTTCCGATGCTTGTGGTATCGCCACGATGACATTGAGTCAGGAGAATTTTGATTGCTCACATGTGGGGACCAACACGGTGACCTTGACGGTGACCGACAACAATGGCAACGTGTCTACGGACATTGCGACCGTAACGGTTGAGGACAACGTGAATCCTCAGGCTGTCGCCCAAGATTTGACGGTTCAGCTCGACGCCAATGGAGCGGGGAGCATTACCGCCGAACAGGTGAACGACGGTTCTTCTGATGCCTGCGGCGTTGCCAGCTTGGCCCTGAGTCAGACTGATTTCGATTGCAGTCATGTGGGGGCCAACACAGTGACCCTGACGGTGACCGACAACAATGGCAATCAGAACACCACCACTGCGACGATTACCGTTGAGGACAATGTGGACCCTTCCATTTCCTTGGGTGCTTCCGATATGACGGTGGAGTGCGATGGAAGCGGCAATCAGGCTCAGCTTCAGGCTTGGTTGACGGACAATGGTGGTGCGGAGGCATCTGACGCCTGCGGAATTTCCTGGTCCCATGATTTCATGGCCCTGTCCGATGATTGCGGCAACACCGGTTCTGCTTTGGTGATCTTCACCGTTCAGGACCCCAATGGCAATTCGGTGACGACCAGCGCCACGTTCACCATCGAAGACAAAACGAATCCCAGCATCGATGTCGACGCATCAAACGAGACGGTTGAGTGCGATGGGGCCGGCAATGGGGCTCAACTCAATGCTTGGCTGAACTCACAGGGTGGGGCGGTTGCCTCTGACATTTGTGGAGATGTGGTTTGGACAAACAACCACACTGCGTTGAGTGACGATTGCGGTGCAACAGGCTCTACGACGGTCATGTTTACCGCGACCGATGACTGTGGACTGTTCAGCACCACCACAGCGACATTCACCATTGAGGACACCACCCAGCCAGACATCGATACAGATCCACAGGATGTGGTGTATCAGAGGGATGGCAATGAGGCGCAAGCCTTCGCAGCTTGGTTGACCAATTTTGGTGGAATGACCTCTACGGATGTCTGTGGAGGAACGACTCAGAGTCACAACAGCCTCGGATTGACCGACGAGTGCGGAAGCACGGGAACGGAGACGGTCACCTTCACTTCAACCGACGACTGCAACAACACCGACACGCGAGATGCGACGTTCACAGTGATTGACGAAGTGGCGCCAAGTTGCCCGCTCATCGATTTGATTGACGCCAGCGACAGCGGAGCGGACATGACCGACAACATCACCAACGACGACACGCCAACCATGCGGGTCATGTTCACAGGAATCTTCGCTCAGTCCGCTGAGTCAGGGGATGTGGTGGAGCTCTACATCAACAGCGTGCTCACGGAATCGTACACCATTGATCAGACCGATGTGGACAATGGTTACGCGGAGTTTGAGACTGGATCACATTCCGATGGGTCTGTGAGCTTCAGTGCACGTCACATTGACGGTTGTGATCAGGCCAGCATCTTCGCTTTCTTGAACATCATCGTTCACACCACCGCTCCGGATGCCCAAGCTCAGGACCTCACCATCGCCTTGGATGAGAACGGCCAGGCGTCCATTGATGCGGATGAGCTCGACAATGGATCAAGCAATGACTTTGGTGCGGTTTCCTTCGCGGCTACCCAAACCAGTTTTGATTGCAGTGATGTGGGAGACAACGCAGTGACCTTGACCGTCACCGACATCGCAGGCAATACAGCCACTGCCGATGCCACGGTGACCGTGGAGGAAAACTTGGCCCCTATGGCGGAGTCCAATGACCTCGATGTGTACCTGGATGCCAATGGAATGGCGTCCATCGCCGCTTCAGATGTCGATGTGAATTCTTACGACAACTGTGCGATCGACAGCATGTGGCTGGACCAATATGACTTTGACTGCACGCATGTGGGGTTGAATGAGGTTCAGTTGACGGTGTTGGATGTCAATGGCAATTCAGCATCTGCCCTGTCCGGGGTCACAGTTCTCGACACGGTTTCCCCCGCGGTGACCCTGCAAGACATTGTGGTGGAACTCGATGAGAATGGAGCGGTTTCCATTGTCCTCGACGACGTCCTTGTGGAGGCCACAGATGCTTGTGGAATCCAAAGCATGGTCCTCGATGTGGATGCATTTGATTGCAATACGACAGGAGACAATGAGGTTACGGTGACCGCAACCGATGTCAACGGCAATGCGACGGTGAAAACCGCCAATGTGGTGGTCGAGGACAATGAGATGCCCGAGGTCAACATCTTTGACCTTGAGGACTACACCTTGTATGCCGGTGAGAGCTGTGTCAACATGGTGGACCTTTTCGCGGCCGGACAGCCTTGGTACGAAGCGACAGACAACTGCACTTTCGATGTGGACATCCTGTACGACGAAATCAACGAGGCGGGCATTGAAGGATGCCGCGAGTTTGATCGCCGTTGGATCATTGAAGCCGTGGATGCTTCGGGCAACGTGTCGAGAGACACCACGCTCCAGCACATTACGGTGGTGGATACAACAGCTCCAGTGGTTTTCCTTGCGGGAGCGCCTGCTGATGTGTCGCTGAATCTTGATGCCGATTGCAATGGCGACATGCCAGCTGCTGCCGCAGTCACGGCCAGCGCCACCGACAATTGCACGGATGCGCCTGTTGTGGGTGCAGTCTCTTACGTGGACAGCGCTCCGGCCTACCTCTGTGGAGATGCCGGCAGCTACACGGTATTGCGGACCTACATGGCCAGCGCCACCGACAACTGTGGAAATGCAGGCATGGCGAGTGCCACGCAGACCGTGACCTTCTTGGATGTGACGGCTCCGCAGATCACATCGAGCAACGGCATCTCCAACGGAGAAACCGTGACGCAAAGTCAAGAGGGGTCCATCTTCAGTTGGATTGTCTTGGCGAATCCGGTGAGCTTGGTTGCGGATGATGCATGTGGAGGCGAGGTGACCGTGGTGGAAGCCCAATCCTTCGGTGGATTGCTGCCGACTGAGGACATCGGGAATTATTGCGAGGGCGCCACCCCAGAAGCCTTCATGGACGGAGATGCCTGCACGGGTAACACCCCTGCGGCCATGGTCTTGGAAGGTGCCTATTTCGACGGTGCGGGCTTTACCGTTGTCGAAGGGGGCATCAACTTGATTGAGAGCCATTACGACAATACCCTCTTCATTCAAGTGGAGATGGAGAATGCCGATGGTTCCGGGGGCTTCGTGTGGAGTGCCGATTACAACGCAGCCTACGACTGGGCGCAATGGTCGGGCCTCGGCCGTGGATACAAGAAGGATTGTTCCAATGTGATGCCCGGTGAGTCTCCATGGACAGATTGGTCTTACCTCGTGATGCAAACGGGAGGCATGATTGGAACGGGCATTTATGCAGGTTCGGAATTGAGCCTGACCCATCAGCCCATGAATTACTACTACGGTCTCCAGGTTGGAGATGGGGCAAACAACCAGAACGCCAATTACGGAGCCAGTGCATGGTTCTACTGGAGTGGTCAGCTGATTGTCAATGGGACATCGCAAGGATTCATGGGGTCGAGCGGAGACATCATGCTCGACATGGATTGCGCGCTGCCTTGGACAGCTGAATATGACTACTTGGTGACCGATGCTTGTGGCAACCTGACTGAATTCGGATACACGGTTGCCGGTGACGGCAACGATGTGACGCCGCCAGCTCCTGCTGTGGGTTCAGGCCACACGCCTTTCGATATTTCAGTCGGCGGGGACTTGAAAGACCCCATTCGTGTGACTGGATTGCTTCCGAACCCAACCAACAATGTGAGCCAGCTCGGGTTTGTGGTGGCCAACAACATGCGCTTGAGGGTTGACCTCTACAGCATGTCGGGTGGACTGATTCAAGAATTGTATGATGGCAATGCCATGAGTGATGTGGAATATTTGATGACCATTGATGCGGAAGGTTTGGATGCGGGTATGTACCAGATTCGAATCGCAAGCAACGCCTACATGGCTGTGAAGAAGCTGCTGGTTACGCAGTGATCATGGGTTCATAAGTGAATTGCGGAAGCCGGCCCATTTGGGCCGGCTTCCTGTTTTTCGGTCGGTTATCTTCGCGCCTCTAAGAAGCCAATTCATCATCCACATGCCGCGCATTTCGACCAAGGGACAAGCCATGCCCGACAGCCCGATTCGCAAACTGGCCCCCTTTGCTGTGGCGGCCAAGTCCGCGGGCAAACGTGTTCTGCACCTCAACATTGGTCAACCCGACATTGCTACGCCCGACGTCGCGTTGGAAGCGGTCAAAGGGATGGACAGAACCGTCATCGAGTACAGTCCAAGTGATGGATTTGCGACGTACAGAGAGGGCTTGTCGGCCTATTATGCATCTGTGGACGTGCACGTCACGCCCGACCAAATCATCGTCACCACGGGCGGGAGTGAAGCCCTCGTTTTTGCTTTTCAAGCGTGTCTTGAGCCAGGCGATGAGGTCATCATTCCAGAGCCGTTTTATGCCAACTACAATGGCTTTGCCACGATGGCTGGGGTGAAGGTGGTGCCTGTGACCTCTCGGATTGAAGACGGGTTTGCATTGCCGCCCGTAGCCGACATCGCGGCAAAAGTCACCAGTCGCACACGTGCGGTTTTGATTTGCAATCCAGGCAATCCCACCGGTTATGTCTACACAGACCAAGAGCTCGAGGCCATACGGTCTTTGGTACTGGAGCACGATTTGTACCTCTTTGCGGACGAAGTCTACCGCGAGTTCTGTTACGGAGATCAGGCCCCAACAAGTGTCTTGTCACTCCAAGGGTTGGACGATCATGTTGTGTTGATGGATTCCGTGTCCAAACGATACAGCATGTGCGGTGCCCGAGTGGGCGCCCTCGTGACCCGGAATGCGGCAGTCCATCAAGCGTGCATGCGCTTTGCAATGGCACGGTTGTCGCCCCCTACTTTGGGGCAGATTGCAGGAGAAGCTGCCTTGCGCACACCGCGGTCATATTTGAGGACGTCAAGGCGGCGTATGTGGAGAGGAGGGATGTCTTGATTGAAGGTTTACAGGCCATTCCGGGTGTTGCGGTGCCGAGCCCAGGAGGGGCGTTCTACGCCGTAGCGCGATTGCCCATTGATTCAAGTGACCACTTTTGCGAGTGGATTCTTTCGGATTTCGATTGGAAAGGAGAGACCGTGATGATGGCACCGGCGAGTGGTTTTTATGCCACCCCTGGAGCGGGTCGAGATGAGGTGAGAATCGCCTATGTGTTGGAAGCCGATGCCATTCGGCGCGCAGTGGAGATTTTGGCCGAAGCGCTCAAGGTTTACCCTGGGCGACGATGATGGATTGACGGTCTTCGAACAGACAATTCAGGTGGGCAGGTGCCTGAATTCAGGCGCTGTGATTTCTTCTTGGTGATTACCTTTTCGCCATGAAATGGATGGCTCGAACTTCTTTATTGTGGATTGTGCTGCTGGGTTTTGCTGTGCCTGTTTTTGCGGACACGACAACAGTGCAGACCTACACTTTTGATGCCCAGAACAACGCGGAGACGGCGTATGATAGCCCGGGCCGACGCTGGTTTGATTTTCCGCCTTCAGACAACGGTGTTGACTACGGTAAGGTGATCATGGAGTACACTTTAAAGTGTTTCGAAGATGGCACGGCAGGCAATTTGGGGTATGCTTGTGGCGAGTGGGATTACCTCTCTTATACCTATTTGTTTGACCATACGGGAACGCTCGACAGCGCAGCGCTTCAGCATCCTCTTCAGCTGCTGGCCGATGCGCCTTTCGATACGGCTCAAGTGGTCCCATACGTGGAGGGGGTACAAGATTCGATTTGGTTCCCCGCTGCATTGACTGTGGCCGATGAGGTGTTGTCGGAAACAGTGGTGCAACCGGGAGCCTTGGATGGCGCAGCGCCATTCTTGGAGCCGGGTGTCTCGAAGAGAATGCAGTTTTTGTGGACAGCAGAAGAGTTGGCGCCTTTGGGCGCAGGCAGCATCGACCGGCTTTTCTTGGCGATGTCTGGGGCGCCCGAGGCGCGGCGCATGGACGTCAAGTGGGGACTCACCACCGACACGGCGTTGGTTGGATTCTTGGATTTACCCAACACGGCTTATCAGTATGGATTGTCCTCCTGGCAAAGCGGGGACAGTTTGTCGATCCGCCTGTCTCCGTCCATTGAATGGGACGGGGAGCAGAATCTTGTGCTGGAGTTTGCCGTGGACGATGTCACCTCGGACACCGATGGAAGCCAGGACGGTTGGTCGGGTGTCTCTGGCGCTGCCGGCAGTGGTTGGGTGGCAGAAGGGCAGGATGGTCAGGTTCAGTTCACGGCACCCGACAGGGTGGAGGTCGATGTGGTGGATCTCGAACCGCTGTCGTCCGAGATCACCATTGAATGCTGGGTTTTCGGGAATCCCGATGCTCAGCCCGAAAATGGCACGCTGTTCGAAGCCGTGAATGCCGCAGGGCAGCGCGTGGTCAATGTCCATTTGCCGTGGAGCAATGGCCGGGTGTATTGGGACTGTGGTCAAGATGGCGGCTACGACCGCATCGACCAACAAGCCCAGACCGAAGATTACGAGGGACAATGGAACCATTGGGCATTTGTGAAGGATGCGGAGGCAGGCCTCATGCAGATTTACCTCAACGGGGTCCTGTTCCACAGTGGAGAGGGCAAAGACAACCTGATTGAAGGCATTGTGAAGATGAACCTGGGTGCCTCTGGCAACGGGAACAATCGCTACAACGGCCGGGTCGACGACTTCCGGATTTGGTCGCAAGCTTTGGATGGCGAGACCATTGCTTCATGGCTCAACCGCCAGCCCACCGCTTGGCACCCAAACTACGAAGCTCTGTTGGTGGACTACCGTTTTGATGGTGCCAATGGCACCGAAGAGGTGAACCATACACCCGGGGGACACCCCGGCTTTCATCACGGGTCCACTTTGCGCAGGAATACCCCAGGCCGAGAGCGATTTAAAGGGCAGGAGCAAGGCTTCCGTCCATGGTTGGGTTTTGGCCGAGGTGAATACCTCGAGTTTGTGGCGGATGGCTCCATTTTGAACTTACGTCCTGTGGCGCCGCTCAGCTTGTCCACTTGGGAAGTGGCGGGAAATGAAGTGGCCATGACCGACCTGACCTATCACTATGCCCCAGGCGAGACCGAGTGGATCCCGCTGTTTGGCGACACGGTGGTGTACCCCATTCCTGGCGAAGTGTCGGAGCTGACTTCGGACACATTGGATTACTTCGGAGTGCCCTTCGACGTCGTTGACCGCTATGAACTGTATCGATACATCACGCCCTACGGCATTGGATTGGATTTGGGAGAAGACGGATGGACTTGGCGCTATGACGTCACAGACTACCTCCCTTTGTTGAGGGACAGTGTGGAGTTGCAGGCGGGCAATTGGCAGGAGCTGTTGGATCTCAAGTTTCACTTCATCGAGGGGGAACCTGCTCGGGACGTACTCGGGGTCGAGGCGTTTTGGAAAGGGCAATACAACCTGAACAGCTTTGACGAGAATGTGACCGGTTACACGTATTCGCCCGGAGCCGAAGAGGCCATGTGGCGTTTAAAAACCCGCGCTTCTGGACACGGGTTTGGCAGCGGCAACAATTGTGGGGAATTCTGTCCCAACATCCACCGCGTCAAGGTCAATGGCGTGGAACAATGGAGCTGGCAAATCATGAGGGAGTGTGCCGACAATGCCCTCTTTCCCCAAGGCGGAACGTGGATATATGACCGGGCGGGTTGGTGTCCAGGCGCGCCAGTAGACACAGAAGACATGGAGCTCACACCTCATGTGTCGGGCGTGGGGCCATTTACAGTGGACTATGATGTCGATTACGATCCCGATGGCAACTACCGGTTTGAGGGGCAAGTGATCGCATACGGTGCGCCCAATCATATGTTGGATGCAGAGATTGTGGAGGTATTGGCTCCCAATGGGTCAAAGTTGTCGGGTCGGACCAACCCCATTTGCGACAAGCCGCAAGTGGTCTTGCGCAACAGTGGCAGTACCCTCCTCACCTCGTGCACCATCACGTTTGGCTTGTCCAGCAATTTGCAGTCCATGACATGGACAGGGGAATTGGGGTTCTTGGAGGAAGAGGTGGTGGACCTTGTCGCCCTCGATGCGGGCATGTGGGTTGGAAATTCAGAAGAAGACTTGGAATTTGTGGCCAGGGTTTCGGCGCCCAATGGGGAAGTGGATCAGGTGTCTTGGAACAACGAAGTGCGCAGCACTTTCCGACGCCCTCCCACCTACACCTATTTGGACGATCCCGGCGACGAGGACGACAACCGGCTGATTGTTTTTGTTCGAACCAATTCTACGCCTTGGGAGAACACGGCAAGGTTGACCCATCAGGATGGTACGGTGTATTTCCAGCGGAGCTATCCCGACCCCAATACCCAATACCGCGACACGATATACATGAACCAAGGGTGCTACACCTTTGAGTTCTTCGATGGAGATGACGATGGCATCAGTTTCTGGGCGAACGACGATGGCAGCGGATTTGTGAGGCTAAGGAAGGCAGGGGGCAATTTTGTTACGTTCGAGCCTGACTTCGGAAAGAGCATCATCCACAACTTTCATTTCGAGACCAACTTGGTGAACGCGGTCGAAGATGACTTGGTGGAGCGCAGTGCGGTTCGGGTCTATCCGAATCCCGCCCGCGACGCGGTCAATTTTGTGCTCGAAGGTTGGAGTGGCCCTTTTGAATGGCATTTGCACGACCCTGCAGGACGCAGGGTGGCAGAGGGGCAAGGCGTGGCCCAAGCCGACGCCCGATTCCAAGGCCGAATACCGCTTCAAGCGCTTCCCGCCGGTGTTCACACCCTAACGATCAGTCAGTCTGGTCAGTCTGTGCGCCGCCGGGTGGTGGTTTTTTGAGGCGGTTGGCGGAAAAAATCAAAAGATTCCGGGGGAACCCCCTATTTATTAGGGGGCGTTCTTGAATTTTTAATGTTTTGTTCATCACTCTTTCCGAAAAAGAAGGGGTGGTTGGCTAGTTTTGTGCGCATAGACACGAAACCATGTCCAATTATCGCATTACTGCCATGGAAGATGTCCTCGAGCGTGCCCCAAAGGCCCTGGATACACCTTCATCAAAAATCTCCGATTATTATGGAGATCACGCCTTCACGCTCAGCGCCATGCGCGAGTACCTGACCGAAGAAGCGAATGACCACATCGTGTCCGCCATGCGGGATGGCATCCGCATCGACCGAAAGATCGCAGACCAAGTGGCCAGCGCCCTCAAGGAGTGGTCGATGTCCCGCGGTGCAACGCACTATACGCACTGGTTTCAGCCTTTGACTGGAAGCACTGCAGAAAAGCACGACAGCTTTATCCAGCCCGATGGAAGGGGAGGGGCAATTGAGCGCTTTGATGGCAGCTTGTTGGTCCAGCAGGAGCCCGATGCGTCGAGTTTCCCAAATGGGGGCATCCGTTCCACGTTTGAAGCGCGAGGGTACACCCTTTGGGACCCAAGTAGCCCGCCATTTTTAATGGGGCAAACCCTGTGCATTCCCACCATTTTCATCGCCTACACTGGACAGTCATTGGACAACAAAGTGCCGTTGTTGAAGGCGCTGACAGCGGTAGACAAGGCGGCAACCGAAGTGTGTCAATACTTCGACAAGAATGTGACCAAAGTGGTGGCCACTCTCGGTTGGGAGCAGGAGTACTTCTTGGTGGACAAGGCCTTGTACAATGCCCGTCCGGACTTGGCCCAAAGCGGCCGTGCCTTGATCGGTGCACCTCCAGCGAAGGGGCAGCAACTCGACGACAATTACTTCGGCAGCATTCCCCCGAGGGTCATGTCTTTTATGCAAGACTTTGAGTGTGAGGCGCACAAATTGGGCATACCCGTGACCACGCGTCACAATGAGGTGGCGCCGAACCAATTCGAGGTGGCGCCGATGTTCGAAGAGGCCAATTTGGCCAATGACCACAACCTGTTGCTCATGGACCTTTTGGAGAACGTGGCGATTCGCCATGATTTCCGGGTGTTGGTTCACGAAAAGCCGTTTGCTGGACTGAATGGGTCTGGAAAACACAACAACTGGTCGCTGGGCACGAATACGGGAGTCAACTTGTTGAAGCCAGGTGTAAACCCGAAGACCAACTTGCGCTTCTTGACCTTCTTTGTCAACACCATTGCGGCCATCCATCGTCACGCGGATGTCCTTCGCGCAGCGATTGCAGGTGCAGGCAACGACCATCGCTTGGGCGCCAACGAAGCGCCTCCAGCCATCATCAGTGCCTTCATTGGGTCCAAGTTGACGGAATTGTTGGATGCGGTCGAAAAGAACGTCAGTGCAGGAAAAATGAGTCCGGACGAAAAGACGGCTGTGAAGCTGGAAATCGGACGTATTCCTGAGGTTTTGCTCGACAACACCGACCGGAATAGAACCTCGCCCTTCGCATTCACCGGCAACAAGTTCGAGTTCCGGGCTGTGGGCAGTTCTGCAAATTGCGCAGTGCCCATGACCGTTTTGAACACCATTATGGCTCAGCAGCTTCAAGAGTTTAAAGTCGCCGTTGACGCCAGAATTGAAAGCGGAGACAAGAAGGACGAGGCCCTGTTGAAGGAGGTTCAGGCCCTCATCAAGCAAAGCAAGGCCATTCGCTTTGAAGGCAATGGCTATGGCCAAGAATGGGTGGAGGAAGCGGCCAAGCGTGGCTTGTCCAATTTGATGGATACGCCCAGTGCTTTGTCGGTTTGGCAGCGCAAAGAGACCATTGCCTTGTTTGAAGAGGTCGGTGTCTTGACAGCAGAAGAAATCAACGCGCGCACCGAAGTCGAGCTGGAGAACTACGTGATGAAGCTCCAGATCGAAGGCCGTGTGCTGGGTGACATGGTGGTGAACCAGGTGATGCCCGCGGTCATGGACTACCAAGGTGACTTGTTGGCCAACATTCAAGGTTTCTTGGACGTGTTTGGCGACGATGCAGCCGAGGCCATGACCACAGCACAACGCAGCATTTTGGAAGATTTATCTGTGGGACTTTCCACAGTCCATGAATTGGTGGCCAAGCTGCGTTCCGAGCGCAGTCAAGCGAACAAGATGGACGACATGCATGAGAAGGCAAGGCGTTACGCAGACCGCGTGAAACCTGTCATGGAGCAAATTCGTGTCCAAGTGGATCAACTTGAAAAATTGACGGAAGACAGCCGCTGGCCCTTCCCGAAATTGCGGGAATTGTTGTTCACTCGTTGATTTTCTGCGACTTTAATTGAAGAAGGCCTCGGATTCGTTCACGCGAAGTTCCGGGGCCTTCTTACATTCGTGCACATATCGATTCTTGGAATGTTGAACCTGATCCTCGGACGTTCTGGAGCCTTGAGCTTCGCCGTCACCTTTGTCCTCTCCCTGTTCTGCCTGCAGGGGTTCGCTCAAAATGACATCACTGCAGATGCGGATGCCGCCTTTGACAGGGGTGGGTATTTTGAAGCTGCGAAAGACTACCAAGTCGCATACGCCAAGCTCAAGGGCGACCTTGAAGAAAAAGGCCGAGTTTGCTTTTTGATTGGGGAGTGCTACCGTTTGGGCCGCGCCCTTCCTGCTTCTGAAGAGTGGTATGGACGTGCCATTGACCTCAAATGGGCGGCAGATCACCCCGAAGTCTTCCAGAATTACGGTTTGGTCCTGATGGGCCAAGGGGAATTCGATGATGCGGTCGACCAATTCCAAAAGTTCAAGTCCAATGGGGGAGATGCCACTGTGGCCAATTCCTTCATTTCGTCCTGCAACAATGCGGCTGAGAGTCTCATTGTTGGAGACAGCAGATTTGTGGTGGAAGCTGTGGTGATGGCCAATTCACCCAGTTTTGATTTCGCTTTAACTTTTTCGGACAAGCGCGGAGAAGAGGTCATTTTCGCCTCAAGCCGAAGCAGCAGTACGGGAAGTGGCGAAGACCCCATCACAGGGGAGAGCTACATGGATCTGTTTTCCGCAGAGGTGGACAGAAAGGGAAAGTGGAGCATTCCTGAGCCTCTAGGCAACACGATCAACAGCCCAAGCAACGAAGGGGGTGTTACGTTGGATTCCAAATTCAAGACATTGTATTTCACCCGTTGTTTGGTAGACAAGGGGGACAACTTTCCATGTGACATTTACCGCTCTGAGCGAGTGGGTACCCGCTGGGGAGCAGCGGAGGAGCTTCCGGTTCTCAACCGCATGGAAGACGATTCATCTCAAGTGGGTCAGCCGACCATGACGCCCGACGATGCCTACATGGTGTTCGTGAGTGACATGCAAGGGGGACAGGGTGGACGAGACCTCTGGTACATTGAATGGAATGACGCATCCAGTGAGTGGGGGTCTCCGATGAACATGGGGCCTGATGTCAATTCTTCTTCCGATGAGTTCTTCCCTCACATCCGCAAAAACGGAGACCTCTATTTCGCTTCAGGTCGCCCAGGCGGAATGGGTGGATTGGACATCTTGAAAGCCACTTGGACCGGAAATGGGATGACCTTCGAGGCACCTGAATTCATGGAGTACCCCATCAATACTGCGAGCGATGACTTCGCATTGGTGTATCACCCCAAGAAGGAACAAGGTTTCCTCAGTTCAGATCGCCCAGAAAGCAAGGGCAAGGATGACATCTTCTCCTTCGAGATGCCACCGCTCGAGTTCGATTACGTTCCTTATGTCTACGATTACGACACCGGAATGCCCATTGCGGGTGCAACGGTGACCGTTACTGGAAACGAAGGGGAAAGCGTCACGGGCACTTCCGATGACGAGGGTGGAGTGGAAGATGGCCGCTGGGAAATAGGTGCTGAGAGCACCTATTCGGTGAGCATTTCCATGGATGGATACATCAATGCGGGAGATCAATTCAGCACGGTAGGCTTGTCTAAATCCACCAATTTCATCAAAGAATATCTCTTGCGCGAGGTGGTCACCAACGAAGACTACCCGATGCCATTGGTTCAATACGAATTTGCCAAGGCGGACTTGGTGGTTGACGAGGCTGTGAACTCAAAGGACTCGCTCGATTATTTGGTCGATTTGCTGGACCGAAACCCCAAGTTTGTGATCTCCTTGGAGGCCCATACGGATACGCGAGGGGGCAATCAGGCCAACGATGCGCTGAGCCAGCGCCGGGCTGAAACCTGTGTCAATTATTTGGTGGAGCGAGGCATTGAGACCGAGCGTCTCCAGCCATTGGGTCGTGGGGAAACCATGCCTTTGATTAGCGACGCTGAAATTGCAGCCTTGGCCACAGACGAGGAGCGCGAAGCGGCGCACCAAATGAACCGCCGCACGGTATTCCGAATCACCAGTTTCGACTACGTACCGGAGTGAGCGACATGGTGTCCGGTTCTACACAGCAGGACCGGTATGCCCGGCGCGGCGTCTCTTCAGGGAAGGAGGAGGTCCATGCCGCCATATCGGGCATTGACAAAGGGGTCTTTCCAAAGGCCTTTTGTAAAGTGGTCCCCGATGCCTTAACAGGCAGCGATGAGCACTGTCTGGTGATGCATGCCGACGGGGCGGGCACAAAAAGCGCATTGGCTTGGATCTACTGGAAGGAGACTGGAGACCTTTCTGTCTGGAAGGGGATTGCCCAAGATGCTCTGGTGATGAACCTGGACGACTTGTTGTGCGTGGGTGCAACAGGGCCAATTATGGTGAGTTCTACCATTGGGCGGAACAAAAGATTGGTTCCAGGAGAAGTCATTGCGGCTCTAATCCAGGGTACGGAAGAGCTCATGGCTGAATGGCGAAAATGGGGCTTGGACGTGCGCGGCACAGGCGGAGAAACTGCTGATTTGGGGGACTTGGTCCGCACCGTTGTGGTCGACTCAACGGTGGTTTGCAGGATGCGCCGAGACGAGGTCATCGACAATGCACGAATTCAAGCAGGAGATGTTGTCGTGGGGTTGGCCAGTGATGGGCAAGCCCATTATGAGTCCATTTGGAATGGAGGCACTGGGAGCAATGGATTGACCAGCGCCCGCCATGATGTCTTTGGTCCGGGCTGGAGAGAGAAGTATCCGGAATGTTTCGATCCGGGATTGCCAGAAGACTTGGTTTATACAGGACCTTTTAATGTCACTGACTCGGTGGATGGTGTGCCTGTAGATGCGGGGAAACTGGTGCTGTCCCCTACCCGCACCTACGCGCCGGTCATGGTGGATTTGTTCGCCCACGGCCGGACACATCTGCACGGGCTGGTTCATTGCAGTGGTGGAGGCCAAACCAAAGTATTGCACTTTGCAGATGAAGGTCTCCACATCGTAAAGGACGGTTTGTTTGAGACGCCGCCTTTGTTCAAGCTCATTCAGGAGCACAGCGGCACGTCTTGGCGGGAGATGTATCAGGTCTACAACATGGGGCATCGGATGGAGGTTTACACCACACCGGAGCATGCTCAAACGGTCATCGATACAGCAATGCAGCACGGTGTTCAGGCCCAGATTGTTGGCCGGGTAGAAGCCCGAATTGCCGACGCGCCGCGTTTGACCATCTACGGCCCAGAAGGTCAGGAGACGTACAGTTAAAATGGAAGGGTTGCTGGATCGACTGGCGGCGCTGGAGGACCGGCACCGAGAATTGTCGATGCGCGTCATTGACCCCAGTGTGATTGGTGACCCAGAGGCCTATCGTTCGGCCATGCGGGATTACAACACGCTCGATCCCCTTGTGAAACGGGTTCGCCGATACAGAAAAACATGGGAGGGCCTAGAAGAGGCCAAAGTTGACCGGGACAGTGAAGATGCGGAGCTTCGGGAAATGGCACGCGAGGAGGTCGGCCGTTTGGAGGCCGTACTGAAGGCATTGACCCTAGAATTGCAAGAAGCCCTTGTTCCCGATGACCCAAGCGATCAGCGCGATTGTGTGCTCGAATTGAGGGGCGGGGCAGGCGGAGATGAGGCTGCGATTTGGGCTGGGGATTTGTTCCGCATGTACCAGCGCTATGTGGATGGCAAGGGCTGGAAGATGGAGGTCATTGGTGCGCATGATGGAACGGCAGGCGGATACAAGGAGATTGTGGCCCGGATTTCTGGGAATGCTGTTTTCGGCCACTTGAAATACGAAAGTGGCACCCACCGTGTTCAACGTGTTCCCGCCACGGAGTCACAAGGACGCGTCCACACCAGTGCCGCAACTGTGGCCATTTTGCCCCAAGCCGAGCAAGCGGATTTCAAACTCGACCTCAAAGACATTCGAAAGGACACGTTTCGTGCGAGCGGTGCAGGAGGGCAGCACGTAAACAAGACAGAGAGTGCAGTGCGGCTTACCCACTTGCCCACGGGTGTGGTCGTCGAGTGTCAAGACGGACGTTCGCAGCATGCGAACTACGATCAAGCCTTGGGCGTGCTCAGGACCCGATTGTGGGAGGCGGAAGATCGCGTCCGTCGGGCCAAAGAGGCTGCGGAAAGGAAGTCACAAGTGGGAACTGGGGACCGGTCAGGGAAAATCCGCACTTACAATTATTCTCAAGGCCGTGTTACCGACCATCGGATTGGACTGACCCTTCATGCTTTAGAGCGCGTTCTGGGCGGCGATCTTCAAGAGCTCATAGATGCATTGCGCACGGTGGAACGGACCGAAAGGCTCAAGCAAGCGGGCGTTGATGGCGGACGTTCGTGAACGTTCCGATGGATTCCTGCCGAAGGGTATCTTCGCCAACCATGGACCGCCAGACGCTCATCAACACCATTCGTGCAAAGCAGTCATTCTTGTGTGTGGGTTTGGACCCCGATCCTGCAAGAATTCCCGCTCATTTGGGGAGCGGAACTGAGGCCATTCTCGCCTTCAACCGTGCCATTATAGAGGCCACTTCTGATTTGGCCGTGGCCTACAAGCCCAATGTGGCATTTTATGAAGCCTTGGGGCCGGAGGGTTGGAATGTCTTGAGTGAAACGATGAAGGCCATTCCTGAAGGGTGCCTTCGGATCGCGGATGCCAAACGTGGCGACATTGGGAACACGGCCACGCGTTATGCTCAAGCGGCTTTTGAAGCTTGGGGCGCCGATGCGGTCACTGTGGCCCCTTATATGGGAAGGGACAGTGTGGAGCCTTTCTTGGCCTTCGAGGACAAGTGGACCATTCTTTTGGCTGCGACGTCCAACCCTGGTGCGGAAGATTTCGAATTTCACGGAGTAGACCATGGTGCTCCATTGTGGCGACGCGTCTTGGAGGTTAGCCAGCAGTACAAAGGCGCTGAGCGGCTGATGTACGTGGTGGGTGCTACACGGCCAGAATGGTTGTCTGAAGTGCGTGAGGTGGTGCCAGATCGATTCTTGTTGGTCCCCGGTGTCGGCGCTCAAGGCGGAACTTTATCGGCGGTCTGCCAAGCGGGATGGTCCGCTCCGTTGGCTGGCGGTTTGCTTGTCAATGTTGGCCGAAGCTTGCTCTATGCGTCTTCAGGTGAAGACTTTGCAGAAGCCGCTCGAAAAGAAGCCTTGCGCATTCAAAATGCCATGGCCGAGGAATTGATGACATCCCGTTAACTTTCCACTGTGCTCTATCGATTCAAATCCTTCAGCAGAATTGCCCTGTCTTTGGCCGTGGTGGCCTTGGTGATTGTGGTCGGAAGCGTGGGGTTTATGGTGCTCGAAGGTTACACCTTCATCGAGGCCTTCTACATGACCATGATCACGGTCAGTACGGTGGGTTTCCGAGAGGTGCATGAGTTGAGCCCGCATGGGATGGTGTTCACCTCGCTGCTCATCATTTTCTCAATCGGTACATTCGCCTATACGATCTCGGCCATAACGACGTACTTCGTGGCAGGGGAATATCGGGACCTCTTTAATGCAAGGAAATTGGAACGAACCATCGACAACTTAGACGGCCATGTGATTGTCTGCGGCTATGGGCGTGTGGGCGAGAAGGCCTATGCGGACTTGCAAGCCAAGGGCCACGAAGTGGTGATTGTAGAGAAAGACGAGGAGCTGGTGACTCAGTTGCGCGAGGGGTTGACGCCATTGGTCATCGCCGGTGATGCAACACGAGATGACCGCTTGATGGCCGCTGCAGTGGAGCGGGCGCACGCCGTCATTTGTACGTTGCCGAGCGACGCGGACAACTTGTACACGGTGCTGTCCGTGCGGGAGCACAACGAAGAAGCCACCATCATCAGCCGCGCATCTCAAGCAGCTTCCGTTGCAAAGTTGCGGCGGGCAGGGGCAGACAACGTGATCATGCCGGACACCGTTGGGGGCGCGCACATGGCCTCTCTTGTGGTCAACCCGGATGTCATGGACTTCATTGACCACATCCGAATCCAAGGCAAGGACGCCATCAATTTGGAAGAGGTGGACGTCAAGGATTTGCCCAGTGAATTCCGTTTGCCAACACTTGGTGAGGTGGATGCGCGAAACCGATTGGGGGTGAATGTGATCGGTGTTAAAACATCCGCAGGGGAGTTCATCATCAATCCCGGTCCAAATACACCGCTTGACAACGCTTGTAAACTGTTCGTTCTCGGTAACGAGAACCAGTTGCGTCTGCTCAACCGTTTGTTCGGTTTGCAAACTCCAGATTGATTCCATCTGTCGGGAGCATGTTGCGGGGCCTATATTGCGCCCAACGCAACTCAATCCAATTTTCATGCAACGCTTGATCGCCGCCAGCACTGCGCTGATTGCCCTTCTTTTTCTTCCATTTCAAGCCTCTGCAGCTTCTGTGGATGACGCCATTAACAACGTGATGGGCCCGGTCACGGAAGTGATCACCTCCATCATCTTTTGGAGCGTAGAGCTGGGAGGGTTTACCGTTCCGTTTGTTTTGATTTGGTTGTTTGTTGGGGCCTTGTTTTTTACGGTCTATTTCAAGTTCGTCAACATCCGCGCTTTTCGGCATGCCTTGGACGTTGTCCGAGGGAAATATGACAACCCCAACCATCAAGGTGAGGTGTCGCATTTTCAAGCACTGACCGCTGCATTGAGTGGCACTGTGGGTGTAGGAAACATCGCAGGTGTCGCGGTTGCGGTTTCTTTGGGCGGTCCGGGAGCCACCTTCTGGATGATCATTGCCGGATTGTTCGGGATGAGCAGCAAGTTCATTGAGTGCACACTGGGACTCAAATACCGCAGGCAGAATCCGGATGGATCCGTCTCCGGTGGTCCGATGTATTACTTGCGCGATGGGTTGGCCAAGCAAGGCAAAGGTGGTTTAGGTAAGGTGTTGGCTGTTCTCTTTGCCATTGCATGCATTGGAGGCTCCTTTGGAGGAGGCAACATGGTCCAAATCAACCAAGCGACCCAGCAGCTCATTGCGGTCACAGGCGGAGAATCGAGTTTCCTTTTCGGCCAAGGTTGGGTGTTCGGCGTGCTGATGGCCGGCGTCGTTGGTGTGGTCATTCTCGGAGGCATCAAGTCGATAGCGAAAGTGACAGACAAGATTGTTCCCTTTATGGTGGGCATATACATTTTGGGCGCGCTTTGGGTGATTTTGACCAATTTGGGTGCGGTGCCGACGGCTTTTAGCCGCATCATCAGTGGTGCGTTTGATCCAGATGCGATGTACGGTGGACTCGTTGGGGTCCTGATTCAAGGCATTCGCAGAGCGGCATTCTCCAATGAAGCGGGCATCGGTTCGGCATCCATTGCGCACAGTGCAGCCAAGACAGACGAGCCCGTAAGTGAGGGCATCGTGGCGTTGCTCGAGCCATTCATCGATACCGTGGTCATCTGCACCATGACCGCTCTTGTAATCGTGATCACAGACTATGGTCAATATGATGCTGTTACTGTATTCGGCAATGCTCAGGCTGGATCATTGGACGCCATTGGACTCACCTCAAGCAGCTTCGAGCAGAGCATTTCTTGGTTCCCAGGAGTGCTTTCTTTGGCCGTGATTTTGTTTGCGCTTTCGACCATGATTTCGTGGAGTTACTATGGGCTCAAGGCATGGACCTACCTGTTTGGCGAGACGCGGGCTGCAGACTTGAGCTACAAGGCCATCTTCTGCGTCTTTGTGGTGATTGGGTCTGCCATCAGCGCGAGCAGTGTCTTTGACTTTGGAGACGCGATGATTTTTGCCATGTGCTTCCCGAATGTGTTGGGGCTTTACTTCTTGGCAGGGGAGGTCAAGGGTGACCTTACGGATTACCTAAAACGAGTAAAGTCCGGCGAAATCAAGCGCTACGACTGATTTCGATTGCGGCCATTTTTTGTCCCGCCTCCATTGAAGTCGGAGCGCCTCGGAACATGGCTTCTTGGGCTGGCCTTCATGTTGTGGGTCGGGGTCGAGCTCTGGAGGTCAAGGCTTCCCGCGGTGCCAGAACCCATTGGGGTGAAGGAGTTGCTTTATGCATTAGATCAAGTCATTTCTGAGCCCACCCAGATGGATGAGGCGTCCTTGACCTTGAGTCGAACGGATGAGGATGCAGTTGGGCCCATTGCTGTGGACCTTCTGGATTCTGCCGGATGGGTGCGCTTGGGACTCAGTCCGCGACAAGCGAGGTCGGCTGTGCGTTATCGTAATGCGGTGGGCGGTATTATAACGCGAGATGTATTGCGGCGTATGCGCGTTCTCCCCACAGGATGGCTCGCCCAGCATGATGGACGTTTGGTTTTCCCCAGCCGCGAAGGCCCGTTGTCTCCTGAGCGTGCCACAGAGCAGAGCGCCGCAAAACACCAGCTTAAAACCGTTCAAGTCGAGGACCAGCCAAGGGGTGGTGTTTCTGAATCGCGTGTGGATTTAAATCAAGCGGACAGTCTGGAGCTCATGGCCATTCGGGGTGTAGGGCCTTGGGTTGCAGGTCGGGTTTTAACCGCGCGGCGGAACTGGGGGGGATTTTCTCGGGTTCAGCAATTGGAAGAGGCCCTGGGGTGGGACAGTTTGGCCCATGTGCTCATGGTGCATTTCAAATGTGCGCCAGGTCAAGTTCAGAAGAAATGCGTCGGTCAATTGGATGCCCAATCGTGGTCTCAATTGCCTGGAGTGGGCGTCAAAAAAGGGCAAGTCATCGCGCGCTATGTGAAGCACCATGGCGCAGACTTGGAGACCCTGATCGAATGTCTGGCACTCGATTCAATCCAGTGGGAGAATATTTTACCGCATTTAAAGACGTGCACTCAGGATGACACGGCGCATTGACGACCTTTGTGCTTCAAACGGATGCAATGAACTTCCAAGACAGTGAAACCATTTCCGCGATCCGCGATATGGTGAGAGATTTCGGGGCGAGAGAAATTCAACCTCACATCATGAAGTGGGATGAAGCGCAACATTTCCCGCGTGAGACGTTCACCAAAATGGGTGAGCTCGGACTTCTGGGGATGCTCGTTCCCGAACAGTATGGCGGAGCTGGATTGGGGTATTTCGAATATTCCGCGGCCATCGAAGAGCTAGCCGCGGTTTGCGGGGCGGTTGGATTGAGCATGGCCGCTCACAACAGCTTGTGCACCAATCACATTCTGACCTTTGGCAATGAGGAACAAAAGCGCCGGCTTTTGCCTAAACTCGCTACTGGTGAGCACATCGGAGCGTGGGGCCTTACCGAGGCAGGCACAGGTTCGGATGCGATGCGCATGCGCTGCACTGCGGTGAAGGACGGAGATGACTGGGTGCTGAACGGAACGAAGAATTGGATCACCCATGGCCTCAGTGCCGAAGTCGCCGTGGTTTTGGTTCGGACTGGAGAGCTGTTAGACAGCCATGGCATCACCGCAATGGTGGTGGAAAGGGACATGCCCGGTTTCAAAGGAGGGAAAAAAGAAGACAAGCTCGGCATGCGCGCAAGCGAGACTGCAGAGCTCATTTTTGAGGATTGTCGGGTGCCAGCGGCCAATGTCCTAGGGGATGTTGGAGAGGGCTTTATTCAGGCGATGAAGATTTTGGATGGTGGTCGAATTTCCATCGCGGCGCTGTCATTGGGCATTGGTCGAGGTGCATTCGATGCAGCTCTGGCTTATTCAAAGGAGCGGGAGCAGTTCGGTCGTCCCATCGCCCACTTTCAGGGAATCGGGTTTAAGCTGGCCGACATGGCTGTGGGCATTGAGGCCTCCAGATTGTTGATTAACCAGGCATGCTGGGCCAAGGAGAACGGTGGGGATGTGACCCGACTCGGTGCAATGGCAAAATATCAAGCTTCGGAGATGTGTGTGACGGTGGCAACCGAGGGCGTCCAGATCTTCGGTGGCTATGGTTACACCAAGGAGTTTCCAGCAGAGAAGTACTACAGAGACTCAAAATTGTGTACGATTGGAGAAGGCACTTCTGAAATCCAAAAGCTGGTCATTTCCCGTAGCCTGATCAAAGACGGGTTATAATCTGAAATAGACAAGTCTGTTCTGCTTGAAATCCGCTATCTTCGCGGTCCAATTTTCCATTATGCTTATCATTCCGGTCAAGGAGGGAGAAAACATCGAACGCGCTCTTAAGCGTTTTAAGAAGAAGTTCGATCGCACGAAAACTGGGCGTATGCTCCGCGCCCGCAAAGAATATGTGAAGCCGAAGACGGTGCGTCGTGAAGCGATGAAAAAAGCCGTCTACAAAAACAAAAAGGCTTTGATGGGCTGATAATTTGGTAAGATGATTTGGTGGGTTATTATTGAGTAACCAAACCAAAATGTCTACCACGCTTACCCCCCAAAAGCCGTTGCAGGCTTTCCTGCACTTCTTGGAAAAGGAGAAAAGAGGAAGTGTGCACACGTTGCGATGTTACCGTTCGGACTTAAACCAGTTTCAGCGTTTCCTTTCGGACAAATACGACCACCACGAGTTGGTGGGTATTGAAGGGGACTGGGTAAGATCTTGGGTGGTGCACATGATGCAAGAGGGCCGCAGCCCACGGACCATCCACAGAAAAGTCAGTGCGTTCAGAACCTTCAACCGGTTCGCACGCCGCATGACGTTTACCGACCGTGATCCCAGCAATGGGGTTACCCTCCCCAAGCTGGAAAAGCGAGTGAGGGAGGTCGTGCCGGAGCGCAACATTGCCGCGCTCCTAGAAGGCGAAATTTTCCCTGACTCATGGTCAGGGCTCCGAGACAGGTTGATGCTTACCCTCCTTTATGAGACGGGCATCCGTCAGGACGAATTGATCAAGTTGAGGCATGCCGACGTTCAAGCCAGCCGAAGGACCATCAAGGTGAATGGCAAAGGTGGGCGGGAGCGACTGATCCCTGTGTCCCAAGAATTGTTGGACATGGCCGAGTCATACATGGTTAAAAGGCCCGGTGTCAGTGAATTCTTAATTGTCACGGATGGAGGCCGTGAGCTGTATCCAGCATTTGTTTATCGCAGGGTCAATCATTACATTACGGAGACGAGCTCGCTTAACAAGTGCAGCCCTCACGTCATCCGGCATTCTTTCGCCACGCATCTTTTAAACCGCGGGGCCGACATCAATGCAGTGAAAGAGTTATTGGGACACAGCAGTTTGAACGCCACCCAGCACTACACACACGTCAGCACGAGAAGGCTGAAGGACGCACACAAAGGGTCACCACTTGATACGCGAGGCATTTTCTAAAGTCTCACCATCAAGTTCCTTACATGCAAATTCAAGTTCAGTCCATTCACTTCAAAGCAGACCAGACATTGGTCGAATTCATCCAAGAGAAATTGAGCAAGCTGACGCTGTTCCATCCGGGCATCCTCACGGCCGACGTTTTTCTTCGTCTGGACAAGGATCAGGAGAAGGAGAATAAGCGGGTAGAAGTCAAGTTGGGCTTGCCAGGTCCTGACATTCACAGTGGCAAGCGAGCCGGCACTTTTGAGGAGGCGACAACCGAGGTCGCAGAGGCCTTGAGAAAGCAGTTGCTCAAGGTCCGTGGCAAGGCCGCTTAAGCCGTTTGCATTTCGGGAGATAACAGTTTGTTTTTCCCCTTTGTACCCAGCGTTTTCTACACTACATTTGCCCTCCCTAAATCGGGGAGGGCTTTTTTTTGCCCTTGTTCTTTGACAGAGGCCGGTGTAGCTCAGTTGGCTAGAGCAGCTGATTTGTAATCAGCAGGTCGGGGGTTCGAATCCCTCCACCGGCTCACATCATCGACCTAAAAATTGTACCATGTTGGGGGTACGCCGGAGTTGGAGAGCCGGGGCAGACTGTAAATCTGTTGTCTTAGACTGAATAGGTTCGAATCCTATTACCCCCACAAACACTTACCGATTGCGGATGAGCAAGCGGAAGTAGCTCAGTTGGTAGAGCATCAGCCTTCCAAGCTGAATGTCGCGAGTTCGAATCTCGTCTTCCGCTCAAGACCCCAAGGGTTCAAGCCGATGTAGCTCAGGGGTAGAGCGCTTCCTTGGTAAGGAAGAGGTCACGGGTTCAATTCCCGTCATTGGCTCCATTTCAGAAGTACATCTTTATTATAACGTTTAACCACAAACAACCCAAACCATGGCTAAAGAGACGTTTGATCGTTCAAAGCCGCACGTGAACATCGGGACCATCGGTCACGTGGACCACGGCAAGACGACCCTCACCGCCGCCATCACGAAAGTGCTGGCCGACGCGGGTTTCAGCGAGGCTCGCTCGTTTGACCAAATTGACAACGCTCCGGAAGAAAAGGAGCGTGGTATTACCATTAACTCTTCACACGTAGAGTATGCAGACGGCAGAGCCGTCACTATGCTCACGTTGACTGTCCAGGTCACGCTGACTATGTGAAGAACATGGTAACAGGTGCCGCTCAAATGGATGGTGCCATCTTGGTGGTTGCCGCCACTGATGGCCCAATGCCCCAGACCCGTGAGCACATCCTGCTCGGACGTCAGGTTGGTGTGCCACGCATGGTTGTCTTCATGAACAAAGTGGACATGGTCGATGATGAGGAATTGCTTGAGTTGGTTGAAATGGAAGTTCGTGAGCTCTTGAGCTTCTACGAATACGATGGAGACAACGTGCCTTGCATTCAAGGTTCTGCATTGGGTGCGCTCAACGGTGAAGCAGAAGTGGGTGGACACTGTCCTGGAGCTGATGGAAGCCGTGGACGAGTACATTGAGATCCCAGCTCGCGACAACGAGAAGCCTTTCTTGATGTCTGTTGAGGACGTGTTCACGATCACAGGTCGTGGAACCGTTGCAACAGGTCGTATCGAGACGGGTGTGATCAACACAGGTGATGCAGTTGACATCTTCGGTATGAACGATGAGAATGAAGTCTACCATCACGGGTGTTGAGATGTTCCGTAAGATTTTGGACCGAGGTGAAGCTGGTGACAATGTAGGTCTGCTGCTTCGTGGTATTGAGAAGACAGACATCAAGCGTGGTATGGTGATTGCAAGCCTGGAACGATAACTCCACACAGCAAGTTCAAGGCTGAGGTCTACATCTTGAAGAAAGAAGAGGGTGGACGTCACACTCCATTCCACAACAAGTACCGCCCTCAGTTCTACTTCCGTACAACGGACGTAACCGGTGAGATCTTCTTGAAGCAGGTCGTGAGATGGTAATGCCTGGTGACAACGTAACCATCGAGGTAGAGTTGATCTACGCTGTGGCCATGGCACGTCGGTCTGCGTTTCGCTATCCGTGAAGGTGGACGTACTGTAGGTGCTGGTCAGGTGACTGAAGTGGTCGGCTAATTTTAGTCAATACTTGATACTTAAATCATCGGAAGAAGATGCTCATAATGGGCGTCTTCTTCCCGATCTACGGGCGTAGCTCAATTGGTAGAGTAGTGGTCTCCAAAACCATTGGTTGCAGGTTCGAGTCCTGCCGCCCGTGCAAAACACACAAACAGATGTCTCAAATCACTGAATATGTGAAGGAGTCTACACTGAGCTGGTGACGAAGGTCACTTGGCCTGCTTGCAAAGAACTTGCAGGAGGCTTCGATTTTGGTGTTCGTTGCATCTCTACTCATTGCGGGTTGTGTTTGCGATGGATTGGGTTTTTGGTGTGAATGCATGCAGATCAGATCTGGCAAGGTGTGATTGGCATGATTTACGCATACGTGCTTTGAATCGATCAAGACGTCATGAGCGATATCGAAAAGAAGTGGTACGTGGTGCGCGCCATCGGTGGGCAGGAAAACAAGGTCAAGGAGATTCCTCGAGTCCGAAATCTGCTGCGGCCGGCTTGCAGGATTACGTGGGTCAGATTTTGATTCCGACTGAAAAGGTGTTGCAAATCCGGAATGGCAAGAAGGTCAGAAAGGAGCGCAATTTATTCCCTGGCTACGTCTTTGTGGAGTGCTGCCCTGATTGGTGAAGTGCCTCACGTGATCCGAAGCACGCCGAGTGTGATTGGATTTTTGGGAGCAGAAAAGCGGGGAGATCCACTCGCTTTGCGCCATCAAGAGATAAGCGAATCTTGGGTGTGATGGATGAATGGCCGAGAGTGAGGAGGAAATTAGCTATTCCATATCAAAGTTGGAGAAGTGGTGAAGGTGGGCGATGGTCCGTTTAACGGATTCCACGGAACCATTGAGGAGAGTGAACGAAGAAAAGAAGAAATTAAAGGTGATGGTGAAGATCTTCGGACGGAAGACGCCCGTGGAATTGGGGTATCTCCAAGTGGAGAAGGAGCTAACGATAGTTCAAACATTCACAGAAACCATTTTTTAATAGAACAGCCAGGACGTCCCGTGCCTGTCCCAGAATGCTTCCCATTGGCACTGAGGCCGACCTGTTCAACATATAAATGATCCATGGCTAAAGAAGTCGCCTGGACTGATCAAACTGCAAGTAAGGGTGGCGCTGCCAACCCTTCACCTCCTGTTGGACCGGCTCTCGGTGCGAAAGGTGTGAATATCATGGAATTCTGCAAGCAATTCAATGGGCAGAACCCAAGATAAAGCTGGCAAAGTTCTGCCCGTTGCGATCACGGTCTACAGTGACAAGTCGTTTGACTTTGTCATCAAGACACCGCCCGCAGCAGTGCAGCTCATGGAAGCCGCCAAATTCAAGAAGGGTTCTCCGGAATCCAACAGACATAAGGTGGGCAAAGTGACGTGGGACCAAGTCCGCGCAATTGCAGAAGACAAGATGCCCGATTTGAATTGCTTTACCTCAGAGTCTGCCATGAAAGTGGTCGCAGGGACAGCAAGGAGTATGGGGCTGAACGTCGACCGGAGATTCGCCCTTCTGATCGTCAATAATCTGCCAAAATGGCACAACTGACAAAGCAACCGAAAGCTGCGCTCGAAAAGTTCGACGTAGACACAGCGTACTCGCTTGACGATGCGTCTGCACTTGTGAAGGAAGTTTCCGCAGCGAAGTTCGACTGCATCAGTTGACCTTGCCGTGCAGCCTTGGCGTGGACCCGCGAAAAGCCAACCAAATGGTACGTGGCACGGTTTCTCTTCCTCACGGAACAGGAAAAATGTTCGCGTACTGGTGCTTTGCAATCCTGACAAGGAGCAGGAAGCCAAGGATGCAGGTGCGGACCACGTTGGCCTCGACGAGTACGTCGAGAAGATCAAGGGCGGATGGACCGATGTGGATGTAATTATCACCACTCCCCAAGTGATGGGCAAAGTGGGTGCGTTGGGCCGAGTTCTCGGACCCCGTGGCCTCATGCCTAACCCGAAGTCGGGTACAGTCACTATGGATGTTGGCAAGGCTGTACAAGACGTTAAGGCAGGTAAGATTGATTTCAAGGTTGACAAGTACGGCATCATCCATGCTTCCGTTGGGAAGGTGAGTCTTTCGAGAAGAGAAGCTTGCGGAGAATGCTAGCGAAGTCCTTCAAACCTTGGTGCGATTGCGCCCGTCTGCTGCGAAGGGACTTACATCAAGAGCGTATCTTATGAGCTCAACGATGGCACCGGGTATCCGGATTGAATCGAAGATCTCTGAACGCCTAACTGGAACCCATGACACGCGAAGAAAAAAATCAAGTGATTGATGAGCTCCAGGCATGCTCAGGAGAAGAATGTGTTGTACTTGACGGATGCTTCGGGTCTAAATTCTGCAGACACGACACATTGCGCCGAGAATGTTTCAAGAAAGACATCACAGTGCGGGTGGTGAAAAACACGCTGCTTCGCAAGGCGATGGAGCGGTCGAAGAACGACTTACGGCGAGCTTGTATGACGTGCTGTCGGGCAAACTGCTTTGATGACGGCAGATGTGGGCAATGCGCCTGCGAAGCTGATCAAGGATTTCCGCAAGAACAAGAGACGCCCAATTCTAAAAGCGCTTACGTCGAAGAAGCTTGTTACGTCGGAGCTGATCAACTGGAGGCCCTTACGTCGATCAAGATCGAAAGAAGAACTCCTTGGCGAGATTATTGGCTTGCTCCAGATCCCGATGTCAAGAACGTTGTTGGCGCATTGCAATCAGGTGGAAACACCATTTCCGGTCTGGTCAAAGCACTTGCGAACGCGAAGTGTGACTTTGACAATATTCAATTAATAGAATAAACCATTCAATCAATCAATCATGGCTGATTTGAAATCAATGGCAGAAGAGCTCTGTAAACCTCACCGTAAAAGAGGTGAACGAACTCGCCACAATCTTGAAGGACGAACACGGCATTGAGCCACGCAGCTGCTGCTGCTGTTGTCGCAGGACCCGCCGCAGGCGGTGGAGACGGTGGCGCTGAAGAGCAGACTGAATTTGATGTGATTCTCAAAGCTGCTGGCGCTGCTAAGCTCGCTGTTGTAAAGCTAGTAAAAGAGCTGACCGGTCTAGGCTTGAAAGAGGCCAAAGGCATCGTTGACGCGCACCCGCTCCTGTAAAGGAAGGCGTTTCGAAAGACGAAGCTGAAGCCTCAAGACGCAACTTGAGGAAGCCGGAGCAGAAGTTGAGCTTAAGTAAGCACAACTCGCTGAACCTTTTAGGTCCAGGTGGGGAGCAGGTCCCCGCCCTGACCTTTTTGTGCCTGTGTCTGAACCTGTCAACCAACCTGCCGCTTGCTTTGTACAACTCCATACCCACCATGACTTGGTGAATCCACACACTGCAGCAGCGCATAGCTTTGCATCACCTCACCTGACTTGCCTATCCGGATTTTCTGGACATCCAACTCCGCTCTTTCCAGGAGTTCTTCCAACTTGAAACCAAGCCTGAAAACCGCGAATCGAAGGGCTATTTAAGGTGTTCAGTGAGAACTTTCCCATCACGGACACGCGAAATCAATTCGTGCTGGAATTCCTAGATTATTTCATCGATCCCCCGCGCTACAGCATCACTGAATGCATTGAACGAGGTCTGACTTACAGTGTGCCGCTTAAGGCAAAGCTGAAGCTGTATTGTACGGATCCTGAGCACGAGGATTTTGAGACCATCGTCCAGGATGTTTACCTGGGTACGATTCCTTACATGACGCCGCGAGGTTCTTTTGTAGTGAACGGCGCTGAGCGTGTCATTGTCAATCAATTGCACCGTTCACCAGGTGTGTTTTTCGGCCAGAGCCGCCATGCCAATGGCACCAAGCTTTACAGTGCACGAATTATACCATTCAAGGGCTCTTGGATTGAGTTTGCTACAGACATCAACAGTGTGATGTATGCTTACATCGATCGGAAGAAAAAGTTACCTGTGACCACGTTGTTGCGTGCCATTGGATTTGAGACTGACCGGGATATTTTCGGTATTTTTGACTTGGCTGAAGAAGTCAAGGTGAGCAAGGCAGGTTTGAAGCGTGTCTTGGGTCGCCGATTGGCAGCCCGTGTTTTGAAGACGTGGGTTGAGGATTTCGTGGATGAGGATACTGGTGAGGTGGTTAGCATTGAGCGGAATGAGTTGGTTCTCGACCGTGAGACTGTTCTTGAGAAGGAGCACATTGAGCTCATCGTGGAGTCAGGTTCCAAGGCGAT
>CASICO010000018.1 GCA_949373165.1 uncultured Flavobacteriales bacterium | reverse complement strand
GTGTAGTTGCATGCAGCCGGTGTGGTGCAGCCACTCATCGGACATTCGGAGCAGCTGTTCCAGCAGACCGTGGGAAGGACAGCCGAAGCCGAGACATTCACCACACGGTTCACGTATTCACCAGGTGCTGTTGTGCACGCCTCGCTGCCGTCAAACAACTCGGTGATGTCCCAACCATTAACGGTGAACTTGTATTCTTGATCACCCGCCAGCATGTTCACTGTGACGTCCCAAACTCCGTCCAGGTCGCTGTCGGTCATGGGGTTGTCCGTGCCATTCCAGCCGTTGAATTGTCCGTTCAAGTAGACCTGTCCGGAGATGTCGGATTGATTCATGTCCACCGACAATGTCATGCTGTAAAGGCAAGTGGCATCGTCATAAGTGGCTTCTGAACTGAAGTTTGTCGCGCCTTGGTCCATGCAACCTGGCACGCCAGTTGGACACGTTGCATCGCACAAGCCTGCGCATGCAGAAAAGGAAACATCCTCTGTACCGATGCTCAGAATGTAATTCGCTGGACTTCCAATCGCACAAGCACCACCCTCCGGTGCATTGATGACCTGTCCCCAGCCGGAATAGTTATCCGCTGGTCCGGTCACGGCCACAACGAACTCCACGTTGCCGAAGTTCACATCCAAATCCAGTGATCCGGTGTAAATGCCATCGACGTCTTCATCTGTCAAAGTCACACCCCAACCGTTCCAACCGTTCCAAGATCCATTGATCACCACATTGTTGTAGCTGTCATTTGGATACTCACTTGCACTCATGTCGATCGCAAAGGAGACCGTTGCCGTTTGCAAAGCAGCTTGCTCTGCGCAAGTCAAGCAGCTTCCATAGGTATCCGACGTGGTCGAACCAGACGTGGCGACACGGTTGGCATAAGAAGAGTAATCCGTGACGGGGGCGCAAGTCGCACCATCAGCCATGTCGTCTGTCAAAATCTCCTCACTCGACCAATTGTCGACCATGAACTTGTATTCCACATCGCCAGCAGGCAGACAAACAGAAACGCTGTACGTGCCATCTCCATCCTCATCGCTGAGCGTATTGTATTCTTCTGCACCACACCACCCGCACCAAGGACCCGTCACGTGAACCGCACCAAACGTGACAGAGGCACATGACATGTCCACATTGAATGTGGTGGGTGTGGTCAAGCAAGCACCATCACAATCAAAATTGGCCGCTGCATAAGTGCAGGAGCCATCGTCCTCTTGCGCCGCAACATTAAAGTTGCATGCATTGCTGTCCATGCATCCTGGCGTCAAGGCACAAGCTGTAGGCTGAAAAGAGAATGTGTTCTCGATGAGTTCATCCTGGTCGCCTTGCGGGAAAATTTGCAAGTAAAACTGACCGCTGATGTCTCCATCGGTGGTCAATTGAGCCAGCAACACCCGATTGTCCTCTCCCGAAACACCATTGGCGCTGCTGGGCAGAATGTACCAGCCTCCCCCAATGGGCGAGCTGATGTCAATGTTGCCTCCGACAGTGAATGGAATTTCCCAAGATGTCACGTTCGGATCCACCAAAATCGACACGTCGGTCTGGCCGTTTGCCGTTACTGGGGATTCTTGAATCCCAATGGTGACCCAGCTGTCGTACTGCACCGATTCGAAACCGGGTACCGTGTACAACAAAGGATTCACTGATCCGGCTGTGGTCCCGCCCAACGCATCTTGATAGAAGGTGGTCGTGGAGTTCAAGAACAGAGGCGTATCTGAATCGCCGATCACCGCCGACAAAAAGTCAGAGGCACCGGGCGTATCGAGATAAACCCGGTAGGTGGTAAGGCCACCGACCACATCTGTTGCAATGGTCTCCACGGAAAGCGAGAAGCCGGCCGTGTCGCCTGTTGTTGTAAAACAAGCATTTTGGGCGTTTACTGAACCTAAGAAGGTCATCAGCAAACAAGCGAGGGAGTACAGTTGAATACGCATGTTCATGCTATTATGCCCTCCTAAGATAGTCATTAATCAATGATTTATACCTATTCGTCGTAATATTTCTTTAATTCATCGCATATAAACAAGCCTCCAAGGTTATCTAGACAGACCCGATGTCTGCTGCTACCTTTGCTGCACACATGTTCGAGAACCTCAGTGACCGTTTCGAAAAGGCCTTCCAACACCTGAAAGGAGAGGCCAACATTTCAGAGGCCAACATCGCCGAAACAACCAAAGAAATTCGCAGGGCCCTGGTGGAGGCGGATGTGAATTATAGTGTAGCCAAGCGATTTGCCAATCGCGTCCGAGAGCAAGCCATAGGACAAGAGGTTTTGTCCTCTGTCAAACCCGGTCAACTTCTGGTTAAAATCACCCAGGAGGAGCTCACTTCCTTCATGGGCGGAACGCATTCCGAGCTCAACATCAAAGGCAAGCCAGGCATCATTTTGATGAGTGGCCTTCAAGGGTCAGGAAAGACGACCCACTCAGCCAAATTGGCGTTGCACCTCAAAACCAAACATGGCAAACGGCCTTTGCTTGTGGCCTGTGATGTTTATCGACCAGCTGCGATAGACCAGCTCGAAGTCATGGGCAAGCGGATTGGCGCAGATGTCTTCACCAAGCGCGAAGAGGACAACCCCGTCGCCATTGCCGAAGCGGCGCTTCGCCATGCACGAAGCCATGGAAACGACGTGGTCATCATTGACACTGCCGGCCGATTGGCCGTTGACGAGGCGATGATGGACGAAATCGACCAAATCAAACGCGCAGTACAGCCCAGTGAGACTTTGTTCGTCGTGGATGCCATGACCGGACAGGATGCCGTTCATACGGCCAAAGCATTTCACGAGCGCATTGCATTCGACGGCGTCATCATGACCAAGATGGACGGCGACACCCGAGGTGGCGCTGCCCTGTCCATTCGTGAGGAAACAGGAAAGCCGATCAAATTCATCGGTACAGGCGAAAAGCCGGAAGCACTGGAACCTTTTCACCCGGAAAGAATGGCCCAGCGCATTCTGGGTATGGGCGACGTGGTTACCCTCGTCGAGAAGGCCCAAGAACAATTTGATGAGGCCCAAGCTCAAAAGCTGCAGAAAAAGATTCGCAAGAACAGCTTTGACTTTGAAGACTTTCTCGAGCAGGTTCAGCAAATCAAGAAAATGGGCAATGTCAAGGATCTTCTTGCCATGGTCCCCGGTATGGGCAAAGCCATGCGGGATGTCGACATTGACGATGATGCATTCAAGCACATCGAAGCGATCATTCGCTCCATGACCCCAATGGAACGTCAGAATCCAGACGCGTTAAATGGAAGCCGCAAGACACGCATTGCCAAAGGCAGTGGAACAAGCGTCCAAGAGGTCAACCAGCTGCTCAAACAGTTTGGCGAAATGAAGAAGATGATGAAGATGATGAGTGGCGGCGGCGGCAAACGAAGAGGTCTTGGAAGCATGATGAGCCGAGGGTCAGCCATGGGAGGGTCGCGGATTCCACGATAATGAGTCAGACTCCCCCACCCCAGATCTTGGATGGAAAGGGCCTATCCGAGCGCATCAAGGACGAGATTGCCTCTGAGGTAACCGAGTGGACTGGGCAAGGCCATCGCGCCCCTCACCTTGCAGCTGTTCTTGTTGGAGAAGATGGGGCAAGCAAGACCTATGTGGACCATAAGGTTCGGAGTTGTGAAAGGGTGGGCTTCAAGAGCACCATGGTGCTTCGTCCAGCAGACATCAGCCAGCGGGAGCTTCTCGACATTGTGCACGGACTCAATGAAGACCCCAACATTGACGGATTTATCGTTCAGTTGCCCCTCCCCAATCACATCGATGCTCAGGCCATCACTGAAGCCATTGACCCCACCAAGGATGTGGATGGATTTCACCCCGTCAACATAGGAAACCTGGCTCTTGGACTGCCTGGATTTGTGCCCGCAACGCCTGCTGGCATCATCACGCTCCTCGAGCGTTTTGAAGTACCCACTGAAGGGCGTCACGCTGTGGTCATTGGCCGTTCAAGCATCGTGGGCACCCCGATGTCATTGCTGCTCAGCCGAAGTGGCCAACCCGGGAATTGCACAGTCACGCTCTGCCACAGCCGCACCCAAGACTTGCAAGAGCACTGCCTCCAAGCAGACATCCTGATTGCCGCTGTCGGTCGGCCAGAAATGATCAAGGCCGACATGGTCAAAGAAGGTGCTGTTGTCGTGGATGTGGGCATTACGAGGGTGAAGGACGTCACCGCCAAGCGAGGATATCGCCTTCGAGGTGATGTGGCCTATGACGAAGTCGCCCCGAAATGCAGCTGGATTACCCCGGTTCCCGGAGGTGTTGGCCCCATGACCATTGTGAGTCTTCTTCGGAACACCCTTTTGGCTGCCAAAGCCAAAGCAGAGGCTTAAGGCATGCCGATTGCGCCCAGCGATCAACACTGGATGTCGCTTGCCCTTCAGCTGGCGCGCCAAGGTGACATTGGCACAGCACCTAACCCTAGGGTGGGGTGTGTTGTCACGCACAACAATCAAATTCTCTCCGAAGGTTGGCACAGCCAAATTGGTGGGCCACACGCCGAAGTCAATGCACTCAACGCTTCACAAGATTTAAAGGCAGATCTGAGTCAGGCGACGGCGTACGTTACACTCGAGCCTTGCAGCCATCATGGAAAGACCCCGCCCTGTGCCGATCGTTTGATTCAATCTGGAATTGGACGTGTTGTCGTGGGGATGGTGGATCCAGACCCCCGGGTTTCCGGTTCAGGCATTGGCCGACTCCGCGAGGCCGGAATAGTTGTAGACGTGTTTCCCCATTGGCCCGAAGGTCGGTGGCTCAACCGCCGCTTTCTTTCTTCCCTCGAACGCGGACGTCCTTGGATCATTCTCAAATGTGCCATGAGCACAGATGGCTTTGCCGACCCCATTCGTCGTCAGGATGAAAAAGGCAGCATCCCATTGACCCATCCCAAACTCAAGCGTCTCACCCACCGCTGGCGGGCAGAAGAAGGCGCCATCTTGGTGGGTGCGGGAACTGTGGTCATAGACAACCCCCAACTGAACGTTCGAGAAGCTCAAGGCCCCGCTCCTCTCCCTGTGGTTCTGGACCCAAATGGACGCACTTCAAATCAAGCTGCGCTGTATTCAGCACATCTCCAATCTTGGGTGGTGGGTGGTCCCCTCGAACTGCACCCCCGCGCAAAACGAATTCCCATGGGCAATGCCCCCATCCTGACCACGGCAATAGAAGCACTTCATCAGGCTGGCATTCGCTCTGTTTTGGTCGAGGGTGGCCCCGAAACCGTGCGTCGGTTCATGCAGACTGGCTTGTGGGACGAGTACCGCATATGCAGGGGGCCATCCGCTTTGCAAAAGGGTTTGGCTGCGCCTCGTGCGCCTTCATCTGCCATCCTCCGGGGAGCGCATCCTTTTGGTCAAGACCATTTAGAATACCACTTGAACCCGGACAGTGCAGATTGGATTGGATCTGCACCGTCTCCCACGTTGTCCATCGCCCTTCCCTCATGATTGCACTCGGCCTCAGCATCGTCGTCTCTACGCTCCTGTTTAGCTGCTTTAGACTGTTCCCTCAATACGGTGTGCGCTTGGAGGAGGCCGTGGTGGTCAACTACATCGTCGCTGCCATCTTGGCCATTTCCATGGCCGGACCTGAACACGCTTGGGGTCGAATGGACGAACCCAGCACCATGGCCGGGGTCTTGATGGGGCTGGCCTTCCTTTACATGTTTAAGAAAATCGGTGAGTGCACCCAGCAATTGGGGTTGGGCGTTGTCGCCATTGCGACGAAGATGTCCATGGTTCTGCCGATGACCTTTTTCATGGTTTGGGACCCTGCTGACGCCATGAATTGGCAAAAGGGATTGGCCGTCATCTTGGCGTTTCCTGCTGTTTACTTGGCCAGTGACTCAGGCCAAGCTTCCACACAGAAGGAAGCCAAACCTCTGCAGTCTGGCATCCGATCGGCCGCTTGGTTTCTTCCAGCCATCGTCTTTTTCGGCTCTGGAATGATCGACCTGGGTTTCGGCTGGTTCTCAACACCAGATCACATGACCGAGGACGCAGACAGGCTCACGTTTGCAGCCGTTCCATTCACCGTGGCTGCTTTGATTGGACTTCTCCGAATGGCCTTTGTTCCATCGGCAAAACCAGTTTGGAGCCGGGCCACTGTTTTGGGCGGAATCATCTTGGGGGTCATCAATGTGGGGTCTCTTTTCTTCCTTCTTTCCGCCTATCAATCCATGCCATTCCCGCGCTCAGCCATTGTCCCCGTCAACAACTTGGGCATTGTACTGGCCACCTCTTTGGCTGGCATCGCGTTCTTTCGAGAACGTCCAAACCCACGCAACCTCATGGGATGGGCTCTGGCCACTGCGGCACTCGTGCTTCTTCTCCTGCGGCCTTGACTTTCCCTTCGTTTCTTCATTGTATGCGATTGACTCTTTACATCTTGTCCTGCTCTTTTCTTGCTCTGGGTGCCTGCACCCCAGAACCCGAGGAAGAGGGATGGCCCCCCACAAACTTGCCCGGTCCAGCTGCGGATGGAGGAGAGAATGAGGGCGAAAACACAGACCCTGCCGTCATCCGTTACTTGGCCCTTGGTGACAGCTACACCATTGGCGAGAGTGTCCCCGATGCCGGTGATTGGCCCAATCAATTGGTGGCAGACCTCTCCTCTAGATTCCCAGATTCAAACCTCCCTCCTGCGCGCATCATTGCCACAACAGGGTGGACCACGGCCAACTTGAGCGCGGGCATGGACGCACAGTCCATCGACACCAACACATTTGACTTGGTCTCCCTTCTCATCGGGGTCAACAACCAGTTTCAAGGCTTGTCATTGGAGACCTACGAATTGGAGTTCCAACAATTGCTGAATCGCGCAATACAACTGACCGGAGGACAGCCCAACCGGGTGTTCGTTGTCAGCATTCCAGATTATGGATTCACACCCTATGGGCAGCCCAATCAAGGCAACATCTCTCAAGGGGTGTTCCAATTCAATGCAGCTTGCTCCACCCTCACGGCCAATGCTGGCGTCGCCCATTACAACATTACCCCCATCAGTCAACAATGGCCACAAACGCCAAATTGGGTAGCCGATGATGGCCTGCATCCAAGCGGTGAGCAATATGGAGCCTGGGTCAATTCCTTTGCCGACGGCGTGGAAAATCAAATCAGGAACTGAGCCCCTTTTAAGGCCACTCGACCACCTGTCCTGTCGCTCCTGGTAAAATCCGAATGTCCTGCTCTTGACTCTGCCCATGAAGGTGGACGTCTCCGTGCCCCGCCAATTCAAGATAGAGGTAGCCGCGGGCTTCTAAATCTACTTGTCCCAATCCCCCATGGTGCAGCATGATCTGCTGGGCATCCAAGTCCTGGGCATCGAGGTCACCAAATCCGGATCGAAAAGATCGAAAGCGCAAGGCTGAGCCCCTGACGTGGGCATGTCCAATGCCATTGGGCAACCTCAGTTGCAGCGTGTCCCCTGAAAATCGCAACGAAATGTTTCCCGACATCTCATCCCCTTCCACGGTCAAGTTGCCGCCACGCAGGGTGTCCAGCATTGCAAAGTCGCCCTGACCAAGCAACTGGATCTCTTCCAAAGACATCCCCACCAACTCGACCTCCGGAATGGCGGTCAAGTCCCGCACCCAGTGACAAGTGTTGTTGTCTTTGATGTGCAAACCGCCCGACTCTTCCTGTAAGGAAAGTCCTTCTATGACGCCCAAACCTGCGCGCCGGATCGCCACGGGCTCTTCTTCAGATGGCCGCCAAGACACATGAATCCGACCTTCAATCTCCAGCCTTGAAATCGCACTGGATAGAATCAATGTATCGGTGGTCATTTCTCCCAATGCCGTCCCACATCCCGCTCCATCTGGCCGACACGAAGCCACACAAAGACAAAGAACAACGCCCAGACAAAACGGAAGCCAGGCGCCACTCACCCTCATAAAATTTAGGTTTGAGGCCCTCCTCATTGTCCCAACTTCTCCTTGGCTGCCTCCCAATGTTTGTCCATGTCTTCCAATGGCAGGTCCCCCAAGTCCAAGCCTGCAGCTGCAATGCCCCGTTCCATCTCCTCAAAACGCGCCTTAAACCGGCGGTTGGTTCTTTCCAATGCCTCATCCGGGTTCACATTGAGAAAGCGAGCATAGTTGATCAACGAGAACATCACATCTCCAAACTCATCCGCCATACGGTCGCTCCCTTGGTCCACTTCATGTTGCAACTCAGACAACTCTTCCTGGACTTTGTCCCATACCTGACCCGCATTGTCCCAATCAAAGCCCACCCCGCGCACTTTTTCTTGAATTCGCTGCGCCTTCACCATGGAAGGAAGGCCCGACGGCACACCTTCTAGAACACTCCTTCGCCCCTCTCCCTTTTCTTTCAGTTTGATTTTCTCCCAGTTGGACTTCACCTGCTCCTCTGTCGCAGCCACCACGTCTCCATAGATGTGTGGATGACGAGTCACGAGTTTGTCACTGATGCCGTGAAGAACATCGGCCGCATCAAATGCCCCCGCCTCTGAACCCAGAAGACTGTAAAAAACCATATGCAGCATCAAGTCCCCCACTTCCTTGCCCACCTCTTCTAGGTCGCCTTCTAAGATGGCCTCACCCAATTCATAGGTCTCCTCGATGGTCAAATGACGCAGTGACTCAAAGGTCTGCTTCATGTCCCATGGACATCCCTGTCTGAGGTCATCCATGATGTCAAGCAGCCGTCCAAAGGCCGCCAACTTCTCTTCTCTCGTATGTTTTCCCTTCGCTGTAGAGAGCGCAGGACGCTCGATGACATCTCGATTCGGCATGCACCAAAATTAAGGGCACCTTTGGGGCCATGCGTGCTGTCCTTTTATTCTTCCTGCAAACGCAAGACACATTGGTCAACAGCGGTCCATTTTCTGCGGCCCGACTGGTTTTGATTCTGGGCACCCTCAACCTTTGCGCTCCATCTGCTCAATGCCAAGGACGACCTGGCCCAAGCGAACACTGGGAATTGGGGCTGAGCGGAGGGTTCCTTGTGCCTCATCGAGGCGTCATCCGGTCCTTGATCGATGGCCATGCCTCCCAGATTCAATTGAACTGGAGTCGCACCGGGAGAGGCGTGTGGTCATGCAGTAGAACACAACCGCGATGGGGACTTGGCCTAAGGTTCGGCGAAAGCGGCGCATCCGGAGCTGTCGGAAAGCAGGCCAGCCTGTTGGGCATGGCGGAACTTCGGATTGTCCACGGCCTTGACTTTCGCTTTGGTGCAGGTATCGGGTGGACACAGAACCAATGGTCACCCAGCACGCCGGAAGATCGACAACATGTGGTCATTGGATCCCCGATCAACGCGGCCATTGAAGTCGGACTGCACCGGCCACCGCTCGCCCGACCCTCTGGTGCATGGCACAACCTCCTTGGTTTTCACTTCTGTCTGGCCCACCAGAGCAATGCCTCCTTTACACAGCCCAACTTGGGCACGAATGTGGCCAGCCTCGGCATCAGTGCGCTGGTCAAGAGTCGCTCTCCACAGCGCTCTTTGGCCTCCGACACCCTTGCTGTATTGTCTTTTCTACCGCCACCTGTCTTGGGCTGGACCATACACGCGGGCATTGGAAGAAGACAACCCGCACCCCTCGCGTCAAGAGAGACTCCTGTAGAATGGGGCTTCGATCACCGCTGGGGTAAGGGGTTGCGATTGGGCGGCACAATGGGCATCAATGGGTATTCCAGACCCAGTGAATTGGGGTTGGGCATTCATGCAGGCTTCCAACTTCGCTTCAGCACGGTCTACATCGACCTGGTTCACGGGCGTTATTTGAAACGTTGGCAGCCCGAAGAGCACAGTTACAATCGCGTGGTGATCAACGTCCACTTGAGTCGACACCTCTGGTCAAAGCTCGCCCTTCATACGCATGGATTCAGGGCACATCACCCTTCACTTGGTTTGGTGTGGTCCTTTGGACACCGTTCAACTTGTGCCAAGTGAGTCCTTGCTGTTATTCGCAAGAAGAACCAAATACAGACAAGATTTCGAGCAAGTCGTTGACGCCCACTGTTCCATCTTGATCCACGTCTGTGGGACACTCTGAGTTCCCATCAAAACCTGCGCAAGTTCCATCGTCACGAACCGCGGCTGGGTCGAAGTTCTCCGCGGCCTCATACGTGCATCCAGCACAGGAAAGTATGTCACATGAGCCATCGTCCAAGTTGGCAGACTCACTGTAATTGCAAGCCCAGTCGTACATGCATCCAGGAATGTCTCCGGGGTAGAAAACGCCGAGCTCATCAAGATAGCTGCCTGTTAACCAGTTTTCACCACCCGGCTCAAAAGCCCCTACATAATTGACGGGGTCAAAAAACGTACCCACCGGTTGATGCTGTGCAGGCACGGAATCGGTCACCGTAGGAAATGGATCTACGCCTGACGTAATGAAACCTGCCAGTGCATCGAAGGTGTCATCTAAACCAAGGTCAGAGCCTTGATTGTTGTTCAGGACAAAATGATCTTGAATCTGGTCATTTCCATTCCAAACTGGGCCTTCATACAGCACCATGGTGTCCAACGCCAAGCTGTCTCCCACATTCCAAAAACGGTTGTTGTGGATCTCGAGTTGACCGAACAAAAACAACTCATAGGCATCGCATGGGTCGGCGTCTTCGAAGTCAATGCCAAAGTCCCAATTCTGGAAAATACCATTGTACAAACGGCCTCCTCCACCGTTGTGCCAGCGCACAGCGCCAATGCCCTCGTGGCCAAAGGAAGTGAAGTTGGCAATCTGCGGATTGGTGTATGGCAAGAAGCTCAACGTCACATCCTGGAATTCAAAGTCGTCTCCCTCAAAGTCAAAACCGTGCTCACCCGTCATCTCCCCCTGATCCATTAGAGAAAAGAAATACTGCACATCTCCAACCCACCCTAAATCATACTCGATGTTTTCCTCTGTGGAGAATGCGATCGCCAAATACTTGATGCTGGCCGCTCCCCCCATCACTTGCAAACCATCGTCCAAAGTGGACACGATTTCAAGGTGTTCTAAAGTGGTTCCCGAACCCACACCATTTAGGCTCAAACCGTTGGTCTCGTCTCCGTTGATGACATTTTGAAAGTTGACCGGCGGATTGGGCATTTCACTTCCTCCATGACGAATCGAGATGTACCGAAGCACACCACTCGATTCGGCATTGTCGGCTCCACCAAAAACGTCCCTGAATTGCCCACTCGCATCCATGAT
>CASICO010000017.1 GCA_949373165.1 uncultured Flavobacteriales bacterium | reverse complement strand
AACAATTTCTGCACCTGAAAGGCCGCAGGGAACCAAAATGGTCCGACAGGTCTTTCCTTTGTTCCATGCGTGTCATGGTGACCGGAATTACAGGCCAATTGGGCGGGCGTCTAATGTCCCTTCAGGGATCAAGTTGGGCGGCGAAGCATACGTTGGTAGGCTGCGACAGAACGCAATGGGACATGGAAGCGCCAGAGGGCATTTTATCCCTTTTGGAAAAGGTTCGGCCCGAAGCGGTGATCCATTGCGCCGCCTATACGGCAGTAGATGCTGCAGAAGGCAACGCTGAGCTTGCCATGTTGGTCAACGCAGATGCGCCCCGACATTTGGCGGTGGCCTGCGCGGCATTGGGCGTGCATTTGATTCATGTCAGTACAGATTATGTCTTTGATGGAACTGGCCAGATCCCTTACACTTCGGACGCGCCGACATCCCCGATTGGGGTTTACGGGAAAAGCAAGTTGCAAGGCGAAAAAGCAGTATTGGCAGCGCATCCTGGCGCTTCCGTGATTCGAGTCAGCTGGCTTTATGACCGGGAGGGAGAGAACTTCTTCAACACCATGCTTCGGCTTTCGCAAACACAAGATGAACTCAAAGTGGTGGATGACCAGGTGGGCTGCCCAACCCATGCGGGACATTTGGCGGTGGATTTGTTGCGGTGGTTGGATGCTTTAGAAGACCCAAAAAAGGCCACTTCCGGGGTCCATCACTACGGCCACGCGGGCACAACCACTTGGCATGGTTTTGCTTCGGCCATTTTGGCCAGCCTTGCGCCTCACGTGCGCGTCCTGCCGGTGCCGACATCGGCTTATCCGACCCTCGCGAAGAGACCGGACTACAGCAAGCTCGATGAGCGCGCTTTTTTTGACACCGTGGGTTCACCTGCCGTGGGTTGGCGCGAGGCGCTAGATGCCTGTATTCAAGCTAAATTTCCTTCCCAAGGAACCCATTGAATCCGACATGAACCTCGATCACATTCGCAATCGCGCTTCGGCATGGACCCTTCCTCCGCACGACGAGGAGACCCGAAATGCTGTTCAAGACCTGCTGACAGCCGAAGACCCAACGGGTCTCCAAGAGGCATTCCATCAGGATTTGGCGTTTGGAACCGGTGGAATGCGCGGCTTGATGGGACCGGGAACCAACCGGATGAATTCGGCCGTTGTGGCGATGGCCACCCAAGGGTTGGCGGACTATTTGAAGTCGCAATGCACGGGGGACATTTCGGTCGCCATTGCCCACGACAGTCGACACAAGAGTGACGAATTCACACGGGTGGCATCAGAGGTTTTCGCTGGAAATGGGATTCAGGCTCATGTTTTTTCAGCTTTGCGTCCGACACCTGAACTGAGTTTTGCCATTCGCCAATTGTGCTGTCAGGCGGGCATTGTGATTACAGCAAGCCACAATCCGAAGGAGTACAACGGGTACAAGGTGTATTGGGGCGACGGCGGACAAATTGTGCCGCCACACGACAAGGGCATCATTGAAAGGGTAAGGGCTGTGGAGGGCCTGAACGCGGTGCGTCGTGCGGCATCTTCGAGTCCCCTCATTCAGACCATTGGCCCATCATTGGATGAGGCGTATTACGACACCATTGCTGCCCATCGCATCAGTGCGTCCTTGATAGAGGAGGGCTCTGATTTGAGCATGGTCTATTCTCCGCTCCATGGGACGGGAACAGTGAGCATGGCACCGGCATTGGCAAAGTGCGGCTTCAGAAATGTGGAGGTGTTGGCCGAGCAAGCGGCCCCAGACGGCGCATTCCCAACGGTGGACTCTCCCAATCCAGAGGAGGCCAGTGCCCTGCGGATGGCTTTGGAGCGGGCAGAAGTTTCAGGGGCCGAATTGGTGTTGGCCACAGACCCCGACAGCGATCGCGTGGGGGCAGCAGTTCGAGATCAGAATGGCGACTTCCGCCTCATGAATGGCAATGAGCTTGCCTCGCTTTTGGTGCATTATGTGCTCAAGTCCAAAGCGGATCGGGGAGACCTTGAAGAGGGGGATTTTGTGGCCCGAACCGTGGTGACGACACGGTTGATTTCAGACATCGCAGCGGAGTTCGACGTGCCTGTTGCAGAGACATTGACTGGGTTTAAGTGGATTGCGGCTGAGATTGCAGCAAGAGAAGGCCGAGGTCGGTTCTTGGTTGGTGGCGAAGAGAGTTACGGCTATTTGGTGGGCGACGAGGTCAGAGACAAGGATGCCATTGCGGCTGCGGCCATGATCGCCGAGATGGCCGATGTGGAATGGCGCAAGGGCAGAACCCTTCTTGACCGGTTGCGCGACTTGCATCGGCACTATGGGATGTACCGCGAGGAATTGGTTTCCCTCAAGCGGACCGGCATTTCAGGGGCAGCAGAGATTGAGGAGATGATGGCGGGGTTCCGCGCGTCTCCGCCGTCTATGCTCGGTGGAGAGGCTGTCGTGGAGGTCCGGGATCACCTGAACGGTTGGAGTGGATTGCCGCCATCCAATGTGATTCAGTTCTTAACAGACGGAGGGTCTTTGATTACCGCTCGCCCTTCTGGAACAGAACCGAAAATCAAGTTTTATTTTTCTGTGCGCAACACCTGGGAAGTCACGGACACCCACGAAGTAGTGTGGCGTGCATTGGGTCAGAAAATTGGACGAATTGGGCGGGACTTCGGCGTGGAAATCAAGCCTTGACGTTCTGCTCGTAGCAGGAAATCCATTCCTGTGGAGACATCAGTTTCATCAGTTCAATCAGTGCGGGCATGGCTGCAATCAGCTGAGCAGGGCGTTTAAAACGCACGCACGACTTCCCCATGTCGAGTTTGCCGCAATTGGCCTTTTCCCAAAGCTGGAGGAATTGTTTTTGCAAGGTGGGATCGGCGTACAGTCCCATGTGGTAAAACCCGACGTGGCCCTTCATGGATGCCACGGAAATGAAGGGCAAGGGCTGCTTGGGGTTGCAGTGATATCCGTTTGGGTACAGGCTGTGAGGCACAGAAAAGTGCGCCATTCTGCCGTCCGAATGCGGCTCAAAGCCTTGGGGTAAATGTTGGTTTAAAGCGGTCAACAGCGAGGTCACAGGGGCCTTGCGGTCTACTGTCAATTCGGACAGAAAAGTGCGCAAGGCCTCCATGATTTACAGTTGTGGAATCCACGGGTCAATCAGGGGCAAAATGAACCTTGCGCTGTTGTCCAGCGCCGGCCACAAATGACTTCCCTCTCGCCACTGAAGAGGCAGAACATCGGCGCCCAAGGTGCCTTGCAACAACAACACCATAATGGACCAAAACAGCCAAGCTCTGCCGAGTGCAAAAACCAACCCGCCCAGCCGATCTAATGGTTTCAAGGCGGTCACGTCGATCACTTTTTCGATCAAGCGGCCAAGCACGTGAACGCCGACAGCAACGGCGATGAAGGTCAAGGCAAACGCAGTGATTCCCAAGTAAGATTTCCCAATCGAAAACTCGGCATCCAGCCAAGCCGCAGCAAGGTCTGATCCAAATAATGCAGCGTAAGCGCCTACAAAGAGCGCCGCCAGTGCCGTGACCTCCATGATGAATCCTTTTCTAATCCCGCGGATGGCCCCCCACAACAAAGGGAGGGCAAGAACCAAATCCAAGGGAGAAATTTCTTCTGGCATCACGGCTTGCAATCTACGTTTGCAAAGAATGAAAGCGAATGGCAGGGTGAGATGGGCCACAGAACAGGATGTGCCTCGGGTATGGGCATTGATTGTGGAATTGGCAGAATACGAACGGGCTGGAGATCAAGTGCGCATCAATGCAGAGGTTCTCAAGCGGGATGGCTTCGGCGCGAACCCGGGTTATGGACTTTTGGTTTTGGAGCCTGAAGACCGGAACGAGGTGGTGGGCATGGCCTTGTTTTATGAGAAGTACAGCACTTGGAATGGCCGCTGTCTGTTTCTAGAAGACTTGGTGGTGACAGAGTCAGAGCGAGGGAATGGTTTTGGCCGACAGTTGTTTTCTGCGGTTGCCCAAGAGACCCGAAAGCGCGGCCACGCCTATATGCAATGGCAGGTTTTGGATTGGAACGAGCCCGCCATCGGCTTCTACAAAACACTGGGGGCCAATCTGGATGGAGAGTGGCTGAATGGCCGCTTAGAAGGGGCGGCATTGACCCAGTTGGCCGCAGGTTGAGCATGTCTTGGATCGTCCACAAATTCGGCGGGGCATCGGTTCGTGACGCATCGGGCGTGCTGAACCTGGGCAAAATCTTAAGAGGCCGACAAGACGGTGCTGATCAAGGCAAAAAACAAGCTGTGGTGGTCAGCGCCATGGGGAAGACCACCAATGCGTTGGAAGAAATTTGGCAGGCTTTGCCGCAAGCGGGAGCCGCAGCCTTGCTTGTCGACGCCATTTTGGAGGCTCATTTTAAGGTGTCCAAAGCGTTGGACTTGCCTGCTTCTGTTCTCAACAAAAGCACAGCAGATTTCCGGTCAATGGTGGATTCATTGGCGGGGCAGCCGCCGTCCAGTGCGACTTACGATTCAATTGTGGGGTTCGGTGAGAGGTGGTCCACGGAAATCGTGGCGGCGCATCTGGCAGCAAGGGGAATGAATGGAGAATGGGTTTCTGCGTGGGACTTGGTTCAGACCAATGGGGAGCACCGCTCAGCCATGGTCCATTTAACTTCCACCAAGGACGCCATACACGAAGCGGCGAAAAACTGGCACACATCCCTTCCAGTCATGCAAGGTTTTGTGGGGGCAACGGAAGAGGGGGTTCCGACCACCTTGGGCAGAGAGGGCTCAGACTTCAGTGGGGCGCTGCTCGCAGAGGCTTTGAATGCAGAGATGTTCTGCGTTTGGAAAGACGTGCCAGGCGTCATGACGGGAGACCCCAGGAAGTGGCCAGCCGCGAAATTCATCCCTCATTTGGACCACAAGACGGCAGAGGCGTTGGGGCTGGCTGGAGCTGGTGTGTTGCACCCCGACACCATGGCCCCGTTGCGCAGGTCGGGTATCCCCTTGTGGGTCAATGGTTTTATGGATCCTGAAGCCAAAGGGACCAGAATAGAAGGGGACACGGTGCCGGATGACCTGCCACCGCTGTGGACCTTGTCGTCCCTTTCAGATGGGCGAACCGAAGTTCGGTGCATTGGTGCAAGTGAAGAAGAAGCCAAGGCAGAATGGCGCGTTCAATTTCCACAGAGTCACATTCAATCGGTTGGATTGGACGCCATTGTCCCCCAGTGCATCCGCTTCATCGTCAAAAACTGAGCAAAAAAAAAACGCCAGCATTTGGGCCGGCGTTCTAAGTCAGGGTCTTGGACCCCTAGTATTCATCCTCATTAAAGAAGAAGTCTTCTTTGGATGGATAATCGGGCCAGATGTCCTCGATGGTGTCGTATGTCTCTTGGTCATCTTCAATTTGTTGAAGATTCTCTACCACTTCCAGAGGGGCTCCGGTGCGCATGGCGAAGTCGATTAACTCGTCCTTGGTCGCGGGCCAAGGGGCGTCTTCTAGGTAGGATGCAAGCTCTAACGTCCAATACATTTTGCGTCTATTCAGGCGCGGCAAAAGTAGACGAGCCGCTGAAGTGTGCAACCCCTACGGGACACATAGACAAATTGTTTGCCTTTATGGTGATAAAATTCGGGTTTTATTGGCCCTTTGAGCGGTCAAGCGGCCACTTGACTTCTTCTGTACCTGTGGTTTGGGCCACCCATCTTCCCAAAGTGAAGAAGGCATCGCTGAGGCGGTTCAGGTATCGAATGGCAACTTCAGGTTGCGTCACCAAACGGTCCAATGCGACAGCCCGACGCTCGGCCCTGCGGCAAACCGTTCTGGCCATGTGACATTGAGACAACGCAGGGTGACCCCCGGGGAGGACAAAATTTCGAAGCGGGGGTAAATCGGCTTCGAGTCCATCGATCCAACTTTCCAATCCCTTGATGTCTTCGCTGTCCACTGTCAAAGCGCCAGGTCGCGGCCCTTCTGGGTCTGCAAAAACGCCGCCGATGCGGAACAAGTGGTCTTGAATTTCACGCAACTTTAATTGTTGGGACGCCAGTTCAGAATGGTCAACCAATCCGCCAACAACGGCGTTGAGTTCGTCGAGCGTTCCATACGCTTCGATGCGGGCGTCATCCTTGTGGACACGGTCTCCATTGAAAAGGGAGGTTTCCCCTCCGTCACCTGTGCGGGTATAAATGCGCATGCAACAAAGGTGGGCACAGGCGAGGCAATCTGATTCAGTTCGTCCACAAGCTGCATGGCGTGGTCGGATTACCTTCGCACTGTGAACGCAAAACAGGACAACGATAAGCAGCGCCGTTACGATCTCGCTTATCTGCGAATGGCCAAAGAATGGGCCCAGCTGTCTCATTGCCTGAGAAAGCAGGTGGGCGCCTTGATTGTCCGTGATGGCATGATCGTGTCAGACGGCTACAATGGCACTCCCAGCGGGTTTCCAAATGCCTGTGAGACGGCGGACGGGGATACCCATTGGCATGTGTTGCATGCCGAGGCGAACGCCATCACGAAGCTCGCTCGGTCGTCGCACACGGCTCAGGGGGCCACGCTTTACATCACGCTGTCCCCTTGCCGGGATTGCGCCAAGCTGATTCATCAAGTGGGCATCCGCCGCGTGGTCTACATGGACGCTTACAAGGACGATTCTGGGTTGATGTTCTTGAACCAAGCAGGGGTCGAGATTGTACGTTATCCTGAGCATGTCCATTGATCGACCACCAAAAGCCCAATCTTGGGTGCCGCTGGCACTCGGCCTCGCCCTTTGTTTGGGCGCTTACCTGGGGCGCGGTCTTGGGGATCGACCGGACAGATGGGGCATGGGGGAGTCCCCATTTGCGGCGTCGGGTCAAGTGTTGAGCTCGGTGCTCGACCGCATCGACAGGATGTACGTGGACCGGGTGGACCGAAGCCGCCTCACGGAAGTGGCCATTGATGCCATTTTGGATGAGCTTGATCCGCACAGCGATTGGTTCAGTGCCGAAGAATTGGCGGCAATGGCCGAGCCCATGGAGGGGAATTTCGAAGGGATTGGGGTGGAATTCTTGCTTCAAAATGACACCATCATGGTGGTGACACCCATTCCAGGGGGACCGAGTTCGGAAGCGGGGGTTTTGTCGGGCGACCGGATTGTTTCTGTGGACGACAGTGTGATCGCCGGAACGGGTCTAACCAACGCCAAGGTGATGAAGCTCCTCAAAGGGCCTGCTGGAACCGAGGTTAGGCTGGGGCTCGTGCGCCCGGGGGAACAGGACAGTGGGAAGGTGGACGTGGCATTGAACCGGGGCCGCATCCCCATTCACAGTGTGGTGGCGGCTGAACGGATGCCAGGCAACGTCGGTTATCTCAAGGTGATTCGATTTGCGCGGAACACACACATAGAATTCGGTCAAGCTCTGGCGGATCTCATTGAACAAGGGGCAGAACGATTTGTCCTCGATCTCAGAGGAAATGGTGGGGGATATTTGCACGCGGCGGTTCCCATGGTGGAGGAATTTCTGGAAGAAGGAGACTTGGTTGTGTACACCGAGGGCGCCGCTCAACCTCGCCGAGAGTACATCACAGACCGTCCCGGCCAGCTCCGCAATCCGCCGCTGGTGGTGATGGTCGATGAAGGCAGCGCTTCGGCGAGCGAAATTTTGGCCGGGGCACTCCAAGACCATGACCGAGCGGTTGTGGTGGGACGTCGCACCTTCGGAAAAGGGTTGGTTCAAGAAGAGTTTCCCGTGGCGGACCGTGGGGCATTGCGGTTGACGGTGGCGCGGTACTACACCCCAAGTGGAAGAAGCATACAGCGGCCTTATGGCGAGGGAGTCGACTACGAAGATGAATGGATGGCGCGCCAAGAGCGGGGAGAGTTCGTGGAAGCAGACAGCGTCATGGTGGTGGACTCTTTGGCTTATCTCACGGAAGCCGGGCGAACCGTTTTTGGCGGAGGGGGCATTGCACCTGATGTTTTCGTTCCGCTGGACACATTGGGTTACCCTGCCTCCTTCCGAGAGTTGGTTTACGCTGGACAGCTGCGTGAGCATGCGTTCCAATTCGGGACTGAGAATCAAGCGTCTCTTCTGAATCTGGGAAGCGTAGCCTCCTTTATGGGGGCAGTGGATGCAGGGTTGAATCTCGATGTAGAGGGTTTAATCGACGGCACTTTTCTTCCCGACGAAGACCGCGAGCGTTCGATTTTGCTGAGTCGAAGACGCGTGGCTGAGCGCATCGCACACAACCTGTGGGGCGAATCTGCTGGACACAGGGCAGCGTTGCGCGCTGACCCGGAATACGCCGCTGCAATTGCCGCATTTGAACAACTTGAAAACCTGTTGTCTGAGGACACCCTTTTGGAGGGTCCGAACAAGGCAACGGGATCCACGGAATACTTTGACCGTTCGAACTAGATTTGAACCCAAGCTTACCTCAACCTGAATCCCCCTGAAATGGCCTTTGAACTGCCCCAACTCCCCTACGCTTACGATGCCCTCGAGCCCCACATCGATGCGCGCACCATGGAAATTCACCATGGCAAGCACCATGCTGGTTACACCGCAAAACTGAATGCTGCTGTGGCCGGCACAGCCATGGAAGGAAAGTCCATCGAAGACTTGTGCGCCCATCATGCCGACAGCGGCGCTGTTCGCAACAATGGCGGGGGTTACTACAACCACAACCTGTTTTGGACCAGCATGTCTCCGAACGGAGGCGGTGCGCCTTCAGGTGACCTCGGTGCGGCCATCGACGCGGCATTTGGAAGTTATGATGGTTTCAAGGAGGCTTTCGCCGCCGCCGCGGCCACCCGATTCGGCAGCGGCTGGGCTTGGCTGTGCGTGAAGAACGGCGCTCTTGAAGTGTGCTCTTCTGCAAACCAAGACAACCCCCTCATGGAAGGTGTGGGTTGCGGTGGCTCGCCCATCCTCGGTTTGGATGTTTGGGAACACGCCTATTACCTCAACTACCAGAATCGCCGTCCGGATTACATTTCCGCCTTCTTTAATGTGATCGATTGGAACGCCATTTCAGCGCGTTTCTCCGCAGCACGCGGATGAATCTGTCCTTGACCGCATGCGATCTTTAATTCTCGTCGCGGGCGGAACAGGCACCCGCATGAACCGGCCGGTCGCCAAGCAGTTTTTACCGCTTGGTGGCCGGCCGGTCATCGTTCACACCTTGGCCCGTTTTCGCGAGGCTTACCCCGATTTGCATGTGGTTCTTGTGTTGCATGAGAGCCTACACAACGATTGGAACGACGTGGTTCGCGCCCACCCAGATGCTGCAGTGGATTGCGTGGTAAATGGGGGAGTCGAACGCTTCCATTCCGTGCGAAATGGCCTCCTGGCTTTGCCTGATGGCGAAGGTTGGGTGGGCATCCACGATGCGGTACGGCCCTTTGTAGAGGTCGAGACCATTCGCCGATGTTACGGGACAGCTTTGTCCCATGGTGCCGCCATACCAGTGGTTCCTGTCAAGGACACGATTCGTCGGGTGGGAGAAAAGGGAAGCGCTCCGTTGGACCGGGCTTCATTGCGCGCCGTCCAAACGCCTCAGGTTTTTTCGCTGTCTGCATTGCGTGCGGCCTATTCAGTAGAGCACCAACCTCATTTTACCGATGACGCCTCGGTTTGGGAAGCTTCAGGAGGCAACATAGCATTGGTAGAAGGGGATTTGCACAACCTGAAGCTGACCACACCGGAGGACATGCTGAGTGCAGAGGCCTTTCTGCATCTTAGGCAGAACCGGAGGCGCGGGGAATAACCCGATCGAGGCCCCAAATCAGGGCACCGGTGAGCACAAGACTCAACAAAATCAGGGGGGTGGTCACATCGAGAAGGTCCTCACCCATGCTGCCCGTCAACCAAAGGGTGACCGCTGCCAGTGCGTTGTTTACGAAGTGAGCCGCCATGCCTGGAATCAGGCTGCCAGACCGATAAGCCAACCAACCAAACAGCATGCCAAGGAGCACACGGGGCAAGAACCCATAGAATTGAAAGTGAATGGCACTGAAAATGACAGAAGCCAAGACGATGCCAATCCAAGCGTGACCCGTGACCCGAATCAACAAGGGTTGAAGGACCCCACGAAACGCCAACTCTTCGAATACGGCGGGCAAGGCGGCAACGCTAAACAGCACCACCAGCCTCTTTGCGCCTTCCGCAGAAGCAATAAACGTGGTGAGCGCCTCGAGCATCTTTTCTAAGGGAAGAAACAGCGTTTCGAGCATGCCCCCCTCTGGGATCAAATGGGTGTTGAGCTCATAGCTTGCGGCGAGGAGGGGGCTGCTGAAGACGGTGGCCAGGATGGCCAATCCCAACACATTCGCCTTTCTTGCTGCAGGATTTCCCAAGAGGCCTTCAGGCACGTCTTTCCACAATCGCCAGGCCACCCAGGCGGTTCCGCCGAACCCGATGGCTTGACTGATGAAGTTCTGCAAGTGAAGCTGCCACCAACTTGCAGGGTCGCTTGGCACCGGCATCCCAGGGGTGACAGATACGCCTGACCCAAAGAACAACAGAGACACCCCAGAGGCCAAGACAGAGGCTGAAATGGTGCCGATCAACAGCACGCCCAAATAAATGAAGGTGCGGCTAAGGGCTTGTGTTTGCTCAGTGGTCATGTTGAGAATCTATGCGGGGTGAGTGTGGCCGCGGTACGCTTCTGAAATGGCGTCTAGGCGCGCATGGAGAAGCGTGGGATCTTCTTCGGTCACCAGGGTGAGCCGGTGTTCCTTGAAGTGCGGCAAACCCCGGAAGTAGTTTGCGTAGTGTCGGCGCATTTCCACAACGCCAAGGCGGGGTCCTTTCCAAGACAAGCTCTGATCCAAGTGCTGCCTTGCGGCTTCTACCCTGTCCGAAATCGAAGGTGGAGGCAGGTGCTCTCCCGTGGCGAAGAAATGCTTGATTTGGTTAAAGATCCATGGATTTCCAATGCTTGCGCGCCCAATCATGATCCCATCTACTCCGTACTCCTGTCGGTATGCCAGGGCCTTCTCTGGTGTGTCGATGTCTCCGTTTCCGAACACAGGAATGCTCATGCGTGGATTTTCACGGACAGCCCGAATCAGACTCCAGTCGGCTTGGCCTTTGTACATCTGTGCACGTGTCCTGCCGTGAATGGAGATGGCCTGAATGCCCACGTCTTGTAAGCGTTCGGCCACCTCGACGATGTATTTGGTGCTGTCGTCCCAGCCAAGTCGGGTTTTCACCGTGACCGGAAGGTCTACCGCGTCCACAATTTCCTTGGTCATGGAGACCATTTTGGGGATGTCCTGAAGAATGCCGGCTCCAGCCCCTTTGCAAGCGACCTTCTTGACTGGGCAGCCGTAGTTGATGTCCAGAACATCCGGGCCCGAAGCCGCTGAAATCTCTGCTGCGCGGCGCATGGACTCAATCTCCGACCCGAAGATTTGGATGCCGATGGGACGCTCCTTCTCGTAGATGTCCAGTTTTTGTCGGCTTTTGGCCGCGTCGCGAATGAGGCCTTCTGAGCTGATGAATTCCGTGTACATCATGTCCGCACCGTGCTCTTTGCACAGCGCACGGAAAGGCGGGTCGCTCACGTCCTCCATGGGAGCGAGCAGCAAAGGGAATTCACCGAGTTCAACAGGACCGATTCGAACCATGGGGCAAAATTACGCCGCGTCGGGCGCCAATCGGCGAACCAAGTACGCCACCATTCGGGCACTGAATGTGCCACCCACTCCAAGAACGACGGCCACTACGCCCAAAACGTCTGTCCAACGCAGCGAAACAGGGTAGGCGGGGACCATGGCGCCTTCCAGTCGCACCCAACCATATCGGTCTTGCGCCACCACCAAAAGCAGCCCCAGCGTCACGCCGGCGGCAGCCCCGACGGCATTGATGAGGATGCCCTGCCAGCTAAAAACTTTTCGAATCTCCCGCGGGGTCATGCCCATGGCCGACAGTGTAGCGATGTCCCTGCGCTTGTCCAACAACAGCATGGTCAAGGCGGCAAGGATGTTGAAGGCAGCCACCACCAAAATGAAACTGAGAATGGCAAACGTGGCCCATTTTTCGGCGCGACTGGTCGAATGAATGAGTGCATTTTTTTCCCGGCGCGTTCGGGTCTTCATTTCCGTTGGAAGCATTTGGTCCAATGCCGCGCGCAGATCGTCTGCGGACACATGGGCGTCAGGGACCAATTCGATTCGGGAAACTTGACCTTCTCGCTGGAGCACGAATTGGGCAAAATCGAGGGGGGACACGATGTAGCGGGCGTCGATGTCGGCGTTGATGGAAAAGGTGCCACACACGGGAAGCTGTCCTGTGACCAGCATTTGCTCGACGCCATCTCCCATGAGGGACAATCCCCGAGTCCGACCCAGACTGCGTCCGCGTTTGGGGGCACTCACGCTCAGGGTCACAGGTGCATCCGGTCGAACCGGAAGACGCAATTGGCTCGCCACGCCCAGCCCAACATAACCACAGGGCATCCCCATGGTGTCGGCCCGAAGCACATCTCCGCGGCGAAGTCGGCCAGCAAGCCCTGTTCTTTTGGCATGGTCTTGATTGAACCCCAACAAGGTGCACACAACTGGCTGCCCTTGTCGTCGCAGGACCACGTCTTGCTCCAAAACTCCGCCGGCCCAAGCCACTCCGGGGACGGCCGCCAAACTGTCGACCCATGCAGCGTCCAAAACACGGCCTTCCACTGGCAATACGGCCAGCTCTGTATCTAGGCTCGAAAACAACTCTTCCACCAACTCTTCAATGCCATTGAACGCACTGAGGATGGCAATCATGGCCGCACATACTGCAGCCACCACGACCACCGAGATGCCCGACACCAAGTGGATTAGGCGTTGGGATTTCCGAGACCAGAGGTATCGGCGGGCAATGCGGAATGGCACGTTCACCCGACCAAATTAGGTTCCATCGTCGAGGGGAATGAGATTGGTTTGCTGCTTATTGATTTCGACATGGCATCGCCTGCACTTTCTTGGTCTTGGTCACTTGTCTTTTGGATGGTTGGGTCATGCGCGACCGCTCAGGTAGAATATGCGCCTCCAAGGAGCGGACAAGGAGATGTGACGCCAGTTGTCCCTGACATCGTTTTGGGCGGGTGCGCCGACGGCATGGACTTCTTGCACGGCTTCCTTCATCTGGACGCCACGGCGTCAGAAAACCGCGGGTAAGGCTGGACGAATTGCCCAGAAGCGGAGCTGGGCATGCACGTTCAGAAGCGGAACGTGACCCGTTCGTCCGATCGCGTGATCATTCGCAGAGAGGACGTTGGGGGAGAGGGGGTGTTGGCGGGCTCTTCCTTCGGTGAGCGGCCTTGTGCGCCCTGAGGCCTTTAATCGTTTTTGAGCAGGCCGTCGATCTCCTCGTAATGGTCCAAGCTGTCATCGAGGAAGAACCGGAGCTCGGGCATTTTACGCAGGTGTTTGCCCATGCTGCCCGCCAAGACCTTTCGGATGTGAAACGCTTCAGCTTCTACCAAAGCCAGTCCTTCAGCTGGCTTGCCCACGGACGCGATGGGCATAAAGCTGAGGTAGACCCGCGCCAACGACAAATCCCGGGTTAACCGAACTGTGGTCACGGTGATGAAGTGACCGCCAAAGCGAATAGACGCCTCTTTTTGGAGCAGACTTCCAATTTCTTTTTGGAGCAACGCAGCAAGGCGTTCCTGTCGAATTCCGGCCATGGTGTGGGTGGGTGTGAGGGGTCAGTAAAGGAAGTGATTGTGGGGGAAGCGCTGAACATGCAGTTCTCGCACCTCTGCGTACAAAACCTCTCGCAGGCTGTCCATGCCTTCTTTCGTTTTGGCCGACAGAAAGAGAACCGGGCCTTGGTGGTCGGAGAAGCGGTTCCGCAAGCCCTCGATTAGGAGTGCCCGATTGACCTCTCCAGATGGGTCTTCGAGCTGATCAATTTTATTGAAAACCAACATTGTACGCTGCTTTCCTGCACCAATTTCGGTGAGCGTTTCTTCCACCACCTTTAAGTGGTCTTCAAACTGGGGGTGGGACACATCGATGACGTGAACCAGCAGGTCGCTTTCACGGGTCTCATCCAACGTGCTTTTGAAGCTTTCCACCAACTGGTGAGGCAGCTTGCGGATGAAGCCCACCGTATCGGTGAGAAGAAAAGGCAGGTTGTGTAACACTACTTTTCGCACCGTGGTGTCGAGGGTGGCAAACAGCTTGTCTTCGGCAAACACCTCCGATTTGGACATGCGGTTCATGAGGGTGGACTTGCCTGCATTGGTATATCCCACCAAGGCCACCCGAACGAGGGCGCCACGATTCCCGCGTTGCGTCGCCATTTGACGGTCGATGGCCGCGAGGTCCTTTTTGAGCGCGCTAATGCGGTCGCGGATGATTCGGCGGTCCGTTTCGATTTCTTTTTCTCCAGGCCCCTTCATGCCAATGCCGCCTTTTTGCTTCTGCAAGTGGGTCCACATGTTGGTCAAACGGGGGAGCAAGTATTGATATTGGGCCAATTCCACTTGCGTCTTGGCATGCGCTGTTCTTGCCCTTTGGGCGAAAATGTCGAGGATGAGGTTGGCACGATCGAGCACTTTGGTCTCTGGCAACGCCTCGCCGAGGTTTCGCAGTTGAGAAGGGCTCAATTCGTCATCAAAAATGAGCAGATCGATGTCGTTCTCCTCGATGTATTCGGTGATTTCCTGGAATTTGCCCTTGCCCACAAAAGTGCGGACATCGGGGTGATCCAAGGCTTGGGTGAACGTATGTATCGTCTCGGCATTGGCGGTTCTTGCCAAAAACTCGAGTTCATCTAGGTATTCCGCGAGCAGCTCGCGGGGTTGATTTCGGGTGGCAAGGCCAACCAATACCGCCCTCTCGGGTTTGCCGTCTGTTCGGGCTAAGGGTTTCTCCAGCATTACTCGCGGAAACGTTCGATGTATCGGGCAACGGCCTGGATTTCAGGCGCACTTAAAACGCCTTTTTGACCGGGCATGGTTCCTTTTCCATAGGTCACCAAAGCCACGCGTTTTTCGAGGCTAAGTGCGGAAAGGCTCAAGTCTGGAGATTTGGAGGCCATGAGCTTTCCGTCTGCACCATGGCAAAGGGAGCACTTTCGAATGTAAAGCGCGCGGGCCTGTGACTCCGTGATTTCCTGAGTTGGGCTGCCACTGGAAGCGGGAGGGTTTGAACCACCACACCCAACCAAAAGGAGGGGAATGCTCATCCAAAGCAAGAGGGGGTGAGCAAAAGGATTCACCACCAACCGAAAGCTTTGAATCCTTGGCAGAAAGGCCAAGGAATGCCCGAGAGAATGAGCACGAGAACGACCCAGCGGAGTGATCCATGCAGATGTTGAATGCCAGTCAGCATGCGGCGAAGATACGGGGGTACATTGCGCCCATGCAGATGGATCTCCATGGAAAGCACGCTTTGGTGTGTGGGGCATCACAAGGCATTGGCCTCGCGGCTGCCCGCGAGCTTGCCAGTCTTGGAGCCAAGTGTACGCTTTTGGCCCGCAATGAAGGCCGATTATTGGACGCAGTTCAGTCCTTACCAGGCGAAGGCCATGGGCATTTGGTGGCCGATTTTACGCAGCCCGAGGGCGTTTCTGCTGCAGCGCTTGCTGCCGTGGAACGCGGACCGGTTCACATCTTGATCAACAACACCGGGGGACCTCCTGGCGGGCCAGCACATGGCGCAGATGTAAAGGCATACCTCGCAGCATTTACCCAGCATCTCCTGTGCAATCAGAAACTGGTTCAGGCGGTTTTGCCGAGCATGCGCGCCGAAGGCGGGGGGCGCATTGTGAACGTCATCTCGACATCAGTGAAGCAGCCTTTGGATGGGTTGGGGGTGTCCAATACCGTTCGGGGTGCAGTGGCAAATTGGGCCAAGACATTGGCAAATGAGCTTGGACCGGACAACATCACCGTCAACAATGTTCTTCCCGGCGCAACCCGCACAGCCCGTCTGGATCAAATCGCAGAAGCCAAGGCCGCCAAAACAGGGAGCACGCCAGAAGAGGTGTTGGCCAGCATGGCGAACGCCGTTCCGTTGAAACGATTGGGTGAGGCCCATGAAATTGGCGCTGCGATTGCTTTTTTGTGCAGTCCTGCAGCGGCATATATCAGTGGAATTAATCTACCGGTAGACGGCGGCCGAACCCGTTCTCTCTGAAACAGAGGTCAATGGACTTGGCAACCATGAAAGCCTGAAAACATTCATGCTGTCTAGGGCGCAATTCGAACCTCCGAATTGTACTTTCGCTGCGTTACGTCAATCGATACGTTACTGATCATGGAGCACCCACGCGTCCAGGCGTTTATGGCCGAGGCCCAACGCCGGAATCCCAATGAGCCTGAGTTTTTACAGGCAGTTGAAGAGGTCGCAGAGACCGTCATTCCTTTTATAGAATCCAATCCGCATTTTGATGGGCATGCCCTTCTGGAGCGGATGATTGAGCCTGAAAGGGTCATACAGTTCCGCGTTCCGTGGACAGATGATCAAGGCGAAATCCAAGTTAACCGGGGGTACAGGGTGGAGTTCAACTCTGCCATTGGCCCGTATAAAGGTGGCTTGCGCTTCCATCCAAGTGTCAACTTGAGCATCCTGAAGTTTCTTGGCTTCGAACAGGTGTTCAAGAACTCCCTCACGACCTTGCCCATGGGCGGGGGTAAAGGGGGTGCGGACTTCAACCCCAAGGGCAAGTCTGATCGAGAGGTGATGCGCTTTTGCCAGAGTTTCATGACCGAATTGTCCCGACACATTGGTCCCAATACTGACGTCCCTGCCGGGGACATCGGGGTGGGCGGCCGTGAGATTGGCTACATGTTTGGCCAGTACAAGCGTCTTCGCAATGAGTTCACAGGGGTCTTGACTGGCAAGAAGCCGGCTTGGGGAGGGTCATTGATTCGTCCGGAAGCCACAGGCTACGGGGCCACCTACTTTATGGCAGAAATGCTCGCCATGAAGGACCAGAGCATTCAGGGAAAGACCGTTGTGATCAGTGGGTCGGGCAACGTGGCCCTTCATGCCGCTGAGAAGTGTCTCCGTTTGGGGGGCAAAGTCATTGCCTTGAGCGACAGCAAGGGCAGCATCCATGATCCAGCAGGTTTGACAGAAGAAAAACTCGCTTGGCTCAAGGACCTGAAGGAGGTCCGCCGCGGAAGAATCAAAGAGTATGCAGATGCCCATGAGGGGGTCTCCTTCCGCGAAGGCCAGGATCCTTGGGATTTGGCATGTGATTTGGCCTTCCCTTGCGCCACCCAAAATGAGTTGGATGGAGAAGAGGCAAAAGCATTGATTGCCAACGGGTGCGCAGCGGTTGCAGAAGGTGCGAACATGCCGTGCACACCAGATGCGGTTGAGTCCTTTCAAAAGGCCGGTGTAATGTTTGCTCCAGGCAAAGCCTCCAATGCTGGAGGTGTTGCGACTTCTGGACTGGAGATGTCTCAAAACAGCTTGCGGTTGTCTTGGACCTCAGAAGAGGTGGATGGCCGTTTGCAGCAAATCATGAAAGACATTCACTCCCAATGCGTGGAATACGGCCGCCAATCCGATGGGTCTGTGGACTACGTTCAAGGGGCCAATCTCGCGGGATTTGTGAAGGTGGCAGACGCCATGATTGATCAAGGCGTGGTTTGATGTTTCTGTGGCATCTGTCGGATTGTAGGGGAGTGCCTACGTGCCGTTTGATGCCACATCCTACACGGCAAGCAAAGCCCCTGAAGTACGTTTGTAAAGCGGCTAGCATAAGCCGCTGATGCCACGAGGCAAGCGTGGCAGGCAAGCAATTTGGTTAAGTGAAGCGCCCTGAAAACGTTCGGGGCGCTTTTCATTTGGTTGGTTTTTTTTGCGGCTTCGGATGCCCCCCGTTGACCGGGTAACGTTGCGCGGGTTCACCAAAAGTGAACTTGGAAAGAAAGCCGTCAGGAGTTGGTACAGAGCTCCACCAATACCTTGCCTGTATCACTGGGGTGAAGGAAGGCAATGGTCTTGCCATCAGCACCAGGTTTGGGTCCGGTCACGACCCGATACCCTAAATCTTGGAGCCGGTTCAATTCTGCTGGTAGATCCTCCACATAGAAGGCGACATGGTGCAAACCTGGACCCCGGCGCTCAAGGTGTTTGGCGATGGCGCTGTCGGGTGAAGTTGGAACGAGTAACTCAATTTTGCTTTCCCCAGATTGGAAGAAGCAAGTCAGCACAGATTCGCCTGCGACTTCTTCTCGTTTGTAAGAAGGGGTCCCCAGCACATCTCCAAAAATGCGCTCTGCGGCGTCAAGGTCTTCAACGGCAATGCCGATGTGCTCCAGTTTCTTCATGAAGGTTGCGCATAGGTCGGCAGCCTTTCCGCCGCCAATTGAAGGGCGTGGTGCTCAACCGCCTCACTGTCCCAAGCTTCTGCGATGTCGTCACGGTCCATCACTTCAGACATGATGCCATCTTGGATTCGGCCGAAGGCCAAAGCGTCACTGTACGGAAGGTGGCTGAATGTGACCATGGAGTAAAGTGGCTTCCAAATGCTGGGGTGACGGTCAGTCAATCGCCGCTCAATGCGTTTTTGTAACAAGAACCGAGGGTCGCCAGTACGGTCGCGCATTTCAACAAAATTGCGAAGGGCCAAATCCCCGATGGCATCGCCATTTTCTTTTCTCAGACGAGTGAAATCGGAGAGGAGAGCCGGCCAAGATTCTTTTTGCGGGCTGCCGTTGTGCGCGTCGAGCAAGTCCGCCATGACCCTCGCGTCTTCAAATCCACTGTTCATGCCTTGGCCATAGAAGGGGACAATGGCGTGTGCGGCATCGCCCATCAAAACAACACGGTCTCCTTGATGCCAGGGCGCGCATCGCGTCATCACCAGAGAGCTCGTGGGGTTTTCTGTCCAGTCGCGATCAAAGTCGGGCACCAAGTCCAGAACGTCGGGGAAATGCATTTCGAAATAGCTGCGCGCTGCCGCGGCATCCGGAATTTCGGAGAACCCCTGTGCCCCTTCATACGGGGCAAAAAGGGTGCAAGTGAAGGTTTTGTCCGGATTGGGCAAGGCCATCAGCATAAAATGACCTCGGGGCCAAATGTGCAACGCTTCTGGGTCGATGGCAAAGTCTCCACTGGCTGTTGGCGGCATGGCCACCTCCTTGTATCCGTGATCGAGATAAGACTGACTAAAATCGAATCGGTCCTTTTTCATCATCCTTTGGCGAACCGCACTAAATGCGCCGTCGGTGCCAAACAAACGTTGGTGGCGCACGGTGTGACCCGTAGCAAAGGACAGGTCTAGACCCTCTGGATGGGATCGGAAGTCAGAGAGTGGATGCTCGAAGTGGACATTGACCCGGCCTGTGGCTTCCGCCGCTTCCATCAGAATCCGATTCAATGGACCACGGGCTACTGAATAAATGCTCTGGTCATGTCCAAAGCGCCCTTTTCCGGCGAGGCCATATGGCTGGTAGGTCAACTTCCCATCCAAAGCGTGCATGCAGCGGGCTTTGACCGGCATGGCAATGGACCGAACTGCGTCAACGGCTCCAGCCACCTCCAATGCCCGCCAACCGCGTTCACTCAAGGCAAGGTTGATGGACCTTCCCGCTGCGTCTCCCACTTTTCGCGGGTCGGAGCGGCGTTCATACACGTCGACTTTGTGGCCACGATTGGCCAGAAGAAGGGCCATCAGGCTGCCGACCAAACCGGCGCCGACGACGGCCATGCCGCGCTCTTCGCTCATGCGTCGATGGCCTGAGCTAGGTCGGAAATCAGGTCTTCCGGGTCCTCAATTCCACAGCTGAGGCGAATCAGGCTATCGGTGATGCCCAATTGAGCGCGTTGCTCAGCCGGAACAGAGGCGTGTGTCATCAAAGCTGGGTGTTCAATCAAGCTTTCGACCCCACCGAGAGACTCAGCGAGCGCAAAAAACTGAGTCGATTCGCACACTTTTTTGGAAGCCGAAAGGCTATTGTCTTGAAGGGTAAAACTGATCATTCCGCCGTAGTCATTCATCTGACGGGCGGCCACTTCATGGTTCGGGAAGTCTGCAAAACCAGGCCAATAAACCTTGTCGACTTTCGGGTGAGCAGCGAGCCATTCTGCAATGGCGCGGCCATTGATGCAGTGCTGTCGGACACGGATACCGAGGGTCTTGATTCCGCGAAGAACCAAGAAGCAGTCCATGGGGCCGGCTACAGCGCCCACGTTGTTTTGAAGGGTGCGGAGTTCGGCGTCGACTTGAGCGTCCTTTGTCATCAAAGCACCCATGACCACGTCGGAGTGACCACCGAGGTATTTGGTGGCACTGTGCATGACGATGTCCGCGCCCTCTTTCAGTGGGTTTTGGAGGGCAGGTGTCGCGAAGGTGTTGTCCACGGCCAATCGTGCAGGGTGACCTTGCAATGCGCGGGCCACTGCTGAGATGTCGGTTACCCTGAGCAGAGGGTTGGTTGGCGTTTCGACCCAGACCAAGCGGGTGCGGTCGTTCAGAACGGCTGTCACATTGTCGGCGTTTTGCGTGTCGACAAAGTGAAAGCGGATGCCCAAGGGCTCGTAATGGGTCGTGAACAAACGGCGAGTGCCCCCATACAAATCATCACCGGCAATCACTTCGTCGCCAGGCTTGAGTGTCATCAAAACCGCATCCACAGCAGCCAGTCCGCTCGAGAAGGCCAGTCCATGTTGCCCCCCCTCTAAGGCAGCGAGGGCCGCTTCTAGGGCGTCTCTTGTCGGGTTGGAGGAGCGGCTGTATTCATAGCCTTTGTGTTTGCCGATTCCCTCCTGAACGTAGGTGGAGGTCATGTAGATCGGGGTCATGATGGCCCCTGTAGATGGATCGGGCTCAACACCTGCGTGAACGGCCAGAGTGCTGAATCCTGTAGTCTTGCTTTCCTTGGACATGGTCCAAAGGTCGGAACTCTAGATTGGATTTCTGCGGTGGGAACGGCGCAACCAACCGGGAATCACCAACACGCCAATCAGGAGGTAGATAAAATGCGTGGCCATCCGCCAAATCAACATGGTGATTGCGGCCGAGATGGGTGACGGAGCGCGCTCAAACCACTCCCCAAAAAACACGTTCAGCAACCATTCTGCGACACCACTTGAACCGGGAGTAGGGCTGATCAACAGAAACACCCACATGACCAGCTGTCGGGCGACAATGAGGAAGGTGTCCAGCATTTCCAGCGGGGCCACGACCATGCCCATTACAGCGACAAGGCACAAAAATCGCGAAGTCCAACTGACCATGGTGGCAGCGAAGGATGCGGCCCAACGTCCCAAAGACAGGGTCTTCATGTGTTCGGCACTTTCTCTCAAATCTTCTGCAAAGCGGATGATGTTTCGCTTCCACCGTCGAAGTGGCCGCCACGCTCCTGTGCTTCGAATGATTCGGTGTGTGGATCGGGGCGCAAGGAACAGCCCAAAGCCGATCACAACAGCCAGCAGAAGCATCAATGCCCAACCGGCCCAAAACGCACCCCAACCGAAGGCGTGATCTAGTCCATCTGGACGAACGGCATTGCCCAGCAGCAGGATGAGCGGCGGTACGGCCAACACGTAAAACATTTCGTCGAGCAGTGCGGTGGAGAACACCAGTGCAGTGCTTCGACCTGCCGACATTCCTTGTCGATGAAGCCCCCAAATCGCAACGGCACCGCCACCCACAATTCCAGGGGTGATGGCCGATGCGAATTCCCAAAGCACTGTGGTTTCCACAGCCTGCTTCCAGGAGAGACGGCCTGCGGAAAGCCACTTGAGGCGACAGACATAGCCGATGTCCCGCAGGAGAACCAAGGTCATGAGCCCAGCCAAGGCGACGGGCCAGTCTGGAAGGGCCATCGCGCCTTCTAAGCCGTCCCAGCCCCCATTTTTTGTGACTGCACCCTGGAGAATCCAGGCCACCACCGAAAGGCCCAACACCAAGGGGAGAAGGGTGCGGAGGGGGCCCAAGGCTGGTTTTTTTTGTTGGCTCATGCCCATACTTGGGTGCCCTCTGTGCAGTTTCGACAAATGTCGATTTGAGAGCGCCCGGTGAAGACTGATGTGCGAAAGGCACCGTAGCGATCTGACCGCCAGATTTTTCGGAATTCAGAGGCATTGTTTGCCGTGCCCATGGCATGATCGGCATCCTTATCGAAGCAGCATGGCACGACCTTTCCGTCCCATGTCACCACCGCGCTTTGCCACATGCGCCAGCATTGGTCAAGCATGGGGTTGCGAAGCGTCCATCTTCCCTCCGGACTTCGATCGTACCTGCGGAGTTTGGCGTCTTTGGTCAACAGCGGATGGCCATCTCTTGGCGCGTCTAACTGCGCCGTCTTGACTACGAATTCATCCACGCCAAAGGTCGCAGCCATGCTTTTCATGGTGTCGAGTTGATGTTCATTGGTTCCCACCACCAAAAACTGCCAAACCACATGTGGAGTTGGGACGCCCAATTTGGATTTTGCTTGCATCACGGCTTGGGTGCCCGACAAGACTTTCTCAAGTTTTCCTCCCACCCGGTAGCTGGAATATGCTTCTTGGTTTGCACCATCGATGGAGATGATGAGCCGATCAATTCCACTTTTAACCAGTTTCTCGGCGCGCGTTTCGTCGATGTGATGGGCATTGGTGGAGGTGCTCACATAGAGCCCCGCTCGCTTGCCAACCTGGACCAAGTCGTCCATGCCGGGGTGGAGGTATGGTTCACCTTGGAAATACAAGTTCAAATAGACCAAGTCACGACCCAAACCATTTGGACCCTCGAGCAAGGAAGACAGCCTTTTAGGATCGAGCATGCCCGTTGGCCGGGTAAAAGACCGCAGGCCACTGGGACATTCGGGGCAACGCAAATTGCATGAAGTCGTGGGTTCCACACTCAAACTCATGGGCCATGCACGATGCATGGGAGGGGCTGTCGCGTTTTGGTGGCGTTGACCCGTGGCCATTTTGAATTCCGAACGCAACCTCAAAGCGTTGGTCAGTCGCTTGAAATTCAGCACCTTGACCCGCCTCCAGCGGTCCTTCTGGGTCGCCCACCATCGAGAGCTTTGGCTCCGCTGGGGACGGGCCGTGGCGGATTTAATCGTCGCAGAAGTCACCTGTGCAAGATACCTCAGCATGTTGCGCAATCCGATGTCACAAGGCCCCTCTGTCGGTGTAAATTCGTTCCTGTGATTTTAATTGATGACACCCTCCTCTCGACCGAGGTTTTCGACCGTCGGTTCTGCTGCGACCTCAAAGCGTGCAAAGGCGCATGCTGTGTGGAAGGCGAAAGCGGCGCTCCTTTGGAACCCGAAGAGCTGGCCGAAGTGGCCAAGGCATTTGAGGTGGTCAAAGACAGGCTTAAGCCCGAAAGCTTGGCCGTGATTGAGCGTGAGGGACTTTATGTGGTCGATGGCGATGGCGATCACGTGACCCCCATTGTCGACGGAAAAGAATGCGTTTATGCGACGTTCGACGAGGATGGGACGGCCAAGTGCTCATTTGAGCAGGCACATTTGGAGGGGAAATTGGCATGGCGAAAGCCCATCAGTTGTCATCTGTATCCCATTCGATTGACCGCACTGAAAGACTTGACTGCGGTGAATTACCACCGATGGCCCATTTGTGATGGGGCATTGTCTTGTGGCGCTGGGTTGGACTTGAGTGTCCTTCGTTTTTGTAAGGATGCGCTGATCAGAAAGTTTGGACAACCTTGGTATGACGCCGCATGCGAGGCGGAGCTCCAATGGAGACAAGTTCAAGCACAGAGAAACAAAAACGGAGAATCCAGCGCGCCGTGAGTCATCAGCGGGAAATCACACGTGGACGGTCCATGCGGATGGGCTTTTGGATGGTCATCTCTTGGTGCCTCCCCTTGTGTATTTCCGCTCAAACTGAAATATTGGAACAGGTCCCAGGTGCCAGTTCTGCTGCGCACGATGTGGTCTTGGGTTCGGATGGCAAACAGATGATCTTGCTCCGGCAACCCACGGATGAACTTTTGATTGGAAACCGCTCAAACACCTTTGTTGCGGCCATTCAGGGCGGTCCGAAATCGGTTTCGCCGCCAAAGTCTGTAGCCTTGGTCCCAGAGCAGCACAAAGCATGGGAGGCCCTCGGCAGGCTGCTGCACGTGGACATCGACCCGGCTTCAGAAATGGCCGTGTTGAGCGTGGAAAGTGGGGGGAGGTATTCGGTTTGGTTCAGTGGCAAGAAGAAAGATGGCTCTTGGTCGAACCCTTGGCCTGTGCCCGCGATCAAAGCCAGTGGGGGTCAGGCCATTTTCGCCATGTTTGATGTGCATTCAGGCAGGGAGGGTGATGTGCTCTGCGGGTACAAGCCAAGCCTTGATTCGGCCGGCTTTCAATACGAAAGGAAAGGGAAGTGGAAAGGGGGTTATGACATTGTGCGCGTTCCCAGAAGAGGAGGGCACAACGCGTTGTGGTTTTTAGATGCTGTCAACACCACTGCAGATGAATGGGCCTTGGCTCCCCACCCGGTTCGTGGGGGTTGGCTGAGTGCCGAGAGATTGAAGGGATTGGGAGGCGTGGATGCGTGGTGGTGCGCAGACGTTCCACTCGATGAAGCCACCCTGACTCATGCGGGCGAATTCCTCGAAGGACACACCTTGACCGTGTTGTGCGGAGTTGAGCCTATCGGCGGCGTCCAATGGACAATTCAGGATGCGAAAACCGGCAGTGTCCTGACGCAATTCTCCACGGACTCCCTTGGGGTGGCCAAGATGTCTGCCTTGCGACGTGACGGCCATTTTCTTTGGACAGCGGCCCCTGTTGCAGGATGTGGTCAAGCTTTGGCCATTTGGAAGGACGCCAATGGAGAGGTTATGCATCGGTTTGCGCTCATGGGGGAGTCGTGGCAATTGAACATGCTCGCCGCGATGGCGGTCGGAACTTGGCGTGTCCAGCCACTTGACCGTTCTGGTTTGCCTCGATTGTCCCCCCTTCATTCCACTGGAGTAAAAGCGGATTGGGTAGTTTTCCATGCCGTAGGAAGCCCTTTGCTTCCGTCCAAGGACTTACGTCTCCTCAAGGCTTGGGCGATCGAGTGGGCGTCTGCCAAATCGGCGAACGATCAAGTTCTTGTGATGGGCCATGCTAGCGCAGATGGGGATCCAGAGGCCAACCGCATCTTGGCCAAGGAGCGCGCGCGACAAGTTGCGGTTCAATTGGAGTTTGCGGGCCTTGCACCGGAACAGATTCGCGTGGAGGGCTGGGGAGCGGATCGGCCCCTGCTTCGCTGTCCTCCGGGCTTAAATTGTCCAAAGGGCGAGCGACAGCGAAGCCGAAGAACAGAATTGTATCTCCTCTCAGAGTGAGATTTGTGCGGCTCTTCTATGCCGTAATTTTGTGCCCATGCGCATTGAAGTCATGCGGGCCAAGTTGCACCGCATCACCGTCACCGAGGCGGACTTGAATTACATCGGAAGCATCACCCTTGATGCCGCTTTGATTGAGGCTTCAGGCCTTGTCATTGGGGAGAAGGTGCAAATTGTGAATTGCAACAACGGTGAGCGCATCGAGACCTATGTGATTGAAGGGGAAAGGGAGAGTGGTCAGGTCTGTTTAAATGGACCCGCTGCTCGCCGCTGCCAACCGGGAGACATTGTGATTGTGATTGCCTATGGTTCTATGACGTTGGACGAGGCCAAAGTATTTAAGCCCACTGTGGTCTTTCCGGATACGGCAACCAACAGGATTCAGCCATGAAGGGGCGCCTAGGTCAAATTGTTAAATATGCGCTGATGCTGGCCATCGGTGGGGTGTTGTTCAGCTTGGCCATGCGGGCGGTAGAAGACCCGGAAGCCCTTTGGGCAGACATGAAAAGTGCCAGTGGGCTGAGCATTTTGGCCAGTTTTGTCATGGGCTACTTGGCCATCGTGAGCCGTGGGGTGAGGTGGTTGATTTTGCTTGAACCGCTCGGGCACAAGCCCAAATTGTGGAACAGCATTCACGCGGTAGCCTTCAGCTATTTCTCCAACACGTTTGTGCCCCGGAGCGGAGAGCTGGCACGCTGTGGGGCACTGAATCAAACGGATGGCATTCCTGTGGATGAGCTCTTCGGAACGGTCATTTCTGAGCGGGTCGTGGACTTTGCCATGTTGTTCCTTTTCACCGGGATTGCCTTGTTGACCAATTTGGACACGTGCATCGCTTTTGCTGAGTCGTTTGAGTGGCCGGGAGAAGGGGGTGCCTTGCCTTGGTTGATCGGACTGGCAGCCATTGGATTGCTGTCGGTTGGGTTGGTCTGGCGCAGCCGGGAGGCACTGGCCAAGCGGCCTTTTGTGGAGAAAGTATTTGGGTTCATTTCTGGCATAGGGCGCGGGTTGATTAGTGTTCGCCATATGAGAAGAAAGTGGTCATTTTTGGCCCATACAGGGTTCATTTGGATCATGTACTACCTCATGGCCTATGTGGTGTTCTCGGGCATTGAAGCCCTTGAGGCGTTGACGCCTGCGCAAGCCTTGTTTGTGATGATGGCGGGAGGATTTGGCATGGTGTTGCCTGCTCCAGGCGGCATTGGGAGCTACCAATTGGCCGTTCAATATGCGTTCATCGCACTCGGTTTTGGCGGGGTTCTTGGACTGGCGACTGCCAACGTGGTTTGGGCCACTCAAACGGGAATGATCATCACCACAGGGGGCATTGGGTATTTGTTTTTGGTGGCTGCTGGCCTCAAGAAAGGCAATGCCAAAACGAAAGTCCCTTCCGAATGAGCCACCGTGTTCATGACCTGAAAACCATGGCGGAGCAATGCGCGGCTTGGCAATCAGAAGGTCGGAAGGTGGTGTTTACCAACGGCGTATTCGACCTCTTGCACCGCGGCCATGTGACGTACCTCGAGGCCGCTTCAGCCATGGGTGATGTTCTGGTGGTGGGCGTCAATGATGATGCCAGCGTCCGACGTTTGGGGAAAGGGGAAGACCGACCCATCGTGCCCGAACATGACCGGGCATTGGTGGTGGCTGCCTTGCGCTCTGTTTCGGCGGTGGTGCTGTTTGGGGAGGACACGCCAATGCAGGTCATCCTCGCTCTCCGTCCAGATGTATTGGTCAAAGGCGGGGATTACCATGCGGACTGCACGGATTCTGAAGACCCTCGATACATTGTTGGCAGCCGAGAGGTCAGGGCCAACGGAGGTCGGGTATGCACAGTGGACCTGGTCCCTGGGAAGAGCACCACGGCCATGGCCAAGAAGCTCAAGGGCTAGGCTTAAACGGCTTCAGAAGCCGCCCAATTAGATCTTCTCTTCTTCCAGAAACTTCGTGGTGAAGTCTCCACTGCGGAAACGTTCATTGCGCATCAAACGCTGGTGGAACGGAATGGTGGTCTTGACACCTTCGATGATGTACTCATCCAAGGCCCGTTGCATTTTGGTGATCGCTTCTTCGCGGGTTTGGGCACAAACGATGAGTTTGGCGATCATGCTGTCGTAGTGCGGCGGGATGCGATACCCTGCATAGACGTGGGTGTCGATTCGGATGCCATGTCCACCTGGGCCATGATAGTCTGTGACGGTTCCCGGGCTCGGCGCAAAGTCTCGGTCGGGGTCTTCCGCATTGATGCGACACTGAATCGCGTGCATCTTGGGATAGTAGTTCCGTCCTGAAATCGGTTCGCCGTTGGCCAGTTTGATTTGTTCCTTAATCAGGTCGTAATCCACCACTTCTTCCGTGATGGTGTGTTCTACCTGAATCCGGGTGTTCATCTCCATGAAGTAGAAGTTCCGGTCGGCATCGACCAGAAACTCGACTGTGCCTACGCCCTCGTATTTGACCGCTTCTCCCGCGGCAATGGCGGCTTGTCCCATTTTCTCGCGCAAGTCGTCCGTCATGTAAGGTGACGGGGTCTCTTCCACGAGCTTTTGGTGGCGACGTTGGATGGAGCAGTCGCGCTCGGACAAGTGGCAACATTTGCCATTCTTGTCTCCGGCAATTTGAATTTCGATGTGTCGAGGTTCGGTAACGAACTTCTCCATGTACATCCCGTCGTTGCCAAATGCAGCGCCAGCTTCTCTTCGGGTCGTGTCCCAACCCTCGGCGACTTCGCCGTCGTCTTGACACATCCGCATGCCCCGACCTCCACCTCCGGCGGTGGCCTTCAGCATGATGGGGTAGCCGATGTCGTTGGCACAGGCTGTGGCCTCTTCGAGGGTGTCGAGGACTCCCTTACTTCCAGGAATCGTGGGGACACCCGCAGATTTCATGGTTGCCTTGGCCGAAGCCTTGTCGCCCATGGCTTCGATCATCTCGGGGGAGGCGCCAATGAACTTGATGTCATTCTCCTGGCACACCCGAGAAAATTGGGCGTTTTCCGAGAGAAATCCGTATCCGGGGTGAATGGCATCTGCATTGGTGATTTCCGCCGCTGCAATGATGTTGGGGATGTTCAGGTAGCTCTTGGCACTTTGAGGCGGGCCGATGCAAACGGCTTCATCCGCAAAACGCACGTGGAGACTTTCTGCGTCCGCCGTGGAATACACAGCCACGGTCTTGATGCCCATTTCCTTACAGGTGCGAATAACGCGAAGGGCAATCTCGCCGCGGTTGGCGATCAGGATTTTCTTAAACATGATGCGAATCGATGCGGCCTCCTCGTTAGGCCGGTTCCACGAGGAAGAGCGGTTGGTCGTATTCGACCGGACTGTTGTCGTCTACCAAAATCTTCACGATTCGACCGGAGACTTCACTCTCGATTTCATTGAACAGCTTCATGGCCTCGATGACGCAGACGGTGTCGCCCACTTTGACCACAGATCCCACCTCAATGAAGTTGTCCTTGTCGGGAGAAGGTTTGCGGTAGAAGGTGCCAATCATCGGACTCTTGATTTCAATGAGTCCAGCGTCGGCTGCGGTTTCGGGTTGAGGAGCTGGAGCTGCCACGGGTGCGGCTGCAGGAGGAGGCGCGGGCATTGCAGTGGGCATTGCAGCGGGCATTTGAACGGGCATCTGCATGCCGGCGGGCATGGTCACGTGCAAGGCCTGAGGGGTCTCCTGAAACGCGGCTTTGCCGCGCTTGTTGGGGTTCCCTGGACTCTTGATCGTGATTTTGAAGTCCTTGCGTTCGATCTCCACTTCGTTTACGCCTGACTTGGCGACAAACTTGATAAGGTCTTGGATTTCTTCCTGGGTCATGGTCAGTAGGTGAATTTGAACCGGGTTTACCAGGGGGCGAAGTTAACCGCAAAACGGTGGACCCCCTTTTTCATTAAGATGTTAGGCCTTGGGCGTCATCGCCCATTTGAGCCAAATGCTTCCCCAAGTGAATCCTCCGCCGAACGCGCTGAGGATCAAGTTTTCTCCTGGGGTGAGTTTGTTTGACCATTCCCACAGACAGAGTGGGATGGTGGCTGCGGTGGTGTTTCCGTATTTCTCGATGTTGATCATCACCTTCTCTCTGCCCACGCCCATTCTCCGCGCGGTCGCATCGATGATGCGCAGATTGGCTTGGTGTGGCACGAGAAAGGAAATGTCGTCTGCACCGAGGCCATTGCGCTCCATGATTTCAAAGCTCACATCTGCCATCGAAGTGACAGCGGCTTTGAAGACGGGTTTGCCATCCTGCTCCAGGAAGTGCATGCCTGCGGCGAGGGTCTCTGCACTGGAAGGGTTCAACGACCCGCCAGCTTGCATCCGGAGGTATTCGCTGCCCGCACCGTCGCTTCTGAGGATGGCATCTTGAATGCCCGTTTCTCCTGTGGGATCAGCTTCAAGCAAAACGCCAGCCGCAGCATCGCCAAACAAGACGCATGTTGTGCGGTCGGTGTAATCCACAATGCTGCTCATTTTATCGGAGCCAACAACGACCACCTTTTTATGGGTGCCGTTGGATACAAACTGAGAACCTGTGCGCAGCGCAAACAAAAACCCGCTGCATGCTGCGCTGAGGTCAAAACCCCAGGCATTTTTTGCGCCAGACTTGTGGCAGGCCAGTTGCGCCGTGGAGGGGAAAAACATGTCGGGCGTGACCGTGGCCACAATGACCAAGTCAATCTCTTCAGCGGAGATGCCACGTTGGGTGCAAATTCCTTTGATGACCTCGGCGACCATGTCGGACGTGGCCTTCTTTGGGTCTTTGAGGATGCGACGTTCACTGATGCCGGTTCGGGTTCGGATCCACTCATCATTGGTGTCGACCATCTTTTCGAGGTCAGCATTGGTGAGCTTGTCGGGCGGTAGCCAACCGTGAACGGCGGTGATGGCAGCGGTCTGGGGGGAGTTCATCTCGGTGTGGGTTCGGCTCTCCAACGGAAAGTGGGCCGAAATTATGGGGCTTCGGTGGCATCACCGTGCCCTTGTTGCATCAAGCGGTCACCATTGGATGTGGAAAAACCCGCGACGGCCGATGCCGGGCGGGTTTTCCGAAGAACAAGAAAATGGAACAGTGAAGAAAATCAGGCTTCAGCCGACTCCTTCTCCATCACCACACGGCCCTTATAGTAGAGCTTTCCCTCGTACCAATGGGCACGGTGGAACATGTGCGGCTGTCCAGTACTGGAGCAGGTGGACACGTTAGGCGTTTCTGCCTTGTAGTGCGTGCGGCGCTTGCGTGAGCGCGTCGTGCTTTGGCGTCTCTTAGGATGTGCCATCTTGTATGGTCTATTTCCTCAGCGCAAATGCGCTTCGGGGGTGATTTACTTCGTTGTAATGGTTCGCCTCAATCCTTTTCCTCTTGATCTCCATCGGAACTCAACCCTTTTAGGGCAGCCCAACGGGGATCTGTTTCTTCCTCTTCCTCCTCTTCTTCTTCAATGTCGCTTGGAGCGGTTTCTATCGACCCCGTTAGCCATTGAAGAACTTGCGGGTCGCAGTCATCGGCATCCTCATGAACCCGCCTTAGCGGGAGCCCGAGCATGGTCGATTCGTAGAGAAACTCTCTCACGTCAATCAGGTGTTCCGCAGGACCGAGGACAAGAATGTCCTCGTCGGTCTTGTGGGTGGTAGAACCAAATTTGATCACATAACGTGCTCTGTGGTTCACCTCAACAGTCACTGGAGCATTGCAACGGTCGCAATGGGTTCCCACAGTGCCTGACACCTCGACATCGAAATGCATCATCTGATCAAACTTGTCCAGTTCCGTCGTCGCTGTAATGTCAGCTTCAACGGGACCTGAGGGTTCGATTTTTTGAAAGAACGCCCCGTCCAGTCGGAAGTCAAACGCATGTCGTCCGAGACCCAATCCCGTGTAGGGAATTTCGTACTCTGAAGAACCACGCATCATTCACCCCGGCTTGAGGGGGGGCAAAGGTACGGGTTTCGCTGCAAATTGAACAGGGTGGATTGCAGACGTCAAAAGCGCTCGCGTTCGCTGTCCCTCTTCTTCGGAATTTTGAGGGGGCTGGACGTCATTTCCCGGTGCTCAACCCGCTGCCGTCGAACATCTGCAGCCATCCAGCAGGCGGCCCGAAAGCTGCGGCCATTGGCTTCCCCTTTGCCGGCAATGTCGAAGGCGGTTCCGTGGTCGGGACTGGTGCGGACAACGGGCAGCCCCGCGGTGAAATTCACCCCTTGACCAAAGCTGAGGCTTTTGAAAGGGACCAGTCCTTGGTCGTGGTACATCGCCAACACCCCGTCAAAGTGCTTGAAGTCGCCGCTTCCAAAAAAGCCATCTGCGCCAAAGGGTCCATGGGCTTGAATGCCCTTTTCATGCATGGCGCGAACAGCAGGAATGATGGTTGTTTTTTCTTCCTCTCCAATCAAACCATTGTCTCCGGCGTGGGGGTTCAGCCCCAAAACAGCGATGCGTGGCGACGCGATTCCGAAGTCCCGCTCGAGGCTTTCGCTGAGCATGGTTCCGTGTTTGACAATCCGATCTTTGGTCAAGGTTGAAGCCACGTCTTTGAGGGGAACGTGACCGGTCACCACTCCCACCCTCAAAGTGTCGGAGGCGAGGATCATGAGGACGTCTTTCACGCCGGCTTTGTCGGCGAGATATTCGGTGTGTCCTGGGAATTTGAATTGACCGCTTTGAATGGTGTCCTTGTTGATGGGGGCGGTCACGATCACGTCGACCTTGTTTCCGGCAAGTCCTTCCACAGCAGCCTCAAGGCTCAATCGCGCAAATTCTCCCGCTTTGGGTTGCGGTTGACCCCAATCGGGCTGAAGGAACTCATCGGAGATGTTGACGCACGACAGGCTGCCGGGTTTGGCGTCTCCGGCATCGTCCACTTCCCGAATGTCCACGTTGACTTTGAATTGAGTCGCCTGCTGACGAAGGGTTTCCGCGTGTCCAAAGACCACGGGCACGAGGTCGTCCATCATGCGGTCATCTTCAAATGCCTTGAGGATGCACTCAGATCCAACGCCGTTCGGGTCTCCCCATGTGATTCCAATTCGGATGGGCTTTGATTGGGCCATGTTGCGAAGGTAGTCCTGAGCGGGGTGCCATAAGATTGGGCGTGAACCCCGGTCTTGTTTGATTTTTTGCATCGTGAGCCAACTTCTGTTCTGTCCCTGCGGTTACCTTTCCGTGTCCATGCGTCTCCACACGTTTCTTCTTCTGGTGGGTTTGATGGCGGGATTGTCCGCCCAAGCCACGCACAACCGTGCAGGGGAGATTACGTATCGGCATTTGTCGGGCAACACATACGAGGTGACCATCACCACTTACACCAAAGAGAGTGTGGTGGCGGACCGGCCTTTTCTCACACTGCTTTGGGGAGATGAGGGTCCGACGACCCAAACCGACAGTTTGCCTAGAATCAACGGCCCATTGGACGTGGCGGGAAACCCCACAGGGGAATTGATTGGCGGCGACGTTCGCCTGAACCTGTATACGGGCATTCACACATATGCTGGTCCTGGCATCTACACTTTGGTGGTGGAAGACCCGAACCGGAATGGTGGAGTGCTGAACATTCCTGGCTCTGAAGACGTCCCTTTTTGCATCACAAGTTTGCTCATCATCGACCCCCAAGCGGGTCAAAATGACAGTCCCTTGCTTCTCGCGCCAGCCATTGAGAATGCTTGCCTTGGCAGGCGGTGGGAGCACAATCCAGCGGCATATGATCCAGATGGGGACTCGCTGAGCTATGACTTGATTTCCTGCGCGGGCTTCCAGTGTTTGCCCATCGCGGGGTTTGTTCAGCCGAATGAAGTGGACGGCAATGGGGGGGAGTTTTATGTGGAACCTTTAACAGGAACGGTGGTGTGGGATGCTCCTCAAATGGCCGGAGAGTACAACATGGCATTGCGCATTCGAGAATGGCGTTGGTTGGAAGGTCAATGGCTGATGGTGGGAGAGGTGATCCGTGACATGCAGATCAACGTGGAGGTGTGTCCGAACCAGCCGCCGGTTGTGGACATTCCCTCGGACACGTGCATTGTGCAAGGTGAGACACTGGCTTTTACGGTAACGGCATCGGACCCCGATGGGGATGCTGTGACGGTGACGGCGATTGGAGGACCCTTTGACGCATTGGACCCGGATGCAGGGTACAGTTGGAATCCGATGACCGATGTGGGGAGCTTCAGTTGGACACCAGGCTGTGATGCGGTGAGGACCTCGGCATATCAGTTGGTGTTCAAAGCCACGGATACGGATGTTGTGCCCCTTTCTGATGTCGAGACTTTAAATGTGACGGTCTTGGCGCGACCGGTGACCAATACGGCCGCCGCGCCCATCGGAAATGCGGTGGAGGTGGATTGGAACGTTCATCCTTGTGCTTCGCAGTACAGTGAAGCGTTGCAAGGGTTAGGGGGGTATGAAGTACACCGGAGGATTGGGTCGAGCCAGGTGGAATCTGATGACTGTGAAGTGGGCATGCCGCAGGGAGTGGGGTATGTGCAAATCGCATTTGTCCCTGGCCTCAACAACAACGCGCATTTGGACAGCGAAACGTTGAGTTTTGGGGCCACATATTGTTACCGGATCGTGGCGGTGATGCCAGATGGCGCCATAAGCAAGGTGAGCACAGAAGCGTGCGCAGTGATTGACAAGGGTGTCCCAGTCATGACTGGGGCTTCGGTGGAAACGTCAGACATTGTCGCAGGCGAAGTGGAGGTGCGGTGGTCGCCTCCGACCGATGCAGATACTGTGGTGGCCTTTCCAGGACCATATCGTTATGTGTTGGAGGGCCGCCCTGCGCCCACTTCGGCATGGGCGACTTTGCTGGAGGGGCCCCAGAGCACCACATTGGAGGCGCTTGATACGGCATTCACCCATGTGGGCATAGACAGCCAGACCCCCATTTGGTCATACCGGGTCACGTGTCTAAGCGGGGAGGAAGCCATCGGCATTTCGACCCCAGCGCCTGTTCCAGAACTTGAATTGAGCCCTTCGGACAACCAAATTGTCTTGACTGTGCCAGCCGGCAGACCGTGGTTCGATACAGCTTACGTGTTCCACAGGGTATTGGCCGATGGAAGTTTGGCATTGCTGGACACGGTGCTCGAGCCGCAATTTGCCGACACGGGTCTCGTCAATGGGCTTCCCGTGTGCTATCGCGTTCGGACATTGGGTACCTATGGGTCGCAAGACATTTTAGACCCCATTGAAAACTGGAGCGCCATTCGCTGCGCTGCGCCTTTTGACACCGAGCCACCTTGCCCTCCAAATTTTGAGGTGCGTGCGAATTGTGAGGAGGAGACCGTTACCGTGAGTTGGTCATTGCCCACGTGTGCCGATGATGTGATGGGGTATCGCATTTACCGAAGCGACAGTTTGTCCGGGGATTTGGAATTGTTGATGGAATTGAACGAACCGGGTGACACCAGCTTGGTCTTGGAAATGGAAACCTTAGGGGGCTCCATTGCGGGGTGCTGGGGCATGACGGCATTGGACAGCTTGATGCCGGGGCCCGATGGCGCTTTGCGGCGAAATGAAAGTGCGCTGGCGGACACGGTGTGCACAGACAATTGTCCGTTTTACTTCCTCCCCAATGTGTTCACGCCCAATTTTGACGGGCGAAATGATGTGTTTCGACCCTTTCCCTGGAAGTTCGTGGAAAGCGTGGATTTTCAAGTGTACAATCGTTGGGGAACCTTGGTTTGGCGCACCACAGATCCAAACTTGAATTGGACAGGGGACCACTTGGATTCGGGCCAAATTTGTGCCGACGGCACCTATCACTATACCTGCATTGCCTACACTCGCCGATTGCTTGGTGTTGTCCCCGAGCGGTTCTCGGGAACCTTGCAGCTTCTTGGAGGGTTAAGGCAGGGAGAAGAATGACCCCATCATGTTCACTGGAATCATCGAGACATTAGGCACATTGACCTCCATTCAGGACGAGGGAACCAACCGGCACTTCACCTTGAAAGCTGCACTTTCGCACGCCTTGAAGGTGGATCAAAGCGTCGCCCACGATGGGGTGTGCTTGACGGTCGTTGCGGTGAAAGAAGACCGATATACGGTGACGGCAGTGGAAGAGACGTTGTCCCGAACCAACTTGGGCCAGCGGAAGGTGGGAGACCGCGTCAACCTCGAGCGTTGCACCAAAGTGGGAGACCGCTTGGACGGGCACATTGTTCAAGGGCATGTGGACACCACCGCGACGTTGGCTTCGTGTGAAGCGCGAGATGGGTCTTGGAATTTGGCGTTCACGCACGGTGTAGAAGACCATCACCTAACGGTACAAAAAGGGTCGATTACGGTAAACGGTGTCTCCTTGACGGTTGTGGATGCCGAGCCAGGTGGTTTTTCTGTCACCATCATCCCTTACACCTGGGAGCACACTGGTTTTCACGCGTTGAACGTCGGGGACTCCGTGAACCTCGAGTTTGATGTGGTGGGCAAATACGTCGCGGAGATGATGTCGCGCCGAGGCTAAATCATCCCGTTAAGAAAGTCGGTCACCCGGTGCGCCTTTGCGATCGCTGCGCAGGACGAAGTTTTGGCCGAGGTATACTTTTCTGACCTGTTCATCTGCCGCAAGTTCTTCGGCGGTTCCCGCCTTGAGGATTTGACCTTCAAACAGAAGGTATGCACGGTCTGTGATGTGCAAGGTCTCTTGCACGTTATGGTCGGTGATGAGAATGCCGATTCCCTTGGTTCGCAGCTGCGAAACGATGTGTTGAATGTCCTCCACCGCGATGGGGTCCACGCCGGCAAAGGGCTCATCGAGAAGAATGAAGCGGGGGTCGGCCGCAAGGGCCCGGGCAATCTCTGTCCTGCGTTTTTCACCGCCACTCAACACATCCCCTCTGTTTTTTCTGACTTGGGTTAGGCCGAACTCTTCGAGGAGAGATTCGAGCCGCGCTTTTCGTTCCTTGGGGTCCTTTCGGTGCAGTTCCAACACAGCCATGATGTTGTCCTCCACACTGAGTTTGCGAAAAACCGATGCCTCTTGAGGCAGGTATCCGATGCCACGCTGGGCGCGTTTGTACATGGGCTCACGCGTGATGTCGTGCTCTTGCCCGTGCTCGTCCTCCAAGGTGACGCGACCTCCATCGGGCTGAACCAAGCCGGTGACCATGTAAAACGAGGTGGTCTTTCCTGCGCCATTTGGGCCGAGCAGGCCCACCACCTCTCCTGTTCGGACTTCAAAGCCGACCTCGTTGACCACCTTTCGACGGCCATACTGTTTCACGATATTCTGTGCGGTCAGCTTCATGTTGCAGTATCGCTTTGTGCTGCGTCCTCTGCATTTTGTCTGCGCAGGATGCGTTTGGCTTGCAAAATGCCAATCTCGTAAAGCCCAAGAACGGGCATGGCCACCAACACTTGACTGGTCAAGTCTGGGGGGGTAATGATGGCCGCTACAATGAGCGTGGCGACCAAGGTGTGCTTCCGGAACTTCCTCAATCCTGCTGGCGTCACCAGACGCATCTTGGCCAAGAAGTGGATGATGACGGGAACCTGAAAGATGATGCCGGCAGCCAGCGTGATGCTCGCCACGGTTTTCAGGTAGCTCATGAGGGCGATTCTCGCCTGTACATCTCCAATCTCGTAATGGCCGAGGAATTGCAAGCTCAAAGGCGCAATCACGAAGTATCCAAAAGCCACGCCACAGAAGAAAAGGCCGCTTGCGGCCCACGTCACTCCGCGGACGGCCGAAGCTTCGCTTCCATGGAGGCCCGGACGAATAAAGCGCCAGAATTGACCGAATATCAGAGGGAATGCCAGGATGAACCCACCGATGGCAGAGACCAGAATGTGGGCCGAGAAATTGCCCAGCATCGTGGTGTTGATGAGCTCGTATTTGATGTCGGTTACGCAAAGTCGGTCCCCAGCTCCGGTAAAATGGCTGAGGGCACACCAAGCTCGGAAGGTGATAAAGTCGGGGTTTCGGGGCCCGAAAATCAACCGGTCAAACACCCAGTCTTTGGAGACGAAAATGGCGACTCCGCCCACAAGAATGCCAATCAGGGCGAAAAATAGACGGCGCCTCAATTCCTCGAGGTGGTCCATGAACCCCATTTCCTTTTTCTCGTCTTCTTTGGCTTCCATTCGGGGGGGATCACCGGATGCCGGCGTCGATCAATTGATGAAGGTGGACGAACCCTTTAAAGTGCCCTTCGGTGTCTCGGATGACCATTTGTGAAATGCGCAACGCTTCTAGGCTTTCGAGCGCCTCTGCAGCCAAAGTTTCTGGGGTGAGGCATTTCGGGTCGGATTGCATGACATCTTTTGCCGTCAGGCCAAACCATTCACTCGGGTCTCGCTCCAATGCCCTGCGCAAATCACCATCGGTGATGATGCCCAAGATGTCTCCTTGGTCATCTTCAAGTACCGCCACGGCACCGACCCGACCGGCAGATACCGCGGGAACCACATCTCGAAGCCCGCTGTTTGGAGAGACGAATACGCGGTGTGCTGGATCGATGAGGTCTTCGAGTCTGAGCATCAGACGGCGACCAAGGCTCCCGCCGGGATGGTGACGGGCAAAATCCTCACTGCTGAAGCCGCGAGCGGCCATCAAAGCCATGGCCAAGGCATCTCCCATGGCGAGCTGGGCTGCCGAAGACGTGGTGGGAGCCAAATCATGGGGGCACGCCTCTTGCTCTACACTGACATCGAGGGTGTGGGATGCTGCGCGGGCGACAGGGCTGTCTACTTTCCCGACCATGGCGACCATGGCAATCTTGCGCGATTGGAGAAGGGGAAGCAGCCGGACCAATTCAGCGGTGGCTCCACTTTTGGAAACCGCCACGACCACATCTTCGGTTCCGACCAATCCCAAATCTCCATGAAGGGCATCGGCGGCATGCAAAAAGGCGGAGGGCGTTCCCGTGCTGTTCAGCGTGGCCACTGTTTTTCTGGCCACGTCGGCACTCTTTCCAATGCCTGTGAAAACCAGTTTTCCTCCCTTCTGGCCCTGGGCAATCACTTGCTGAACAATGTCTGCAAAGTCGCCTTTGAGTCGGTCGGCGAGTTGTCCGATGGCCTTGGATTCCAATTCAATGGTCCTACGGGCAGCTTCAAGGGTTTTTTGGTGCAGTTCAGACATGTACGAATTGAGGGCAATGGTTTACAAATCGGAGCTGCTGATTCGGGAAAATTCAGTGTTCCTTGACTTATCTTGATTGCATCAAAGTTAGATGGAGACTTCAGTTGACCCCTTCGTAAATGCAGACTCTCTTGTAGGGTCCACCTTGGAAGAAGGGCTGTCGCGGTTCTTTGGCTTCTCTCAATTCAAGGGAGAGCAAGAGAAAGTGGTGAACAGCCTCATGGCCGGGAACAATGTTTTTGTCATTATGCCCACGGGCGGAGGCAAATCCCTTTGTTATCAATTGCCCGCTTTGATTCAAGAGGGAACAGCGATTGTTGTGAGTCCGCTGATTGCCCTGATGAAGAACCAAGTGGACGCGCTCCGGAGTCATTCAGATGACCCCGATATCGCCCACTACCTCAACAGTTCGCTGAGTAAGGCAGAAATGATCCGCGTTAAAGAAGCGGTGGCCACTGGACGAACCAAGCTTTTATACGTGGCGCCTGAATCGCTAAACAAAGCGGAGAACGCCGATTTTTTGCGTTCAGTTCGGTTGAGCTTTTTCGCCATTGATGAGGCCCACTGCATTTCGGAGTGGGGCCATGATTTCCGGCCGGAATACAGAAGGCTCAAAGAGATCATCGATGGGATTGGGAAATTTCCCGTCATCGCCCTCACCGCAACGGCGACGCCAAAAGTCCAGCAGGACATTCAAAAGAATTTAGGGATACTCGAAGCCGATATTTTCAAGTCGAGTTTCAACAGGCCCAACTTGTTTTATGAGGTACGTCCCAAAGTGGACGCGTTGAAGCAGGTTGTCCAATACGCCTTGGAAAACCGGGGTAGGAGTGGCATCATTTACTGCCTCAGTCGAAAGAGGGTGGAGGAAATTGCGGAGACGCTTACTGTCAATGGCGTTCGCGCCGCAGCTTATCATGCAGGCATGGATTCGGCGCAGCGCTCGCGCAAGCAGGATCAGTTCCTCATGCAAGACGTGGACGTGATTGTGGCCACGATTGCTTTTGGCATGGGCATTGACAAGCCGGACGTTCGTTTTGTCATACACTATGACATGCCGAAGTCCCTTGAGGCGTACTACCAAGAAACAGGACGCGCAGGACGAGACGGTGGAGAGGGCCATTGCATTGCCTTCTACGGTGTCCAAGACATGGAGAAGTTGGAGAAGTTTCTCTCTGGCAAGCCCATTGCGGAGCGGGAGATTGGGATGCAGTTGCTGCAAGAGGTGGCGGGCTATGCTGAAAGCCCCACATCCCGAAGAAAGTACATCCTTCATTATTTCGGCGAGGAGTTTGACGAGAAAAACGGCCCGGGTTGGGACATGGATGACAATGCCCGAAATCCTCCGGAACCTTATGAAGGAAAGGCCATAGTGGCCCACGTTCTGAAGTTGGTGGAGGCCACGGGCGGTCGCCGTCGCGCAGGGTTTTTGAGGGATGTATTACTGGGCAACGAAACCCAGGAGACCAGCACCTACGCGGGTCCCAAGTTGGCCGACTTCAATGGTTCAGGTTCTCAATACGGGCCTGATGAGGCGTGGGACGGGATCATCCGGCAAGTGGCTTTGGCGGGTTTCCTTCGCAAAAAGACGGAGGATTTTGGGGTGCTTACCATCACGGAAGCTGGCCAAGAGTTCATGGAAAACCCCATCAGCTTTACACTCTATAAGGACAAGGGAATCCGATCGAAAGCAGTGGAGCCAGTGGCTTCGGGTGTTGCTTTGGATCAGCCGTTGTTAGAGATGTTGCAGGCTTTGAGAAAGGTGGAAGCAGACCGTTTGTCCTTGCCGCCATTTGTCATCTTCTCTGATCCAAGTTTGGAAGAGATGGCCACGCATTACCCATGCAAAGAGGATGAATTGCTCATCATCAATGGGGTTGGGGCATCGAAAGTCCGCAAGTTCGGAGCCCCGTTTATTGCGTTGATCCAAAAGCACATTGATTCTGAAGGCATCGAACGGCTGAGCGATTTGGTGGTCCGAAGTGTCGCTGGTCGCAATGCAGGAAAGGTGGGCATCATCCAAAAGCTCGACCGCAGAATGTCTTTGGAAGACATCGCCTCGGCTCAAAAGTGCTCCACCGATGAACTCTTGGATTCAATCGAGGCCATTGTGGCGTCAGGCACCAAAGTGGGGCTCGATTACGTGATTGAAGAGTACCTCGACGAGGACAGCGTAGAAGAGCTGTGGGAATGTCTCATGGAGAGTGATGAAGGCAGTGTCGCGGAAGTGCTGGAGGAAATGGAGGACGCCTACAGCGAAGAAGAAATCCGTTTGGTGCGCATCAAATTCATGAGTGAGGTCGCCAACTGACCTCTCCCCCTTATTCTGTGGCGGCCAACCAAGCCATCATTTCAGTTCCGGTGAGCAGGGCATTTTCGTCAATGTCGAAACTGGAGGTGTGAAGTCCATTTCTGCATCCAGGGCCATCTCCTCCTGTTCCTAAGCGGTAAAAACAGCCGGGCACTACTTTTTGATAGAAGCTGAAGTCTTCTCCCGTCATGCGCAGGGGCAGATCGACCACCATGTTCTCGCCCAACAGGTCTTTGGCACGCTGTCTGCAGCGTTCGGTGAGCTCGGGTTCGTTGACCACTGGGGGGTATCCAATGGCGAGGTCGACTTCTGCGCGCACGCCCAGTGCCAAAGCGGTGGATTCTGCGACGCGAACAATGGCGGCCCTCAGGCGCTGCGCAGTGTTTTCATCGTACGTTCTCAAAGTACCATCTAGGATCACTTGATCTGGGATGACATTGCGGGCCACACCGCCTTGTATTTTACCAAAGGTGAGCACGGCCGGTTGGGTGGGGTCACAAGTGCGACTCACCACGGTTTGAAGCGCTGTGAGGATGTGTGCCGATGCGACAATCGGGTCTGCAGCGCGGTGTGGAAGGGCGGCGTGTCCTCCTTGACCGACAATGCGAATTTGGATTTCATCGGCGGCGGCCATGTAGGCACCGCTTCGGAAACCGACGGTCCCAGCATCCAATTGAGGATACACATGTTGGCCAATGATGCCATCTACAGCTGGACCATGAGACTGGCCAGGTCCGGTGTTTGGAGCGTTCAAAGCCAATGCCCCTTCTGCCACCATCAGAGAGGCCCCGCCAGGGAGAATTTCTTCCCCCGGCTGAAAGACCAGTTGCACCGTTCCGTTCCAAAGGTGTTTGGTGGATTGTAGGACTTGTGCCGCGCCCAAAAGACAAGCCGTGTGCGCATCGTGACCACACGCATGCATCCATCCAGGAACGGCACTGGCATGAGGCCGGTCGACCTCTTGAATGGGCAAGGCATCCATGTCTGCGCGAAGGGCGACATTTTTTAAGCCGGGCTCCTGTCCTTCAATTCGGGCCACGATGCCGGCTGCTCCTCTGTCTGCACACCAGCCCTCGCTGTGGACAATGCCCATGGATGACAAAGCCCGCGCCACGTATGCGCCGGTCTCCCGTTCCGAGAAAGACGGTTCAGGGTGGCGGTGGATGTGCCGACGATGCGCCTGAATTTCCCCGAGGGACTCGGCAGTGGATTGACGGATGGCGTTCTTTAGCATGTCAGGATTCCCAGAGGGTTCGAGAGGTTTGGACAACCATGCGAATGGCAACAAACAACATCACAAGGCCAAATGCCAACCGGACTTTTAAAGGGTCCAGAGACAAGGCGAATCGGCTTCCAAAGTAACCGCCGAAAACAAAAGCGAAGACCATCACACCCGCGGCGCGGACATCGACCTCGCCAGCTTGCCAGTAGTTCATCACGGCCAAAGCTCCAATGGGAGGGAGCATCAGGGCAAGGCTGGTTCCTTGAGCCGCCATTTGTGTCGTACCAGTGAAGTACATCAACGCTGGAACGATGAGCAAGCCCCCTCCTATGCCGATGAAACCACTGAGGCATCCTGCCGCAGCTCCAATGAGAAGAAGGGTGATCAAAGTTTGGGCGTCCATGGAGTGGGAGGGCATCAGAAATCGGTGGAGAGAGACAATTGGAAGACCCGGGGCAGAATCAGGCCGTCGTCGACACCCCAACCCCAGTCCGCACGCACAAAATATCCCAGCAATTGGGAGCGCAGTCCAAAACCAAAATCCCAAATGATGGGCTCGCGGTTGTTGTCGACTGAGATGCTTACCGGGTATTGCTCAAGGGTGGTTGAATTGAATGAATTCTCGTCTCCGTAGGGGTCTGATCCTGTCCAGGCTGATCCGATGTCAAAGAATCCAACCGCTTGAAAATGTTCCATGAGTGGGGTCATGGTCCGTTTGGGCATCAAGGTGGCAAAGACAGGAAGACGCAATTCAGCATTGGCCACGGCAAAGCTGGTCCCATTTCTTGCATTCCGGACAAAGCCGCGCATGGGCGTGGCAGCAGTTTGGTAGGCGAACTCACCCTCCGGCAAGGGCATCGCGCCGTCGACGGTGGGGATCAACGATTCGTGAACGCCACCTAAATAATGCAGCAAGCCCCGCTCGCCAAAAGAGGTGTTGCCTGCGGCCCTCAGACAGAGGGTGATTCTGCGATACAGGGGCAGGTATCGGCGCGCATCAAATCCAGCCACCAAGAGTTGCTTCCCGTTCCCATCCGGTGGGACAAGCATTTCGAACCAAGCCTTGGCCCGTGTGCCAGTGCGCAAATTCAAGCTCCGTTGACGGCTGTCATCAAACACCCAACTCACCGTGCCGCCAATGCCCTGATTGTAGACATCATCGCGGCTGGCATTGAACGGGTCGGTGGAGAGCAGGGCAACCCGATCAAGCCGATAGGTGAGTTGTGCCCGGAGGCTCATGGTCTCGCTAAACGGAAGGGTACGGCGGTAATGCACCGCGTGAGTATGGGTGCGCGTTAAGGCGCCGAGATCAGAATTCAGGCCTTCGTTTCCTTGGCGTTCAATGATCCATTGGCGGTCAACCTTCCGTTCAAGGTCTTGATGACTGAGCACGAATGTGGAGTTCTCTAAGCTGCCAGCGAGTCGAATTCCACCGACCCATTTTCTGTTTTCATGCAAATCAGACGCACCAACTTTGATGAGGCCACTTAGGCCTGGAAAGCTCGAAGAAGGCCCTGAAAAAGGCTGGTAAAACGAGGTGGCAAAGGTGTTGTCGACTTGACTGAGCAGTTGATCAACAGCGTAATTCGTTCGGTAGGGAAGTGGGGTCGGAATGCTTGGAAGTGAAGCTTGGTCTGTTGGCAGGGAGGGGTCCTCGAGGGTTTCGGGCGCGGAATCCTTGGTGGGCAGCGCACGCTCGAATTCAAACACGTAATTGGCGTAATCAACTTGATTTGGCAACAACTGGGGCTGTGCGTCGGGCAAGAATCCCGACGTGTTGACTTGCTCTCCTCTGGGCCCGTTCTGCTGCATTTTTCGAGTCTCGGGAAATGGTGGGAGATCCGAAACACGCCATGCTTCGCGTCCATTCTGAACGGTCAATGCGCCCCATTGCGCATTCCCCTCCTGCAGCGCAAAGGACTTGGCAGGGCGGTCCAATTTCAACCAAGGTGCTGTGCGGGTGAAGTAGCGGTAGTGAATCGCGGTGTCAATTCTAAGAATGGCACTGTCCCTTGTGGCAAAATGAAGGGCCTGTATGTCGTTGGCATGACGGAAGGCAAATTGACTTCCATTGATGGCCTGTGGCTGAACCTCATCAACATTGTCGGTCTTGGTCAATCGGTCAAACGTCTCCGCTTCTGTATCGTAGACCCAGAGGTCACGTTGCTCAGGCACGGGCCAGGGCAAAGCTTCCGCATCCGGGTTTGGACGGGTGCTGCTGAAAACAATGGAACGTCCATCGGGAAGCCAATCTGGATAAAGGTCATCCCATTCATCAGACCAGAGGGGGACTTGAGACCCAGCAATGGTGTTGTAGACGTACAGATCGGATTGACCGGCTCTCACACCGCTAAAGACGATGCGGCGGCCGTCCGGTGACCAATCCATGTGGATCACCTTCTCGATTCTGAACAACTCTCGTTCCGCGGACTCTTTGGTTTGAACATCTGTGGTGGTCAAGAACACCCGTCCTTTTTCTTCATGAATGTGCGCAAGGATGTGCGCCTCAGGGTGCCAAGCCAAAACTGGATAAGTGGGGTCTACAATTCGCTCCAGTTTGTGGTCATATTTCCCAACGCACTGTTTCCGCTGTCCATTGGAAACCCAAACCCGGACTTGACCTCGTTCGTCGGTGGTCCAGGCATTCCATTGGCCATCGAAGGACTGTGCAAAGCGCGAATGGGTGTACTTCTGCTTGGCTCGGTGTGGGACATCTCCCAAGTGTTTGGGCTTTCCGCTTCGGGAGAGTTCACCCCAGTCGATGGAATGGACATTGGCCCGTGCCGACGGGAGGTCGGGCGAGACACTCTTGATTAGGTAGTGCGATTGGGCGGCAGCCAAAACCCCTTCTAAGTCGAAGCCAATCCGTCTGAAGCCGGCATCCAGGGTACGTCCAGATTTGTACCCGCTCAGCACGTCCACCGCAGCTTGACGACCGAATGTACCGATGAGGAATTGCCAAAGGGCTTGGCCAGCCACCCTGGCGTCCTCTTGGTCTAAGACTTGGAGTTCCCTGATTTGTCCGCGGCCAACAAGGTCCTGAAGTGCGGGTAAATCCGAAGGATGAATGGGCCCGGAAAGGGCGGAGACCATGCCTTCCTCCATCCAAGACGGCAAGTCGTAGAGTTGTGCGTTTTTGACCACGTCTTTCCAGTCGTCGCCAAACAAGTATTGCCGAATCATGATCCGATAAAGCCCTTGTTTCAGTTGCAGGCGAAAGGCAGCCCTGTCGCCGTCGAACCAAGCAAAGAGCTTTTTGCCTTGGATGACGGTGGTTCCTCCAACGTTGCCTGCGTCGCTCCCATCGATGCCGATGTTGCTTTGGCGAAAATCGGCGTGTTTGTTGTAAACCAAAACATCCACGGATCCTTCGAGCCGCATTTGCATGGTCCCTTCCGCTTCGGAAAAGGTCACTGTTCAAGCTGTACAATGCGTGATTGGCGAGGCTTCGTCCGCCTTGATAGAAGTGTACCTCAAAAGGTTCTCCACCAAATACTGCCAATCAAACGTTCGGTATTGAACCCGCTGTTGACCAAACACCATGTCCAATCCATTGTGGAATTGGCCAAAGGTGGCACTCGGAAGGAGCACTGCAAGAAGCAGAAGTTGGAATCCCGTTCGCCGGCTGTTGGGCATCTAACAGGCAAAGTACAAACCACGCATGGCGTTTGGCTCAGATGAAGGAACTTGGCACCATGTTCGTCCAAGCTTGTAACGCTTTTTCTGAAAATACGGTCGTCTTGCACGACGGAGAGGGAGGAGCCCTTGTTTTCGACCCCGGAATGTCCACGCCGTCAGAGTGGGCAGAGTTTGACGCATCCCTGCGCGCGCGCGGGTGGTCGCCGAAAGCCGTTTTGATGACGCATGCCCACCTCGATCACGTTTTGGGTTGTGCAGGCATGGTTGAACGGTATGGACTGCACCCCCAATTGCTCGCCGAAGATGAGCCGACATATGAGATGGCGCCCAGGGCCGCGGAATTGTATGGTGTCCCTATGGAGCCCCTGCCAGAGCTTCATCCGAATCGCCTAAAAGACGGACAAATCTTGACATTTGGAACCCTCAGCTTGCGTGTGCATTGGACCCCAGGTCATGCGCCGGGACATGTTGTTTTTGTGGATGATCAAAATCAGAGGGTCGTTGGTGGAGACGTGCTCTTTAAGGGCAGTGTGGGTCGCACAGACTTACCGGGAGGAGACCCCGCCACGTTGACCAAGAGCATCGAGCGGGTGTTGTTTGAACTGCCCGATGGGTTTGAGGTTTGGCCCGGTCATGGACCTTCTACAACCATAGGACAGGAAAAGCAGGGCAACCCGTTTGTCAATGCCGCTGGGACAGGAATGATGCAGGTCGGCGGATAAGCGGCGTCAGGCTTTCTTCATGGTGAAGGAGAAAGTGGACCCTTTGTTTGGGGGTGGAGCGCACGGAGATGCTCTGGTCGTGTGCCTCGATGATGTGTTTCACAATGGAGAGGCCTAGGCCACTGCCACCAGCGTTGCGGGAGCGGCTTTTGTCCACGCGGTTAAAAGGCGCTCAAAAATTCGGGGGAGGTGCTCTTCGGACATGCCAATTCCGTCGTCGGCCACTTCAATGAGCACCTGCTCTTCCATGTCAAAAAATCGGACTTGCGTCTTGCCTCCTTCTTTTCCATAACGCAAGCTGTTGGAGACGAGGTTGGTGACGACTTGTTCGATTTTAGGCGCGTCACCGATCACCTCCACGTTGCGGCGGCTTTCATCTACGAACTCGACTTGAATCCCAAACCGCTTGGATTTTTGCTCCAGCTGGTCCAAGACCTCCATCACCAAATCAGAGAGATTGAAGGTGGCTTGCTCTAATTCGAGGTAGCCACTTTCGATTTGGGTGATCACGTCGAGGTCGTCAATTAACGCGGCCATGCGGTCCGTGTTTTTGGCGGCCTTGATTAGAAATTTCCTGTTGTTTTCGGGGGTCCTCGAGTGCACCTTCCAACAAGGTCAAGATGTAGCCTTGAATGTTGAAGACAGGGGTTTTTAGTTCGTGGGCAACATTGCCAATGAAGTCTTTCCTGAAGCTGTCCTGCTCTTTGAGTTGGGAAATTTCTTTGACCCTTTCGGTGGCCCAGTCCATCACGTCGTTCTGGACCTTTTCCATCACGTCTTCGTTCATTTTGACGTCTTTGGCCCTCTCCTTGGTGCTCTTGAAACGGTGAATGTTCTTGTAAATGATCCGAACCTTTTGGTAAATGAACCTCTCGATGGCGCTGTAGATGATGGCCAAAGACAGCACAAACAGTCCCACTGAGAGCAAGGCAAAAGCTTGAATCGGGGCGTGGATGTCATAAATGCTCAGCACCAAAGCGCAAAGTCCAAGTCCCAAGAGGGTAATCACAAATGCGGATGCGAAGGCGACCCCACGCGGTGTGCGGACATTCATTTCTCCTCAAACTTGTATCCCACGCCCTTGATGGTCTTGAAATAATCGTCTCCGAGCTTCTCTCGAAGTTTTTCGGATGTGCACGTCAATGGTGCGGTCTCCCACCACCACTTCATTTCCCCAAACCATAGACAGAATGGAGCTTCGGGGTGAACACTTTGCCCGGTTGAGAGGCCAGAAGAGAGAGGAGCTCGAATTCCTTTTTAGGCAAGCTCATGTCCTTGACCATCCTTGATGACCAGGTAACGTTCTCGGTCAATTTTAATCGTGTTGGTCTCGAGCACTGTTCCAACAGAAGTGGTTTGTGCGTTTCGTCTGAGCAGGGCCTTGATCCGGCTCAGCAACACCCTTGGTTTGATGGGCTTGGTGATGTAGTCATCGGCACCGGCGTCGAAGCCTGCGATTTGACTGTAGTCTTCCCCGCGCGCGGTCAAGAAGGCGATGATGGTCCGGTCGAGGCTGCTGTTCTCCCGCATTTCAATGCACGTTTCCATGCCGTCCATTTCGGGCATCATGACGTCCAGCAAAATCAAGTCTGGCGTTACCTCCTTTGCAATTTCAATGGCTTCGCGTCCATTCCCCGCCGTATAGACGGAAAACCCCTCTTTTTCTAGGTTGTATTGGACAAGTTCCAGGATATCTGGTTCGTCGTCCACCACAAGGATTTTTTGCTGGTCCATGGCCCTTCCGATGTTTGATGAAAATTACATCAAAAGCAGATGTGGACATGAAAAGCTACGCAACTCACTCTCCACAAGTCTTGCTCAAGTTGTTTTGGGACCGTCCTGCAGCGTTCACCTGCAGGTGGCACCACTTGACCACCCATGGGTGTGTGGAAAACGGACGGGCCAACCGCTCATTTCGGCGGTCCAATCTTCGGTCTTCAAAAGGCATGGCCAAGGCCTGTGCAAAACGCAAGCCCACAAGGGTGGATAGGCCTAGAATCGGGTTGTGCGAAAGCAGGCCCACGGCCAAGGCCATCAGGCCCCACGTGACAGAGACACAAACCAGCAAAAGCGGGATTCCGAAGGTGGTTCTGTACGCCGGGTCTTTGATTTGTTTGGCCATGCGCGCCTCTATCCACATTGGCCACCAACCGGTTGTGGTGATGAAAATGACCCACGCAGGCCAACGCCAAGCCTCCTTCCACCGCGGGGTTTCCCCTTGACGGTGCAGTCTGCCTAGAGCGGAAAAGGCATCCCCCAGTCTCGGGTGTGGCATGCCTTTAGCGAGAAGGTCTCGGAATTCAGAAAGAACATTGTCTTCATCTTGCTTGAGCCGTGCTTCTATATTTTGGAGGACGCCTGAATGTGGCCGGCCGGCATGGTAGCCTTCCATGTACCGGCATATGGCGAGGTGGGGATCATAAAGTGTCCCTTCGGTCAGTTCCACCGAAAGGTGGACGAGGGCTTCTCTCATTTGGTGACTCAGTGCGATTCGCTGTCCACCGCCGTCTTCGGAGTTGTCCCAAAACCGGTTCAATTCCAAAGGGGCCCCGATTCGCAGGCGCGCGTGGGTTCGGTATCCCTCATAGCGCTCGAAGTCCATGACCACAGGCTGAACATGCATGCCGCGCTGTTGCAGCGCAGCTTTGCGCATGGCTCCGAGAATGAGCCGCGCAGAGCCATGTCGAAATCGACGTGTTCTCCTTTCATCCAGATGGCCAGCTTCGGGGAAAATACCCAGTGTGGCGCCGGCTGACAGGCGCGCAATGCGCAGCGTTGAACGTGTCTTGGTTGCGCTCTACCATCTGAGGCGCATGGTCAACGGGTCGGAATATGGGCATCATGTTGATGCGCAAGAGAATGGCCCGTGCCAAAGGATTGGCAAACACATCTGCACGGGTGAAATAGTGCATCTGTTTCGGCAGGCTTACACAAGAAAAAACAGGGTCTGCCAAGGCGTTTTGATGCCCGGAATACAGGATTCTGGCAGGTTTTTGCTGGAGCGCTGTTGGGTCGTCGAGATGATGAAGGCCATCCAACTCTATCCGGTGCCACATTCTGAACACCCAGCGTCCAAGGGGCCGAAACACAACGTACATCCAATGAGAGTTGGATGTGGGAACCTCGAACCTTGGGGGGACGCGCCTCGACACTTATTTGAGTGTGACCCCTAAGCGTTGTGACAATTGGTCTTTCACCCTTTGTACCGTCTTGTCGATGGCCTTCTCCTGCAGTGTTTTTTCCGCGTCTTGTAGCTGTATGGAAATGGCGTAAGAAGTTGTGGCCGTTGCTTTGTCTGTGTAGACATCGAACAGGTTGACTTGCTTCAAAAGCTTGCCTGCAGTTTGACGAACCAGGGATTCAATTTCTGCATATCCCACACCTTTTGGAACGATGAGACTCAGATCGCGGCGCACCCAAGGAAAGCGAGAAAGGGGGTTGGACGACACCTGTGTTCGGGCCACTCCTTTGAGGAGCCCGGCCACAGGTAAGTCTGCACAATACACGGGGTCATCGACGTCAAACTCGCGTGCGAGTGTGGGGTGTATTTGACCAACTCGGGCACGGAATCCACCTTTCCCCTCTAGAAGGAGCCCTTCTTTGAACATCTCACCTGAAGGCAGGTCTAACCGCTTTGTCGCATCCATGGCGCATCGGGTCAAGAGCGCGTCCACAGCCCCTTTTAGAAAGGACATCCCGTCGCTCTCTCCTCCACGCCAGCTTTCAGGGTGGGTGCGGCCAGTAACAAAGAGAATCAACCGTTCTTCTTCCGTATGTCCGCCTTCTTCCAGCTGGCGGTACACTTTCCCGAACTCAAAGAGGCACAGGTCGGGACGCTGGTGATTGCGGTTGCGGGCGATGGTTTCCAGGCCTTGGAAAACCAAGGTTTGTCTCATGGCGTCCAATTCGGAGCTCAGGGGATTCAATAGGGCCACGGACAACTTGGGTTGCAATGTGTCATCCGCAATCAGGGTGGCATGGCTGGCTGGCACAAGTGAATTGTGCATCATCTCGTTGAATCCGCGTCCGACCAAAATGCTGGCCCACTCTTTTCTCAAGACTTCTGGGTCCGGTTTTGGTCGATCCGAAAGGCTGACTTTCATCCGCCCCGGCAAGGGGATGTGATCATAACCGTGGATGCGCAGGATTTCTTCGACCACATCGGCGGGTCGGGCAACATCTCTGCGATAGGCTGGAATGGACAGGGTCATCCCCTCCTTGTCTTCATGGTCAACGGAAATGTCCAAGTCGGTCAGGATGCCGCGAACCCTGTCGCGGTCGAGAGCCACACCGATGAGTTTGTCCAGGTAGGACCATTCGAGTGTGACTTGAGCACGACCAGGAAGCACGCCCTCGAATGACTGAACGCCTCCATCGACGCGAGCGCCGGCGTGTTCCATGAGCAGGGCAACGGCCATTTCAAGACCAGGACGCGGTGTTTCTGGATCAACGCCGCGTTCAAATCGGAACGAGGCATCGGTGGAAAGGGTGTGCCGCTTTGCGCTTTTGCGCACGGTAACCGGCTCGAACCAAGCGCTTTCCAAGAACACACGCGTCGTGGTTTCGGATACGCCAGAGTTGGCCCCACCAAAAACCCCGGCGAGACAAAGAGGTTGGTTGGCATCGGCAATCACCAGGTCCGCAGTGGTTAGGCTGAATTCTCGGCCATCCAATGCAGTGAAGGCTTCTCCCTCCTTGGCTTTACGGACCACCACGACATCGCCGTGGATGTGATCTGCATCGAAAGCATGCAGCGGTTGGCCCAGGTCGTGAAGCACATAGTTGGTGATGTCCACAACATTGTTTTTGGGTTCGATGCCGATGGTGCGAAGCCGCTGTTGCATCCATTCAGGTGAGGGCCCCACTTGAAGATCCACCAGCGTGACACCGAGGTAGCAAGGCGCGCCCGTTTCGTCTTCAATGCGAATTTCAATTGGCCCTGTCCCTGTGGGCAAAATGGGATTCTTGATTTGGATGAGATTGGGCATCGCCGCGCCATTCCCATCACCACCGTTCCATTTCCAAGCTGCGCGCAAGTCACGGGCAACACCGCGGTGACCCATGGCGTCTGTGCGGTTGGGTGTTAGGCCAATTTCGATGCAGTGATCAGACTCCAGTCCAAGAGCAGATGCGGCAGAATCACCAATGACAGCATCCTTGGGCAAGACCAGGATGCCATCGTGGCTGCTCCCAATGCCCAATTCATCTTCGGCACAAATCATGCCTTCTGAGACTTCCCCCCGAATTTTGCCCTTTTTGATTTTGAATGGGTCTCCTTCTAGCGGGTGACAAACTGCCCCAACACCAGCGACGATGACTTTTTGACCGGCTGCAACATTCGGTGCGCCGCAGACAATGCTCAACGGAGCGTCTTGGCCAACATTGACCGAAGTGACGCGCAATCGGTCTGCATTGGGGTGTTGAACACAGGTCAACACTTCACCGACGACCATCCCTTTCAAACCGCCGGGGACCGCGGGAATTTCCTCCAGACCTTCGACCTCTAGGCCACTCGCAGTAAGGATGTCGGAAACCTGGTGGGGGTTCACTTGACCGGCCCCCTTGATGGGGAGCCAGGTTGTGAGCCATTCCATAGATGCTTTCATAACGGTGGTTTTCGGGGCAGGTGGTCCGCGAATTTAACCCACCAAAACGACGATTAGGTCACGTTTTGTGGCCAAGAAGGTGACCACGTCCGAACGCCTTAAATTGAGCCCTGTGTTTAGGTCCATCCATCCACCAAGTTTAAAGACATCGCTTTGAAGAAGATTCTGATCGTGGAGGACAATCAATTCCTCCGTACCACCACCGCAGACATTCTGCAACTCGCAGGATACGACGTCATTGAGGCGGAACATGGAAAGCAAGGTGTGGAGCGGGCTCAGTTGGAGCGTCCGGACATGATCATTTGCGATGTGGAGATGCCGGAACTCGACGGTTACGGCGTGTTGCACTACCTCTCCAATGACCCGCAAACGGCGATGATTCCTTTCATTTTCTTGACTTCTCGAGATGGATCAGAGGAGATGCGAAGGGGCATGACCAGTGGCGCGGATGACTATTTGGTGAAGCCCTTCAGTGAGGCAGATTTGCTGGCGACGATCGAGGTTCGCTTGCGGAAGAGCGCCATTCTTCAGCGTGAATATGGCCGAGCTCCACAGCGATTGAATGAATTCATTGCGGATGCTCACGAGCACACAGGGATTCCAGGGATTGCGGTTGGAGAGCGGCCTAGACGGTATGCATCCGGGCAATTTTTATATGCCGAGGGAGATGCGACCAACCACGTTTACTATGTCGCTTCAGGGGTGGTCAAAATCCTGAGAACGGACAATTACGGAAAAGAGCTCATCATCGAGTTGTGCAAGGCGGGAGACTTTTTCGGCCACATGGACGTCCTGAAAGGGCTCGAATATGGGAGCGCAGCAGAAGTGTTGGAGGACGCGGAAGTCCACCTGGTTCCGCGGAAGGTGTTTCTGGATTTGATGCACAGGAATCGCGATGTGGCAATGCGCTTCATTCGTCTGTTGGCCGGTGAAGTCACCCAAAACCAACAGCGCCTGCTTGCCTTGGCCTATGCCTCGGTAAGGGAGCGGACGGCACAAGCACTTTTGGATTTGCAATCTCGCTTTGAAGAATCCGCTACACGCCCTCAGCTCAGCCGAGAGGATCTCGCAGGGATGGTCGGCACGGCCAAGGAGAGTTTGATTCGTGCACTGAGCGACTTCAAGTCCGATGGTTGGGTCACCTTGGAAGGGAAAAGTGTGATCATCCAAGACGAGAAGGCCCTCAAGCGGTTTGCGGGCCGCTGATGCTGTCCAAGTCTGGACCGAAATAATCAATCAGGGCGCGTCGAATCAGCACGTCTTGTTGTTTGGGCTCCAGTTCAGGAAGTGAAGATTGAGCCTCGAAATGAGGCCACCCATCTTCGTCTCTTCCGACAAATTCATAAAACCCTTGAGGTGTCAAAACGGTGCACACGGCCACGTGCATGAGGTCCATTTTCTCCTGCTTCTTGAAGTTTTTGAATCCTTGCCCCAACTCTTGAACGCCCACCAAATAGAGGATGTCTTGTAAGTCCATGCCTCCGCCAAAACGCTTTTCTAAAGCGTTGAGCAAGGTGCGCCATTGTTGTTCAAATAGGACGTCCATCAGTGTCTTAAAAGAGAAAGGAGAGCCTTTTGGGCTCCCCTTTCTTGGGTCGGGATGACTGGACTTGAACCAGCGACCACACGTCCCCCAGACGCGTACTCTACCAACTGAGCTACATCCCGAGTCCGCCGAAGCGGAGCGCGAAAATAGGCAATTCCTGTACTTTCTGTCATCTTGGAGGGGTTTACTCCATAATGACGGTCTGCTCATTGAGCAGCTCCTCCTCAATCTTGATGATGCCAATGCCCGTCAAGGAGCCTTTGGTGGCTTCAATGTCGAGTACAGCAAAACCGGCTTGACCTTGCTTGTAATACTCACTAAAATTGAAACTGACACTGCCTGCGGCATTGGTCACTTGGGTGGTGTCGAAGCGAAGCTCTCCAATGAAAGTTTGGTCGACAGAACCGACTGCAAACAGTCGGACATTCGCGCCTTGGACAGGCGCACCCAGGCTGTTTTGAACGTAAACAACGGCGACGGTATCCTCGATTTCATTGCAGCCGTTTAGCCCGAGGGCACCAACTACAATCAAAACGAGGGAGCCAACAGCGCGGAAGGGGGTCATCGATTTCATATTTTCGAGGTCGCAATGGAAAGGTGGGGTGCATCTTCCAAGGCTTACAAATAACGCAAATTCCGCACGATGGTTGTTTCTTCTTTTCGCTCGTTCTTTTTTCTGGCCTCTCTGCTGCTCGCCAGCAGTTCATTCGTCCATGCTCAGGACGGAGAGGATCGACCTCGGGTTCAAATTGAAACTTCGCTTGGGTCCATGGTCATCGAGCTCTACAACGAGACCCCAATTCACCGTGACAATTTTTTGAAGTTGGCCGGTGAAGGTTTTTACGATGGTCTTCTCTGGCACAGGGTCATTGCGGGCTTCATGACCCAGGGCGGCGACCCCAAGTCCAAAGGGGCGGCCCCAGGGACGCGTCTCGGAAGCGGAGGCCCAGGATACACTTTAGAATCTGAAATTGACCCCGCCTTTAACCATGTCAAAGGCGCACTCTCCGCTGCCCGTCAAGGCGATCAGGTCAACCCTCAGCGCAGGAGCAGTGGCAGTCAGTTTTACATTGTTCAAGGCCGGGATGTGAGTGCACAGGCGCTGCAGCAAATCGTGAACAGCAAGCGGAATTCCGTACTTCAAGCGTTCAGCTATACCGCAGATCAGATTGCAGAATATGGAGAGTTAGGGGGCACACCCCATCTCGATATGCAGTACACAGTGTTTGGTCGCGTGGTGGAGGGTCTCGATGTTTTAGATGCCATTTGCGCGGTTCCAACAGACCGCTCAGACCGGCCTGCGGAAGACATTGAGATGAGCATGAAAATTTTGGACTGAGCATGTCGACATTGAATCAAGAAGAACTGGACCGCCTCTTGGTATCCGCCAAGGCTGAGGTTCTGGACAACGCAGAAAGACTGGAGGCGTTTCGCATCGCACACTTTGGTCGGCAAGGCCTGCTCAAGGATTTAAATGAGCGTTTTCGTGCAGTTCCAGGACCCGAAAAGCGGGAAATGGGCCAGGCCTTGAATGCATTCAAACAGGCCGTGCAAGGGCATTTTGATGCAGCTAAAGCGGCTTTGACAGCGCAGTCGGATGCCGCGGGAAGTGGCATGGACCATACCCGTCCGAGCGGTGAGATGCCCTTGGGTTCTCACCATCCGATCCAAGTGGTGCGCCGCGAAATCCTGTCCATTTTCGACCGCATGGGCTTTACGGTTGCAGACGGCCCAGAAATTGAAGACGATTGGCATGTGTTTTCTGGATTGAACTTTCCAGAAGAGCACCCTGCACGAGACATGCAGGATACATTTTTTATTCAGCGCAACCCGGATTTATTGCTCCGAACCCACACCAGTTCGGTTCAAGTGCGAGAAATGGAAAAGAGAAAGCCGCCCTTGCGCATTGTAATGCCAGGACGGGTTTTCCGGAACGAGGCCATCAGCGCTCGAGCCCATTGCATTTTCCATCAAATTGAGGGGCTTTACATCGACAAAGACGTCAGCTTCGCGGACCTAAAGCAGACGTTGCTGTCGTTTTCTGAGCAGTTTTTCGGGCCTGGCACTCGCATTCGTTTGCGCCCGAGTTACTTCCCCTTTACCGAGCCCAGTGCCGAGATGGATGTCTATTGGGGACTCGAAACAGAGGTGGACAAGCGAATCACGAAGGGGACGGGTTGGCTCGAAATCATGGGGTGTGGAATGGTAGATCCTGCGGTCCTTGAGGCGTCGGGGATAGATTCAAGCGTCTATTCTGGGTTTGCTTTTGGAATGGGCATCGAGCGCATTGCCATGTTGAAGTGGCAAATCGGAGATTTGCGTGCGTTTTTCGAAAATGACGTGCGCTTTTTGGAGCAGTTTAAGCCGGCATTCTAAAGCGCGCATTTTACTTCTGAGGTTATCCACGTCCAAGGCGGCATTGCTGTTGGACAAGGCAGCGCTTCTGGCCCTTGTGTGGGGTTAGCTTCCCTTTGAATGCGCTGGTACGTTCTCCTTGCTATCCTCAGCTTTATTTCGGTGGGTTTTGCCGCCGAATCGGGGACGGCTGAGACTTGGGTTTTTCAATCTGACTCGTTGCGATTGGCAGGCCAAGATGCAGCTGCGTTGGAGTTGCTGGCCTCGGCTCAACGGCATTTCTCTGAAAACGGAGACCCTTGTTCTGGTGCCATGATGGCGGAACGCCGAAGCCGGATTCACCTCGACTGGCGCAACCCCATGCATGCGGACAAGGCTTTGACCGAAGCCCTAAACTTGGTTGGATCTTGCCCGGAAAGCAAAGCAATGGTTGCGGGCTGGCAATTTGCATTGGCCCAAGCAAAATTGGATCAGGGGTTTAGGTCAGAGGCGCGCCAAGCGCTGCAGTTGGTGGCGTCATTCATTGAGAACGATGGAGCGGACGTGCAAACCCGCACATTGGCTTTAGAGTCTTTGTCGCGGCTGGCCAAAATGTCTTTTGCCGAGGGGGCATTTTCCGAGTCAGAATCAGATCATTTGGGCTGGGCAGCTGGGTTGATTTCACAAGATCGACGCGCTGAGGCAGCAGAGGTTGTCGGTTGGGCCGGAGTCTGCAGTGCGCTTGACAACCCGCAGGAAATTCCGTCATATTGGAGCTCGTTTCCAGATGACCCATCGTGGCAGTCTTGGGACATTGATCGGAGAACAAGCAAAGGCGTCGAATGGGGCCGAATCTTGCTCGGAGGTGGAGCGCTTCAGGCATTTGATGCCTTGGCAAATTGGCCTTGGGCACAGTCATTGGAGAGGAACCTTGGGACGGTTGAGCCAAGCATTGAAGCCCAATGGGCATTGCTTGTTGCGCGTCGATGGCGGAATCGCCCGACCCAAGCTTTGGCGGCTTCGCTGCATGCAGAGTTGGCTTCGAGAGAAATCTCTTTTGCGGAGAAGCGGTCACCCATTTTGTTAGAGGCCCTTCGCTTGCGTGCGGAGTTGCTCGCCGAAACTGGCGCGCATGGACCGGCATACCGTTCGTTGTCAGAAGCCGATAGTTTGTCGCGGTCTATGTTGCGGGCTGATCGCGCCAGAACAGGCTTGTTTGAAAGTGAACCGTGGTTGGCCGCAATTGGCGACGCTCGAACCGCATTGGAAACAAAAAAAGCAGCGCAGTGGAGGGAAATGACATTCGCGGTCACGGCTGTCTTTGTGCTGCTTCTGATGTGGACACTCAAGTTGCGAAGTCAATCTGGAAGGGCCCACAAGAGATTGCGTCGTTTGCAGCAGCAGTGGTTGCCTGGCAAGCAGAACCAAATCAACGCGCTCGCCCGGAGCGGTGCCCGAATCGTGGGTTTGGCACAATTGCAGTCCCTTCCAGGTGAACTGAAGTTGGAGTTGGATGCCTTCGGAAGGTTGGCCGCGCTTTGCTCTGCAGAAACCGTTCACCAACCGGTCAATCTGGAGCGCATTTGCGGAGACCTTGCGAAGCATCGATCCTTGAGGGGCATCTTGGATTGGTCCTTGCAAGAAGAGGTCCCGTTTCAAGGAGATGAGGCTCAAATTCAGGACTTCTTTGGTGTCCTGCTGGAAGGGGTGGGTTCGGGAAGTTGCAGGATGGAGGTCAAAAGCGGACCTGAGGGCTTGAATGTGGCCTTGGATGAGTTTTCTGAGCGCGGGTGGTGGCGACAGGCCATGAGTCTCTTTGCCGGCGATGGAAAGGCCTCCAACTGGTCCTTGATTCGGCTCCGGTGTGATCGCTTGGGCGGTGTGATGAACCTCGACTGCAATGCAGGTGGGGCCAACAAACTCTCTGTTTCTTTGCCGGTTTACTCCGCGTAGACCACTTGAGCCACTACGTTTCCTACCGTTTCGAGGACGGAAGGGTCAATGGCATCGAGGTTGTCTCCGTGCGTGTGGTGAAACTGGAAATAGCCCATGGGGCGCGAGTCCATGTGGTAGTGAACGATGTTGGCGGAGGGAATGCCGGCCAATTGGCTCACAAACAGATTGTCATCTACAGTTTGAGGGGTCACGCGGTTGAGAAACATGTCCCCGTGTCCCATTCTTTGCGCCGTGCCCCAGACCTTGTCGACAACACTTGGCGCGGTTTCCATCGAAGTGCCTTCTCTATTGAAGACGGCACCTTTGGCGCCGACCATGTCCAAGAGGATGCCATATCTCGCGCGGTATCCCGGTAGATGGGGTTTTCTTGCCCAGTATTGTGAACCCAGACACCAATCTGTGTAATCCTGATCGCGGTTGGGTAGCCATTCAGGTTCGCCGTAGTCTTCGGCATCAAAGAAGGCGATGTCCACGCCGACATTGGGTAAGCTGTCGCCGAAAATCCGGGCCAATTCAAGCAGCACTCCAACACCAGATCCGCCGTCATTTGCGCCATCGATGGGGTCTTTGATGCGAACCGTGTCTCGGTCGGCATAGGGCCGGGTGTCCCAGTGAGCGTAAAGCAAAATCCGCCGCCGAATCTCGGGGCGAAAGGCGCCAAAGATGTTCTGAATGTCAAGAACAGTGCCATCGTAAGCGGTGACTCGACCGGTTTGTACGGTCACATTGGCTCCGTAGGCATCCAATTGGTTGGCCAGCCAAGCAGCACAAGCTTTGTGGCCGGCACTGTTGGGCACGCGAGGGCCAAAACTGACTTGTTTGGCTACATGGGCAAAAGCACTGTCTCCAGAGAACACAGGGGTCTTAACCAAGGCGTTTTCAACCGGACGAGAGCGTGCGGACTTCGGGGCGTTGGATGGTCCGGCATCACCGCACGAAGACAGCAAAAGAGCCAAGGAGGCCAGCCAAGTCAGCAGCCGGGGATGGCGATCAATCAAATGTCCAGCTCGCGCCATCTTTTCCGTCTTTGATGTTCACCCCCATTTCGGCCAAACGATTGCGAATAAGGTCGGCTGTCGCCCAATCTTGATTTGACTTGGCTTCGGCGCGAAGGGTGCACAAAACTTCCATCAATCCATCGGTGCGGTCATCTCCACCATCGCCGACATCTTCGTGTTGAAGGCCCAAAATGTCCTTCGCAAAACGGTCAAAAAGGTGATGCAAAGTGGATATGCCTTTCTCGTCTAAGGCCATGCGACCCGCGGCCACTGAATTCACCACCTTGACGGCATCATACAAGACCGCGATCAGAATGGGCGTATTGAAATCGTCGTTCATTGCGGCATAAGCGCGGGCAATGATGGCGTCAACATCTGGTGCTGGATCAGCACTTCCACCTTCGGCGACGGGCTTTAGTTTTTCCAGAAGTCGCCAAGAGGTCATCAAACGTTCAAGGCCTTTTTCTGCCGCTTGAAGAGCGGGGTTGCTAAAGTCCAATGTGCCTGCATAATGGCCTTGGAGCATAAAGAAGCGCACCGTCATGGGAGAGTATCCCTTTTCTAGCAATTTGTGGTTGCCCGTGATGAGTTCGTCAGGGGTAAAGCCGTTGCCTTCGGATTTGGACATTTTACGGCCATTCACGGTCAGCATGTTCCCGTGAATCCAGTACCGAACAGGGTCAGCCTTGCCGTTGGCCCCTACGTTTTGGGCAATTTCGCACTCGTGATGAGGGAATTTGAGGTCCATGCCACCGCCGTGGATGTCAAAGGACTGCCCCAAATACTTGGTGCTCATCACAGAGCATTCCAGGTGCCAACCGGGGAACCCAACGCTCCAGGGGGATGGCCAGCGCATCAAGTGACTTTCGTCGGCTTTCTTCCAAAGGGCGAAGTCGATGGGGTCTCTTTTTTCGTCTTGTCCGTCGAGGGCGCGGGTTTGGCTTTGCAATTCGTCAATGCGACGTCCGCTGAGCGCTCCATAGTCATGGGACTCTGCAAATTTCCTCACATTGAAGTAGACGCTGCCATTGGCTTCGTACCCGTATCCGTTCTCGATGATTTTTGAAATCATGTCGATTTGCTCGACGATGTGACCGGTGGCTGTGGGTTCGATGGAAGGCGGAAGGATGTTGAAGATCCGCATCACATCGTGGAAGTCGTTCGTGTAGCGTTGGACGATTTCCATGGGCTCGATGTTCTCTAGCCTGGCTTTCTTGCCAATCTTGTCCTCACCGTCGTCGGAGTCGCCAGTCAGGTGGCCTACATCGGTGATGTTGCGGACGTACCGAACCTTGTATCCCAAGTGTATGAGGTACCGGTAAACAATGTCGAAGGTCAGAAACGTTCGAACGTTGCCGAGGTGAACGTTGCTGTACACGGTGGGACCACATACGTACATGCCCACATATGGGGCACTGATGGGCTCAAAGGGCTCCTTCTTTCTGCTCAGGGAATTGCCAATGTGGAGGTCGGCGGCAAAAGATGAAATGGCGTCAGGTCGTTGAGGGGCGTCCATGTCGTGGGAATGGGAGGGTGGTGTTCCAAGGCAAACTCGCTGCGAATATCGCAAAGCAAAGACCGGCCCGCACGAAAAGCAGACCGGTCTTCTTGGTTAAGTGGGGCCGAACGAATTCAGCCCGGGGGCATCAAGCAGTATATCGCTTCAGTGGCCGCGCTGAATCGCGCGTCCATCTTCAAAAGTTGTTCGGCTCATGACGCGACCTTCTCGGTCCAAGCGTATGAGATCGCCGGCCTCTTCTCCATCGAGAAGTTGAACGACCATTTCCAATTGTCCGTTGTTGTGATAGTGGCGTTGTTCGCCTTGGCCTACCCCTTGGCTGTCGAACGTCAGGAGTTGTTGGATGGTCCCATCTGGCCAAAAACGGCGCAGCTTGCCCACGTTCATGCCATGCTCCCAGCGACCTTCCTCATACAGTTCACCGGATTGGTTGTAAAGGCGGTAGTCGCCAAATGCATCTCCTCCCGCAAAGTGGATTTCTGATCGAATGGCGCCAGTTGGGAAGTACCGTTGCCAGAGGCCATTTCTCACTCCGTTGACCAAATCGCCCTCTTCGTAAATGGCCTCGGTTGGGAAATCATCCAACCCCGAGTCTTTGCCGAGGATCACCACGTGAACCTTGGCTGAAGGGTCGCCGTCCATGTGCTTTTCGACAGGGGCAGCTTCAAGGCTGAACGGAAAAACAACCCCAGCCATGAAGGCAGCGGTCAGAAGGAAGCGATTGAAAGTCATCGAAGAGTCCATAATTGGTCTCCTCTACGCCCTTCGCTCAACAAAGGTTTCAAATGGGATCGAAAAAGAGGGTTTACCCTTCGTTTGGGAAGGGGATGCTTTGTCTTTTCGAGACAATCATGCGTTGCACCAAATCTTGGATGCCCACTTTGGCCGTCCATCCCCAATCTTCACGTGCGGCTGAATCGTTCAATTCATCGGGCCAACCATCGGCGATGGACTGACGGAAATCGGGTGCGAAAACCGCTTCGAATCCAGGGACATGCTGTTGGATTTCCGCAAACAGCGTTTCGGGATCAAAGGAGAGGCCTTGGATGTTGTAAGATTCCGAGTTGAGAATTCGACCTTGAGGGGCGGACATGATTTGCATCATGGCGCCCACCGCGTCTTCCATGTGCATCATGGGAAGTACGGTATCCTTTGAAAGGAAACAGGAATAAGGGGTCGGTCCATCTAAGTGGTCAAACACTTCCACAGCGTAATCGGTGGTGCCGCCGCCAGGCGGAGAAAGCTCGCCAATCAGTCCGGGGTATCTCACGCTTCTGACGTCGAGACCACGATGTTGTCGGAACCAAGCACACCATTGCTCTCCGGCTTGTTTGCTGATTCCATAGACGGTTTCGGGGATTCTGTGTCCATTCTGCTCGGCAACAGGTCCATTTTTTGGGCCAAAAACTGCAATGGAACTGGGCCAGAAAACCTTGGCAATCTTTTTGCTGTCGGCCGAAGCTTCGAGAACGTTGAGCAAGCCACGCATGTTCAAGTCCCATGCCCACTGTGGTTCTTTTTCTCCACGGGCACTGAGTGCGGCGGCCAAATGGTGAACGTGGGTCGTTCCGTGTTGCGCCATGCGATTGGCAACGGCATCGGCATCACGGACATCCATGCATTCAAACGGCAGGTCTTTGAGCGAATCAAGTTCGGGTGGCTTGATGTCAGACAAGACCACCTGTTCTCCGGCTTGATGAAGTGCCAGTGCGAATTCAGTGCCGAGCTGACCCGAGGCTCCGATGATGAAATGGACGTTGCGGGGCATGGGACAAATATGCGATGGATGTAGCTTGCATGGACGCATGTCAGAGACTTCCCTTCCATCGTTTGATTATCACCTTCCAGAGGATCGGATTGCCAGCCGTCCAACGGAAAAAAGAGCAGGTGCGCGGTTAATGCACGTGCTGGATACTGGCGACATCGTCGACAGGGTCATACAGGATTTGCCAGGATTGTTGCCACCTGCAAGCGGTCTATGGGTCAACGAGACCAAGGTGCTGCACGCCCGATTGATGGCGAGGAAGCCAACTGGAGGCGCTTTGGAGTTGTTGCTTCTGGAGCCCAGAGATCAGCCCGTCGAGCAAGCTTTGTTGGCGGGATCTCCGGTGGTTTGGAATGCGATGATTGGCGGTGCGAAGAAGTGGAAGTCGGGTGCCTTGGAGGTGCCTGAAAGCGGCGTGGAATTGTCCGTTGAACGGGAGGGAAGTTCACTTCGGTTCAGTTGGACAGGAGGTGCTGCTTTTGGGTCCGTACTCGAACGCCTTGGGAAGATTCCCCTTCCACCTTACATGAGAAGGGAGGCAGACGCGATGGACGCAGACCGCTATCAAACAGTGTTTGCAAGGCAGCCGGGCAGTGTGGCTGCTCCAACGGCTGGCTTGCACCTCACAGAACGTCTCCTGGCGGACATGAGCGAGAGTGGGGTGGTGATGGGGAAAGTGACCTTGCATGTTGGTGTGGGGACGTTTAAACCCATCAGCGGGGCATTGGAGTCACATCAAATGCATGGGGAGCGATGTCTTCTCTCGAAAGAGAGCCTCATGGCCCTTTCTGGGCTCGATGACCTGACGGTTGTGGGCACCACCTCTCTTCGCACCTTGGAAAGTGCCTTTTGGCTGGCAAGCCGATGGAAATCGGGCGGACCGGGTCCTGAAGTCCCCATAGGCCAATGGATTCACAGGGAAGTGGAACCGGGGTTCCCACGGTTTAGGGATGCGGCGGCGTGGCTTGCCGATCAATGTGGCAGCGAGGAAGGGATGGAGTTCATCACCCACCTCATGGTTGTCCCTGGCTACCGGGTGCAATCAGCACAGCGGCTCTTGACCAATTTTCACATGCCCAACAGCACTTTGCTTTGCATCATTGAAGCCATGATGGGACCGGGTTGGCGTGAGGCTTATGCGCATGCGATGGATGCCGGATACCGGTTCCTCAGTTACGGAGACGCCTGCCTGCTGGAACGGTCTAAGTGACCATTTCCGGCGGGCAGGCGTCCCTGTTCTGGAAAAGCCGATTAGCTTCCCTGACGAAGGTCTTCTACGTTGGCCTTCTCTTGAATGGCGCGTGACAACCGAACAGGAGACCCGCTAGAAGCAGGCAAGTTCCGGAAATACGTTCTGTCGTTCAAGGTGGTCGTTTCGGATGCGAATTCTCCGTTGGCCTCCACGTTGTTGCGGAGGGTAGGGGAAATGACCCAAACGCCGTTGGCCCCTTGAATGGGTGCGCTGGTGCTGTTGAGCTCGGAGGAGAACGCCGCGCCAACAACATCTGGCTCAGCCGCGCCTCCAGCACCACTGATGCTTGGAGATTGCAGGCTCACAGCGTTGGCGGTTTTCACTTCGGCACCCACACTGGTGGCAATGTCATCCAATGACGCACCTGTCATGAGCTCGACATAACGCTCGGCCTTTTTGTCCTTCAAGGCACCGGCACGCATTTGGTCCTCCACATTTTCGAGCGGCGGAGCGCCAGCTTCTTTGATGCGGACAAGGGTGGCAATCACATAGTTGTCGTCGATGCGGAATGGGTTGGAGACATCTCCAGGTTCGGCACCAAATGCCCATCCAACTATTTCTCCTGCATTGGGAAGACCGGAGATGGCGGTTGCAGCTGCAACGACCCCCTTGCCTTCAACAATGGCATAACCCATGGTATCTGCGGCATTCCGGAAATCCTCTGTAGAGCCATATTCAATCGCGAAATTCATGGCGATTTGCTCGGTCTCAGAAGATGTGCCCGATGAGATGGATACTTTTTGTTCCACACGCTGAATGGTGAGGGCTTCAGCGGTCCATTGCTGGTCGAGTACTTCAATCAAATGCAGTCCATAGTTGGTCTCTGCTGTTCCGATGGATCCTACACGATTGTCGAAGCAGTAGTTTTCAAACGGCTTGACCATGCGGCCACGCTTGAATTCATACTCACCACCGGTTGCTTTGGATCCCGGGTCTTCACTGTGCTTGTTGACCAAGTCAGCGAATGCATCTCCAGCGCGCAGACGGCGCTTGAGTGAGTCGGCGCGGGCTTCCAAAACAGAAAGCTGCGCGGGGTCGGTGATGTCGGCCGTCTTCAGCAGGATGTGACGGCACTTGACGGTGCTGTCTGCCACTTCTGCCCTGGACGTCACTTTGTCGATGCGGATGGCCTCTCCTTCAAAGTAAGGACCGACTACGCTGCCAATGGCTGCGGATTCCAACTCAGAAGCTTTGGGTTCAACGGAGAGTGCGGGACCCACAAGCTGAAGCTCTTTTGCGTCGCCCATCAGGCTGTTTTCGCTCAAGAAAGCAGCGTCGTCAGAAGCGGTTGCCCATTCGGTTGCCCAGCCATTGAACTGTGCTTGAGCGCGTTCTCGGTCGTCAAAATTTGGGGCGATTGGAATCCGGATGTACTCCAAGTCACGTCCAGCGCGCTGGGTGTACTGGGCCTCATCCTTGTGGTTCTGGTAGAAGTTCCGGACATCGCTGTCGCTCACTTCCACCTCGCTCTCTGGAATGGAGGCGTACGTCTTGAGTACGTATCGGAAATCCACCTTTCCTTCTTTGCGAAGGAACTCACGCTTTCCTTCCAATGTGTTGGCAGCGAGACCGGATTTGACCAAGGCGTCAAATTTCTCGCGCATGCGCTTGGCGCTGATGACGTTCGCGTAACCCATGTAATTCGCGCGACCATTGGGGTCGCTGTACATGGAACTGAACGTTTGGCGCCAGTTTTCTTTTTGCGCTTCAGTGACTTGACCACCGTAAAAAGTCTGTGCAACCCATGGGGATACAAAGTCTCCGTAACGGATGTCGTCGAATTCGTCTTTGGTCAGCTCGAGTCCGAGGTCGCTGAATTCGTCGCCATACAAGCGTTCAGAGATGAGGTCACTCCAAACTTCGTTTTGCGCTGCGCGGTTGTCCGTGTAATTGAACAAGTCGTTGCGTTGCTGAACCTTGGTTCGGTACTCGATGAAGGAGATGTCATCTCCATTGACGACGCCGGCGGCCTGGGTGCCGGCTTGGTTACCAAACAACGCGATTACAGCGTCATAAGGAACGAGGAAGCTCAACATGCCTATACCAATAATGGTAAGGAGGAGCGTTTGGCGGTTTCGGATGCTTTCGATCATGCCCATGGTGGCAGGATTTTCTTTGTGGTTCGCGAAGATACGCAGACCGCAGCGTAGTGCATCACGTGGATTCTTGCTGATTTAGCAAGACTTCGACGAGGACAATTCTAGCGCCGTCCACTTTTGTGACTTGAATAGACGTTCCGTCGATCTCGATGTGGTCTCCTTCGCTTGGGATTTCTTCTGTGTGGTGCAGGACCAGTCCACCAAGGGTTTCATAGGCTTCATCCTCGGGTAAATCCATGTCAAACCGGGCGTTTACGTCGTCGACTTCATGGCGGGCACTGAACCGAAAGTGCCCCTTTCCGAGTTCCATCTCGATCAAATCTTCATTGTCGTGTTCGTCTTCAATGTCCCCAATCAGCTCCTCCACAATGTCCTCCATGGTCAAGATTCCTGAGGTTCCACCGTATTCATCGACCACCACGGCCAAGTGGCGACGGCGACGGATGAATTCAGCCAAAATGTCTTGAGCGCCCATGGGCTCTGGAACAATGATGGTGGGATGGAGAAATCGGGTGATGTCCTCGTTCAGTTCATCTTGATCGGACTCGAGCGTTTTTCGGAGAACGTCCTTGGAGTGCACATACCCCACGATGTGGTCGATGTTGCCCTTGTAGACGACGACCTTGCTCAGCCCGGTCTCCACGAAACAACGCTCCAATTCGGGCAAGTGCGCCCCGGCGTCGAGGGCCACGATTTCATTCCGAGGAACCAGACAGTCACGGGCTTTTAGGTTCGAAAAGTCCAATGCGTTCTGAAGGATTTGCAGTTCGTTGTCCAGCACGGACTCCTCTTCTGATTCCATCCTGTCATTGAGGTTCCGCACAAAGTCATCGAGGTCAATGGCTCCGAGTTGGTCTCCTTTCTCGTCGTCTTTTCTTTTGCCCAAGAACACACGGCTCAGGGCCAACACCACCAGTGCGGGGGGGAGCAGGATGTAGTGTAGCAGAACCAAGGGGAACGCCAAGATTCTGAGCCATCTGTTGGGCGCACCATGGAAGAAGCTTTTGGGTAGAAATTCTGCAGTCACCAAGACGACCACTGTGGCGATGGCAGTTTGAGTGGCCAAAGCGGTCATGGGGGAAGCTGCGGACTCCCAGTCTGCGGAGTCAAACAGCCAAAGGCCCAGCATTTGGCCTGATTGGAGGCCAAATATGACCAGCGCCAAGTTGTTTCCCACGAGCATGGATGCAATGAACCGCTCGGGACGGCGCATCAAGTGCTCGACCAGTTGTCCAGAGACGCCCCCTTGATTGCGTTCCAATTCGGCCTGAAGGCGATTGGCCGAAACAAAGGCAATTTCCATCCCTGAGAAAAAGGCCGAGGCCAGCAGGGAGCAAATCAGCAACAAGAAACTGGCAGGGTCAGGGTCCATCGTGGTGAGCCGGGGCTTCGGTCGAATTTAAGCGAAGCAAGGAGAGGATGCACAGCAGGCCATCACGCTTCTTCGTCATGGGGTTGCCTGAGGTTGGCGGAGGCCTCTACTTTTTTCCGCAGCGCTCGCCGCGTCAAATACCATGTTCCGGCAATGGCAGGGAACAACAGGCTGATTTTTCCGCCAGCCCAACCACGGGTAATGAGATCGTAGATGGCAACCCCCATGGCCACGAGGGCGATGACGGCCCAAAGGCGCTCGGCAATGAGGTGGATGCGTTCGGTCACGGTGTGTTGTTCTGTGTTGTGTCGATCAAGAAAATGCCAGTCGGCTGCAGAATTCGATAGCGATCGAATCGCGCATCGGACTCTAGCCCTGTCCCTCGAAGAATGCCCTCACCCGTTCTCACTTCAACAGGAGCAGGGGTATGCACCCGGTCACTGTCCGCGCTCCAAAACAGCAGTTCAGTGTGCAACGTATCTCCGCCTTCTCCAATCAAAACCACGTTGCCTTCAGCCTGCAGAAAGCTGGACGCTTCTGCAAAAGTCCCCATTTCGGCAGCGAGCAAGGCGCCATCCATCTCCCCTTTTGGGAGCACCTCCAGTTGGAATCCTCCCGAGACTTCCCATGTGGCATCCTCTTCAGAAGATCGCTCCATGAATGCAGCATTCAATCGGTGAGAGGCCACCCCTTCCGTGCTGTATTCAAGTTGGGCAGAGCGGATGGACTGGGCAGCACCATCGTCTAAATTTTCAAAGTCAGCGACCTCATCCAAGCTGTTTCGACAGGCGCCCAAACACAGCAAGCTAAACAGGACGATGCCTGTCAAAACGGAGGTGCGCAGTGTGAAAATCAAGGCTGACGCGCCGTGGTTGACTCTCCCAAACATTCCACCCGGATGTCTTTCCCCTCGGTGATTCCGTAGGTAAAGAGGTCATCAATGGTGGGATAAGATCTTCTCACTTGGGAGATTTTCGTTCTGGCTTTGTCCGCTACACTGCTGTCCACGGACTTGGCGCGTTGATAATAATCTGTGGCGAGCCAGTAGACCTCGCGGCCTCCGAGGGGACTGTTGTTGCAGGCGCTCACCATGGAGGCGACAGCATCTCCAATCAAAAGGTAGGGCTCTCCGTTTGCAGGGTCGGCTTTGGCGGCCTTCCGAGCGTATCGAATGCACTTGCTGACTTGCCCAGCGTTCTTGGCGGCCTGTCCGGCCTTCATCAGGTTGCGGGCCAACTTGGGGCAATCCTCGCATAGCTCGACGGCCTCCTCAAAATAGGGCAGGGCAGCCGTGTAATCGCCCTTCTTGGCCAGTTGAATGCCAATGGAGTAAGCTGCATCTGCGTTCTTTTCTTCGGCATAAACCGCTTCGGCAAGGGGCAAGAAAATGGCATTGTCTGTGCATCCTTTTTCGTTGAGTAAGCGCAAGGATTTCTTCTTGATGTCCATGTCGTCAGGCGCATCATTTAGCTTGTTCTCGAGCACCGGGACCATGTCTTCACAATTGGCCACTTGAACAAAAACTTCGTCCAGGTTTTTTTGTGTCGTTGCGTACTTGGCTGCCTTGGTGCTGTCGTTTGCGGACAATTGTCGTTGGCGACCCGCTTCGATAAAGTCGCTCAATCGGAGGTACTCGGTGAGCAAATCACCAATGGCCATCGTTTTGGCATCTGCATCCTCAGCTCCATTGAGGACTTTGGCGAGCAGACTGTAATAGCCATTGAGCACTGCAGCAGAAGTGCGGTCTTCCAAGCATTCAATGGCAGACTCAAACATGGGGCGCGCTTCGAGCGCACGTTTTTTGTTGAGGCTTGTCCAGTCCATGGCTTTTCTGGCCAGAACTTCGCAACCGTTGTTTGGCTTTTTGGTCGTTGTGGGGAAATGCGCAATGCGCAAATCGTAAAACACGAAGACACTGTCCCTTAAGCCAACGGCCCGGGCATTGTCTTTGGCCTTCACTGCCGCTTTCATTTGGCGCTTAAGCAAATTCACCCCCTTGATGTACATGTTCTGCGACACGGTGGGAGGACAAACGCGACAAGCCGTCTGCCAAAAGGGGTAGGCATCGTCGTAGTTCTTCTGCTTGTAGTAGGTTTCGTAAAGACTCAAGTTCTCTTTACATGTGGCCTGCTGCTCTGGAGTTTCGCCATACTTGCTGTCGTCTTGTGATTGGACGGGGCCAGCCAGCACAAGGGCAAAAAGAACGAGGACGGAGGAAAGGTATCGGGTCATTTTCGGGAAGCGTCTGCTGTGTTCAAGCAAGGACCGGGCCAAAAGGTTGGGATCGGTGCGAAGGGGGCAAAATTAGAAGATTCAATGGAGTCGCAATCAGGACGGTCAATCGTACTTCCTGGTCACCAGCCATTGGTTCTTAAAAAACGGGTGCAAAGTGAAGCCAATCATGGCTCCAAAGCCCTGCTCCCTTAAGCCAAGTTCAGAAGACCCGGCTTGGAGGGTTCTCCAATTCAGCGCCACATTGAAGCTGGATCCCGAACGGGAGCCGCGCATGGGGAGGGACCAGCCCGCGCTCCAAGTGTTCGCTGCGAGTTGGCCTTCCGATAAGGTGATGTACCCCTCCGAATGCCGCCACCCGATTTGATAGGTTGAACGCTCCCAAATGGACTTGGCGTCGTCCAAACTTCTCGGAGTCAGTGAAGCCCCTGCAGAGGCGGTAGTCAAGTCTGAAAACGTCACGCCGGGATCAAGCCATTCTGAACCCATGTCCGACCAAGGGGTCTTTTCCACCTCGGCGCCAACTCGAAATCGAAGGCCATCATTTGTGTTTCGTTCGATCTCCATTCCCAGGGTCCAAGACAGGGGCAGATTCAAGACAAACGTCTCTTTGCTTGAATGCACAGAGTCGATTTCAATCGGTCCGGTAGACAGCGTTTGAAATGAAGACCATTGGTTCTGTCTGTCCAAAGTGTGTTGGCGGCCAATGGCCGCAATGCCACCTATGCGAAGCAGTGTGCTGGACACCAGTTTACGGTCACGGTCAAATGTTTTGCCGAGCAATCTCTCATGTCCAAAGCCCACCGTGAGGCCCAATGAGCGATGGGTGTCTTTGGTTTCCACTCGGGTGTCCAAAAAGATGGGGTTGGCAATGTCAATGGAGCGCGTTCGAAGCAATTGTCCGAAACGCTGCTCGAAACGAACCCCGAAAGACGTGCCATGAGCAATGATGCGCAGACTGTCGACAACCTCTCCTTCTGCCGATTCAAATCGCTCAAATCGCGTCCCCTCCCATTTTCGCGCGTACCCAAAGTGTGCTTGGGTCAACCCACCATCACCGGCATAGGCGATTTGGTATTCGTCTGCGGTATCGTCGGTTCGAATCTGAGACACATCGTAGCCCGTATTCGACCACGGCTGAAGCCCAAAGGTGAAGGCCCCCTTTCCGCCTGCTTTTTTAAGGGCAAAGGCCACTTGGGTCAGTCCGCCAATTTCTCCTTGGGTTGCACTGTCCCCCTCCATGATTTTTTCGGAGCGAAGCTGAAAACCGCCAGCAAAAGTGGTGCGGGTCAGGAATGCAGCTGCCGCAGGATTCCGGGTGTTTAAATGGTGTCGGTCCATCCATGCCGCACCCATTTGACCCATTCCAAATTGGGATATTCCAGCGCCAGATTGCAGTTCACCAAACCCAAAACGAGAATGTGGGGAGTAGGTGGTTTGTCCAGCTACCCAAGTCGTCATTGAGGCCAGCAGAAGGGTCAAGCCCAGTGAAACTGCAGAGGTATGGGTCGTCATAGAAGAGAAGAGTTCAAAAGGGCAGCGCCTCCGGAGAGGACCAGGTTGGGGTCTGCGAAAGTCCGCCATCCACCCAAACCATCAAAATGCAACGCGTCTCCTCCTGTAAGAATGACTTGAGCGCAAGGATCAAGTTGGAGAAGTGCGGCTGAAGTGGCTTCCACAGATTTTAAAGTGGCCCACGAAATTCCAGCTTCAAGTGCACCGTGAGTGCTTGTGCCGAGCGCGCCTTTGGGCCCCTTCTGAAAAGGCCATTGGCCCTGATCATTGGGGGCCAAGACAGGCAGGCCAGCTTTGGCCATGGCTTGGGCTTGCAGATTCAATCCGGGCAAAATAGCCCCCCCTCGCCAAGCGCCAGGAGAGAGCAAGTCAACGGTGATACACGTTCCCGCGTCGATGATGATGAAGCTGCCTCCCGGGTCACGTTGGTGGCATGCGGCAGCGGCAGCGATGCGGTCAGAACCTGGTGATCCGGTTACATATTCAACCGAAAATGGCGCCAGAGGTAAGGGGTCGAAAAACAGAACAGGTCCCTCTTCACAAGTGGCGATCCAATGGTCGAAGCCAGTGGACTGTGCATGGGGTGGTGTGATCCGTTTGAGGATGTGAATCGACAGTTCAAGCGCGGGTTCATTTTTGCGCAAGTCAGACAGCATTTCATCCAATGCGGTGGTGGCTCCTTGCCAATTGGCTCCGCCAAATTCTGTAATTCTCGCCTCGGAGATCAAGGCCCATTTGAGGCGGGTTCCACCCGGGTCGAGCAGCAATTTCATTCCCAGTCCAAATGAGCAACGAGATGGTCAACGTCGGCCGCAAGGCGGGCCGTCACGGGCCCCAATGAGTCTGAATTTGGCCGCAACTCAAAATAAAGTGCGCCCCTTAAAAACTGGTTCTTTCCATCTGTGGAAAGGAACTGCAATGGACTTGCGGCGTCACCCAAAATGTTCCACGTGAGGTTCATGCCACCGTTGTCTAGATCGGTTCTTTCGATTTCGATGGCGTCGGCCTTGACTTCGTGTTCATAGGCCAAGCTGAAAGCGTCTTTTAAGACGGGGTCGAGGTTCACGTTGCCCGCATAGGTGCAGTGAATTCGGGCCTTGTAGGAAGGGTAGGCAATGTTGAACCAGCAGCTGTCAGGTGCAAAGTTGCGAATGGGCTCAAGTCGCGCAGCGTTTGACAATTCAAGCTGGACCGGACAATCGAGGTCGACGCTCCGGTACACGGTATCGTGCAAGGCAATCCGAAAATAACCTTTGGGCCTGGGAACCACATTGCTGTCGAGACAACCGGCGAGGGCAAAACTCAAAACAGCGGCCAAGAGAATGGACGCGCCACTTCGGAAGTTTAGACCTCGTTTTTGATCGTTGTTCTCTTCTTTACTTGGGGCCTCTCCTTCGGACAGCGTTACCTTGACTTGAAGAACCCTTCTGCGGTCTACCGCCTCGGCTACGATTTCAATTCCTTGGAAAACCAGCTTTTCGCTGGGTTTCGGCAGTCGCGCAAGCTGTTCGACCAAAAAGCCCCCTAGGGTATCACTCTCTCCTTTTTCTGCTTCAAACTCGGTGCCGTCAATGCCCAAGATGCGATAGGCGTCAATCAAGGCCGTTTTGCCTTGAAATACCACGGTGTTTTCGTTGATTCGAGAGTAGAGAATGTCCTCGTCGTCAAACTCATCGGAAATGTCCCCAACAATTTCTTCAATCACATCCTCTAGCGTGACGATGCCACTTGTTCCTCCGTACTCATCCACGACAATGGCCAAGTGAACCTTCATGCTCTGGAAGTCGCGCAGCAGGTCATCGATCATCCTGTTCTCCGGGACAAAGAAGGGCTGGCGCAAGAGCGAGTTCCAGTCAAAATCCGATTGATGGCGTTGTGGCAAGATGTCTTTCACGTACAGAATGCCTTTGACTTGGTCGAGTCCGTCTTGAAAAATGGGCACTCGGCTAAATCCACACTCGGCCAATTGCCCTTTGAGGTCGCCCCAACTCAATTCGTGAGGCAGCGCAGTAACACCCGTTCGTGGTGTCATGATTTGCTTCACATCCTTTGATCCGAAATTCACGATTCCACTCAGGATTCGATTCTCTTCATCTGTTCGTTCGGCAGAGTCCGTAATGTTGACAGCGTATTCCAAGTCGGACACCGACAATTCGGGTGGCGCAGATTCTGCCCGCCGAGTGAGGATGCCGGCCAAGGCATTCATGGGTTGCCAAATGGGTCGGAGCAATTGCTGGGCTAACCGGAGTGGTTTGGCCATTTTTCTGGCCAAAGAAAGGGGGTTTCTGTTGGCGTAAACTTTGGGCAGAACTTCTCCAAAAAGCACAATGAAGAACGTAACCCCAAACACTTGAAGTAGGGTGGCCAGTGCAGCAGGTAGTGCCGGCAACCAGTGCTTCATCAGCACTGTGGACAGCAGTATGATGAGGATGTTGACCGCGTTGTTGAGCACCAGTATGGTGGCCAACAATCGGCGAGGGCCTTTCGCTTCATCCGGGGTCGAAAGAAGAGCCAGTACAGTTTTCGATGGGGCATCTTCTGCATCCGACAGGGTGCTTCGCTGAGAAGGATCCAAGGAGAAGAAGGCAATTTCACTGCCCGAGACAAAAGCGCTGACGGTCAAGAGCAAAAGGGAAGTCAGGGCTACAAACCAAGCCAATCCGTCGGAAAGATCTGCCATGCTCAGAGTGGGATGGTAGATGTGTCAATCGGGTGCGGGCCTCGCGGGGCAGGATTGCCCTGATTTCGGTCTGGCCTCGCCGATTCTTCCTCTTGACCGAGCCGATCCATTCGGTCTCCTATGACCTCAGTGATGCGATGCTGGCCCCCGTGGTCATCGATCCATGTTCTGGATTTGAGGCGGCCCTCAACGAATACCCGGTCCCCTTTGCGAAGATGTTCATCGGCGAGTTCTGCCAACTCTCTCCACAGGACGACCGTGTGCCACTCCGTTCGCTCGTGTGGCTTGCCTTCTTGGTCTTGGTAGATTTCCGAAGTGGCCAGCGAAAGCTTGGACATCGCTTTTCCTCCATCAAACCATCGGGTTTCAGGATCCCGCCCGAGGCGACCAATGAGCATGACTTTGTTCAGGCCAGACATGAGGTGCAAAGTACCGAAGCTCTGGTGGCTCGAAAGGGTGAAAAGTCCTCAATTCTTCACAGCTTGATTCTGTAGGTCCATCAGAACCTTGTCAATCAGGCGTGGCCAAGTGCGATGGCTGTCCGTTACAGCAACCCAAAGCCCTTCGGTTTCTTCCCCTCCTGCGTCGTGGCTGGTTTGAATTTCAGAAAAATGAAACCACGCATTCATGCGCATGTGGGTGAGGATGTGCAGCACGGGTCCCCATATCGCATCTTCCTGAGGGGGGGGCGTTGTTGTTTCTGTCATCACAAGCGGAAAGGACTCCAGTCCGCCCCATATTCCTTTTTGAGGCCGCCTTTCGATCCACCACTCAAGAGGCCCGGAGCCAATTTTTCGGCGTTTGACGTCAAAATTGACCATCACGTCCTTTGGGCGTTTTTTAGGTTGTTTGACGGGCCTATCTCGTGTGGTCCCTTCTGCGCGAGAAAGGCATTCTGAGTGCAGCGGACATTGCCCGCAATTCGGATTTTTAGGCTTGCAGACCAAGGCCCCCAGTTCCATCCAGGCTTGATTGGAGATTCCGGGGTTTTGGCTGGAAACAAGCGCATCGGCAGCCGCTTCAATGGCGACGCGTCCCGATTTTCTGTCTACAGGTTGGTCGATGTTAAACAACCGGGACAAAACGCGTTGAACGTTCCCATCGATCACGGGGACAGCTTCTTGATGACAGATGCTCGCAATGGCGGCAGCGGTATACGGTCCTATGCCTGGGAGGCGCTTCCAGCCCTCAGCCGTTTCGGGAAGTTGACCGTCGAGGTCATGGACAATGGCCTTGGCTGCTGCGTGCAAATTCCGAGCTCGGCTGTAATAGCCCAATCCCTTCCATTGGGCCATGACATCCTCGGAATTCGCCGATGCGAGGACTTTAACATTGGGGAAAGCGTTTAAGAATCGATGCCAATAGGCGGTTCCTGTGTCGACCCGAGTCTGTTGGAGTATGACCTCGGAAAGCCACGTTGCGTAGGGTTCTGGGTGGGCACGCCATGGCAAATCACGCGCGTGATTCTCGTACCAAGACAGCAGTTTGACAGTGAAAGGGTGGGGGCCATTCATGTCCCGAATTTGCGAATGGTTTGCCATGATAAGGTTGAGTGGGGGAGATGTGCTATTTTTGCCGGCCCATTGACCACAGGAATACAACCCGTTGGGTTCAAAGCATTTGCAAAGTGAGTGAAAAGAAGATGACGAAGGCGGACCTCGTGAGCCGCATTTCAGATAAGACAGGCATTGAGCGTCAGGACGTTCAAGCAACAGTCGAGGCGTTTATGGAATCGGTACGCGATTCCTTGGAGAGTGGACACAATGTCTATCTCCGTGGATTCGGAAGTTTTGTCGTCAAAAGACGCGCCAAGAAAACGGGCCGCGACATTTTGAAGAACAAGACCATCGAAATTCCTGCACACAACATTCCCTCCTTTAAGCCCGCCAAGAGCTTTATGGAGAATGTGAAGACCAAGGTGGCTGCAAAGTGACCTCCAAGAATGACTGAGAACGCACAGAACCGATCGATCACGCCCTTCATCATAGGAGGTTTGTGCGTCGTTTTGGTTGTGCTCGTTTGGCAAGTCATTCCGAGACAACCTGCAGGCCTAGCAAAAGAGGATATTCCGACCACTTTAGAAGAAGCGACCCCAGCGGATCCGGTTCTTTCTGCTGTGGAAAAGGTGAGAGGAGCCAATCCCATGGAGGGCATTCTCGCACTCAAGGCTTTGGCCGAAGGAGATCCGCCAAATGTGGATGCCGTCATCGAATTGGGACGGTTTAGCATTCAATCAGGACAAATCGACAAGGCCAAAGAGCGCTTTGTCCAAGCCATTGAATTGGCCCCAGATCGCGCAGAACCATTGGTTCAATTGGGCATGCTGGAATTGGACGGAGGAAACGCTGCTGACGCCTTGATTCATTTTGAACGGGCTGTGCTGGTTGACAGTACAGCTCACAACGCTTGGTTTTTCCAGGCACAATGCCACGAGCGCCTCGGAAATCCGGGCTTGGCACTCGCTGGCTACCAACGTTTTCTCCCCCTTTCCCCGGATACCATCATTGAACAGGCCGTCCGTCAACGGATAGACATCCTGATTCAGAACTCATAAATTCTCCGACCATGCCAAGTGGAAAGAAGCGCAAGCGTCATAAGATGGCCGTGCACAAGAAGAAGAAGCGTTTACGTAAGAATCGTCACAAGAAGAAGAAGTGATATTTATAGACTTGTTTGCGGCAAATGTGCCGTCAATACAGTCATAATTTCTTAACGCGTGAACATCGAATTGGTCATCAATAAGACCAGCTCCGGGTTGCGTATTGCCATGTTAGAAGACGGCCAATTGGTCGAGCTTCACGAAGACAAAGGCAACCAGGAATATGCGGTTGGGGACATTTACCTCGGCCGGGTCAAAAAGGTGTTGCCCAGCCTAAATGCTGGATTTGTGGACATAGGTCATCCAAAAGATGCCTTCCTTCACTATCTGGATTTGGGCCCGCAATACCGCAGTTCTAAAAACTACGCCCAACGTTCCATCAAAGGAACCCAAGCGAGCTCCGACCTCACCAACTTCAAGTTGGAGTCGGACATCGAAAAAAAGGGCAACATGAAGGATGTTGTGTCTGCCAGTCAGACCGTCGTCGTTCAGGTTGCCAAGGAGGCCATCTCCACCAAAGGGCCGCGTTTGACGGCTGAGATTACCATGGCAGGTCGATACCTTGTCTTGGTGCCGTTCTCTAACAAGATCAGCATCAGCCAAAGGATCAACAAGGAGAGCGAGCGGAAACGCTTGCGCGTGTTGCTACAAAGTATCCGTCCAGAAAATTGCGGAATCATCGTTCGCACGGTGGCCCAAGAAAAAGGGGCGGCAGATTTGCACTCAGATTTGGAAGAGCTCACCAACCGTTGGAAGGAGCTCCATGCCAATCTGCGCAATGCGAAGCCGAGGCAGCGGGTTTTGGGTGAAATCAACAAGACGAGCTCTTTGCTCAGAGACTTGTTGAATCCCAACTTCTCCCAGATCTTGGTAAACGATCCAGAAGTGGCGGCTGAGGTGCGCGAGTACCTGACAGTCAATGCTCCGGACAAGGTGGACATCGTAAAGGAGTCCAAGGCAAAAGATGTGTTTGACGACCGTGGCGTGCACAGGATGATCAAGGCCAGTTTTGGTCGTCAGGTCAACCTCAGAAGCGGAGCTTACCTCATTGTTGAGCACACGGAGGCCATGCACGTCATCGACGTGAACTCTGGAGGCAGGAAAGCAGGGGCCACTTCTCAGGAAGAGAATGCGGTCGCAACCAACTTAGAATGCTCAGATGAAATCGCCCGTTTGTTGCGCCTGCGCGACATGGGAGGCATCATCTGCGTGGACTTCATTGACATGGGTGATGTGGCGAATCGACGCAAGTTGACAGAGTCACTGCGCAGTTCTATGAAGCCCGACAAGGCCAAGCACAATGTGTTGTCGCCTAGTCGTTTCGGGGTTGTTGAAATTACCCGCCAACGTGTTCGTGAAGTCACCGACATCAAAACTGCAGAGCAGTGCCCTTCATGCAATGGCACAGGCAAAGTGGAGGCGAGCATTCTGATTACAGATCGGATTGAAGATGCACTGAAAACAGCCGCAGATCGCGGCTTGGGATCGGTCACCATGCTCATTCACCCGATGGTCGAGGCGTACATCACCAATGGGTTTTGGGACAACATGCTCAAGCGTTGGAAGAAAACCTTTGGCATGAAAATCACAGTAGACAGCAACGATTCCATGGAATTGTTGGAGCACCACGTCTACGATTCTGAAGGGAAAGAGCTTACCCTTTAACAGCGGTTGGTCGGGGCGGCAATTCCTTGGGGTAAGCCAGGAAATGCCGCTCCACCGGCACGCTCAAAGTGCTCAAGTTCAAGTGGTCAGATGCAGATGCTGCATCCCTTATGGTTCCATCTTTGAACAGCATGCCGATGCCATTTGACGCTGTGGAATATGCCCGGTTGTCTATGCGGTCGTGCAGGACGAAACAAGCCGCGTCTTCCGTACTCAACGCCATCATTTGCTCTACGGATGCAATGCGCTCGGCAATGTCGTCTTGATTGAACGGCGCATCGCGAAGCTCAATTTTGAACAACCGGCGGTCCGTCATTCTTTGGCTCAAGTCGGACAGCACTGCATCCGGATGGCTTTGCCAAGCCTTGATGCAACACATGACGTCATTGTCATCGAGGGCGCAAAACGCAGCGAGCACCTCGGGGTCAGCCATAAATCTGGCACGGTCTAGGTCTTGCTCAAGGAAGGGGCGAATGGCGGGAGTGGTCCACACATCGTGGCCTTCATGCACCAAGTCGCGCGCCCGTTCAAGGATGCCCATCATCATCCATTCTGCTGCCAAGACTGTCTTGTGCAGGTAGACTTGCCAATACATGAGCCGACGAGAGATGATGAATTTTTCGATTGAGTAGATTCCTTTTTCCTCGACCACGAGCCTGCCTTCGTGAACATTCAGCATCCGAATGATGCGTTCAGAACTGATTTGCCCTTCGTTTACACCGGTGAAAAAGCTGTCCCTCCTCAAGTAGTCCATCCGATCCATGTCGAGTTGACTGGAAACGAGGTCATGCAAGAAGCCTTTGGGGTGGTGGTCATTGAAGATTTCAATGGCCGTATCGAGCTTCCCATTGAACTCTTCGTTGAGTCGGGTCATGATCAGCGTGCTGATTTCCTCATGGTGAACGCCTCGGACAAGGGTGTGTTCCAAGGCGTGACTGAAGGGCCCGTGGCCAACATCGTGAAGCAAAATGGCGAAACATGCGCCTCTGTACTCCTCCTCGGTGATGACGATGCCTTTCTCGCGAAGAGAGTCCAGGGCCTCTTGCATCAGGTGCAAGGCGCCAACAGCATGGTGAAAACGGTTGTGCACTGCGCCTGGATAAACCAGGTGGCTCATGCCGAGCTGGCTGATTCTACGGAGTCGCTGAACCCACGGATGATCCATGATATCCGTGAAGTCGGCGTGGCGGAGTTGAACGAAGCCGTATACGGGGTCGTTCAGCAGCTTGGGTCGGGCGGCCATGCCCGAAATTTCACGCGTTTCTTTGCACTTGCGGCCTCTTTGCAAAATAATTGCGACGAATTGCCATTGAAGGAACCATGACGCGCACTCCCCACATCCTTTGGGCGGACGATGAAATCGACCTGCTTAAGCCCCACATCTTGTTTTTAGAGAGGAAAGGTTACGAAGTCACGGGCTTTACCGATGGAGCTTCTCTTCTTGATGCACTTGAGGAAGATCGCATTGTAGACGTGATTTTCCTCGACGAAAACATGCCAGGCCTCACGGGCTTGGAAACCTTGCATCGCATCAAATCGCGCAGGCCACACTTGCCTTGCGTGATGATCACCAAGAGTGAGGAAGAGCACATTATGGAGGAAGCCATTGGATCTAAAATGGCGGATTATCTGATCAAGCCTTTGAATCCCAATCAGATTTTGCTTTCGCTCAAGAAGATTTTGGACGAAAAACGATTGGTTGGAGAAAAGGCGATGAGCGACTACCAGCGCGAGTTCCGTGAGTTGGCGATGCGGCTCATGGACCGTCTCAATCGGGAAGATTGGGAGGACATTCACAAGCGATTGGTGCATTGGGATCTTGAGCTTGCGGCTTCTGGCGACACAGGCATGGCGGAGGTCTTGCGGATGCAAAAACAAGATGCAGGTCGTCAATTCGCCCGTTTTGTGACCGACAATTACGGCGGTTGGCTGGCGGACTTGGACCGGTGCAGGGGACCTGAAGATCCACTTCTTGCACCCCAAGTGCTGAAGGAGGCTGTGAAGCCACTGCTGGATGAGGGGCGCAAAACGTTATTGGTGGTGATTGACAATTTCCGTTATGACCAATGGCGCACGCTGGGTCCTTTGCTTTCCGAGCACTGGCAGGTGCAATCGGAGCAGATGCATTGGAGCTACCTGCCCACGGCCACTCAATATGCCCGAAATGCCATGTTTGCTGGGATGACACCCGCCAGAATCGCAGAAGAGCATCCACAATGGTGGAAGGGCGAGCATGAACAAGGATCTAAGAATGCCCACGAGTCAGAATTGTTGGGCGCACAATTGGAGCGTTGGGGATTCAAGGGCAGTTGGGGGATACCACAAAATCACCGATGTCACTGCAGGGCGAAAATTGTTGGAGGATTTCCACCGGATCCGAGACAGAGACTTCACTGCAGTGGTGTTCAATTTTGTGGACATGCTGAGCCACGCCAGAACCGAAAGCGAGATCATCAAGGAACTGGCTGAGGATGAAGCCGCTTATCGGTCGTTGACCATGAGTTGGTTTGAGCACAGTCCCCTGAGGGAATTGCTCGAACGCGCGGCAGAGGAAGGCTTCGAGCTCATCTTGACCACAGACCACGGCACGGTGCAAGTTGCAGACCCAGTGAAGGTGCAAGGAGAAAAGGAAGTCACCGACAATCCACGGTACAAAACGGGGCGCAACCTGCGTCACGACGATTCCGTTTTCGTGGTGGACAATCCTTTGTCCTTTGGATTGCCAAAAGCCAACCTTTCTAGCCGCTACATTTTTGCCAAGGAGCGGGACTTCATGGTCTACCCGAACAACTTCAATCGGTTTGTCCGGTATTTGGACGGGACATTTCAGCACGGTGGCATCTCAATGGAAGAGATGTTGGTCCCCCTCGTTCATTTGAGTCCGAGATGAGCGCATTGGGGTTGAGTTGTCTTTGGCGGTCAGGATCCTATGGGATGAACGATATCGCGATGGCGGCGGCTGAATTGGCCGGGCGACTGACGTGGGGTCAAGTAATTGCGCTTCAGGCCCCGATGGGGACGGGGAAGACCACACTCGTTGCCGCTTTGGCCCGTCATTTTAAGGCGGAGGACGCGGCATCCAGTCCCACGTTTGCATTGTGCCAATCTTATCCCATTTCAGGCGATGAACGCCGAGTCATTCGTCACCTTGATTTGTATCGCATTCGTCATTCTGATGAGCTTTTGGACCTCGGGTGGGATGAATTGATGGAAGATGAGGACGCATTGACCTTCGTAGAATGGCCAGAGAAAGCGGCCGACCACTTCCCGCAGACCGCATTGCTGCTCAGAATTGAGAAATTGCCAGATGGAAAGAGAATGGCGGCATTGTGGCAGCGAGATTCCGATTAAATTTCCTGTCTAGACCTTAACCTCAACATCCGTGGAAACCAAGGAACGCATTCGAAGTTTGGCTTTTCAAGCCGCACTTTCGCCACAAGAGCAGCAGTTGGCCATTCCCAGTGGCGAACAGAGCTTGCGCATTGGCATCCCAAAAGAAATGGTATTGCAGGAAAGACGCGTGGCGTTGGACCCTGATGCGGTCGGCCTTTTGGTCGCCCACGGCCACGAAGTTGTGGTGGAAACCGGAGCGGGAGTTAGGGCTCAATTCACCGATGCAGATTACAGTGAAGCAGGCGCAAGGATTGCACCTGACGCCGCAACGGTTTACGACAACGACATCATTCTAAAGGTGGCACCCCCGCAAGAGTCCGAGTTGGAATTTATGCGGGACAGACAGACCATTTTCAGTGGGCTGCAATTGGCCACCCACCCAGAGCGGACCATCGAGAAAATGATGGACCGCAAGATCACGGCGGTGGCGTGGGATTTCATGCAAGATCGCACTGGGATTTTTCCTTTGGTGCGCGCCATGGGAGAGATTGCGGGAACAACGAGCATCCTTGTGGCCGCGGAATTTTTGGCCCATCCAAAGTTTGGGGATGGCACCATGATGGGTGGCATGACCGGTGTGGCGCCCTCTGAGGTGGTCATCATCGGAGCGGGCACAGTTGGAGAGTTTGCAGCACGAGCGGCCATAGGGTTGGGTGCGTCTGTGCGCGTATTCGATGCGAGTCCTTATCGTTTGCGTCGCCTGCGAGGAGAAATTGGGGGCCGATTGTGGACCAGCACACTGAACCCAAAAGTCCTCAAAGAGTCCTTGGCGGCAGCCAATGTGGCCATCGGGGCAGTGCGGCCCCATCACGGACGGACCCCGATGATTGTAAGCGAAGACATGGTGCGCGACATGCGCGACGGGTCGGTCATTGTGGATGTGAGCATTGATTCCGGTGGCTGTTTTGAGACCAGCCGGCTCACCCATCATCAGGACCCTGTGTTCATTGACCATGGGGTGACCCACTATGGTGTAGCCAATATCCCCAGTCGGGTCCCACGAACAGCAAGTTTGGCCTTGGCCAACCTCTTGGGCCCGTTGCTTAAGCAGGTGGGGGAAGATGGCGGAATCGAGTCAGGTGTGGGCAACAGCCCCATGATTCGCAGTGGCCTCTACCTCTTCAGAGGGAATGTGGTGAATCACGATTTGGCCGATGCCTTTGGCTGGCCTTACAAGGACCTCAACTTGCTTCTTGCCGCTTACGATTGAAGCTTAGCCGCCGACCCTTTTTCGAATCTCGTGAAGCTTGAGAAGGGCCTCAACAGGGGTCAATTGGTCGATGTCCATTCCAAGCAGATCTTCTTTGATGTTCTGTAGCACGGGGTCATCGAGCTGAAAGAAGCTCATTTGCAGGCCGTCTTCTTGCATCACGGCGTCTGATTTTGGCGGTTCAGTTCTCCCACCACCCTCTGATTCAAGGCCCACAAGCACTTCTTCTGCACGTCTTACCAAAGCGGGAGGCATGCCTGCAAGCTTGGCCACGTGGATGCCAAAGCTGTGTTCGCTTCCCCCGGGGATGAGCTTTCGCAAGAACACCACTTTTCCATCTTGCTGCCGCACACTGACGTTGGCATTGTGGATGCGGGGAAAACCGATCGGCCATTCGGTTCAGTTCGTGGTAGTGCGTTGCAAACAGTGTTTTTGCGCGGCATTTGGGGTGCTCGTGCAGGAATTCGGCAATCGCCCACGCGATGGAAATGCCATCGTAGGTGCTGGTTCCTCGTCCAATCTCATCGAGGAGGACCAAAGACCGGTCCGACAGATTGTGAAGGATGGAGGCGGTCTCGTTCATTTCCACCATGAACGTGGACTCTCCTGCACTCAAGTTGTCGGATGCGCCAACACGGGTAAATACTTTGTCGACCAGGCCCATTCTGACCGAACGTGCAGGGACAAAGCTGCCCATCTGTGCCATCAAGGCAATCAAGGCGGTTTGGCGAAGCAAGGCACTCTTTCCCGACATGTTGGGGCCGGTGATCATGAGAATCTGCTGATGATCACGGTCCAGTGCAACGTCATTTGCAACATAGGATTCTCCTTCGGGTAAGCACCGCTCAATGACAGGGTGCCTTCCTCCTACAATTTCCAACGCATGCCCTTCCACAATCGTGGGTCGGGTGTATCCGTTGTCCTCCGCAAGCTCAGCAAAACCCAGGAGCAAATCGAGCCCTGCAACTGCCCTTGCAGTAGATTGAAGCAGTGGCAGGTAAGGATGAAGGCCCTTGACCAAGATGGCATAGGCCTCCCGCTCCACCACGTCGAGCCGCTCCTCCGCGTCTAGGATTCGGCTTTCAAGGTCTTTGAGTTCTGGGGTGATGTACCGCTCTGCTTGGGTCAGCGTTTGCTTGCGGATCCACGTTTCTGGCACCTTGTCCTTGTGTGCATGACGCACTTCGAGATAGTAGCCAAAGACATGGTTGAATGCGATTTTTAAGGTGGTGATTCCTGTGGCCTCGGCCTCTCGGATTCGAATGCCTTCGAGCTTGGCCTTGCCATTGTCTCTCAGGTCCCTTAGACCATCCAACTCGGCGACCACGCCGCTGGCGATGCTGGCACCCTTGCCCAAGACACCGGGAGGGTCTTCAGTAAGGTCACTGCGTAATCTCGCCAATGCCTCATCGGCAGGGTCGAGTCGCCCAGCCCAACGGCCGATGATGGGGTCGTCCGAACTGTCCACCATGAGCCTCAAGGCTTCAACTGCGGTCAAGGCCCGCCTGAGGCGATCCAGTTCGGCTGGAGAGATGCGAACGGCAGCGGCCTTGGCCAACAGCCTCTCGAGGTCCCCAATTCGGCTAAGCTCGGCGATCAAGTCCGACCGCATTTCGGGCTGAGCCAAGAACGCGGCCACGGCCTCATGTCGCCGTGCAATGCCATCGGCATCGCAAAGCGGTTGGGCGATCCAGCGCCGAAGCATTCGGGCACCCATGGGTGTGGCGGAACGGTCCAGGATGTCGACCAGTGCCGTTCCCTCTGGGTGGGTGGGAATCAGCAGTTCGAGGTTGCGGATGGTGAATCCATCCATGGCGACACTCTTGCCCCATTCTACGCGTCCCAGAGAAGCAATGTGGGCCAAACGGTCGTGTTTGGTACTGCCCACATAATGGAGCGCTGCTCCAGCAGCGACGACTGCCAGGGGATGCCCCTGAAGACCGAAACCTTTGAGCCCTTTGGTCCCAAAGTGCCGTTCCAAAGTTTCTATGGCGAAGTCAGGTTGCCACACCCAATCGTCTAAAGGGAAACGGTATCCCGTCAAATTGAGAGATTCGGGTTCCGCGTGACGCAAATGCAAGGTCTCTTTTGGACGGAAGGTCCTCAGCAGGGGAGCAATGTCGTCTGGTGCGCCTTCGGCGGCGAGAAACTCTCCAGTGGAGATGTCGAGGAACGCCACCCCGGCACGAAGGCGCTTGGCTTGACCTCGGCCCTCTTCGACAACATGAACGGCCGCCAACCAATTGTTCTCGCGGGACTCTAACACTTGATCGTTGAGGGCAACCCCGGGTGTGACCATTTCGGTGACGCCGCGTTTGACAATGGTCTTGGTGGTCTTGGGGTCTTCCAGTTGGTCGCAGACGGCAACGCGATGACCTGCCCTCACCAGCTTGGGCAAGTAGTTTTCTAAGGCGTGGTGAGGAAATCCAGCAAGTTCAACCTCTGCCGCTGCACCATTTTTCCGGGCCGTCAGTACAATGTTGAGCACTTTAGAAGCGGTCACCGCGTCCTGCCCAAACGTCTCGTAAAAGTCGCCTACACGAAACAAGAGAAGGGCATCCGGGTGTTGGCCCTTCACGCGGTTGTACTGCGCCATGAGGGGCGTCTCTTTGGCCCCTTTTGTGGTTTTCGATTTCCCCTTGGCCCCAGCCATGGGTTCAGGAGGCGACTTTCAATCGGCCTTGGTCACCGGCGTCGAAACGCTCTTTCGCATACGCTTCGGTGATGCGCAGTTCATCTACACCTTCTTTGCCTGGCATCTCGAACATGGCGTCTCCGAGAACGGCCTCACAAATGCTGCGCAAACCCCGAGCCCCGAGCTTACACTCGACTGCTTTTTCCACGATAAAATCAAGTGCGCCAGCATCGAATTTGAGGTCGATGCCATCGAGTTCAAAGAGGCGCTGATACTGTTTGATCAATGCGTTCTTTGGTTCGGTCAAAATCCGCCGGAGTGCAGAAGGGTCGAGTGGGTCGAGGTGAGTCAACACAGGAAAGCGGCCAATCAACTCAGGAATCAGTCCAAAACTGCGCAAGTCCGACGGGGCAATGGCAGACAGAAGAAGCTCAGGGCGATCGTCTTCACCGGTGGTGAAGCCAATGCTCGATGTTGCAATTCGCCTTTCGATGTGCTGCTCGATTCCATTGAACGCCCCGCCACAAACAAACAAGATGTTGCGCGTGTCCAACGATATCATTTTTTGCTCGGGGTGCTTTCGTCCTCCTTGCGGTGGGACATTGACTTCGGCCCCTTCAAGCAGTTTGAGCAACGCTTGTTGGACCCCCTCTCCACTCACGTCTCGGGTGATGGAGGGGTTGTCGCTCTTCCGGGCAATTTTGTCGATCTCGTCGATGAAAACAATGCCGCGTTGGGCTTTGGAGACATCGTAATCCGCAGATTGAAGCAGCCGGGACAATACGCTCTCTACATCTTCACCCACATACCCCGCCTCAGTCAGGATGGTGGCGTCGGCAATGCAAAACGGCACCTTGAGCATGCGGGCGATGCTTCTGGCCAGCAGCGTCTTGCCCGTTCCTGTTTCTCCAACAAGGACGATGTTGGACTTTTCGATTTCAACTTCGCCTTCCTTTGCAGGGTGGGCCAAGCGTTTGTAGTGGTTGTAAACGGCGACACTGAGCGTGCGTTTGGCCAACTCTTGTCCAATCACATAATCGTCCAAAAAGCGCTTAATGTCCGATGGGCGATCCAGCTTCAAGCTGGTGTCGAATCCGTCGTCATCGCTGGTGTTGCGCTCCTCCTTGACAATGGTCTCAGCTTGCTCGATGCAATGGTCACAAATGTGTCCTGTCACCCCAGCAATGAGGATGTCAACTTCCGATTTCTTTCGCCCGCAGAACGAGCAATTGATTTCACGTTCTGCCATCCTGAATCAGTCCTGCTTGCGCTCCAGCACTTCGTCGATCATGCCATAAGCCTTGGCTTCTTTGGCAATCATCCAATAGTCTCTGTCGCTGTCTTCCCAGACTTTCTTGTAGTCTTGACCACTGTGGTGGGCAATGATCTTGTAGAGTTCTTCTTTGAGCTTGCTGATTTCACGTGCCGTGATTTCAATGTCGCTGGCCTGCCCACGCGCACCGCCCAAAGGCTGGTGAATCATGGTGCGGCTGTGCTTGAGGCCAGTCCGCTTGCCTGCGGCACCAGCACAGAGAAGCACGGCACCCATTGAAGCGGCCATTCCGGTGCAGATGGTGGCCACATCGGGGCGGATGTACTGCATGGTATCGTAGATGCCCAAACCGGCATACACACTTCCCCCTGGTGAGTTAATGTAAATCTGAATGTCCTTGGTCGGGTCCGTGGACTCGAGGAAGAGCATCTGAGCCTGAATGATGTTGGCGATGTAGTCGTCAACCCCAGTGCCCAGAAAGATGATGCGGTCGGCCATCAAGCGCGAAAAGACATCAACTTCACGGAAAGGCATTTGCCTCTCCTCAATCACAGTCCGGGTCATGTTCTCCGGTCCGTGCACGGCAGAAATGTAATCTTCAACGTGGTGGCTGGTGAAGCCGCGGTCCTGGACAGCGTACTTCAGGAATTCCTTGCGAGTGGTCATCATGAGTGTTGAAAGTTAATCCGACCCATGGATTGAGCCGCAGTGAATTTTTAGAGGGAACGAACGATTTCCATCCACCCTTCGTGGGAAATCTCTTTTTCCTTGATTTTGGCAAGTTCCCGGAGCTTGTCGATGGCTTTCCGCTCATAAATCGACTCGGCAATCCGACGAACTTCCTTTTGATCCGTGAGCATTTGGGTGACCATAGGGTCTAGCTGCTCTGCATTCAAAGGGATGCCGTATTGGGAATATTGAGCCTTGATGGCATTTCCAGCTTCGGCCTTGATTTCTTCCCCTTCTACATTGACTTTGTGCTCATCAATGATGTGGTTTTGAATGACCTGCCACTTGATGCCTTTGGCATATTCAGAGAATTCGGCCTCAATTTCTTCCGCCGTGATGGGCTTGTCGTTGGCCACGCGAATCCAGCGCTTCAAGAATTCTTCTGGAAGAGGGGGGGTCGAGTTTGTCGACCACTTCTTCCACGAATTTTCGTTGGAATACACGGTCACCATCGCGGTCAAAAATGCGCTGCAAATCTTCTTTGACTTTTTCTCGAAAACCTTCCTCGTCAGTCACAGCATCTTCGCCAAACAGCTTGTCGTATAACTCTTCTCCGAGTTCAGCAGGTTCGATGTGTCGGACTTCTTTGATGGTAAACCGAAGGGGGCTTTTGAAATCTTCAGCCGCTTTTGCTTCGATTCCGAGCATCCGCGCCAAATCATCGCTGTCACGGCTGACGTCACTCGGCTTGACCACCACTTCGGCACCTTGGGATTGCCCCATGAGCGCTTTGTTGGTCTTCTTGTCTTTGACCGAGTCCATGCTGATGGTGCCTTCGTGCATCACACCGCCCGCTTTGACTTCTTTTCCGTCAGACTCGAGTTCCACAAACTCACCGACCATTAGGCAGTTTTCTTCTACCTCTGTGCGGTCGGACATCTTGCCGTAGCGGCGGCGAAGGTCTTCGATCTGATCGTTGATGAGGTCATCATCAATGCGAACCTTGTGGTGAACGAATTTGGTAAACCAACCGAATTTGATGTCCACTTTGGGGCTCAATCCGATGTCGTACCGAAACGTAAAGATGTCGGGTTTGTCCCAGTTGCCGTCAGAATCCCCTTCTTCTGCGGGGATGGGTTGACCCAAAAGACGCAGTTTCTGCTCCCGGATGTAGCCGTCCATTTTCTCGCTGAGGAGCTTGTTTAACTCGTCGGCCAGAACGGCTTTTCCATATTGTTTACGCACCAATTGGATGGGGACTTTCCCCTCCCGGAATCCGGGCATTTTCACCTGCTTTCGGTAATCTTCTAGGATGCCGTCTACCCTCTCTTTGTAGTCCTCTGGGTGGACTTTGACAGTCAAAACGCCATTCAGGGCGTCAATGGTTTCCTGGGTGATCTCCATGTCGTTGTGTCGTACTCAAAACTTATGTGCGGGCGGAGGGGCTCGAACCCCCACACCTTGCGGCACCAGATCCTAAATCTGGCGTGTCTACCAATTCCACCACGCCCGCAGGGGAGCGCGAAGATAGGCCTCAGCAGGACGGTGACGAAGTCCGGACGCACAACGGTGAAACCCCGGTCGAAATTCGAGGGCAATGCTGCAGATTCGCCCTGTGCCTTCCCTGCTTTTCGCATGCACGTTCAGCCCCAGTCAGGGTGCAGAGGTCGGCCCTTCGAGTGGCATTCATTCGAGGCGGCCGGCTTTCTGTCCTTTGTTTTTTAGTCTGTTTTTCGGGGTTCTCCACGGCGCATTGGTGTTGGGTCAAGAGGTCCATTCTCCCTTGGACTGGAGCACAGCGTTTCGTGCAGCGGAGCCTGGGGTTTTTGAGTGGAGCTGGCGCATTGGAGGTGGCGGCATTTTGGGTGGACAGAGCAAAACGGCATTTTACGGGAACCTGGTCACGGAAAACATGTGGACTGTTGGTGGCATGACGTCCGTTGAGATGGGGGCAGAGCGTTCAGTTCTGGGTGGGTTGGATGTGTCCCGATGGGGTGTTGGTTTTTTGCATTTGGGGGCCATCTGGGAGAAACAAGGTTCAGTCGTGGTTCGCCTTCCCTTTCTCCAACCTGCTCAAATGCCACTGCGGATGAGGTGGCGGATGACGCGGCTGGTTGATCTTGGGAGGGGGCTCGAAGGCCGGACGTTGTTGGATTGGTCACCGGGAATGCCGCCTGAAATCTTGCTCTCGGCTTCGGCAGAGGAAGGGAGACTGGGCGTTGGATCAGCTGGGTTCTGGTTGGGTTGGTCTCCAACAGCTTCAGTGGGCAGGCCAAGGTGGATTTGGCTGCTTGGCATCTTGCGCGGAGGATTGCTTTGGGCGGGCGTTGCATGGGGCCGTCATGGCGACGCGTTGGGGTTAAGTCGCTTTGAACCGGGATCAATGCCATCGCCATGAGGGCGGCAGTTCTGGTTGGTTTTTTTTTGAGGGTTGGGTGCGCTTTCGGGCAAGTTTTGAGCGCCACACAAGATGCGCCGTTGTGGTTGATTGAAGCCCAGGAAGCAGAATGTGTGTCCCCAGAAGAGATTGCCGTTCTGGCAGACATGGGACAGGTGAATGGGGTCACCCAGCAGCGAATTTTGTTGCAATTGGGGGAGGAACGAGGACGCGAAGTTTTGCCGTGTTTAATGGACTTAGCGTCATTTCAGGCGCTATTGAAGATGGGCATGAAATCGGGTAGCCCCCGCGAAAAAACGTGGGGTTCATTCCGATTGGATGGGGTGTTGTCCTCTCCGAATTGTGCTGTTCTTTCTGCGCGGGCTCACTTTCAGCACTGGGGTCTGCGGGGTGGTCATTGGCGCGTCAGACTGGATGGGGCGGCTTCGGCGGGGTTTGGGCATTGCATGAGTCGGGTTTGGGTGCGGGACCGTGGCCGTTTGGCAGCCGGGGCTTTGGCTCCGCGATTTGGTCAGGGTTTGGTGCTTTGGGTGAGCAGTGCTTTTGATGACCTCGGAGGCATGGAAGGCAGCCATCGGGTGCCCTTGGGTTTGGTGCCTGCAGCCTCGCGATTGAGGGGGGTAATCGATGGAGTGGGTTGGCAACGGCATTTGGGTTTGCGGTCCAAGGGCGGGTTTGCTCCGAATTGGTGGGTGATGGGTCGGATTTCGGAGGGGAGAGGGTGGACGGGGGCGATGGGGGGCGGTGGAGCAACACTTCAATGGGCCATTCGGGCGGTGCCGGAATCTGATTGCTCCTGGCGTGGGGTAATTGGTTTGAATGGCCGCGGTCAATTGTCCGGATGGAATTGGCGGTGGGCAATGGCGGGCTTTGCTTCCGGATGGACGTTCAGGGCGAGCGTTCTTCGGTCGTGGACGCCCGCGTTCGAATGGCACGCATTGTTGGCCAGAGACCATCCCGAACACCCAGCGTGGCATTCGGGTGAATGGAAAGCGACTGTTCCAGATGAGGCAGATGGGGTTGGGTGGCTGTTTCAGTCTGGAGTGGCATGGAATGAGAACGGGAGTGGCTGGCTGAGGTGGCGATGTCGAAAAGGAATGAAGCCGAGTGATTTCCCCGAACACCGGTGGGCAATGCGCTGGCAGAATGGCGCTTTTCGGGCCACGACCCAATTGGACATGTCCAAGGCATGGCAGGAGGAGTTGAGGTCTGTGTGGACGGTTCGACTGCGTTGGTCATTCCAAGACGGTGGTTGGCCTTCCGCCCGATGGCGGTTGCATGCGGTTGCGGCCGGGGAAGCAGAGGCCAAGGGAGGTGTGGTGGCCATGTCTTGGTTTTATCGGGGCGTCAAGGGCACCCGCTGGTCGTTTGGTGTGGGGCAGGCATGGGGTCACGAGAACGCACCTTTGCGCTACGTCACGGCATGGAATGAGCGTCCAGCGCAGCCTTTTGGGAGAAGAAACGGCCATGCGTTTTTTCGATATCAGTCCCGAACTGGACAATGGCGCATTCGCGGAAAATTGGAAATGGCCGAGCAGGAGACACATGAACAAGGCTCAGCCTTGACTCTTCAAGGTTTCGGGGTTGAATTCCGATTGGATTGATGGCCTCGGCCTCGGCGTTGACGTGGCTATATTGCAGTGCGAGACTCAGGCTCATCGAAAGAGGAGGTTTGGTTTCGCCCAACGAACACCATCATGGCAACGACATCTGACATCAAAAACGGACTCTGTATCCGACACCAAAGCGCCCTGTATCAGATTCAGGAATTCCTTCATAAGAAGACGGCGCGTGGAGCGGGAAACGTTTGGACCAAGTTGAAAAACTTAGAGAACGGTAAAATCATCGAGCATTCGTTCAATACCGGTTCCAAAATTGATGTTGTCCGTGTGGAAACCCGCGAATACACCTATTTGTATGAGGATGACATGGGGTACAACTTCATGAATTCGGAAACGTTTGAGCAAATCATCCTCGAAAAGCACCTGATTGAGAACTCCCAATTCTTGCAGGATGAGATGCGGTGTCTCATCGTCTTCCACGCCGAAGAAGAGCGTCCGTTGAGTGCCAGTTTGCCCAGTCACATCGAGGCGGAGGTCACCTACACCGAGCCGGGTGTGAAAGGCGACACTGCAACCAACACCCTCAAGCCCGCAACAATCGACACTGGCACTGAAGTGCGGGTGCCTTTGTTCATCAACATTGGCGACCGGATCAAAGTGGATACCCGCACTGGGGATTATTCCGAGCGGGTCAAAAAATAACAAGACATGTCAGCCGAGCTCCGAAATCGGAAAAGGCTGGAACGCCTGCGTCAGCAGGCGGATGCTCTGCTTGCCTTGACCCAGGCGATCAACCGAAATGACCCCAATGCCACCTTGTTCAATGGTTTCCGTGAGGTTCTGTTGTCCATGGGGGTGGGAAAGCTGGCCTTGTTCTGTCGGGGGCGGGAGGCGTCTGCCGCTTGGGCATGCATGGTAGAGTGGGGATATCCCACTGAATTGCCGTCATTGTCTGATCCAGGTTCTCTGTTGAGCGGGAAGTCCCATGCCATCGTCAGTGGCGATGCCGAGGTAGAGTTTGATCTGGCCATCCCTGTTGAGCACGATGGAGATGTGATTGCATATGTGGTCATGGGTGACCGAGAGGAAGGCCGAGGCATGAGCCCCTCCATTCGGCATGTGCGCTTCATTACCACGCTCACCAACGTACTGGTGGTGGCCTTGCGCAATCGAGAGTTGACTGCCGATCGCATTCGGACAGCAGGTTTAGAGAGAGAGTTGGCTTTGGCAGGAGAAATGCAAGCGATGCTTTTGCCTCGGGTTCTCCCCGATGACCAGCATCGGAAATTTGCAGCCCGTTATCGCCCCCATCATCATGTTGGTGGAGATTATTACGACGCGGTCAAATTGCCGGATGGTCGAATGGCCATTGCCATTGCGGACGTGAGTGGAAAGGGCATGCCCGCTGCCTTTTTGATGTCCAATTTCCAAGCGCATTTGCACGCGCTGATTGAGCAGGACGTCATTGACTTGCAAGTCTTGGTGCGGTCGCTCAATGGGCGGGTTTTTAACAGTGCCCGAGGAGAGCGCTTTATCACCTTCTTCTTCGCGTTGCAAGATCCATCAACGGGCATGATGGAGTATGTCAATTGCGGACACAACCCTCCTTTGTTTGTTCCCTCGTCAGGCCCGGGGGTCTTCTTGGGCGAAGGCTGTCCCGGTTTGGGGATGTTGGATGCGCTGCCAGAAGTTGGGAAGGGTTCCCTTCAGGTGGAGCAAGGTGGCACCTTGGTTTGCTTCACAGACGGTTTGGTGGAACAAGAAAACACAGGGGGAGAACCGTATGGAGAGCATCGGCTTCAACATTTGGTGGAGTCAGAGCGGATGTCGGGCGTCGAAGCCCTGAACACGACCATTATCGTGGATTGGGAGCGCCATCGGGGGACGGCAGATCCTGCTGATGATACCGCTTTGTTGACGACCCGCTTTTTCTGACATTCAAGTCCAGGGCCACGAGTATGGCCAGGAAGCCCCAAAAGGGGGCGCTCGCTTTGTCGGTATCGAGGTAGTTGTTCAGTACGCCGTGTATGAAATATGTGAGCAGGCCCAAATAGATCGACATGGCCCAAAGGGATGTCCATCGGTCCACCTTTCGCCAGGCGCGATAGGTCCTGAACCCCATGGTGGAAGTCAGCCACAAGAGTGTCAAGATGATGAGGCAGCCGGGCAAACCTTGTTCCGCCAAAGGCCCCAAATATTCGCTGTGCGAGTTCCCGCGATCGGCATTGTTTGTCGAGATCAGTGTGCGGTGTTCCGAGCGTTGGAATGGCGCGTAATTAAATTGATATGTGCCTGGTCCCCATCCGACAACCGGTTTTTCTGACCACATGGACAAGGCGCAACTCCAACGGTTGATTCGTTCCAAATTGGAGGCGTCGCTGGATACGTTGGAAATGGACTCCACATGTTCTGTCAAGTTGTCGGATGAGTCTTGGTCGTTTCGCTCCAAGGTGATCACCAGTTGATCCCAAACAAGAACCAAGGTGACCAGGGCAACTCCCGCGACGGCGACCAAGTTTCGCAAGCGCACACCCAGCATCATCAGTGCTCCAATGCCAGCTGCAGCCGCAACAGAAACCCAAGCGGCGCGGGTGAAGGACAGCACCAAGCCAAGCGTTAGAATCGAGAAGGCAGTGGCCAATCCAAGCTTGACCAAGGGCGGCCTGTTCGGTTTCAGGAGCAGCGCCAAAACGGGAAACCAGAACATGGCCAAAACGGCTCCGTAGCTCGTGTGGTCCTTGAAAAACGGGTCCATGACCCAATGGCCCGCTTGCTTATCAAACCCGTATCCAGCATGTCGAATGACGGTGTAACCAATGACCAGAAGCAAGGGGACGACATAGAGTAGAATGACGTTCTGTTGTTTTTTGGTCGTTTGGACCAGGGGTGTCAACAGAAAGAAAAAGCCCACAACAAACCATGCGCGCGCCACACTGAATTTGAATGAAACCAGCAGGTCAGATGAGGTCAACGTGGTGATGAACAACCAGATGAACATGACTTGGATGCACCGGGTAATGGGGTGAGATTCCACGTCGGAATCAAGCCGCTTTCCTCGAATCCGGTCCAGTAAAAAAAGCAAGAGTAGACCAAAAAGCAGGGGTTCTGTGGGGAGGTAGAATCCCACTCCGCCAATTTTCAATTCCTCCAAGTTCATGCTCAGGGGCACCGTGGCGATGAGCCCGAGCAAGAGCCAATCTCGGCGCGCCAAAGAAAGTGCCACCACGCCGATGATCAGCGGCACAGCGGCCAAAGCGTAAACCTGAAAGGCAATGGCTGCACCCAACAACAGTGCGTAGCCAATGACCACCGGGAGGACGGCCGAGTTGGACGCCTTTGACCCTTTGATTTTACTGTCCAAAAAGGACATTAGTTCACCGCGTCGCGGAAGAGGAAGAAGACCAAGGCTGCAAGGGCCACGGAAATGGCCCCCATCACAGTAATGAGCCAACGAATGGGTCGGGCTTTCTTGTCGGCTACAGCCGCACGGTCCACCACAAAGGCCGCGGGGATTTGTGATTCCGAATCCAATTTGTTGAGGTCGTAGCGCTTTTTCAAGACGGCTTCCTGTTCATACGCGTCTTCCAATTTGGTGGTGATTTTGTTGAACTCATTTGCAAAAGGAGAGAGCCTTTCCATTTTCCCCAAAATGGACGCCGCCCGAGAATTGTATCCTTCGGCAAGCGCCGTGGCGTATTGGTCATTGAGACCCTCAATCTGAACGGGGTAATCGTAAACCCCTTCGCTGCGAAGTTCGGCAAGCCTTTCTTCCATTTTGGCAATGCCCTCTTGGTGCCCCAAAAGGGACTGTTTGGCATACCGAAATGCTTCACTGGCTCGGTTGTTTCGGAGTTGGTTGGAGACAGAGTCTGTGAGGTTTGCAATGTCGTTGGCGATGTCTTTGGCCATCACAGGGTCGGTGTCAAACACATTGATTTGAATCGAACCATAACGGGTCAGTGCAGCGTCGACTTTACCTCCGTAGATCTTGGCCATGTTGGCATTGGCACCGGGCTCACCTTTGACAATGTTGAAGTGGTCCCAGAGGTTGTACTTCTCGATGATTCGTCTGCGAATTCGATCTGAGTTTAAAATCTGCAGCAAGCGCTCAGCGTCTTCTGTCTCGCCATACGCCAGAATGTCTTCTCGCTTTTCTGACTCGTAAAATTGAGCGCCTATGGACTGTTGCGGGAGGGCAAACAAAACCACGGATGACTTGAATTCCGGCTCAATGAGAAAGGAGCCAACCGCGCTGGCCAAGGCACCCATGATCCCGGCAGAAATAAGGGGCCAACGCCAGTTCCAAATCCGGCGCAGCAGCGCCTCTTCCATGTTGGGGTCCTGGGAGTTGTTCATCGCTTTGGAGTTGAAGGAACCTTTGGAATGCAATATGCAGCCTAAAGAACCTCAATCAGGGTGCAAAGATTGTGCAAAGGCGCTCTTTTTGTCATGGGTCGGCAACCTTAGTTTCGCTGCAATGGCTGTGATTGCAATCAATACCCGTTTGGTGGTCCCTGGGAGGCTCGATGGAATCGGTTGGTTCACGCTAGAAACGGTGCAAAGAATGGTGTCGGCGCATCCCGAACACGACTTCCATCTCATTTTTGACCGAAACCCGCCCGCGGACCTCTTCCCAGGCAAAAACGTCACGGTGCATTGGGTTTGGCCGCCCGCCCGCCGTCCGTTCTTGGTGAATTGGTGGATGGACCGAAGCATTCCACGTTTGCTCAAGAAGATCCAGGCTGATTTGTTCCTCTCCCCCGATGGATTTCTAAGTCGTAAAACACGTGTTCCGCAAGTGGCCGTGCAGCATGACTTGAATTTTGAGCACCACCCTGAGTGGCTTCCCGCATCGGTTTCAAAGCATTACCGCTGGCGTTTTCCAGATGCTGCGCAGCGGGCAGTGCGATTGGCCACGGTGAGTCAGTTCAGTGCGAAAGACATTTCGGAACGGTACAGCATCCCAGCGGACCGCATCGATGTGGTTTACAATGGAGCGGCAACAGCCTATCATCAGCCGCTCGGGGTCAATCCCAAACAAGCGGCTGCGGCCATTCGCAGGCGGATGACAGGGGGACAGCCCTTTTTTGTTTTCGTAGGGACGCAGCATCCAAGGAAGAACTTGGAGGGCCTTTTAAAAGCATTTCAATCATACCGAGAGAAGGGCGGAACATGGGATTTGCTTTTGGTGGGCACGCCGATGTGGCGCCGACGGAGGTTCAATGCCAAAGACATTTTGGCGGCGGCCCCGGAGCATGTAGCGAAGCACGTTCACCGTTCTGGCTGGTTGCCACAGTTGGACCTCGCAGCGGTATTGGCGGCTTCAGGGGCCTTGGTGTTCATCCCCTGGTTTGAAGGGTTTGGCATCCCGTTGATTGAGGCATTTTCTGCAGGGACACCCACCATTCACAGCGACCGCACGTCATTGCCGGAAGTTTCTCAGGGGTCGGGTTTGGCTGTTGACCCTTCCGATACCGAGGCCGTGTCCATTGCGATGAAACGAATGGAGGATGAGCCTGCGCTTCGGGAAAGCCTGATTGAAAAAGGCAAGGACCGGGCAGATGATTTTAGTTGGGACAGGACGGCTCAGTTGCTCTGGTCTTGCTTGGTTCGGGCAGCCAAGGATTCCGGCATGGAATGGCAAGACAATTCAAAGGTCGAGCGATGAAACCGGCGTCGCTTTCGGAATTTTTGATGAAGGGTCGATTGGAAGCGGGGGTGGATGAGGCTGGTCGTGGTTGTCTGGCTGGCCCCGTTACCGCTGCGGCTGTCATTCCAGGTCCCGCAGGGATGGGTTGGCTTGCGGCTGGGTTGGACGACAGCAAGCGCCTCAGCTTGGCTGCCCGAGATGCACTCCGGGAGCAAATCGAAAAGGAGGCCTTGGCTTGGGCTGTGGGTTGGGCCACTGTTGAGGAAATAGAGCGGGTCAACATCTTACAGGCGACTTACCTGGCCATGCACAGGGCGATTGACGGCTTGGGGGTGGCGCCTGCCCATTTGTTGATTGACGGAAATCGGTTTCGGCCACATGAGATTGACCACACCTGCGAGATTAAAGGGGATGGTCGGTTCATGTCCATTGCGGCAGCCAGCATTTTAGCCAAGACCCACCGAGATGAACGGATGCATGAGCTTGCTGCGGAATTCCCGAAATACGGTTGGGGCTCGAACATGGGTTATCCAACCCCAGCCCACAAGAAAGCCATTCAGGAATGGGGACATTGTTCGCATCATCGCAAAACTTTTCGCGGCGTTCGGGGGTCATTATTCTCCGACTGACCGAGCCACGCTTCCGCCCATCTTTATATCACGTTACCATCATGTTAACCATGGGTGCTGCGGCTGGGGAAGGGGTTGAAGTCACGTAATTTTGCTTCAAACCATAAGCCATCGCTATGCGCTCAATTTTCCTGACGATTGCAGTTTTGCTGACTGCTGCTCTTTCTGCTCAAACGGCCCATCTGGCCATGCTGGCAGACCCTACAGACGCCGCAAACGCGCGTTTTGTCAAGATTGCCAACAATTCTGGATCCCCCGTGGACTTGACAGGATGGTACTTGAAACGTTGGACCAACGATAGCTCGACCCCTCAATCCAGCCAAATTGACCTCTCCGAGACCGGCGTGCTCAATGACGGCAGTTGCATTTACGTTGCGGCGTCCGCCTCTGGATTTGAAGGTGCCTACGGTTTTGCCCCAGACTTGGCTGGTGGAACCGGTGGTGCAGTGGACAGCAATGGGGACGACCAAGTGGGGCTGTATGACTCAGGAGACATCCTTGTGGACTTCTTCGGGGTGATTGGCGAAGACGGCTCCAATACTTGCCATGAATTCGAAGATGGATACGCACTTCGCACAACTACCGCTCCAGATGGAGAGACTTGGAACGGAGCGAATTGGACGATTTATTGTGATGGATCGAGTGCCACAGGCTGTGTAGACCATAACTCGGGTCTGCAACAAACAGCGGCTGAGATTGCATTGTTGGTGAGCGAATGCGGTGCGAATGTGGTGTCCGAGGACAACGCATGCGGCGTGTCTGGCGTGGTGGTAGAGTCCGGTGCTTACTATTACGATCCTGCAAACCTAGAAGTGGCCGTTGGTGACACTGTGGTGTGGGTCAATGTGGGCGGTTCACACGACGTGAATGGCAACATCAGCGTTTTGACAGGAGAGTCCTACGGCAATCCAGAAGCCTTCTCTTTGGCTGTGGCATCCGGCGGGTCGGTGGAAACCCCCGCTTGCATTGGCAGCTACACCTTTACTGCACCAGGTGTCTATAATTACGATTGCTCTGTGGGCAACCACGCTTCTCTCGGTATGGTCGCCACAGTGACGGTGGGAACAGGTGGCTGCACAGATGCGAATGCAACGAACTACAATGCCAGCGTCGATTTTGAAGATGGCTCCTGCACGTATCCCAGTGCAGCGACCATCAGTGCCATCCAACAGGACATGGGGGCGGATGACGATGGCACGTTCAACGGCCAAGACGTTACCCTCTCTGCAATTGTGACAGGCGTATACGGCAGCAACACCTCCATCCAGGATGGGGAAGGGGCTTGGAGTGGCATGTTCGTTTATGTGAGCGGCGGCCTGCTTGATGACACCACACAAGTTGCCGTCGGTGACAGTGTTCTCGTGGCAGGAACGGTCGGAAGCTTCAGTGGGGGCACTCAGTTGACCTCTGCTAGCGCGACGATCATCAATAGCGGAAACCCGTTGCCTGCGCCTGCAGTGCTCTCTACCGCGGATGCGAACCTCGAAGAATACGAAGGCGTGCTTTGTCAGGTCACAGGTTCCATTACGGGTGAAGTCAACAACTATGGTGAATTCACCCTTGACGACGGTTCTGGTAACCACACCGTGGATGACCTCGGATACGACGGTTACACAGACCAAGGCGCCATGCTCGGCGACACCTACCGGGTCACAGGTGCCATCAATGGTGGGTTTGGCAACAGCATTGAGCCACGTGATGCAGGAGATTTTCAGAAGTTGGGTTGCACCAACTCTGCAGCGGACAACTACGACGTTAGTGCGGTCATCGACGACGACAGTTGCAACTTGGTAGACGGGGCCATCGCCATCTCCACCATCCAAGCAGGTCAGGCCTTGACGCCTCCTGTGTTCACCGATTCTTTGGTGACGGTGAGTGGCATTGTGACGGGTGTTTACGGGAGCTTGTTCAGCTTGCAGCAAGGCACAGGTGCCTACAGCGGTTTGTTCGGCATCAACCCAGAAGTGGCTGTTACAGTTGGGGACTTCGTGAGTTTGACCGGTCAGATCTCCGAATACTTTGACCTGACTCAGATTTCAGGTGTGGCTGGAAACCCACTCGTGACCAGCATACAAAGTCAAAACAATGACCTTCCTGCCGCGGAGGTGCTCGGAACGGGCGCTGCCAACATGGAAGAGTGGGAAGGTGTTCTGATTCAGTCCACTGGAATCGTGGGCTCACCTGATCTCGGCAATGGAGAATGGGGGATGGATGACACCTCAGGTGAACTGCGCATTGACGATCGCGGATGGGATCACCTCTCCACTGGAGAAGTGGCTTCAGGTGCTCAGTTCCAAGTCACGGCGCCCTTGCATTACAGCTTTGGCAACTTCAAGATGATCCCACGGGACATGGACGACGTGCTGCTTTATGGTTGCACCCTTCCAAGTGCAGACAACACCACTGCAGGAGCCGACATTGACGATGGATCTTGCACGGGCAGTGCGCCTTGCAACCTCTTCTTTAGTGAGTATTCAGAAGGTTCTTCAAGCAACAAATACCTCGAAGTCTACAATCCAACGAGCAGCGCGGTCAGCCTGGCACTTTATGCCATAGCGAGCCAATCCAATGGCGCGAACAACACGGACCCTGCTGCAGAGGAGTGGGATTTTTGGAACGACATTTTCCCTACCGGGGGGTCGCTTGGGGCAGGAGAGACTTTTATGGTGGTTCACCCATCGGCCAGTGCAGCGTTGCTCGACAGCGCCGATGCGACATGGCAATACCTCTCCAATGGTGACGATGCTTTCGCCATCATGTTCAGTGCCACTGCCTCGTTCGGCAACGGTGGAGATTGGGACTTGCTCGACGTGATTGGAGAGCCTTACGGTTCGGATCCTGGATCAGCTTGGGATGTTGCGGGCATGACCAATGCCACACAGAATCAGACCCTTCGTCGGAAGTCGAATGTGTCCTTCGGAAATGGAGGCGACTGGGCCACCAGCGCGGGGACATCATCCGAGGACAGCGAGTGGATTGTTTTGGACAATGACTACGCGTTGAACAACGCACTCGAGGGCTACAATAGTCATGAATTTACTGGGCTTTGCGCTTCAGATACAGAAGGTTGTACAGATCAGTTGGCGCTCAACTACGACATCAATGCCACTGTAGATGATGGCAGTTGCCTCTTCATTCCCAACGTGACCATTCAGGAGATCAATGATGGCACGGCCACAGGACTTGTGACCACCACAGGCATCGTAACGGGCGTGTACTTGACGGATGATGGTTCCTTTGGCAACCAAGCCGCATTCACCATGCAAAACGGAACAGGTGCATTTTCCGCGATCTGGGTTCGTGGAAGTGATTTGACCGCTGAGTCCATTGGCAATGTGCAGATGGGTGACGAAGTTGAGATCACAGGTAGCCCCCGACACTTGGTATGGAAATGAGTTCATTCCCAGCCCAACCATTACAGTGCTCAGTACCGGCAACCCGCTTCCAGCGGCAGAGGTTCTGGCCTCCGGCGACATGAACATGGAAGATTGGGAAGCCGTTTTGATTTCGGTTACCGCAGCATGTGACAACGCAGATCTTGGGTTTGCCGAGTGGTCATTGAACGATGGCAGTGGCGGTGCCCGGGTCAATGACCGCGCCTACGATGCCTTTGGTGCAGGACTTGTTGAGGCGGGTCGCACGTACCGTGTAACGGCGCCAACGGGATATGCTTATGGGAACTGGAAGTTGGAGCCACGCGATTCCACGGATGTGGTGCGCCTGGGTTGCACCGACGATACTTTCCCGAACTATTGGTCTTTGGCCAATGAGGATGACGGCTCTTGTGCCAACATTCCGGGCTGCACGAATCCGGCTGCAGACAACTACAACGCAGAAGCCACTTCTGACGACGGCAGCTGCATCATCACAGGGTGTAACGATGAAGCTGCGTTGAACTACAACGCAAATGTGACGGTGGCCGACAACACCACTTGTTACTACACGCTTCCCAACGTCATCGTGAACGAGATTCATTACAATCCATGTGGAGCCCAAGGAGGTGACTTCGATTGGGAGTATGCCGAGTTCTACAACGCCGGTGAAGAGGCGGACCTCAGTGGTTACCAAGTGTGGTCTGCCTTCTCAGACCCAACTTCGTTGGCCTTCGCCATGTCCTTCCCAGCGGGAACGGTCATTCCAGCAGGAGGTTACTTCTTGGTGGTTCCCGGACTCGTTGCCCAGACCAACTACACGGACATGGGCATTACGGTGTTCTTGATGGACAACGGCAACTGGGGCAATGGTGGCGGTACAGTCCAGTTGCAAGATGCCTTTGGGAACGTGGTGGACGCGGTCACTTATGACGACGCAGAACCATGGCCTTCACAGGAGGTCAGTGTGCTCGGAAACGTGCTTGCAGCCAGTCCTGACGGAGGGTGTGCTTCATTGGAGCTCATTGCCACGAACCTCAACAATGACGATGCAGACAACTGGCAGAACAGCTGGGTGGACAACGGCACGCCGGGCGCAGCCAACAGTTCAGCCCTTGGATGTACAGTCGGTACAGCATGCAACTACTTGACGACGGCCCTCTTCGACGATGGGTCTTGTACTTACGATTGTTACGGTTGCACGTATACTGAATCCAGCAATTACGATGAGACTGCCCTCTTCGATGACGGCTCTTGTGATTTGGCTCCGGTCAATGATTGCCCAACTGACTTGAACAACGATGGCACAACTTCGGTAAGTGACCTCTTGATTTTGCTCGGAACCTTTGCGACTCCATGTCCAGAGTAAGGGCTTGAAATTGCCAAAATGAACAGAAGGGCGGCAGCATTGTCGCCCTTCTTTTTTGCCCTGTTGAAGGCGCGCGTGTTTCTATCCGCTATTCTTGAACTCCCTTCATGAACGGAACCATTCAAATTTTCCATCTGATCGGCGCCGTTGGGCTGTTCGTATACGGAATGGTGCTGATGAGTGAATCCATTCAGAGGCTCGCTGGCGCCAGGTTCAGGCGAGCTGTTGGCACAGTCACCCGCAGCCCTGCACGGGCTTATTTCACGGGTTTAAGTTTGACGGGTCTCCTTCAGTCCAGCAGTGTGACCTCTGTGATGGTGGTCAGTTTTGTTCAAGTGGGGTTGCTCCGTCTCTCTGAGGCCTATTTCATTCTTCTTGGGGCAAATTTGGGCACGACCCTCACGAGTTGGTTGGTCGTATTGACCATCAGCCAGCCATCGCTTGGTGAGTTGGCCCTTCCCCTGTTGGCTTTGGCCCTTCCCTTGTTGTTTGCAAAGCGCCGGCGCACCAAAACCACGGCCGAAGCCATCATTGGGTTTTCGCTGATGTTTGTCGGTTTGGGGTTGATTCGTGATGGGGTTCCTCCCCTCACGGAGGCCGGATTGGCTGGTTTTCTCGAGCCCTTTACTGGCGGCTCAATGCTGGCTTTGCTGGGTACGGTTGTGATTGGGGTATTGGGGACACTGGCTTTCCAGAGTTCGTCAGCGATGTTGGCTTTGGTGGTGACGTTGGCAGCTGGAGGGGCGGTGTCAGAGACCATGGGGGCAGCGGTCATTCTTGGGGCCAACATCGGAACCACATCCACTGCCATTTTGGCTTCATTGGTCTCGGGCCGTGAGGCGAGGCGAGCGGCATTGAGTCACTTTTTGGTCAACACCATTGGGGTGTTGATTGTGCTTCCGGGATTGCATTGGGCGTTGGACGGCATTCATTGGTTTTTAGCGCCAATGGGAGACGGCCGCACAGATGTTGCCGTGGTCTTGGTGTTGCTGCATACCGGATTTAATCTGGCAATGACCACGTTTTTTGGCTTGTTCCCCAAGCCCATTCTTTGGTTGGTTAGGAGGTGTTTTCCGGGCGAAGGCATCCGAGGATATCATACACCCATGGTCACCACGAGTGGAATGGATGCGCCAGAGTTGCAGGTGTTGGAAGCGCAAAGAGAGGCGGAGAGGCACCATGAACTGGCCTTGAAAATGATCAAGGAAATGAAGGCCATGCTGGAGGAGTTGGACCCCATCAAGCGGGAAGCAATAGGGGGGCACATCCAAGAGTATTGGAGCTTGGGCGCGCGATATGAATCTGAGGTGAAGCGGTTTTTAGAGCGCTTGGCACGAAATAAGCTATCGGGGGGGACCTATCGGAAGGTGCAATTCCTCCTGGAGTGGACCGGAGACATGGGCCAGATTGTAGCGCTCTGCAATCGGTTTCGTCAACTGCAACTCGAAAGGGAGCAGGGGGATGTGTATTTCGTCCCAAAGCAAAGGCGACGATTGGTGGACATGTTGGAAGGGCTGTCCGAGGCCATGGAATCCTTGGGGGAACTCAATGGTCCATTGGAAGTGAGCCCTACGCAAAGTGCTTTGCACATTGGGAAATTGGAGTCTCGGTTGATTGAAGTCGAGGCCATTCGAGAGCAGATGCGATTGAAGCACCGGGAAGAGATCCGAAAAGGGCGTTACTCCGTGGAAAGCGGAATGGCGTTCAGCGAAATGGGGGATTTGCTGGAAGAGATGGGCCTGAGAATGGGACTGCTCTCCACCAAGTTCACCGACATTTTCAGGGCTTAAGCACGGCAGAAGTGCGAAGCGTATCGCTGGACTGCAAGTCCCGATCGACAATGTGGACGGCAAACCTCAATGTGTCCCAAGCCGTGAGCAAATAATAACGCGGGGCCAGCTCTACCGTGATGGTGCCCCTGAGTGTTTTGTTTTGCCCAGTAGGTTCAATTCGGGGTGCCCGGTAGTAAAAAGGCACCTGATCCAGTGCAGGGTCAAGCTCAATGGGTGTCCATTGTCCATCTCGAAGTTCTTCGTACTCGCAAAAGATGTTGTGATGAAATGGGCAGCTCGTGCAGAATACGCCTGTGGTGTCCGTCTGGTCCAGTCCGAAATTGCCGTCTCCATCTTCAAAGTCCAGCGTGAGCAGGCCAAGATTACCCGCCGTGGTGAGCTCCAAATTGAGAAGTCGAGGCTCTGGAGGCAGAGAAATTGGTGGCTCACAAGCGGACATGACCATGGCGAGTCCAGTCGACAAGCCCAATATTTTGCTCCAATTCATTCGTGTGGCCTGAGGCATGATGCCAAAATAAGCCGCATTTTGCGCGATATGCCGCATTCTGAATTTGTTGGCCTTCATCGGTCGCCAGAAGAGATGAAAACGCAAGGCCAAGCCTTGCGCACAGCCGTGCATGCAGCCATTTCAAAATCGGCTACAGAAGATTGGACGGATGAGGCGTTCAATGCGCTCGCTTTGGCGGTTTTCCGCCACCAATTTTCGGGAAACGCCATTTATCGCCGTTGGTGTTTGGCGCTGGGCTGGGACGATCAACGCGCGGCCAGCTTAGGTCATTGGACAGCCGCCCCAACCATGCCTGTCGAGGCATTCAAGTGGGGAGAGGTCTTTACGCAGGGCACGGCAGAGGATGAAGCGGCTTTCGTGTTCAGGACCAGTGGGACCACAGGTCAGACAAGGGGAGAGCACGTCGTGCGCACGCCTTCGTTGTATGCCGCCAGCGCTCAATGGGGTTTTCAGCGGCAGTTTGGACCGCCGGGGGAAGACGGTGGGGTTCTTCTGGGGATGTTGCCAGGTTATCTCGAACGCTCGGACAGCAGCTTGGTGCACATGGTGATGGACTTGAGGACTGCGGGTTGGTGTCTTCCAGGTGAATCTCCGGAGCAGGGTTTCTTTCTGGATGACTTTGACGGCTTGTTTAAAGCCATAGACGCGGTTTTGGAGACCCAGCGCTTCCCGGTGCTGATGGGGGTCACCTGGGCGCTTGTGGACGCCGCAGAAGCATGGTCTGAATCCGGACGAGGGTCCCTTCCCTCCAAAGTCAGGGTGGTGGAGACTGGGGGCATGAAAGGCCGGCGAAAAGAATGGGTCAGGGAAGAGGTTCACACCCATTTGATGGGGCATTTTGGTTGTCCTGCGATTTTCGGAGAATATGGAATGACCGAGTTGCTGAGCCAAGCATGGTCTTCGGGCCAAGGTCAATACGTGACGCCGCCATGGATGCGCATTCGCATTCGGCGAACCGATGATCCGCTCTCATTGAACACGCAAGGGGCGACAGGAGGGTTGGATGTCGTTGACCTCGCCAACTTGGGGAGTTGCTCATTTTTGTCCACCCAGGATTTGGTTCGGCCCATCCAAGGCCACGAAAACCGGGGCTTTGAAGTGCTGGGACGCTTCGATCATTCGGAAGTCCGTGGCTGCAATCTTATGGTTCTTTAATCAGCTCCTTTTCACATCCCTTGGCAGACATCAAGACGGCGCTTAGATTCGCCGCGCATGGAAACCATCATTGCCTTGTTGGGTTTTTCTCTCGCTGCTTATTCGGTGGTGGGAAACGACAGCATCCAGACTTTGGGAACCTTCTTGACGTCCAACGAGGATAAGCCGTGGTGGGTCCTGTGGTTGTTTGCCGGGGGCATCATGACCGTGGTGGTTACCATGGGGTATTTCGGCTTGGGTGAATACCTCGGGGGCCGAGGTGGGGATTTGACCTTCGGCAAGTACGCCGGTTTGTTTCAAGACCCCAATAAGCCGATTGATTTCCCGAAGATGTCCATTTGGTATGTTCTGCCGCCATTGGCATTGCTGGCCATCACGCGTCTGGGAATTCCTGTGAGCACGACGTTTCTGGTCCTGACCTTTTTCGCCCCCAAAGCCCTGCCCAAAATGTTGGTCAAGAGTTTAGGTGGATATGGCGTGGCCTTCTTGTTTGCCATCGTCGCGTTCATCGCGCTGAGCCGTTTGACGGAGCGGTACTTCCTCAAGAACCCCATGGAAGAGGGGAAGGGGCTCATGAGGGACAAGCGATTCTGGACGGTAACACAATGGCTGGCAACGGGTTTTCTTTGGAGCCAATGGTTGACCCAAGACTTGGTCAACATCTTGGTTTACTTGGGTGACCCTGCAGACGTGCAGCCTTGGAAATTCGCCTTTGCACTCGCCGTTTTGGTGGGCATGCTGGGTTACATCTTTTATCAACGCGGAGGGGAGATCCAGAAGATCGTTCGGGTCAAAACCAACACGGCAGACATCCGTTCGGCCACTTTCATCGACCTCTTTTACGGATGGGTTCTCTTGGTGTTCAAGTTTGACACGTTTGGCATTGGCGCCAAGGTGCCGATGAGCACCACTTGGGTTTTTCTGGGCATGCTCGCTGGACGCGAGGTGGCGCTGCATTTGCGCTTGAACGAGTTGGACCGCTCTCGGGTGTGGCCAATGGTCCTCGGCGATCTTGGAAAGGCCACCTTGGGCCTGGTCATCAGCGTTTTGCTGGTTGTCTTTCTCTACCTCGTGGAAGGCCGGGAATTGGCCTCGCTTTTCGGTTGATTAACCTGTAATCCGAACCAAATAGTGGTTCTTCTTGCCACGTTGAATCAGGATGATTCCGCTGCCAATGGCGTCTTGTGTGGTCAACGTATGGTCTGGCCCAACCTTGTTGCGGTTCACGCTCACTGAGTTTTCTTTCAATGCACGTCGGGCGTCTCCGCCGCTGGAAAGAAAGGGGGTTTCTCCGCCAGCGAGCATGTCGATGATGCCCATGCCTTGGGCCAAGTCCGATCGGCTAACCTCCCGTTGCGGAACACCTTCAAACACACTCAACAATTCGGACTCAGGCAAGGCCCTCAAATCCTCCTCGGTGCTCTTTCCAAACAGCAAGGCTGTTGCTGCAATGGCTGTGTTTAGGTCTCCCTCTCCATGGATGCGTTTGGTCACGTCCGCAGCCAAGGCTTTTTGCATGGCACGAGCACCCGGGTTTTCAGCGTGTTCAGCCTCTATGGCCAAGATTTGATCTTGGTTCATGAGGGTGAAAATCCGGAGGTATTTGGCGGCATCATCGTCCGCTGCGTTGATCCAGTATTGGTAGAATTTGTAGGCGCTTGTTCTGGCTTTGTCAATCCAAATGTTCCCGCCTTCGCTCTTCCCGAATTTCGAGCCGTCAGACTTGGTAATGAGCGGGGCAGTCAGTGCAAAAGCATGGCCTTGACCTTTTCGGCGAATGAGTTCCGTTCCCGTGGTCATGTTTCCCCATTGGTCACTTCCGCCCATCTGAAGCAGGCAGTTGTGCGTCTTCCAGAGGTGGAAGAAGTCATATCCCTGAACCAATTGATAGCTGAATTCTGTGAAGCTCATGCCACCTTCCAGTCGGTTTTTTACCGACTCTTTTGCGGTCATGTAGTTCACTGTGATGTGCTTGCCGACATCCCGGATAAAGTCGAGAAAGCTGAAGTCTTTGAACCAATCGTGGTTGTTGACCACTTGAGCGGCATTGGCCCCTTCAAAGTCCAAAAAGCGCTCCAATTGCGCCTTTTGGCTGTCCAAGTTGTGCTGCAGAACTTCGAGGTCGAGGAACTGCCGCTCTGCAGTTTTCCCACTGGGGTCGCCCACCATTCCTGTGGCGCCGCCGACCAGAGCAATGGGTCGGTGTCCAGCGCGTTGGAGGTGGACCAGGAGCATCACAGGCACGAGGTTGCCAATGTGCAAAGAGTCAGCCGTGGGGTCAAAGCCCACGTAGCCTGTTGTTTGTTCCTTGCTCAGTTGCTCCTCGAGTCCGGGCATGGCATCGTGCAACATGCCGCGCCACTTGAGTTCCGCTATGAAATCCATGGTTGTAAAGGTAAGGTCGAAGGATGCGTCAGAGCGCAGCAACGAGTCTCTCGAGTTGCATGGATCTGGAGCCTTTTATGAGGATGGTTCTTCCCTGTAACGGATGTGCGACAAGGTGGTCTTGGAGATCCTCCAGATTTTGGAAGGTAAAGTCGCCTTGGGCGTGTTCTTTGAACTGAGGCCCCACAACCCAGCATTCCATTGTGCATTCGCGGCAGACTTCCCTCACGAGTTGGTGGCCCTGAGCAGCGTATTCGCCCAGTTCCAGCATGTCGCCCAAAATGGCCAAGGGCGCTTTGTGTCGTGCTGCAGCAAACGAGCGCAGTGTTGACTCCACCGAACTGGGGTTGGCATTGTAGCAGTCTACCACCACGACATTCTGCTCAGTTTGGACGGTCTCTCCCCGCTGGCTTACCGGTTGAAATTTTTCAAGTGCATCTCCGATTTCCTCTTGGGAAACCCCAAAATGGTGGCCCACTGCGATGGCGGCCGTCATGTTGGCGAGTTGATGACGCCCCTCTAATTGGACGGGGGTAGGGCGGCCATTGACGTGCCAAGGGCCGGCATTATTGGATCCGTCAAGAGACCAGCATACGGGGCTCTGAGGAGCCTCTCCTGCGCGCCATACCAATGGAGGGTGCTCGCGTGTCCCAAACTCTATGCGCTGCAGCCCATCTACATTGGCCAAGGCGACAAGGTCTGAATCCGCACTGGGCACAAAAGCGTACCCATGTTCTGCCGCCAAGTGCACGAAGAGCTCCTGTTTTCCTTTCTTGACCCCTTCAATCCCACCAAAACCCTCGAGGTGCGCGTGCCCAACATTGGTGATCATTCCATAATTCGGATTGGCAATTTTGGCCAGTTCGGCAATCTCTCCTTGATGGTTTGCGCCCATTTCTACCAAGGCAAACTCGACGTCTTGTGGCATCGAAAGCAAGGTCAATGGCACGCCTATGTGGTTGTTTAGGTTGCCTTTTGTAGCGTAAACTTTGAACTTTTGGGAGAGAACAGCGCGAAGCAATTCTTTGGTCGTGGTTTTGCCATTGCTGCCGGTCAAACCAAAGACGGGTCCCGAAAACCTGTTTCGGTGGCAGCGGGCCAGTTGTTGCAGTGCCGCGAGGACGTCGTCCACCAAGAAAAACGATGTGCCTTGGAGGGTGGTGTCGTCTATGATTGCGGCTAAGCATCCAGCATCGAGGGCTTTCTGCGCGAACGCGTTGCCATTGAACCGTTCTCCGCGCAAGGCAAAAAACAGCATGCCAGGCCCGCATTCGCGGGTGTCGGTGGTGATGCCAGTCGATTTGTCGAACAGTTCCAGGAGGGATTGAAGATCAAAGGGCTTCATGGGGACAAGAAAAGAAGAACCCCGCACCGGTTGAGCCAGTGCGGGGTTCGGAATGAACAGTCGTTGGTTGGCCTCAATTGTTGCCCATGGCGTTGCCACTGGGAGACCCAACACGGGTCATGGCACAACGGAATCCAATGGTAGAGGAGCTTTGATTTTCTTCTAGGAATCGACGTGTGCCGGGAATGATCCAGTAGACCCGGTCATTCCAGCTTCCGCCTTTGTAAACCCGAACATTGTCGTTGACCAAGGAGGTCTCACCATAATCATATACCAAGTCGTCGCCATCGTCTTGTTGGTCAAAGAAAATGGAGCTCTCGAGGTCACCATCAAGATAATCGATGTTGTCGGCTTGCTGGTAGTTCCGACGCCCCAGATTTTCTTCTACCGTCACTTTTCGGTAGCGCATTTGACCTGGCGTATTGATGATGTTGCGCGTCCAGAACTTCCTCAAGTCACTGGCGCTTGGCGCTTCGCTCTCTTCGATGAGGTCCAATGCCTCATCCATTTTGGTCATCGCTTCTTCAATGCGTTTGACGTCCATGTCCTCATTGGCGCTTTCCATTTTTGACTTCAAGTTGTCAATCAGGTTTTGTCCCTCGCTCGTCAATCGACCTGCTGTTTCCTCTTCATAGGTGGTGAGGTCTTCCTCGACGGCGTCAATGTCATACTCTACATAATCGAGTTTGTCGGTGACGTTTCCTTCACTGTTGAGCAGTTTGGTAGAAAAGACGTTGCCTCGGAAGGGCCTGAACTCTTGAGCGTCTTGATGGGTTCCGGGACGGTAAACGTCCATGACCCACTCGCTCACGTTGCCGGCCATGTTGTAGAGGCCGTAATCGTTTGGCGCGTAGCTGTAGACTGGCGCCGTCACGTCGGCATTGTCATTCAGGGCTCCGGCTACACCCATGTAGTCTCCACGGGCACGGACAAAGTTGGCATTGATTTCTCCGTAGAACTTGCCACGGCTGTCATCGTTGCGAACGTAGTGACCGTCCCAAGGATAGGTTCTGCGGCTTGTGATCAATTCTTCACCGCTATTGCCAATCAGAGACAGGGCCGCATATTCCCATTCAGCCTCTGTTGGAAGCCGGTAGTCGGGGAGTAAGATGCCATCGCTCATGCTCACATTTCTGTAGCCCACTCCATTGGGGCGCAAATCTTTAATTCCGTCAGCCGCTTTTGCCGCTTCCTCGTATTGACCGTCGAGGTAGGTTTCGGTGCTGAAATAGCTGTCGTCGACTTGTCCAGTTGGGTTGTGGACCAAAAATCCTTCCCGAACCATGATTTGCTCGTTGACCCTGTCCGTTCGCCACTTACAAAAATCATTGGCCTGCAGCCAAGAAACACCCACCACTGGGTAGTCGCGGAAAGCAGGGTGCCGGAGGTAGTAGTTTACATAGGGTTCGTTGTAGGCACGTGGATCTCTCCAAACCAGTGTGTCTGGCTTGGCACGTTGCACGACTTCTGGGTAGCCTTCTCCGTAAACACGGTTCAACCAAAACAGGTATTCTAGCCAGTAGTAATTGGTGACTTCTACTTCATCCATGTAGAAAGAGCTCACCGTCACACGGCGGGGAATGTTGTCCCATGATCCAGTCAAGTCGTCCTCGACTTGGCCCATGGTGAACGTGCCGCCTTCAACGAAGACCAAGCCTGGCCCCGTTTCTTGGCCGAGGTATGGCAATTGTTGGAATCCGCCATTCTCCGAGTCGTTGTAAGCCCATCCCGTTGCGCCAGAGCCACTTCCTGAGCAGGAAGAGAGGATGACAGCCGAGATCAGGACTACTGAGGAGAGGAAGAGGATGGAATGGAGCTTCTGCATCGCTTTCTATTGGGGTTCCTTGCAGGGAATGAGGTCAAAAACCAGGACAGGGAGGACTTCTAAATTTCACGCGTTTGGCACGGCAATCGAAGTTGAGTGACATGCTTACCTCGTGCGCACCACCGGTGGCAGGAGTTAAGTCAGACACTGTTACGTCGTAGCTGTAGCCGAATTTGATGACATCGGATTGTATGCCAAGGGTAACGATAAAAGCGTCGCGATATTGAGTGCCAAGGATTCCTCGATACCAAATTCCACCAACAATGGGCCCTTTGCTGACGTAGCCACCCACATTCATTTGCTGGAATTCTCCTTGGCGTCGATATAGAATGTTCGGGGAAATGAAGGCGGAGGCATATCTCGCATCACCATCCAATGGCAACAAGGCGCCAAAGTGGGCGGTCAGCTTCATCGGGAGACGGCTCAATCCAACCACAAGACTTTCGTTGGGTTCGTTCAGGTGGTGAGCGGCGAAACCGAAATACACTTTTTTGCTGAAGCCAATGATGCCTGCGCTGAAGTCCACTTGGCTCACTTTCCCACCTCTCGGTTGGTCTTGGGATGTGTAGATGAACCCCTTTCTAGGGTCGATCATGTCCCCGAAGGTGAGGGAATTCCAATCCAATGCTTTTTGGAAGTAGGTGGCCTCAAAACCCGCTTTGATGGAGAATTTCCGACTAACGGCCTGCTGGTAGCTGTAAATGCCGCTGATTCGTGAGGTACTGAGGGTTCCCCTTCCGGCCCTGTCATTCATGACGATCAACCCCAATCCTCCAGAAATGCTGGGGATGTGCTGGTCATATGAGGCGGCGGATGTCACGTAATTGCCACTCATCGCCGGCCATTGGTTCCGGTAGTTCATTACAAACCGAGGGCAGCGTGCCGCACCCGCAAAAGCAGGGTTCAAATAGATGGGGTTGGAATAGAACTGGGTGAATTCCGCGTCCTGGGCCGAAGCGCTTTGTGGCGAGAAGGTGCCAAAACAAGCGATGGCGAGTGCCAAAACGGGCAACGTCATTGCGCCGAGCACTGTATTTCGGGTGGGCTGAGTGGGCTTCATGTCCATGCGGTTTCTACCAGACGTTAGTCCTGTATAAGATCGTGAAAATTACAAACTTGTGGGAATTGGCAGGCATCTTTGTTCTAATGCAATAACCAATGCCTTCGATGCGTTGGTCATGCGAGCGATTCTATCCCATTCCATGTACCCAACGGCCTTCCGTCCATTTTCGTTGCATAGCCTTGCAAAATCAGCCCATCGAACGGGTTTGCGTGCCATTGTCGTGTGGGTTTTTTTCTGGTGCACCCAAGGTGGGGCCTTGGCTCAATTTGATTACGATTGGCCCGAACATTCGGCGCTTTCCGAAGGAGAATGGTACCGATTGGCCACTGTGAAAACGGGTTTTCACAAAGTGGACGTCGCTTTTTTGACTGAATTGGGGTTGGATCCGAGTTCAGTGAACCCTCAATCGGTCAACTTATATGGCCATGGCGGCAATCCCTTGCCCATCGACAACAGCCTTGCCCGGCCACTGGATTTGGTTCCCATTCCCATTGAGTTGATTCACGACGGAGACAACCAGTTTGATGGCGGGGATCATTTTGTCTTCTACGGGGATGGTCCTGAAGATTGGAAGTACGACAACTTGAGTCAAAAGTGGATTCATTCGGTGAATCCGTGGTCCGATACGGCTTGGTATTTTCTGCGTGTGGATGACAGTGTTCCCGCGCGAATTGAAAGCGAACCGGCTATGGCGGGGGACCTCGACTTGGTGCTTGACGTGACCGACTTTCGGAAATTTCACGAGCTCGAGCAAGAAACCATCATTCGATCTGGGCGGAATTTTTTCGGGGAAGTGTTCGATCAGAACCCAGTGCACACCATCCCTTTTCAAGTCCCCGATGTTTTGCCTGAGACGGCCAGGCTGGAGGTGCGGTTAATGGGGAGGTCTGTTGGGGCTGTGAGTCCTTATGAAATCACCTTGGGGGATAGCATTTGGTCCATTGCTCCGCCCGCAACAGGGTCGCAGTCCCATGTGAGTCAAGCGCGGATTGGAACTGGTGATTGGCTTTGGACGCCGAGCTCAGACTTGATTCAAGTGGGGCTTTCCCTCGATGCTCAAGCGCCGGATGTCAAAGGTTGGCTGGATTATGTTCGAATCACAGGGACCAGGGAGGCCAATATGTCCGGTGGGTCCCAGCAAGAATTCGTTCGGGCCGAGGCGGCGGCGGCGGGGCAAATTGTGGAGTGGACTGTGTCTGAAGGTCAGTCTGTGCAGCGCGTTTGGGATGTAACAAATCCACTTGCTCCTTCGGCCATTCCCTTTGGAATCGAAGAGGGCACCCTTCGGTTCCGTGTGGCTTACGATGACATCCGGTCTTTTCGGGCAGGAACGGGTTCAGGTTTTTACAGTCCGACCCCCATTGGTCCGGTTCAAAACACAGACGTCCATGGTCTTCCGCAGGTCGACTTGGTGGTGATCACCGCCCCTGGGCTCAGAGAAGCCGCCGATAGCTTGGCCCAGATTCACGCAGCAGAGGGCTTGGCAGTCGCTGTTCTTGAGCCCAGTTTTATTTATGATTGCTTCAGTTCTGGGCGAGTGGATCCAACGGCATTCAAGATGCTCATGAAGATGCTCTATGACAGGGCTGAAGGGGACCCAAGCATGGCGCCGCGCTATCTGCAGTTGTTTGGCGATGGCAATTATGAAAACCGCAATTTGTCGCGGACCGGGAATGAGTTGATCACGTTCCAGAGTGCGCAAAGCCACACGCCAACCCAGAGCTATGTTACCGATGATTATTTCGGCTTTCTGTCCGATCATGCGTCTGAACGCTTGACGGATTCATTGTCCATTGGCGTTGGGCGAATCCCTGCGGGCAATTTGGACGAAGCATGGGGGGCAGTGGCCAAGGTGGTGGCTTACTCGAATGGCAATCCCGACCCTGAGGGTGCGGCTTGCCTGTCGGGCGGACTCCCGGGCGAAGGAGCGGGCAATCCATTTGGTCCTTGGCGCAACCGCATCTGCTTTGTGGCAGATGATTTTGATGGCAGTTCCACTCCCACGGAAACAGGTCACACTGTGTACAGCATTGGACATGCGCAAGGTGTGGAGGAAGAAGTGGGCGCATTTGACATCAAGCGGATTTTCATGGATGCCTATCCTCAGTTGGTGACGCCAGGTGGAGAGCGTTATCCCGAAGCGGAAGATGCCATAGACCGTCAAGTGAGTGAAGGGGCATTGCTGGTGAATTACATCGGCCATGGTGGGGATCGTGGGTGGGCCCATGAACGGGTGTTGAATACCTCGACAATTTCTTCTTGGGACAACTTGAATCGCATGCCGCTTTTCTTCACGGCAACGTGTGAATTGGCCAGATTTGATGATCCAGAGGTGGAAACGGCGGGAGAGCTCATGGTGATGAACCCCAATGGGGGCGCCATTGCGATGATGACCACAACTCGGGTGGTGTACAGCTACGCCAACGAGCAACTGAATACGGCATTCTTTGAAGTGGTGTTTGATGCTCCAAACGGAGAAAGGCAGAGGTTAGGCGACATCCTTCGTCGGACGAAAAACCACCCTTCTTCTGGCGCCTCTTCCAACAAGCGCAACTTCACCTTGCTTGGCGATGTGGCCTTGCTTTATGCGATACCTCAAGCGGAGGTGAGAACCAGCGAAATCAATGGCATTCCAGTGGATGCGATGGCGGACACTTTGCGCGCACTGGATCGGGTCGAGGTTCGGGGGTACATATCAGATGAGTCTGGCAACCTCCTGACGGATTTCAATGGGTTTGTTTACCCGACTGTCTTTGACCAGAAGTTGGAAGTCACGACCTTAAACAATGATGGTGGAAGCGGAGGCGTGAGTTATGAGGAATGGAGGAATCGTCTTTACTCGGGAGCCGTTCGTGCCGAGGGTGGTGTTTTTGCGTTCGAGTTCATTGTGCCAAGGGACATCAGTTACGACGCGGCTCCAGGCCGAATCAGTTACTACGCTGTGGATGGAGACCTGGATGCCCATGGCTACACCGAAGCTGTTTTTGTGGGAGGCGTTTCGGAAGACGCAGTGTTGGACAATACCGGGCCGGAAATTTCACTGTTCTTGAACGACAGCACATTCGCAGACGGAGGGACAACCGATCCCCATCCCATTTTGTATGCCTTGGTCAAGGATGAACAAGGGTTGAATACGGTAGGAAACGGCATCGGTCACGACCTCAAAGCCACATTGGATGATCAAACGTCTGTGGTGCTGAACGAATATTACTCCAGCGATCTCGATACCTACAAAAGTGGCCGGGTTGTGTTTCCGTTTTCCGATTTGTCCGAAGGTCCGCATACGCTGGAACTCAAAGCGTGGGATGTGCACAACAACAGCGCCAAGGCCCAGCTTGACTTTGTTGTGGTGTCCGACTTAAATGTGTTCTTGGATGGGTTGGTGAACTATCCAAATCCAGTGGGTTTTGGAGGGACCACCTTCCGTTTTGAGCACAATCAAGCTTGTGTCGCATTAAAAATGTCCATGCACATATACGATTCCCAGGGAACCGTCGTTTGGCAGGGAGAACGCACAGAAACCCCGGCTGGATATCAGGTCGATGGTTGGCATTGGGATGGCGCTTCATCTGGGGGGTCTCCCCTGGGGGCGGGCACTTACCTCTATCGACTGGACATTGAAACCCCCGAAGGGAGGCGGGCTGCGAAAACAGGCCGTCTAGTCTTGCTTCACTAGACTGAATTGACCTTTTCCCTTGTAATATTGTCCCCTACTATGGACTCCAAGCTTTTCTTTCGTTCGTCCTTTTGCCTCCTCGGTTTATGGTTGGCGGGCACTTCGGTTACTCAAGCGCAGTTGACACCTGAAGAAACTGCGCAGCAGTTGCAGCTGAACACCATCACCACGGCAGTCCCGTTCCTGATGATTGCGCCCGATTCTCGAAGCGGATCCATGGGGGATGCCGGTGTGGCTTTGACGCCCGATGGCGCTGCCATGGCATGGAACCCCGCCCGAATGGCCTTTACAGATCAGACTTTTGAGGCGCACCTTGGTTATGCGCCATGGCTTCGCGCCTTGGTGGACGACATGTCCCTCGCATACCTGAGCGGAACGCGCAAACTCAACAAGCGGCAAGCCATCGGCATGGCATTGCGTTATTTTTCGTTGGGCAACATCACGTTTACGGACGTCAATGGAACCGCCATTCGCGACTTTAGCCCCAACGAGTTCTCCTTTGATTTTGGGTTCTCGCAGAAGTTCGGGGACCGTTTTAGTGGGGGTTTTACTGCGCGATACATCCACTCAAATCTAACAGGAGGAACGAATATCTTGGGGGCAGACAGCCGCCCTGGCCGCTCTGTGGCGGTCGACGTGGGGGTCTTTCACACCAATGATGACGTCAAATTCGGAACCAGAGATGGCCGCATGAATTGGGGGGTTTGCGTTTCGAATGTGGGCGCCAAAATGAGCTACACGGAAACGGCTGAGCGGGACTTCATTCCCACCAACCTCAAGACGGGCTTTGCGGCTACAGTTTTCTTAGATGACTACAACCACCTCACGTTCACCATGGACGCCAACAAGCTTTTGGTGCCGACGGCACCCGCATACGGTGAAGGCGAGGATGATGATTTGATTGTGAGCGGTTTTGACCCCAACGTGGGGGTCGCTTCTGGCATTCTGCAGAGCTTCTATGACGCGCCTGGAATTGTAGAACGTCAGGGGGATGGCACATACTTAATCGAGCCCGGCAGCATTTTCCGAGAGGAATTGAGAGAGGTCAATTTGGGCGGAGGATTGGAGTACGATTACAATGGCGTGTTTGCGGTTCGTGGGGGATACTTCTTCGAGCATTACACCAAGGGAAACCGTCAGTTTATCACGTTGGGAGCGGGCATCAAGTACACTGTTTTGGACATCGACTTGAGCTATTTGATCGCGACAACGCAGCAGAACCCTCTGGCCAACACGTTGCGGTTCTCTTTGCGTCTGGCCTTTGACGATGTCATTGGTTCAGACAACAGTGACCCCTCCAATTTCTGAGGATCTTATGAGCCTTGGAGACTTGCGAATTGGCTACGGCTACGACGTTCATCAACTGGCGGAAGGAGAAGAATTTTGGCTGGGCGGCATACAAATCCCCGGGCCCTTTGGAGCGGTTGGTCACAGCGATGCCGATGTGCTTCTGCATGTCATTTGTGACGCCCTTTTTGGCGCTCGGGCCATGGGAGACATCGGGGCGCATTTCCCCGACACGGATGCCGCATTCAAAGGCATCGACAGCAAATTGTTGTTGAAGGAAACTGTGTCCAAGGTTTGCACGGATGGTTGGGGCGTGGTGAATGTCGACGCGACCATTTGCTTGCAAGCACCGAAGTTGAGGCCCCACATTGACCAGATGCGGGATTGCATTGCGGGTCTGCTCAATGTCCCGGTGGATCGGGTAGGCGTGAAGGCGACAACCACCGAACATTTGGGGTTTGTGGGCACGGGCAAGGGCATCAGTGCACATGCCGTGGTTTTGTTGGGTCGCTAGGGTGCCTGTTTGACGCTTGGTCCGACGTATATTTGCTTCTTGCAAATTGGGCAACATGACGACTTCCACGCCTGCTAAAAAGACACCCGCTCGCCGCAAGACGGCAGCGAAGAAGAAGGCCACTGCGCCGTTTTCCAAAGAGACCTACCTCAAGTGGCACCGAGACATGCTGCTGATGAGGCGGTTTGAGGAACGCTGCGGACACCTCTATATCCAGCAAAAGTTTGGCGGTTTCTGCCACCTTTACATTGGTCAAGAAGCGGTTCTCGCCGGAATGGTAAAGGGCACACGCCCAACCGATCGGGTCATCACGGCTTACCGCGACCACGCTCATCCATTGGCGCTCGGGACAGATCCGAAGGTTGTCATGGCAGAGCTCTATGGACGCAAAACCGGGTCCAGCAAGGGGAAAGGAGGGTCCATGCACATGTTCGACAAGGAGCGCAATCTCTTCGGCGGTCATGGCATCGTGGGCGGTCAGATTGGGCTTGGAGCAGGCATCGCGTTTGCCGACAAGTACCGGAAAGAAGACCACGTTACCATCTGTTTCTTTGGCGATGGCGCTGCGCGTCAGGGCATGCTCCACGAGTCTTTCAACATGGCGATGACGTGGAAGCTTCCCGTGATTTATGTGGTGGAGAACAACAAGTACGCCATGGGAACCTCTGTGGAGCGGACCACCAACGTTACGGATTTGTCCAAGTTGGGTGCGTCGTATGAGATGCCCGCAGAATCTGTTGATGGCATGTCGCCTGAGGCTGTCGCCAAGGCCATGAAAAAAGCAGCAGACCATTGCCGCACGGGAGCAGGACCATATCTTCTCGACATCCAAACGTACCGCTACAAAGGCCACTCCATGAGTGACCCTCAGAAATACCGCGAGAAGAGCGAAGTCGAGGAGTTTTCAGCAACGGGATCCAATCGTTCACGTCTCGAAAGTGATTGTGGAGCAGAAGTGGATGACGGAAGCGGAGCTCAAATCCATTGACAAAGAAGTCAAGGCCCAAGTTGAAGAGGCCATCAAATTCGCCGA
>CASICO010000016.1 GCA_949373165.1 uncultured Flavobacteriales bacterium | reverse complement strand
GTCCGGGCTCCGCCATCGCTGCAGCCAAGCCCGAATACAGCGGAACACCGTTGGCGCGGGAGCCACCAATCAAGTTGAGCATCGCCGCAGCAGAGTGCTGAGCGGTGTCGCCAAGCGGCAGACCCAAAATCGCACGAAGGTGCTGTTCGAATTGCGACGTTCCGCAGGCCTCAATGGTGTGGTGACCCGAATTGTGAGCACGCGGCGCCACCTCATTGACCAAAATCCGGCCTTCTTTGTCTAGGAAAAGTTCCACCGCAAGAAGCCCAACAAAATCCATGGCCTCAACCACAGACAATGCGATCCGCTTTGCTTCAGCTTCCACAGCCTCAGAAATTCGAGCCGGGGCCACGAGATAGTCCACGAGATTGAGCGCGTTGAACACCGATTCAACCACAGGATACGTTTTGACTTCGCCTGTGATAGAGCGCGCCACAATCACACTCAATTCTTTTTGGATGTCCACCGCATCTTCAAGAAGCGAGGGAGCATCAAAAGCATACCGGGCTTCGGCTTCTGTCCGAATTACCTGCACCCCTCGACCATCATAACCTCCGGTACGCAGCTTCTGCACCACCGGCAATCCCCGCGTCATCACCTCGGCGCGGCCATCTTCAGTCAAAGAGAAATCAGACGTCGGAATCCCATGCTCGGCATAGAACTGCTTCTGGGTCCCCTTGTCGCGTATGAGCGCCAAATGCGCAGGGTCCGGCAGCACTTTTACCCCCATGGCTTTGAGTGCGGTTAATCCTTCGGTACTCACGTTTTCGATTTCCACCGTCACCACGTCCAAACTTCGACCCCAAGCGATGACCGCTTCAGCATCGTTTAAATCCCCTTGGGTAAACCGATGGGCAATGCGGGCACAAGGGCATTGGGGGTCCGGATCGAGCACTTCGATTCGGAAATCAAAATCCAAAGCCGCCTGAATGGTCATCCGACCAAGTTGGCCGCCACCAAGAAAGCCAATCCTGAGATCTGCACCATTGTGAAGAGAAGCCATGTCACCTTGCATGTGGCGAAGATACCGGTGTAGTTTCGGAGCATGAAGCGCGTTTTTATCCTCTGCCTCGGCGTCATGCTCATGTCGTCAGCCACCCGGGCCCAAAACGACTGGTGGTTTGACTCCGAAGAACGCGAACGCGAAATCACGGGAGTCGACAACCGGACACTGGAAGAGAAAAGCTTCAAGGAGCGATTGACCTTGGGCGGCGGGGCTGCACTTCAATTGGGCAGCGCGACCTTGATTGGAGCTAGCCCACAAGTGGGGTACCGGATCAACAACAACCTGATCGCGGGAATCGGCGCAACCTATTACTTCCAGCGGTTCAAGCAGACGTTTGGGAACTCAGACCAGTACATTATTGGAGGCAGTGCATTTGCGCGAAGACGTCTCTTGCCCAAAATATTTGCCCACGTAGAATTGGAGTCCGTGAATCAGCCCGCCCCCTTCTTTATTGAACCAATCCAACGCGATTGGACCTCTCTATACTGGGTGGGAGCCGGTTATTACACCGGCCTCACTGACCGGCTCGGAGGTGGCTTCACCGTTCTTTATGACCTCAGTGAAAACCCGGCCAACCCCTACGACAACCCCACTTTTCGTGGCGGTGTAAGCCTTGGGTTTTAACGGATATGCTCACCCAGTGCGCTTGACAACTTAGATATTCGCACCTTGCCCTGCGATTCAACACCATGGACTTTCTTCAGACCCTTTTTCTCGGCAACAGTATAGAGCACTGGGCCTTCGCCCTCGCTTGGGCCATTGGCGGCATCATTGTCGCGCGCGTCCTTTATAAGGTCTTGGGCAGCCTCGCTCGAAAAATCACATCCAAGACCCGGTCCAACCTCGATGACCTCATCGTGGACAAACTGGAAGAGCCTCTTGTGCTGGCCCTCACCATCATGGCCTTGAGAACAGGCTATGGTGAGCTCACCTTTGGAGACCAAGTCGATCATTTTGTGGACGCCGCCATGATTGTGGCCTACACCTTAAACGTGACTTGGGGAGTCGCGCGGTTATTGGACGCCATCATCATGAACTTCTTTTTGCCGTTTACATTGAGCAAAGAGAGCGCCATGATGGACCAATTTGGACCCATCCTGCGCAAAGGACTTCGTTCAGCCGTTTGGGCGTTGGGGGTCATTATGGCCTTAAAGAATGCTGGGCAAGACGTCGGAGCGCTGCTCGCCGGTGTGGGCATCGGTGGCCTGGCACTGGCCATGGCCGCCAAAGACTTTGTGTCCAACATTTTCGGCGGCATTACCGTCTTTGTAGACAAGCCCTTCCGCGTTGGAGATCGCATTCAAATTTCAGGTTACGATGGCAACATCGAAGAAATCGGCATTCGATCCACTCGCCTGCGCACGCTCTCCGGGCGCGTGGTCGTCATTCCGAATTTCAAATTCACAGACACCTTCTTGGAGAACGTCACCAATGAGCCCTCTCGGAAAGTGGGCTTGACTTTGGGCTTGACCTATGACACCACGCCAGAGCAGGTTCAAGAAGGCATTGACATCCTCAAGGCCATCATCGCAGAACGGAGCGAGACCCTTGACCCTGACCCCACCATCTGGTTCAGCAGTTTTGGCGACTTTTCACTGAACATCGACGTGATCTATTTCATCAACAAGAATGGCCACTGGGCCTACAGCCCTGGGGAAGTGAATTTGGAGATTTTAAAGCGCTTCAATGCTGCCGGACTCGACTTTGCATTCCCCACGCAAACCTTGCTGACCCCAGACGTCGCCAAGCGCTAATCAGCCCTTTTTTGCGCGGCTGGGGTTTTCGCGGACGAAGGCCGCCCATCCACCGCCTTTTCCGCCGAGGGTCGGTGTGCCCATTTCGTAGAGGTGGCAGAGCGCAACAGCGAGGCCATCTGTGGCATCGAGGTCCTTGGGCATGTCTGCATCCGGGATTTTAAGGGTGCGCTGCACCATGCCTGCCACCTGTTCTTTGGAGGCGGCACCCGATCCAGTAATGGCCTGCTTGACCCGACGCGGTGCATACTCTGCAACCGGAATCTCCCTCACCAAAGCTGCGGCCAGGGCCACACCCTGCGCGCGGCCAAGCTTGAGCATCGACTGCACGTTTTTGCCAAAAAAAGGCGCCTCTACCGCAAAATGATCGGGCGCATGAGACTCAATGAGGCCCGCGCACCGATCGTGAATGCGTTTGAGTTTGACCGCCGGATCCTTGACTTTGGACATGTGCAACGCGCCCATTTCCAGCAATTCGACCCGCTGACGCGACCAAGCCCGAATCACTCCATAGCCCATGATGGTCGTTCCAGGGTCAATGCCCAAAATGATGGTCGGATAGCGCTGCGCAGACACAGGCTGAAATTGCACCGGAACCTCGACCCAATACACAAGAAGGTCCACCGGGTTATTCACCGATTCTGCGCACATCAAATTCGAGGGGAAAAACCACACGAAAAAGTGCTTTGAAACACCCGGTTTAAGCAGGGGGCGACAGAATGGTACTTTTATAACATGGGTAAAACCATCACAAAAATGCCCTCCCCCTTTTTCTCTTGGCCCGTCATCCCGCAGTCTCTGCGAATGGTTTTGGCCATTGGCGTTCCAGTTTTGGTCACAGCATGGGTGCTTTGGCGCCAACTCTCTTCTCTGCCATCAGAAGCTTGGGTGGTCGATGTCCAACCGATTTTTTTGATCTCTGTTTTGGCCTTGGCCCCGTTGAATTGGGGCCTGGAAACATTCAAATGGGCAGCGCTCATGCCCAAGGAATCCCTGTCTCGGCGGTGCCGAGAGGTCCTCTATGGGACAGCATGGTCCTTGATTGGTCCTCTGCGACTTGGGGCGGCCATCGGCAGGGTCTCAGCCGTTCAAAAACAGCACAGGTCTCACGCCCTTCATGCATTCGCAGTCTCCTCCGTCTCGCAATGGTGGTGCACCATCACGGCCGCTGCCGTGGCTTTGTGCGCGGTTGGATTTTACACTCTGTCTCTGGTGGTCTTTGGCATCTGCGCTGTGTCAATCTCCCTTTATTTTCAGAGGGGCCTGAAGGTTTGGGACTGGGTGAAGACGTTCCAGGCCGCAGAAAATTGGCAACTGGCGCGTCGCATGGCCTTGGGGACAAGAAAACGTGCCTTGAATTTGAGCATTGCACGATACCTGGTGATGCTTACCCAGTTCATCCTTGCGCTTCAAGCCTTTGGCCATCTCGCACATGGCAGTGCCACCGAACGTCTCATGGATCAATCCTCTGGTTCAGCCTTAACATGGGGACTCACCTCCCTTGCACCTGTCCCCATGCTCGGGGATTTGGGACTGCGAGAAGCTGCCGCACTGCTTGCCTTGCCCGCCCCGAACCCGGAAGATGTGACGGCCATCCTTTGCGCAACACTCAGTTTATGGGTGATCAATTTGATTCTGCCTGCCACTGCAGGTCTTCTGTGGCACGGATCTGTGCTGCGCGCTAAACATTGAAAGCCGAAATTGCGGTGTGATCATCGCCATTGTGGTTCTCTTCCTTCCCCTTTGTCTTCACATCATTCATGTCGTGCAATGGTCGAATGGAATGCGGGGCGCATTCAAAACACAGCAGAATGAGGGCGCATTGCTTGAACCCCTGGTTCAATTGACTGTGGTTCTCCCGGTCCGAAATGAAGCAGGCACCCTTCCCTTGCTGCTCGCCGATTTGGCCGCTCAAACCCATTTGCCCTGCGAAGTCATCGTGGTCGACGATGCTTCCGATGACGGCACCCTCGAGTCACTGACCAAAAACGGCCTGTGGCCTTTCCCGCTGACCTCTTTGGCCAACCCTGGAAGCGGCAAAAAAGCCGGACTGTCCGCCGGATTAAAAGCCACATCTTCTTCTTGGGTCTTGGGAGTGGATGCAGACACACGACTGGGCCCGGAGGCCCTTTGCGCCATGGCACAGGGCATCTCCACCACAGGTCCATCCAAAGACATGCTCCTTTTGCCTTTGCGCATCGCCACACAGTGCAAGGCCCCGCCAAAAACCCACTTTCATCGCCTACAAGCATTGGACTTTGCGGCCATGCAAGGCTGGGCCGTTTCCGCCGTTCGCAAAGGACACCCCGCCATGGCCAGTGGTGGCGGGTGGCTCTGGAGAACCGATGCTTTCCCCCATGGCCAACTTAGACCCGACATCCCCAGTGGTGATGATGTTTTTGCACTGGCCGCATTGATTGAAAGGGGGGACCACAGCCGCGTAGGATGGTTGGGCGACCCCAGAAGCATGGTTTCTGCAGCCCCCATGCACACCCTCACCTCGCTGCTGGATCAGCGCATCCGATGGGGTGCAAAGGCCACCCAGTACCCCCGGTCTCTCAAGGCGGCTCGTCGCGTGGCTGTCGCCATGGCAGCCATGCACTTGGCCGGCCTCATCCTCCTGTTCGTCCATCCGCTTTCGGGATTGGCGTTTTGGGGGGTCAAAACAACGGTAGACATCGCCTATACCCACCAAATGGGACGCGCTTACCGCCTTTTCTCCGATGGACACTTCCATGCCCTGACGTCCTTGATTGCCTTGGCTGTGGTCCATCCCTTGTTTATTTCCACCACCCTCCTATTGATGCCCTTCCGAAAAGTCCGCTGGAAGGGCCGAACGGCCATGTAAATTCAACCCGTGCAGGCTGTCTTCCTTTTCTTCAAGCGCGAACCATCCGCCCTTCTTGGCGCAGTCTGGATTTTGCTTTGGAGTGTCGTGGCCATCACAAGCTCCTTTTGGCGACCCGACCCTACGCGTTTCGCCAATGGTCAGAATTTAGAGTGGTCTATGCTTTCGCCTGGATCCACCGTGAACGTCTCCGTGTCCAGTCCCAAGGGCGTCACAATCAGCGAAAAAAAGACCTTTTGGCTGGGAACCGACCGCTTTGGGCGGGACCAATTGTCCCGCATCTTGGCCGGCTCAGGGCTCTCACTTTCCGTTGGACTCATCGCCGTTCTGCTTTCCCTCCTCATTGGGGTTCCCACTCGGCGCATTTGCCGGCTATTTGGGTGGCTCCTTTGACGCTGTAGTGAGCTGGTTTTTGCAAGTCATTTGGAGCATCCCCACCCTGCTTCTTGTGTTGGCCATCACACTGGCCTTCGGGAAGGGCTTTCAGCAAGTCTTCATGGCCATCGGGCTGTCTATGTGGGTCGAAGTGGCGCGCGTGGTGCGCGGTCAAACCTTGGCTTTGCGGAACATCGAATGGGTTGAAGCCGGACGTGTTTTGGGCCTGTCCACACCACGAATCGTCCTGGGCCACATCTTGCCCAACCTTGCCGGACCCATTGCTGTGATTGCGGCAGCCAATTTTGCAGCCGCCATTTTGATTGAGGCGGGCCTCAGTTTTATGGGCGTCGGAGCCCAAATCCCCATGCCAAGTTGGGGAAACCTCATCCGTGACCACTACGGAGCGATCTTAACAGGCCAGCCACATTTAGCGCTGGTCCCCGGGGCTTGTATCGTCTCTCTGGTGCTCGCATTCAACGCCCTGTCTAATGCCCTGGCTCGGGCTTCATCTGCACGGGATACAGCCTAAACTTGCATGCCATGAACGCCCAATCTAGAATTTACATTGCTGGTCACCGGGGCATGGTGGGAAGCGCGTTAATGCGGGCCATTTCAGCCGCTGGCTTTCCAGACCCCATCACCTATACACGCGCTGAACTCGACCTGTGCAACCAAGCCGCAGTTCAAGCCATGATGGCCAGAGAAAGGCCCACCCATGTGTTTGTCGCGGCGGCCAAAGTCGGGGGAATTCAAGCCAACAACACTGACCGGGCAGACTTCCTTTATGACAACCTCATGATTGAGGCAAATCTGATCCATGCAGCCCATGCG
>CASICO010000015.1 GCA_949373165.1 uncultured Flavobacteriales bacterium | reverse complement strand
GGTGAGTTAAAAGAGAAGAGATTGGGTTCCGGTTCGGGGTAGCTGATGCCGGTGGTGGGGCACATGAGTGCACGAGAGAAGTGCCGCGGCACGGCTTCGTCCAGGGGAAGCACCATCATGCTGCCCTTGCCCATGGCCAATGCTGTTCGCAAGGAGCGAAGGACGCGTTCGGCCTCCTCTCCATTGGGTTTGCCTTCTGAATTCAATGCCGGTGGCTCAGGGACCACAATGCGATCGATGACCACTTCAATGTCGTGAATCTTGTAGCGGTCCACCCTGAACCCTGGGTCGAGTTCCACCACCTCTCCATCGACACGTGCCCTCAGGTAACCTTGCTTTTGAATGGTCTCGAACAGTTCTCTGTAGTGTCCTTTTCTGCCGCGAACCAAAGGGGCCAATATGAGCAGTCGCTCTCCTGCATAATCGCTGATGACGCGGGAGAGGATGCCTTCATCGGTGAACCGCACCATCGGTTCGCCAGTGGCACTGGAGTAAGCGGTGGCAGCCCGGGCAAACAAGACACGCAAGAAGTCCAGGAGCTCGGTCACCGTGCCCACGGTGGAACGGGGATTGCGGGAAATGGTCTTTTGCTCGATGGCGATGACCGGACTTAAGCCAGTGATGCGCTCCACTTTGGGCCGCTCGAGGCCGCCCATGAATTGCCGGGCATAGGCACTGAAGGTCTCCAAATATCGACGTTGTCCTTCGGCGTGGAGGGTGTCAAATGCCAAGCTAGACTTGCCGGAACCACTCACCCCTGTCACCACAACAAGCTGATCGCGGGGGATGTCGACGTCGATGGACTGCAGGTTGTTTTCTGCGGCCTTTTCTACACGAATCGTGCGGTCGTCTTGCAGCGCGGCGTAGGCATCTTGTTCCATCTGCATGTCCAACAGCCTTGGGGGTCAAGTGGTTCCCGGGTGGGACAATTCTTCCGAAGTTGCGCTGGGATTCAATGCCGGGATGCGGAAGCCAATGGCGGCCACGAGCAGGGTCATCAGTGGGGAAACGTAGTTGAACACACAATAGGGAGCAAAGGCCAAAACCCCCACGCCCAAAACACCGCTTTGGGCCACACCGCAGGTGTTCCAAGGAATGAGCACACTGGTCACGGTGCCCGCATCTTCGAGCGTGCGGGACAACAGTTGGGGTGCAGCGCCGCGCTCAGCATAGGCTTCTCGGAACATGCGTCCTGGCACCACAATGGCGATGTATTGGTCAGCGGCAATGATGTTGAACATGACACTGGAAAATGCCGTGCCGAAGACCAAAGAAAAAGTGCCGTTTACTGCAGACAAGATGGCGCGGGTAATGCGCTCCAAAAATCCAGCCGCGCCCATGACAGCGCCGAAGGTGAGGGCGCAGATAATCAGCCAAACCGTATTGAGCATGCCCTTCATGCCGCTTGAAGTGAGCAGGTCGTTCACCACGGGGTTCCCCGTTTCAATCGCCACGTCCGTTGCTGCAGCTGTCATGAGCGCCGAAAATGCAGCACCCAAGTAAGTTTCTCCCAAGCCCAAGGCTGGGCCAATTGTATCGGTGGCCAAAGTGGAAATCAGGTTGGGTTGCGCCACAAGTGCCGCCAAGGCGCCGCCGAGAACCCCGATAAACAGCGCGGGAACGGGGGCTACTTTTTTTGCGATCAACACAATGACCCCAAGGGGCACCAAAAACAAACTCCAGTGCAAATTGAAATGCAAGCCCAATTCCGCTTGCAGCGCTTGAGCACTGCCCATGTCGGCGATGCCCTCTGAACCGAGCCCGGCCACAGTAAAGACAATCAAGGCGATGGTGATGCTCGGAATTGTGGTCCAGAGCATGAAACGAATGTGGGTGAACAAATCTGTTCCAGCCACGGTTGGGGCGAGGTTGGTGGTGTCGGACAAGGGGGAAAGCTTGTCTCCGAAATAGGCCCCGGAAATGATGGCGCCGGCGATCCAACCTTCGCTAAGGCCCAAGGCTTGTCCGATGCCAATCAAGGCCACGCCCACTGTGCCCACCGTGCCCCAGCTCGATCCAGTGGCCAAGCTTACTGCGGCACACAAAATGCAGGCGGCAGGCAGAAAGATGTCCTTGCTCAACACATCGAGTCCAAGGTCAATTAAGGTGGGAATGATGCCGGAAACGAGCCATGTGCCTGCCAGGGCGCCAATGAGCAGCAGCAGCAGGATGGCGCCGACGGCATCTCCCAAGGTCTCTTTGATGTGGGACTCGAAAGTGGACCAAGTCAGTCCTTTCCACATGCCCAAGGCGACAGTCAGTCCAGAGGCAATGAGCAGCGCGAGTTGGTTGCTTCCATAGCTGCTGTCTTCCCCAAAGGCAAGCACATCGGCGGCCAGGAGAAGGACCAAAATCAGAATCGGCAGCAAGGCGATGCCCAAAGACGACGCGCGCGGAGGGGAGGAAGGTGTCATTTGGAAGCGGGGCCTTTTCGAACGTCTATGGCCAAGGTCGCCGGGGAAATGGACCGGACCCGGGCACTTGTGCCCAGTCGCGCTTCAATTTCTGTTCCCAGTTGGCCAGAAGGCACCTCGGTTCTTGGTGTCCTCAACCCCACGACTTTCAAGGTCACAGGATTGGGGTTGCGCCACCATCGGCCTTTGAGGTGGTCCCATGGCGAGAGCAGCACATTGGCTGTGGCGACTGAGTCTAGCAGGACGGCTTGGAGCCCAGTATTGGCTTCTGCGCCCACCAGCTCGATGCCAAAGGTGTAAGAGACTTCACGCTCGCCCTCCATGGCCCGCAAGAGCCACAGAAAGGACGCCAGGGCCAGACAAATGGCAAAGGTCCTGCCATTCATGGAGGACATGCTTTTCCGGATGCGGCCTCCTGCGGCCATATTAGGCTTTTCCGCTAAGGGCTTCCTCGCTGGCTGCGCCGTCTGCAGAGATTCCGCCGAGATCAACCCGCATCGAACCTTTGTCGATTTGGAGCAACGCTGTTTTGTCGTTCACGTCCAAGACTTTGCCGTGGATGCCGCCGACGGTGACCACACGGTCTCCCTTGGCAATGGTCTCCCTGAACTTCCGTGTTTCCTTTTGCTTCTTGAGCTGAGGACGCATGATGAAGAAGTAGAACACGAGCATGGTGCCCATGATGAAGACCAAGGTGCTCATTCCACCGGCGTCAGTGGAAGCTTGAAGAAAAAGGGATGGTGTGAAATTCATGGTTGTGATGGTGTTGATGTTGGCTCAGGTCCAATGACTTGGGCAGTAAATGTGAGTTCTACGGAAGCTGGAATGGCGTTGGTCACCACAGTCGCAAATTCTTCGACGGATCGGGTTTGATCCCCCGATACAAATTCAAGCACCACGTCCATGGAATCTCCAGGCGAAAGCGGGGAGGTGTTCCAGGCTTGGGCAATCGTGCAGCCGCAGCTGGGCATCACTTGGGTGATGACCATGGGGGACTTGCCGCCATTGGTCACCGTGTAAGTCAACGTGCGTGTCTCACCCGCTGCAACAAGACCCAAGTCCATTCGGGTGGAAGTCCAGCGCATTTTGGGCGCCCGTTCAGCGCCTTCAGCGCCCGGAATGTGAATGAAGCTGGCGTCGACGGTGGAGTCTGCGCGTCCCGAGCAAGAGAGGAGCATGGGAATGGTGAAGCACCACGCCAGAACACGCAACCAAAAAACGGAACGCGATGCGGTCATCCAATCAATCCCCTTCCTGTTTTGACAATGCGGCCGTCCTCTAGCATGGCGGTGAACAGCTTGTCCAAAACGCCATTCACAAAGGCGCCTGACTTTTCGGTGCTGTAAAATTTGGCCAAGTCGATGTACTCGTTGATCGTCACCTTTAGCGGCACAGAGGGGAAAGTGCGCGCTTCGGCGATGGCCATGCGAAGAAGGAGAAGGTCCATGGTCGCAATGCGCTCCAAGTCCCAGTTGGAGGCAGTGGTCTCGATGGCCTTGTCGTGTTCCTCTGCCATAGCGAGGGTGCGGCTAAAGAGGTGTTCCAGAAACTCGCGGTCGTCACCGTCGTCTTTCCACATCTCAGAAAGCACGAGGTCTTCGGATCCTTCGGTGATGGTTTTGACCGTTTTGAGCACAATGGAACTGGCCAAGTCGAGGTCGTCGCTCCACAAAATGCTTTGCTCTTCGATCCACTCTTGAAGGCCTTCGTCGTTCACAATGTGCTTGCGGAACATGCGGTTGAGGGATTCTCTGTCGTGTTGAAAACCACGCTCCTCGTTGTCCATGTAAGCGGTGTATTCCTCGCTCATAACCAGCGACTTAAAAAGACGCTTGATCATGTCTTGTTCCTGTCCCCAGCCCAATTTTCGGTTGGCAGCTTCCTTCGCCAACTCTTTGCTTTTGATGATGATCCTCAGCGGTTTGTTGTTGACAAACTTGGTGTTTGGATGCAGGTCTTCGCGCGTAGGCTGTTGCTTGAGTCGTCCAGCTTCGATGCGTTCGATGGCGGCATCCTGCATTTCTCCGATGAGCATCAAAAGCAGGAGATATAGGTCGTAGGTCTTGTCTAGTCCTTTGAGCAAGAGCTTGTGGGCCTCCTCCACGGAACCGTCTTTGTCCGTGTGAAATGCGTACAAAGTTTGGAGGACTTTGATCCGAAGCTGGCGGCGGTTGAACATGAGGGGGCAATTGTGACGCAAGTTGGCTTAATCCCACGGATAAACACAAGTTTCACGGTGATTAGAGGATGTAATTTTGAACATGTCAAAGGGTCAAACGTTGCTACTGTGACAAGAGAACATCAATGCGTCTAGGTTATTCCCATTCCTTCCTTGCAATCGCCGTCCTTTTTTCTGCCTTGACTTGGACAGGGTGTGAGAAAGCCATCACGGTTGAGTTGCCCAATCAGCAGCCTTATTTGGTGGTAGAGGGCAGAATTGAAACGGGTTTGCCGCCCTTTGTTTTGTTGAGTCAATCACAGGATTACTTTGCCCCAATTGACGCCTCATCGTTGGGCAGCTTGTACGCAGGTGGGGCAGAAGTGAAATTGGATGTGGATGGCCTCGAGGTCGACCTGATTGAAGTGTGCACCTCAGAGTTGGGTCCAGAAGAGTTGGCTGCAGCTTCAGAGCTGTTGGGTTTCCCTGTGGAGGTTTTGATTTTGAGCAATTTGTGCGTGTACACGTCCTTCACGATTCTGGGTGAAGAAGGGCGTACCTATGCGCTGGAAGCTGTTCTGGGAGAGGACACTGCCCGGGCGATCACAAAGTTGAATCCCCCGATTGCATTGGACAGTTTGTGGTTTGAGATTCCCGGGAATACCGATTCTCTCGGTGTTCTTCATGCTCTTTTTGAGGATCCAGATTCCTTGGGAAATGCTTACCGTTGGTCTGCCCAGCGGCTCGGGAAAGACCCCACTTTTTTGTACCCCTCGGTGTCGACGGTGGAGGATGCCTTTTTCAATGGTTTGGCCTTTGAATTCACACAATTCCGTCCGGTGACTGCTGCCGATTTCGAAGACGATGCCAATCCCGACGAGATTGGATTCTACAAAACTGGGGATACCGTTTTGGTGCGTTGGGATCACATTGACCGTGGGGCATATGAAGCCATCACCAGCATGGAAGAGCAAATTCAATCTCAAGGGTCCCCGTTCGCGAACCCTTCGGATGTGGCCACCAATGTGGAGGGCGGATTGGGCCTGTGGGTCGCCTATGCTCCTCATGTGGACACTGTGATTTGCGTGCCTTGAGGCTCCGCCTGAGTACCTTTCGGGCATGAGCCCTCTGAACTTAAAATCGTGGATTGCCATCCTCCTTGTGGGGAGTACCGTTTGGACGTCGAATGCACAGACCATAGAGCACGTGACCTTTTACCGGGATGCTGCTTTGGTGACATGGAAGGCCGCGGGAGTGCAAGGAGAGCTTGTGGTGGCCCAAAGCAGGAGTGCAATGGACACAGACCGAGTCCGCGTTTTTCCTGCCAAGGGCAACGGGAAATTGGGGGTGTCTGAAGGTGCTCAAAGGGGGGCTTTGTCGCCTGAAGGAGAAGCGCAAAACAAGGCTTGGGAGTCCCAGTTGGAAGAGTTGACAATCGAATTGGAATTGCGCCAAGCTCAATTGGATTTGGTGGAGGAAGACTTGGAGATGCTCAGGGCAAATCGGACGGTTGGTGGCACCGCGGAGTCCATTTTGGTTGAGGATTTGGAAGAGGTGTCGGATTGGATGCATGCGTCCTTTCGAGATGCATTGTACCGGCGTGTTGAGCTTCGCCAAGAAGTGGCGGGCATGCAGGCCAATGTCGAAGTCATTCGGGCACAACAGCGGGAGTTAAAGAGCAGTCGGCCTCATGTGTTGTCTGCCATGTGGCCAGAAGGCGAGTCGGGAGAGGTGTGGGCAGAAGTTGCGGAGATTCAGGGTGCACAGTGGGCGCCGAAGCTGCAATTGCAGGCAGTGGGCAAGGGACTTGGCGTGTTGCAACAGCGTGGGCGATACCGGTTGGATTTGCCCGTGCCCATTGCGGGCAACATAGAATTTGTGGACGAGAATTGGCCGGGATTCTCAGGCCTTTCGGTGGGTGCAGAGGGGCGCAATGCGGTCGAGGCATCGTATGCGCGTCGCCCATCAAAAAATGCGTCAGCAGGAACGACCCCGGAGGCAGCAGTGCGGGCAGTTGGTCACCGATTTGTCCTGCAAGGAAACATGTCTGTGGGCGAATGGCCCATGGGTGAAGTTGTGTTCAACGAAGTCCAAGTCCCCCTTCGTCGCCGGTTTATTGGCGTTCCAAAGCGAACGAACGCAGTTCAAATGAGGGTGTCGGTTCCAAAACAGGGTCTTTCTCTGTTGTTGGGCAAGGACATTCGGTTCTTGGACGAGGCTGGCATCCCGGGGGTCAAGCCGCTCAGGAGTTCGGAAGACTCGCTGCTGATCGACGCAGGGCCAACATTAGAATGGGAGGTTCAGCGCTCGAAGGAGGAAGCGCTCTGCCATCGCTCTCCGCTCGGCAACCGCATTCAGCACCGCAGGGCTTTCTTGATAGAAGTGACCAATCGGTCTTCGAGCCCCGGTGAATTGACGCTGATCGAGCCCTTGCCGAATTCTCGACAATTGGAAATTGAAGTGTCCCCAGAGGAATTGGATGGGGGTCGGTTGGACAAGGCTGCTGAGTCCATCGTTTGGTCAATGAACCTCAAGGCAGGAGAGACCCGAACAGTCAAGTTTGCCTACGACGTCACCCACGACAAAGGGGTGGTGTTTTCGGAGGTGGATTGACGAAGGAAGAGGACCGTTTGATTCGTCCTCAATGCCTGATTGGAACAGGCCGGATCAAATTCCGAGCCACGCGCCCACTGGCACCGTCTTTGGCCAAGATGGACCGAAGCGCTTCCACGTCTTTGGCCATATTCGAACGGCCCTCTGGCGACATGATTTGCTTTAAGCTGTCTGTCAATTCTTGCGAAGTGCATTGGTCTTGAATGCGCTCAGGGACGGCTTCTTTGTTGAGAATCAAGTTCACCAAGGAGATGTACTTGACCTTGCTAAAGGCCTTGGCCACTTGGTAAGTCAAGCTGCTGGTTCTGTAGGCCACCACTTGGGGCATTCCTGCGAGTGCGGCTTCGAGGGTCGCCGTTCCGCTGGTTACGATGCCAGCGTCGGCATGGCGATACAAGGCCTGTGTTTCGCCGAATACAACCCGCAAGTCTGTGGGATAGTCGGCCAAGGTCCTTCCGGGTGCACCAGCAATCACAGGAAAGTGGCCTGGCAAGGCGCGGGCAGTCTCTTCCAATACGGGCAGCAACCTTTGAATTTCTTGGGGCCGAGATCCGGGGAGCAAAGCCAGGATGGGTTGTTTCTCTGGAATGCCATGGGTTTTACGCCATTGAGCCTGTCCGCTTTGACTGTGCGAGGACTCAGCGGAAGGCCGAGATTCGGCCAAAGGGTGTCCTACATACTCCACATCGAGGTCGAGGCCACGGTAGCTGTCCGGCTCAAACGGCAGAATCACATTGAGGCGGTCGATGTCCCGAGCAATTTGGTGCACACGGTGTCGCTTCCAAGCCCAAACTTGTGGAGAGATGTACATGTCCACAGCAAAGCCATTTTTCTTGGCCCATTTCGCCATGCGGAGGTTAAATCCAGGGTAATCCACCAAAAGGATTCGGTCGGGGTTGAACCTCAGGATATCGGCTTGAATTCGATGAAACAGGCCCCGGATAAACCAGAGTTTAGAAATGACCTCAGCAAAACCCATGATGGCGGTGTTGCGCACGTGCTCAACCAAGACCACACCTTGGGCGTCCATCGCGTCTCCACCCATGCCACGAAAGGTGAGTTCGGGTTGAAGTTGAAGCGCTTCTTGAACCACCTTGGCAACGTGCTCATCCCCAGAGGGTTCGCCGGCCAAGATGTAAATCTTTTCCACCCGTTTGCTGCTGATCGAAGGCGTCATTCACCGTTCATTTGGAAGACCACAATGGTCAAGACCAAGATGACCATCAGGAGCATCGTCCCGCGCGCAAAGCGGTCCATTTTTCGGCGGTAGGCCAAATGGAAGAGGGGCACAATGGACAACGTACACAGGCTCAAAATACGGTCCTTGTATAAGGGGCTTCCAAGGAAGACCTCGCGATGGAAATAGCCCAAGGATTCTCCCTGGGCCCAGCTCCACCCCAGTCCGAGCAAAAGGTATCCAACTGCAGCGGAGATGAGGCCTCCAAGTAAACCCAAGAAGAGCTTGTCGTAGCGCTTAGCCATGTCCGCGGTTCAAATCCCAGCTGTTCAGCGTCCCAATGGTGTGGTGTGCGGTCAAGTCAAACTGAACGGGAACCACACTGGCATACCCTTGTTCTAAGGCGTGAATGTCGGTGTCTTCCCCCTTGTCTGGGTTTTGGAATTCACCGCGCATCCAATAGTAGGGACTGCCTCCGGGTGTTTCCCTTTGGTCGAAGGTGTCGCGCCAATGCCCCATGGCTTGGCGACAAACCCGAATGCCCTTGAGGTCTTCGGGAGAGACTTTGGGAATGTTGACGTTCAAGCAGGTTCCCGCGGGCAGTCCGCGTTCAAGGACAGCTGCGGCCATGGTTTTGGCCACCGCCACAGATGCCCTGAAGTCCGCATCCCAACGCTCATCCAACAGGGAAAAGCCAATGGAAGGAATGCCGCACATGGCCCCTTCGACCGCGGCAGACATGGTGCCGGAGTAGATGACATTGATGGAGGCGTTGCTGCCGTGGTTGATTCCGCTCACAAGCAAGTCGGGCAAATTGTCTTCACCAAAGACTTCCGCAACCGACAATTTGACGCAGTCTACGGGTGTTCCAGAACAGGATCTGGCTTCCACCGTTCCTCGGCCAAATTCGAAGGGGTGAAGTCGAAGGATGCGGCTGAATGTCACGGCGTGTCCCATTCCGCTTTGTGGGCTGTCGGGGGCGACGATGTACACATCGCCAAATTCGGTCATGGCCTCGGCCAGACATTGAATCCCCTTCGATGTGATGCCGTCGTCGTTGGTGACCACAATTCGGGGTCGCTTTCCGTGGGGTGCTGTGTTGCTCATGCTTGCGCTGGAATCCGCTTGAGTGCCTCTTGGAACCAGGACCAATATTTGGCCACGGACGATACCGAAGCCCTTTCGTCAGGGCTGTGGGCGCCCAAAATGGTGGGGCCAAAGCTGACCATGTCCAGGTGAGGGTAACGGCTGCCCAATATTCCGCATTCCAATCCAGCATGGCAGGCCAGCACAAGGGGCTCTTCTTGGTACAGTTCACGATAGAGTTCGGTCATCATTCGGACGACGTCGCTGCTTGGGTTGGGGGTCCAGCCGGGATAGGCTCCGCCTCGGGAAGCGGACAGTCCCGCCATGGCAAACCCGGCTTCAATTCTTCGGGCCAAATCCAGCTTCTCTGAGTCGACGGAGCTTCGGGTAAGACAGTGCGCCTCCATCCGGCCATCCTCCAAAAGGATGCGCGCCAAATTGTTGGAGGTTTGAACCAGCCCGGGAATGTCGGGGCTCATTCGGTCAATGCCGTTCGGACAGATGTCCAAAGCGGACAGCAGCGCTTGAGTGTGGGCTTGGGCCAGGACTTGATCGGGTGCGCCTACTTGGTGAAAATGAACCGACAAATTGGGGTCGGTTGTTTTGTGTTCTGCAACAATGCCTTCCACCAAGGTTTTGAGTTGTGCTTGCCAATCGGATGCAGAGAGGCTGGAGGCCACGGTGGCCTTTGCTTCTCTGGGAATGGCATTGCGCAGGCCTCCTCCGTCCAAGGCGGCGAGCTCTACGGTCACATCTGGCCCCTTCATTTCTCGCAAAACGCGGACGAGAATTTTGTTCGCATTGGCCAAGCCTTTGTGGATGTCCATTCCGGAGTGTCCGCCACTTCCGCCCTTGATCTCCACAAGGATGCCGTGGTCCTCTGTGCCAGAGACGGTTCCGAAGTCTAATGTGAACGCCAAGTCCACTCCTCCAGCGCAACCGATGCCGATTTCTCGGTCGTCTTCTGTGTCCAGGTTCAGCAGGATGTCTCCCTTGAGCCAACCTTTTCGCAACTCTAAGGCCCCGGTCATTCCCGTCTCCTCATCGATGGTGAAGAGCAACTCCAAAGCGGGATGTTCGATGTCGGTGGCTTCCATCACGGCGAGCATGGTGGCTGCGCCAAGGCCGTTGTCTGCACCCAAGGTGGTGCCTTCTGCACGAACCCAATCCCCGTCTACCCACATGCGGATGCCCTCCGTATTAAAGTCAAAGGAGGTGTCGTTGTTTTTCTGGCAAACCATGTCGACGTGGCTTTGGAGGACAACGGTCTTCCGGTTTTCCATTCCAGGGGTGGCGGGTTTGCGGACCAGCACATTTCCCACCTCATCAGACTCGACCTCCAGTCCTGCCTTTTGGGCAAGTCCTGTGATCCAAGCGCAGACAGCTTTTTCCTGACCGGATGGGCGAGGAATGGCGTTCAAATCGGCAAAGCGCCCCCAAAGGGAGCTGGGGTTCAATTGGCGTACAGCTTCTGACATGGCTCGAAATTCGGCCAAAAACATGGGCTTCGCCCCATCAAGGTGTGCAATCGGTGCCAAAACCGGCAAGAAGGATCAAAAGGTCTGCACTGGTGACCGCTCCATTGCCATCGACATCTTGTTCGCAGCCAATGGTGCAACCGAATTCACTCAGCAAGCCGAGGAGGTCTTCAATGGCTGTGAGGCCATCTCCGTTCAAGTCGCTCGAACAAGGAGCCAACTCACCGCTGGATACAAAACCATCACAGTTGACGTCCTCTCCCAAGGGTGCAATGGGTGCTCCCGTGTAAACATTGGCATTGTTGTCGTTGCAATCGCCCGTTTGGGTCACCCACCCTGGAGGGGCAACGCCACAATGGCCTTGTGCCGCTTCGTCTTGATCTCCAAACCCGTCCCCGTCTGCATCTGGCCAAGTCAGGGTAGGATATATGCAGCTGCCATCGTCTTCGGTGGCACCAAGGGTGAAATTGCAAGCGTCCGGATGGGTGCAACCGGCGAACTCATCGCCGTCACAAACGCCGTCATCATCGGCGTCTCCGCTCAAGCAATTGCCCAGGCAATCCAGACCCTCCAGAGGAAAAACGCAAGAGCCGTCATCGCAGACCACGAAGACGTCAAAGTTGCAGGCCGCGGGGTGAGAGCAACCAGATGCATACAGGCAGTTGCCATCGTCCATTGTGGCTTGGTAGTCGTGGTTGCAAGCCACCGGGTCGGTGCAGCCAAAGCACGAAAAGTCGCAATTTCCAGGGCCATCGGCAGAGGGGTCGAAGTTGCAGGCGTAGGGCAGCATGCAGCCCGTTAGCGATACTGGGGGAAGACAGATGTTGGTGGTGAGCACGCTTGAAAAGGCAGGGTTTTCTGTCAAAAACAGTGTGTCATTGGGCAAAGTGAGCAAGAGGAATGTGCTGTCCTCGCATGCGTCCCATCCATTGGCACTGGCGTCTTGAAGTACAAATTCGCGACATCCTGGTTCGAGACACAAGGTCCAAGATTGTTCGCCTGTGCCCATGGTTCCTGGGGCAATTGCAAGGCCGTCATCGGGCAGCGCCCACCCAGTTTCTTCTGGTTGGCAGTCGGCGTGCAGGGAAATGGTCAGCGGGTAACAAGTGGGTTCGCACGTGCCATCGTCAAAGACGGCCGTGGCGTCAAAATTCACAGCGTATTCATCTTTACATCCTCCGGGTAGACCATTCAAACAGAAACCGTAGGACCCCACCACGCCGGCGGTCGGAGCTTCTAGGATGTGTTCTCCGTTTGGAAAGCGGATCTCGAAATCCAAAGGGGCTGCGCAGTCTGCCACGAGGGCCTCGTATCCGCTCAATTGGTCTCGGTGCACTTCAAATTCAAGGCAAGACAAGGGCAAGCAAAGGGTGTCCGATGCGGTGGACAATGGAGGCAGCCAACCACTTCTGTGCAGGACCTTGCCCAACGGGTCGCGGATAACCCATCCGTTTTGAGAGGCAAAACAGTCTGTGGTGAAGGAGACCACCACCTCAACGGCATCGTCAAGGGTCAAAAAACGAGAGGAGCGCGTGTTGTTGGCACTGCGTTCATCTGCGTCACCGTCTACACTGGTCAAAATGGCGGTGAAGTCCGACCATCCTGGATTGGTGGCCAAGGGGGGCAGGTGCAAGTGCAGGCTGTCTCCCGGAAGCAAATTGCCATTCCAAAGTGTGTCGGAGGAGGTGCCGCCAAAAGCGCCATATTGAATCCCGATTTGATGGATGGTCTCCGTGCCCAGATTCAAAATGGGAAGAACAGGGCTGACTTGGGTTGCGCATTGGGTGCCTCGGGGAGACTGTATTCTGCCCAACGCCGCGTCTTTCTGCGGCGGATCAGGGAGGCCGATGGTGTAAACGCCTCGGCCATAGGTGGCTGCCGTTAGGCGTCCAGAAGGCGCGTGAACCACCATGTCGGACACCACCACATTGGGCAAGCCCTCTGATTGGCGCACCCATTCGCTCCCTTGCGTGGCGTCTTTTCGGTAGACGCCGACGTCGGTGCCCACATAGTTGAGTCCATTGCCGTCGACATCGATGGCAATGCAGTTCACGGGAGCCGACGGCAATCCGTGAGAGTCGTTGGTCCAACTCAATCCACCATCTAGGCTCTCGAGCACTTTGGTTGAGTCATTGTAATTGGATAGGGTCAAGTAGACATGGTCCTCATCGTTTGCGGCGACCTCAATGTCTTTGATCCACGAAAACTGATTGGGCACGTCCAATTCGTCAAAGGATTGTCCGTCGGTGGAACGGTACAGCTTGAATTCTTTGGCCACATAGATTCGACCAACATCGCTTGGTGCCAATGCCAATGCGGTACAGGCTCCACCGGTGATCGTGTTCAGGGGAGTCCAAGTGGATCCCCTGTCTGTAGAGCGATAGACCTTGTCTTTTCCCATGTATACCCAGTCGGGGTTGAACTCGCTGACTTCCCATGGGGTGAGCCATGCGCCCTGACCATTTTCGTTTTGCCCTGCATTGCCCGCGACTTCCACAAAGGCATTTCCGCCATCATCAGAACGAAAGATCTGACCATAATAAAGTGAGGCGTAAATCACATCTTGGAGTTCACTGTGAAAAGCGCATTGAAACCCGTCGCCCCCCAAAACATGTTCCCATTGGCCGTCATGTTTGAGATAGGTGCCATTGTCTTGGGTGCCCGCAATAAAACGGTCCATGGCCAGTGGGTCGGCATCGAGACGGTAGGTCTGTGAAATGGGCCAATCCTTTGCTTCTGTCTTCGGCTGTATGTGATGCAGGGTCAAACAAAAACGCACCGCCGTCGTTGGCCACAAGCAACCGTCCATCGGACCGGAATTGAAGCCCGTGTTGATCGGCATGGACATAGGGAAGGTTGCCTCCAGCGTACCAGTGCGCAGCACAGGACCAATCAGCACCTCCGTTGCTCGAAGACCACAGGTTGACGCCTCCAGTGAAGATCAAATTCGGGTCGTCTGGGGAGACCGCGATCGTCATGTCATACCATGCTTGACCCCCTGGGTCAGATCCGTCAATGGTCCAGCCCAAAAGGTTGGGGCCCATTTCCATCCAATAGTTGAGGTGACCCAGGTGTCGCCACTGTCTGTGCTCCTCCAAACTCCTGCCATGCCTTGGTCGCTCACGTTTCCAGCGATGGCGTAAACCCGTGTCGGGGGCAGAAGGAGCAAAGGCCAACGCAATTCTGCTGATGCCAAAGGACTGGCCATCGAGGTTTTGACTGGTCCAGGTGGCGCCCGCATCGTGGGTTTCAAAGACCTGGTTGCCGAACGCTCCCGCAATCAAGTGATGGGGGTCGCTTGGGTCCATCTCCAGAGAGGCAATGTTGCCCACCAAGGTTCTTGGTCCAATTGTCGCCGCCCATTCAAAGACCGATAGAGCCCCAAGCTGGAAGCGGTCCACAAAGTGTCCCGGGTTCTCGGGTGTGAATCAAAATGCGATGCAGGGTTCTGCCCATGAAGGGTGCCCAGTCCAGTCCAGTGGATGTCCAAGATTGCCCGGCGTCAGAAGACGTCCAAAATGCCAATGGAACGGGTGGTCGCCGAAGTCTCCGTCGCCAGTGGCAATCCAGAGGCGATCTGGATCGCTTGGGTGGAAGGCGATGTCGGTCACATCCAATGGAGTTGAGCTGGCCGTTGCCCATGGGCAGCCAGGACAAACCTGCATCGAGGGTTCGCCAGAGTCCGCCTGCAGGAGCGCAGGCCCACCATTGGTCTACAGCGCCGGGTCGCTGCACCACACGGTTCAGGCGGCCGCAGCCTCCCAGACCAGATGGGCCAATGGGTCCTTCGTAATTCCAAGTGGGCTCCGTTGAACTTCGTTGCTGCCTGCTCTTCGATTTTGTCCGCTTGAGCGTCTTGAAGAGAGCGAAGGGACAGCTTGGCCTGATGGGCGAAATCCGTTGGCCCCAAACCGGGGTTTGGCAAAATGAAGCCAGCGCTGAAAGGGCTTCATGCCCTTGCCCCGTTGAAGGTCAGTGTCCTGTCCAAGAGGATTGAAATGCGGCTTCAATGCTGTCCAATGGCATGGAAGGGTCCCGCATCCAATCGCTCCAATGGCCGGCATCTTGCCCCTTCCACACTTGGCCGACAAGACACACAACACCAGCGCCATCAGAAGGGCGGATGTGGGGGTGCCGAGTGGCGTATGAAGTTTGGCAAGCGGGGCCATGTTGCAATGCAATTCAGTCCCCTTTCGGGGGGTCAATTAGAACAAGGCAGTCCATATGCGCCAAGGAGGAGCAAAAAGTCTGCCACGTCGACACCAGGAATGCCGTTCAGATCGAACGTACAATCCGCAGTGCAACCAAACTCGCCGAGGAGCAAGAGGACGTCATTTACGTTCACAAGGCCATCACCATCGATGTCCTCCGGGCATTGGCTCTCTTCAAGGTCCGAGATCACCACCACTGCAATCGTTGTCTACGCCATCTTGCGTCCCCGGAGCGCCCGGGTAAACGTCATTACGAGAATCATCGCAATCGGTTGCGTTTTCGACATATCCGATGAGGGTGCCGTCGCAACCAATGGTGGTCACCTCCGCGTTTCCGAAGCCATCTCCGTCCGAATCGGCATACAACGTTCCTGCGGGAATGCAGGATCCATCGTCTGTAGAGGCAATGTCAAGAAAGTTACAGGCGGCGGGGTCGGTGCACCCTTGGATGGCATTCAATGTGAAGTTCGCATTGGACACATCAAAGAAGATGCTGCCATGGCCTTTCACTTTGATCCGGGCCTCTGTGCTGGAGGCTGCGGGAAGCAATACCACTTGTTCTCCATCGTTTGGAACGGCTTCTGCCAGCAGTGTGGCCATGTGTATCCACCGTCTAGACTGCAATAAATGTCCACTTCGGCGCAGTTGACGTTGCCGCCCGTGGTTCCTGCGACATCCCAGAGGACAGTCAAGTTGGAATTGCCAGGACGCGTGATGCTTGAATTTGGGAAGTTGACCACAAAGGGCCCCGTGCTGGCATCCACCAAGAAAGTCTTGGTTCCGACAGCAATGCCACCACAGTTGGGGTTGTTGTCTCGAAGGGTGCACTTGAAGGTGAGCGTCCTGCTGTAGTCGGGCAGGTGCTCGCCAAAAGACACTTGGTTAGACAGAAGGCTAGCGAGTTTCGGGACCACACGGGTTGAACTGCTTACTGGGGGAAAGACCGAATGCAAGGGGAGTTTCCTGCGGGGTTGTTCAGGTTGTTGTCGCCACTGGTGGTGGCCGGCCCCAAATTGTATTGCTCCCAGCTGTAAGTCAAGACGTTCCCTGGGTTTGGGTCGCTTCCCGTGGCCATGAGCTCGAAAGGGGTGGAGGCGGGAATGGAAAATCCGCTGTTGCCCACGCTCACAGTCGGTGCAGAATTCCCACTGCTGAGGGGAGAGGCACAAGAGTTTCCGAATCCGCTGTGCAAATAATCAGACCCTTCAATGAGGCTGTGGACGTGGTAAACGTCATCAGACAGGTTCTGGAGATTTGGCGCACAGATTCCACTGTAACTCATGATGGTCGAGCCGCTTCCGGGCTCGTAAGCGTCCAATGCGGAACGGTTGCCACTGCAGTTGTTGTTAAAGGTGTGATTGCAGCCAAATTGATGGCCCATTTCATGGGCAACGTAATCGACGTCAAAGGGGTCTCCAACTGGGGAGGGCAGGCCGGTTACGCCGCCTGCTTTGAAGTTGGTGCACACAGACCCGAGGTAGGCCACACCTCCCCCGCCTGTGGAGAAGACGTGTCCAATGTCATAGTTGCTGGCGCCAATGATGCTGTTGATTGTCGTTTGATTCTGAGACAGCATCGCCCCGCCATTGGAGTTGGTGTAAGGGTCAGTTGAACTGTTGAGAAAAATGAGGTCGTCGTTGTTTGGGATGAGGTTCAAGCGAATGGCGAGTTCGGGCTCTGCAATGCTGTTCATCCGGTTAATGGAGGTGTTCATCGCGGAGAGTACGGTGCTCTCAGTGCCGCCATGGAACTGGCCATATTCGCCTGTACACGCCAAAGCCAACGCGTAATTTCTCAGCGTCGGCCCATAGGGAGGCCCCATGCGCTGCGACAAGCGGCCATCATCCAAAGTGTGCTGCCCATCGGCATCTCCTGATTTCCCAATGCCCATGGTTCTGACATCGCAATCCAACCTGCGCTTGCCTGTGACTGCCATGAATTCGGAGCGGGTGTACACCATCAGTTGGTCGGTGTCTCCAGCATTCCAAGGGTCGATGTAGACGGCGCCGTCTGGGGTGTGGAGAATGCCATGAAACCCATGGTCCCCAAGGTCGACACGGCCGCCAATGAGGTGATTGCGCTCGGAGATGACCAAGTAGCTCGAAATCTGAGGGTACCTCGCGCTCAATTCCGGATGCATCACATCGGAGCGGACCACCCGAAAAGTGTGCGCTGTCCAACCCAAAATCGACGAGGGGTCGGGCAAGGGGAGATGGAGGCGCAGGCTTGAGTTTTCCAGTGTGGACCCTGTGCGTTTTTCTTCGTTCCATTCTTGAGGAGCGGTGGCCAAAGCCTGGACCAAATCGACATGCGAATAAGACACCGCTCTGGCTGCGGGAATGTGCTCTCTTGTTTGCGTCTTTTCTCCATTTCCCGCCCCCCAGTTCACCGCTTTGACCTCCGGGTTGGCCAGATGC
>CASICO010000014.1 GCA_949373165.1 uncultured Flavobacteriales bacterium | reverse complement strand
TTCCAGTTCTGTGCAATCAGCACTTTTTCTTTTGCAGACCAAACTGCCCCGAAGGCCTTCAAAATCTCCTGTACAGCGGGATCATGAGACTGGTGCTCTCCCTGCTTTCCAAAAGGGACTGGAACATACCAACCCGTCCCTTTGGCGGTAGAAAAACTCATGCCCACCAGTCGGGCTGTGCGGGCATCCAGTCCCGTTGTCTCCGTGTCGAAAGCAAACCGATCCACGGCCCCAATTTCAGCGCAGACCTGGGCCCACCCCTCCGGAGAATCCGCCATTCGGTAATTCACTTTCTCGGCGTCGAAAGAGGTCAGCCCTGGCTCCATTTGGTCTTGAGCCGCATCCGTCGACACACCAAACATGTCCATTTGAGACTGCCCTGAATCAGTGGCTGTTTTGGCCGCTTCGGACGGGTGATCAGCCGCGGCCACATTCGCTTGTGGCGGCGCTGAAGCCCCCAATGCCCGCCTGGCCAATGTCCTGAATTCCAATGCTTCGAATACCTCGGATAGTTTTTCGGCATCCGGACCATCGATTCGCATGGCGTCAAAATCTGGGGTCACGGGAACATCCAATGCAATGGTCGCCAAATGCTTCGACAACAATGCCTGCGCTCTAAAATTCTCTAGGTTTTCCTTCTGCTTTCCTTTCAAATCAGCTGTTGAATCCAACAACGTTTCCATCGAACCATAGGTGTTCAACAGCTTCGCTGCGGTCTTCGGACCAATGCCTGGAACCCCGGGAATGTTATCGGCACTGTCGCCCATCAACCCGAGCAAGTCGATGACCTGAAGGGGATTGTCGATGCCAAATCGCTCGCACACCTCGGCGGGGCCCCATACTTGGGGTGGATTGCCAGACCGGCCCGGCCGGTACATCCTCACTTTCTCGGTAACCAACTGCGCATAGTCCTTGTCGGGTGTCATCATATAGACATCAAACCCTTCTTTTTCCGCCATCACAGCCAAGCAGCCGATCGTGTCGTCGGCCTCGAAACCGGGAATGGTGATCGTGGGAATGCGCAAGGATTCTGCGACCTTGTGGATCCAAGGGACACTGGCTCGAATGTCCTCGGGAGTTTCGTCGCGATTGGCTTTGTACTCCGGGTATTCTTCGTGACGAAACGTCGGGCCCGGAGGGTCAAAGACAATGGCGATGTGGGTGGGCTTTTCGTTGCGCAGGATGTCCAATACCGCGGTCGTAAACCCAAACGCGGCGCTGGTGTTTTCTCCTTTGCTGTTGATTCTTGGGTTGCGGATGAATGCGTAATAGGCCCTGAAAATCAAGGCGTAAGCATCAAGCAAAAAGAGTTTCTTGTCGGATTCTTCAGTCAACATGGGAGGGCAAATTAGCCCCAACCCCCCGCCAAACCGCACTTTTCGAGACCTTCGTCAGCGTGACTTGTACACGGGAACGGTACTGCAAGGCTCTCCGAACATCAATGACTTGACCGTGGGTTGCAACCGCTCAACGATTCGCATCGCCGGGCCAGGACCTGACTTCAAGCCGCAGCCTTTCACAACCACACGTTTTCCTTGAAATTCCCGTGGGTCGAGCTCCTCCGCAATGCGCATCAACACGGCCGGAGTCAAAAATGAAGGCGAACAGGCGTGCACACTGGCCGCCGTGCCCATCAGCTTGGAACACACCAACATCCAAGCCCATTCCGGGACAATCGCCTCTGCACTGCAATGGATGGCGACGTCGGCGTTGTCAAAAGGAGCGGTGTCCCAAGAGGACAGCCAATCCCGGAATTCGGTTTCTCGAATGGCCAGCCCTTGCCACAATTGAGGTGCAAGGTCCACATCCATGAGGGTGCGCTTTGCAAGCAACACCGACAAATCAAGTTGGACAATGCCACTTTCTTCTACGCGGTTCCGAATGCCGTCTTCCATGGTAAAATCATTCCATCCTTTGGCCAGACACCTCCAATGTGGGTTATCCCGCTTGGGCTCCTTTGCGGACCGTCTCGACCATGCTTCGCGCTGCAGCCGCTATGTCATCCACGTTATACCCACACTCTGTGTAGAGCTCAGATTGGGTGCCATGCTCAATAAAGCGGTCTGGAACCCCGAGGCGCACAACTTTGGAAGTGTAGCCTTGATCTGCGGCGAATTCCAACACTGCGCTTCCCATTCCCCCCTGAATGCAGCCGTCCTCAACCGTGATCACCTTGTCAAACTTCCCGAACACTTCGTGCAGCAAGGTCTCGTCCAAAGGCTTCACAAAGCGCATGTCATACATGGCTGCCGAAATGCCCTCATTCGATAAGTTTTCAGCGGCTTTGAGTGCGTGGTTGCCTTGATGACCAATGCCCAAAATGGCGACGTCTTCTCCCGTTCGAACCCGGCGTCCTGTGCCCACTTTAATTTTGCGCAAAGGCGTCTTCCACTCTGTCATCACCCCTTTTCCCCTGGGGTAACGGATACTGAATGGACCGTGGTTGTCTGCAGAAGCCGTGTACATCAGGTTGCGAAGCTCCTCTTCGTTCATGGGCGCCGAAACGATCATGTTGGGAATGCAGCGCATGAAGGCCAAATCATAAACCCCATGGTGGGTTGGACCGTCTGCACCTGCCATGCCGCCCCTGTCCAAACAGAAGACCACATGTAAGTTTTGCAAAGCCACATCATGCAAGACCTGGTCGTAAGCACGCTGCATAAACGAACTGTATATGTTGCAGAAAGGCACCAAACCTTGAGTGGCCATTCCTGCAGAAAACGTCACAGCGTGCTGCTCAGCAATGCCCACATCGAAGGCCCTTTCCGGCATGGCCTCCATCATGAATTTGAGGGAGCAACCGGTGGGCATGGCGGGCGTCACACCAACCACACGCTCATTCTTTTCTGCCAACTCAATGATGGTGTGTCCGAAAACATCCTGGTACTTGGGTGGCTCCGGCGACTTGGGAATCACTTTGATGATCTCCCCGGTTTCCTTGTTGAAGAGTCCAGGAGCATGCCACTGGGTGGGACTCCCTGCCTCCGCAGGAGCATAGCCCTTTCCTTTTGTGGTCAAAAGGTGCAAAATTTTGGGGCCTGGAATGTCCTTTAAGTCCCGCAACACATGCTCAACTTGCTCTACGTCGTGACCGTCAATGGGACCGAAATAGCGGAAGTTTAACGACTCAAAAAGGTTGGACTGCTTCAACACAGACCCTTTGACCATGTCGCTCACCTTCGTAGCGATGGTCTGTGCATCGGGGCCAAACTTGGAAATCTTGCCCAACAACTGCCACATCTCGTCCTTCACCCGATTGTAAGTGTGGGAGGTGGTGATGTCGGTGAGGTAATCCTTCAAAGCCCCAACATTGGGGTCAATGGACATGCAGTTGTCGTTCAAGACCACGATCATGTCGTTGTCTTCCCAACCCCCATGGTTCATGCCCTCAAAGGCCAATCCTGCCGTCATGGCTCCATCGCCAATGACCGCAATGTGCTGGCGGTTGTCCCCTTTGATTTTGTTGGCCACAGACATCCCCAAGGCCGCACTGATGCTGGTGGAACTGTGCCCTACTCCAAAAGTGTCATAAGGGCTTTCACTCCGCTTTGGAAAACCACTGAGGCCTTTGTGGACCCGGTTGGTATGGAAAGTGTCCCGGCGCCCCGTCAAAATTTTGTGCCCATAGGCTTGGTGTCCGACGTCCCAAACGATTTGATCTTCAGGTGTATTGAAGACATAATGCAGGGCAACGGTCAGCTCTACCACACCTAAACTGGCACCAAAATGGCCTCCTTTTTCGCTGACAACATCGACAATGAACTGCCGCAACTCATCGCAGACTTGAGGGAGCTCCTCAACACTGAACTCACGACGAAGGTCAACGGGCTCAGCAATCTTGGACAAGAACGGACCGGCGGAATAAGGAACTTCAGACATGGCGTTTGTCCCCGGTGTATTGCGGGGTCAGGGGAGCAACAAACTTAACCCTTTCATGTTTTCAAACCGGCTTAATGCCAAAGCTGAGTAGGTTCACGTCAAGCGCCTACCACTGCCGAAGCCAAAGCAGACAGCATGGCCTTGCCATCGGTATTGCCCAAGGCTTCGCTGCATGCACGCTCAGGGTGAGGCATCATGCCAAACACGTTGCCGGAAGCATTGCAAACGCCCGCAATGTGATCCACTGAACCATTGGGGTTGAATTCGTCTGCAATTCCCCCATCAGGACCGCAGTAACGGAACAAAATCTGATCGCCGTCTTCCAAGGCGTCGAGGCCAGCATCGTCAATGGTGTAGTTGCCCTCCCCGTGTGCGATTGGAATGCAAAGGGGGTGGCCATCTGGCAGGCTCGCTGTCATTGGTGCCATCAGTGACTCCGGGCGAAGAAGCACATTGCGGCAAATGAACTTCCGACTGTCATTGTGCCGAAGTGCACCCGGCAGCAAACCCGCTTCGCACAAGACTTGAAATCCGTTGCACACCCCCAACACGAGGCCACCACGGCCAGCATGGGCCACGACCTCCTCCATAATGGGGGAAAAACGCGCGATGGCTCCGCTTCGGAGATAGTCTCCGTAGCTGAAGCCACCGGGCAATACGACCAAATCGACCCCTTTGAGGTCACGGTCTTTGTGCCAGAGCCGCTCGACATGGAAACCGAGTTCCGTGCCAAGGGCATATTCCATATCGTGGTCGCAATTGGACCCGGGGAAGGTGATGACGCCGACTTTCACATGGCGAAGTTCGGCAATACTGACCCAGTTTCAGCGGGCCACCCTCCAAGTCTTTTGACGGCCACTTTCCAAGCCCGTCCACAACACCAGCGAAACCGCAGGCATCGAAAGGGCATTCAGGGCCAATGGCGCACCAGGTGAGCCTTGAGCACGCAACACCACACGCCCGGTCAAATCAAAGACCTCCGCAGAAAACGCCTCGGTCGGATGATTCAGTGTCCACCCTCGTGAGTTTCGCTCCAACTTGGGGTCCGACATGGTCACATCGCCAACGCTGCTGACGACCTCAACGGTCACCACCATCTGATAGCTATCTGAGCAGTAATCGTTCCAAACATTCAAACCGACGTTGAACGTTCCAGCCACCGAATAAACGTGCAACGGATCTTGTTCGGCACTGGATTCCCCATCACCGAAACTCCATTGAAACCCTGTGGCGCCCAAACTTTCGTTCTGAAATTGGACCTGTGCCTCTCCGTTGACCAAGGTCACCACTGCAGACAATGCGCTCATGACAGCCTCCACTTGAGGCGCTTCAAGAACCTCCACAGAGGTGCTGTCTGAACAGCCCGATGCATCCGTGATCATGGCGGAATACATCCCCGACTCTTGGACTTCGATGTCTTGTCCATTGTCGCCGTGTGCCCATTCAATGCTATACGGTGCGTCTCCACCTTCAATCTCCAGCACAACGCCTCCATGATCGTCGTAGCACCCAATGTGGTCAGGCATCGCCTCCACCACAAATGCCGCTTGGCCCTCTCCAGCTGCTTCCACGGCCAAAACACCAGACAAGTCGGCACACCCCTCGGTCAAGGCCGTCACGGTATAGACCCCGACAGACAAGCCACTAAACGTTCCCCCCATTTGGTCCCCTGAAAAATCCCCCGCTTCTGCACCCTCGCTGTCCACCAAGGTGAACGCCGTGGTCAAATCAGGCCCGGCCACCTCAACAGTGCCATTCGCAGCGCTCAAGCACGACGCCAAAGTGACCTCGGTGGTCAATGCTCCACCCAAAATCAAATCAAAACGGTGGTGGTCAGCACTGCTGCTCGACTCAAATTCATAACTCAGGCCTGGCACAACGGCTCCGGACCAACCTGTCTCTATGTCCTGAAGAATCAAGCATGTATTCTCTGGAACGTGGGCAACACTTACCGTTAACGCCTCTCCATTGCCCGCTTTAATCCACACGGGAATCACTTGGCTGTCTTCGTGGGTTTGATTCACCATGACCTTGACTGAATCTGCTGTCTGGGTATACAAGTCCAAGTTGTTCCGCCCGCGCCAAGACGAACTAAACACTGCATCCTCTGTGCGGTTGTATGCGGCATCTGCGGCACCCGAAAACGCAACAGCACATTGCTCGCGACTCGTCGCACTGCCAAGCTCTAGGCCCAAGACCCCCTCGGGTGCTTGACTGAATTGCGCATCAAACGTCTCCTCTGACACCGCCATTTGCGCGTCAAAACCCAAGGTATAAGACGTGTCAGCGATGACCCAAAAGGCATCGCCAGGAGCCAAGATTCCTTGGTGGCCAAACAGACCCACTCCACCCACTTGAACAACATAAGTCTTCAAGCTGTCTACCCACTGATAGGTGGCTCCTTGGGTACCTGGTCCAATTTGGACAACCTGATTGAGGTCCACGAACGAGGTCAAAGGGTTCGACAACAAATTCCATCCACGCCAAGCGACATTGGCCGCTTCTGCAGAGACTTCAATGTCCGCTTCCGTCACAGCTTCTCCCCGCCAATTGAAACTGTAATTTCCAGCTGGCATAGAAGATGTGATCCCAGCCCCTAAACCCATTTCATCCTCGGCAACCAAGCTGAGGTAACTGGTTTGACTTTCCACCCATTCCTTCGCGTAAACCGCGCCGGTCTGGCCCAGCAAATTTTCCGTCAGGGCCCCAGACAAGCCGGAACCAATTTGAAATGTATACGGGGTTGTTTTGGTCCAATCGTAACGACGGGTGACTTCTCCCGTGAGGGTTCCCCCACCTGATGTCATGCCGGATGCGCCCTCAAAAACCAACATTCCTGAGGTCTCCAAATTGCCCGAACCCAAATCCAACTGCGACTGAATGAAAACCGTATCTGTGAAACTGGTGGTCCCTGAAGACAGTACCAACTTCCCCAGACGCGCCGGACCACATTCGTGCGGGCCATCACCAACAAACGCCACAACGCCATCGCCTTCTACTTGACCCAAAGATGACAGGACCGATGCGACCTCCATTCGAGATTGCGCGGGCAGAATGAGATTCGACCCGACACCCATGGACACCGTCTCGGCACGCAAGGTGTCCCCTGTCGCAGCTTCAATGACATGGCCATTGGACATGGTGACCTCATTTCCTGCACCTGGGATGCAGGCGCAATCCCAAGTAGACAGGTCATTCCATGCTCCACTTTGAACGGAAATCACAGCTTCTCCGGCCGATGATTGAGCCATTGAGGCCAAACTAGGAAGCAAAAGAAGGAGGGTGACATTGATCTTCATGTCGTCCCTTACGCCACCTGCTCCGCGAAGGTTACACAGATGCCGAACCAAGGAAAAAAGCCAAGGTCAAAGACAACAGCAAGAGAACCCAAGGCACCCACCTTCCCCCCCTCCAATTTCGCGGAAGACACCACCCCAAAGTCCACGAACAGAAAAAGGCATAGGCGGGGTGTGCCGCTTCTGATGGCCCCAAATGACCGGTCAAAACCCACCCCAATGACGTTGAAAGCAGCACCGCCAAGCCCATCCATTGGGTCACCTGCCGGGCAAAACGTTGCCGGGCCGTGGCGTGGGACAACGATTGCTGCCGCAACGCCCACCCCAAAGCAGCAAACGGCAGCAGAATCCACGCACGCCAATCGAAAGAGAAGTCCGAATTAAACGTCTTCCCCCAAGGCCAACGAATGCTCCCCTCTGTCCACCAATAAAAGACCAAAACGAGGGCAACCGGCATCATCATTCCCAACAAGAGGGAGAGTGTCTCGGACACTCGAAAAGGCCGGAAAGCCAAAACAATCAAAGGCATCAACAAGGCCCAAACCCACATTCCAGGCGCCAAAAACGGACCGGCAATCAATGCAGCACCCATCCAAAAAAAAGAGCGCCCAGTTGACTCCCCTTCCCGCAGTGTCAAGGACAACCTCATGGCAAACAAGACCACAACGCTGGCCCACCACAACTCCGCTCCTGTGACCCAAACCAACGGGGTGGCACTCACAACCCAAGCCCAGCTTGGAATAGCCGTCGGCCGGGTTCGCATGCCAGACTCTACGTGCATCAGGTGAATGATCCGAGAGCCAGCCAAAACGCCCATGGCCCCCAGCAAAGGACCTTGAACCCCGGCCACACCTTCTGCACCCAGGACCCCGGCCACCAAAAGCAGGACCACCAAAAGTGGAATAATGACCCATGAGGCGGGTTGATTGGACTGAAGAAGCTGAAGCATAACAAATGGTGACTAAATTCGCATCAACAAAGTGGAATCATGAACCTCCAGGAAGTCATCACCCCCGTCGGCAAGTTCATCGAAATGACCTTCGAAACTGTCCTTGTTCCCGTGAGCGATCCGATCAATACGGCTGTGATTGTGCTGATTTTGGGCGGCTTGGCCTTTTGGCTGCGCACGCAGAGCAAATTCACGGCCAAGGCCCGTCAGAACGGGGACTTGATCTAAGATTCGTCTCGTTTTTTTTGGTCTCCGCATCAAACCGAACCAATGTCGGTCCGATGTGTCTTGCCCTCAAATTTGACTTTCCCTGCGAGATCGTAGGCCTGTTTCACGGCTTTTTCCAGCTCGGCACCAAGGCCGACACACGCCATCACCCTTCCTCCAGAAGTGACCACATCTTCACCATCCCTCTGCGTGCCCGCATGGAAAATCAACTGGTCCTCGTTCGCTTTTCCAAGTTCAGGCAAAGTCAACTTTTTTCCCTTTTCATAGGAACTTGGATACCCTTCACTGGCCAGGGTCACCGTGGCTGCAGTCCGGGGAGACAGCGCCACATCGATTTCTGAAAGCAATCCATTGGCCAACCCGTCCATCAAGTGCAGTAAATCCGTTTCCAGCAAAGGCAATATGATCTGCGTCTCAGGATCGCCAAGCCGACAGTTGTATTCGATGACATAAGGATCTCCCTGGACCTTCATGAGTCCAAAGAAGAGAAAGCCCCGATAAGGGAACCCGTCGCGTTGAATGCCCCGAATGGTCGGAATCACAACTTGGTTTTTGACCTTCTCCATGAACTCCGGAGTCACATGAGGAACAGGACTGATGGCGCCCATTCCACCGGTGTTTAATCCGGTGTTTCCGTCCCCAATGCGTTTGTAGTCCATGGCTGAAGGAAGCAAACGCCAAGCTTCACCGTCGGTGACAGCAAACATGGAGACTTCGACCCCTTTTAAGAACTCCTCGATGACCACTTCTTTGCCAGCATCGCCAAATGCCGCGCCCCGGATCATGTCGCGCAGAGCCTTATCGGCCTCTGCATAATCTTCTGTGACAATGACCCCTTTTCCTGCAGCCAGCCCACTTGCCTTCACAACATAGGGGGGCTTCATCGTCTTCAGATAAGCCGTCGCTTCGCGCACTTGACCCTTTCCAAAGGATTTGAATTTGGCTGTTGGAATCCGGTGCCGCTTCATGAAGTCCTTTGCAAACTTCTTGCTGCTTTCTAGCTGTGCGCCTTCCTTTCCTGGTCCAATCACCGCCACCGATTCTAGGCCCTTGGCCTTTTGGAAGTGATCGACGATTCCGCCAGCAAGAGGGCCTTCCGGGCCAACCACCACCATGTTGATGGCGTTCTCACGAACAAAGTCCTCGACCGCTGGAAAATCCATCGGATTGAGGTCGACATTGTGGCCGATTTCAGAGGTCCCCGCATTGCCAGGTCCAAAGAAAAGCGCCTCCAGCAGAGAGCTTGTGGCGACTTTCCAGCCAATGGCATGCTCGCGGCCGCCTGATCCAAGTATGAGTACACGCATCGCACCTCAAAACTACCTTCGCCAACGACCCGGATGACGCCATCTTTTCAACAGCCGGCAACCATTCCTCACCAATCTGGACCTCAGACCCGCAAACTTTGGACAATCAAGCCCCAAATCAAACCGCAACGGACACCCCACTTCTGAGTGTGGTCGTCATTTCGTGCAACGAAGCCAACAACCTGCCTCGGTTGCTGGCATCCCTAAATGGGGTCGCTGACGAAGTGGTCATTTTTGACTCCGGGAGCACTGATGGCACGGTAGAATGGGCTCGAGAAGCCGGGGCACGCGTATTCCAGTGTGCCTGGGAAGGATGGTCCAAAACCAAGAACAAGGCCAATCTGGAAGCACGAGGACGCTGGACCTTGAGCTTGGATGCAGACGAAGCCTTGACCCCAGAATCCGCGGCATCCATCCTTCAACACATCCAAGGCCCACTGAAAGATGATGCTGGCGCATGGCGGGTGGGGGAAATCAACCGACTGACCAATTACTGCGGGCACTGGGTCAAGCACAGCGGGTGGTACCCCGACCGGAAGTTGAGGCTATGGCCGACCGGAATCGCCACTTGGAAAGGCGCGATCCACGAAGAAATCGAAGTTCGCGGGCACTCCACCATCTCTCAAATCCAAGGGGATGTCGCGCACCACAGCTATCCAATGCCGGCAGACCACCTTCGGCAAATCGAGAGGTTTGGCCATGTTTGGGCAGAAGACCAGCATGCCCGGGGTCGGACAACATCTCTTGGGCAAGTCGTGGTCAAAGTCGCCGCGCAATGGATCAAAAGCTTTGTGATCAAAGCGGGGTTTCTCGATGGAGCAACCGGCTGGACCATATCCCGACGAAGCGCCTGGGCCACTTGGCGAAAGCACGCTTTGCTTCGCCAGATTTTGAAGCCAACAGCACCTGCCCTGAAAAAAGTCCTCATTTCCCGGACCGATGCTTTGGGAGACTTGGTGGTGACTTTGCCCATGGTAAGCGCGCTTAAGGCAGCCCACCCTGGCGTTCAAGTGGACGTTCTGGTTCGAGGTTATGCCCTTCCAGTGGCCAATTGTGCTCAGAACGTAGACAAGGCATTCGAATGGACGTCAGAAATGGCCTTGGACCCGAAAGGAAAAGGCGCGGCTTCACTCGCCGCTGAAAATTATGACGCGGTTGTTTTTGCCTTCCCCGACAAGGCCGCACTGCAAGCTGGAAAGGCCGCCAAAATTCCAATTCGTGTGGCCTCGGGAAGACGGTGGCATACCCTCACCCGAGTCCAACACAGGATCTGGGACAGTCGCCAACATTCTGGTGGTCATGAAGCTTGGCATGGCTTACGCATGCTGATCCCCCTCGGGATAGACGCCGAATACCCGTTCCGATCAGATGTGAATTTGACCGCACCCAACCCAGACCCTGTGGTCAACCAAATTCTAGAACAAACTCACCCCCTGCCGGTACTCTTGCACCCCGGCTCCAATGGCAGTGCGGGAAACTGGAGCGCCACAAGTTTTGCTTCACTGGCCAAGCGCATCGCGGAATCCGGGCAAGCCGTTGCCTTTACCGGCACCGAACGGGAACAAATTGAATTTGAGAAGCATTGCCCAAGCCACCCCTTGATTCACGACCTGGGGGGAAGGCTCAACCTGAACCAACTGCTGGCCTTGCAATCTGCTGCCGGCCTAGTTGTGGCATCGAGCACTGGCCCCCTGCATACTGCAGCGGCGTTGGGCGTGCCCACCTTGGGCTTGTATGGCTGTCATGCACCAGAATGGGCAGAGAGATGGGCTCCACTTGGGCCCTTTGTCCACGTTCTACGCGCAGAGAACACCACAAACCAAGGACAATTGGACTTGGCGGTAGACGAGGTTTTTAAAGCCTCAATGGCGGCTTTGTCGGGCGCCAAACGGACCGCGTGAAGGCTGGAAAAGCCAGAACCCATAAAGCCAAGGTCACCCCTGCTTGGGTTTCGAGGGTGTCCTCCCCCAAGCACGATAAAAACAACAGAAGAAGGCCTGACCAAGCTTGGCCCAACCCCTGCCCCATGCCCAAAGTCAAGCACCACATGAACAGGCCCAATAGCCCCATCCCCAGG